>NZ_VFNP01000001.1:1994020-2658694 GCF_006715635.1 Streptomyces sp. SLBN-118
AGATGCAGCCCGGCCATAAGCCAGTTGTCCGATTGCTGGGGCAGTCGCACCCAGGTCAGTTCACGCAGCCTGCCCGGAAGTCCGGTGATCGAACGAACGGACGGAGCGCTCAGTGCCTTCTGCACGAGAGGGACGATGAGGACCGGTACGGCGAGGACGGCGGCCACTCCGGCGGCGGTGACCCGGAACACCGCCGCTCCCAGTACCCCGGCCCAGGCACAGCCGACCGCGAGACCGCTCCAACTGGCCATCAGCGCCGACCAGTTCTGCGGCATCGGCGGTGCGTCGCTGCCGTAGACGAGGCGAAGCGCCTGGAAGTCGGCCACTGCGACGAGGAGTGCGATCAGCAGGGCCGCCGCTGCGGTCACCGTGAGCTTGGCGAGGAGGAGTCCGAAGCGGCGCGGCACGGTGCCGCGGGCGGCGGCAAGGGCGGGATAGCGGAACTCCTCGCCGAAGGAGCGCGCTCCGAGCAGTCCGGCACCGAAGGCAGCGGGCGGCAGCGGAAGGAACTCCGGCCAGGCGGCGAGCAGGGCCGGGAGCGGAGTTTCGCCGGTGCGGCCGAGCAGGACGCACAACGCGGCAGACGAGACGAGGACGGCGGCGAGAACGAAAAGGGCAGTACGGACACCGAGGAGGCGGCGGAGTTCGTAGCGCAGGGGCCACAGGGGGCTGCGGACGGGGCGTGGCAGACAGGAGGGCTGAGGGGGGACAGAGGGACGAGGGGCTTGCTCGGCGGGTGCGGGCGGTTCTTGATTGGGGGTCGAAGGGGACGGTTGAGGGGCCGGCCCGGGGACGGGCGCGGGCTCCGGCTCGGGGCCCGCGTCTCCCACCTCGTCGGACAGCCCGTGGACGAGCACGCCGTGCCGGAAGGCCGTGTCGCCGACCTCGGCGCAGGTGCTTCCGTAGACGGACAGCAGGCTGCCGCTCTCGGTGACGACCTCGACGGAACGCTGAGCGGCGCGCGCCTCGCGGGCGACGAGGGCGGCCAAGCGGGCGGCGTGCGGAGAACGGACGGCGACGCGGGGGCGGAGTCTGGTGCGGGAGAAGGCGGCCGCGTCCTGGTCGGCGACGAGGCGGCCCGCGTCGAGGGTGACGACCCGGTCGGCGAGGCGGGCGGCTTCCTTGGGGTCGCTGGTGGTGCACAGGACGGTGCCGCCATGGGCGGCGTGCGCGCGCAGCAGTCCGTACAACCAACTGTTCTCCCGGGGCGAGAGCCCCTTCGCGGGCTCGTCGAGGATCAGTGTCTGCGGATCCCCGAGGAGGGCGGAGGCGAGCCCGAGCCTACGGTCCATGCCGAGCGAGAGCATGCCGAGACGCTCACCGCCGAGGCCCGCCAGACCGACGACCTCGAGCATCTCGTCGGCGCGGGAAGCGGGCACTCCGGTGGCGGCGCAGAGCATACGCAGCTGCCCCCGGACCGTCCGCGCCGGATGACCGGGTACGTCGCCGAGGAGCACTCCGACCTCACGGGCCGGGTGGGCGATGCGGTGGAGAGCGTTCCCGCGGAAGTACGTGATGCCCCGGCCGGCCTCGAGTTGGAGCATCAGACGCAGCGCCGTCGTCTTGCCGGAACCGGACGCGCCGAGGAGGGCAGTAACGAGGCCGGGCCGGGCCTCGAACGTGACGTCGTCGACGGCGGGCTGCTGGTTCCGGCGGTGGGCGCTGGTCAGTCCGATGGCCTGGAGCATCGCTTCTCTCGCGGAAGATGAGACCGCTCGGCGGCAGGTCGGGTACCGCAGCAAGATAACGCGACATTTAGGACTTTTTGCGCAGCGGCCGGGCCCGGGTGTCAGACTTCCGGACGCAGCATCGGGGGGTTCAGCACGGTGGCGCCACCGGCCCGGAACAACTGCGCCGGGCGGCCGCCCTGACGGGTGGTCGTACCGCCCGCGGGCACCAGGAAGCCTGGAGTACCGGTCACCTTGCGGTGGAAGTTCCGGGGGTCGAGCGCTACGCCCCACACCGCCTCGTAGACGCGTCGCAGCTCGCCGACTGTGAACTCCGGCGGGCAGAAAGCGGTGGCGAGCGAGGAGTACTCGATCTTGGAGCGGGCCCGCTCCACCCCGTCCGCCAGAATTCGCGCATGGTCGAAGGCGAGCGAGGCGGCCTGATCGTCTTCGCGCCCGAACCCGTTCTCCTGGCCAAGGAGATCCTCGACCGCGGCCCAGCGGGCACTGTTGGCATCGCCACCCGCCCGGGGGGCGGGCAGGTCGGGCGCGAGCACCAGATGGGCCACGCTGACCACGCGCATGCGGGGGTCCCGCTTGGGGTCTCCGTAGGTGGCCAGCTGCTCGAGATGCGCGCCGTTCCCAGGTGCCGGGGAGGCGGGGTCGTGCGCGCACAGTCCGGTCTCCTCGGCGAGCTCGCGCGCCGCGGCCGCCGCCAGATCCTCGTCGCCCCTGACGAAGCCGCCGGGCAGCGCCCACCGGCCCTGGAACGGCGGCTCTCCGCGGCGTACCACCAGCGCACAAAGCGCATGACGACGCACGGTGAGCACGACCAGGTCGACGGTGACAGCAAAGGGTGGAAAGGCCGACGGGTCGTAGGGAGACATGCCGTGATCATAGTCGTCTGCCTGACGATAAACACACTCTTCGCGATCTGCGTCGACTGTTTCTTCATCAACTCCCGCGCCCCCGCACCTCACAGCCCCCGCGGCCGCCGGAACCCGGCCGGCACGCGGCGAGGTGCGGCCCAGGTCCGCCCCCTGCCGTGCGCCGCTCGCTCGCGGACATCTCGGGCGGCCGGGGACTTCATCGAGAACGGCGGGACACCGCCATGACGGTGAACGACAGCACAGGCGACCACATGGCCAGTCACCGTCATCTCCCGCTCCTCGTGCCGCCCTCCCCGCTGCCGCTGCGCCTGCTCCCCCGGACCCCGTCGGCGGACGCCGCCTTCGCGGGGCGCGTTCCGACAGGCGGAACTGCCTTCTTGCCCAGGGGTCGCCCAAGCCTCTTTGCCCGCGGGCGGGACCGCGCCGCCTTGCGTCGCACGTCCACACGTAGCCCGCCATCCCCTCGCGCGCCCTTGTCCGGCCCGCCGGAGCCGGAGGAAGCCCGGGAGCTGCCCGCCGCGCGCAGACAGCTGCGCAGCGTCTCTGGATCCAGGCCCTGATTGCACGCTTCATGCAGGAGGCGGGCGAAGACGTAGTCCGGGTCGACCTGCAGCGCCCGTCCCAGAGCGACCCGCGCTCCGGGCTCGTCGCCGGACGACCAGGCGACCCATCCGGCCAGGGTGAGCGGTGCGGCGGAATGCTCGCAGTAGGGCCCGACACAACGGCGGGCGAGCGCCCGCCAGAGTCGAAGCGCCGGACCGGCGTCGGGGCCCTCCATCCATTCCGCCGCCCGGTCCCGGGTGTCCCGGTCCTGGATGCCGAGGATCACGGCAGCGGCCTCGTCGTGATGGACAAGCCGGTCGTCCGCGACGTCCGACTCGGCCCAGCCCCCGGACCGCGGTGATTCGGCGATGCGCTTCATCAGCCGTCGGGCCAATGCGAGCGTCTCCGCAGCGACCTGCTCACGCCCCTCCTCGTCCAGGATCCTCGGCGTCAGCGTGGCGCCCGCCGTGTCCAGTGCCTTTTCCTGGCCGGCAGCGGCCGCAGTGGTCAAAGGCGCGAGCCGCCCCTCCATCTCCCGCAGGGATCCCCGCACTTGGACCCCCGCGTAGGCGGCCGCCGCCGCCATGACCGAGGTGCCGGGCAGCGCCAGGGCGCTGCCTTCGGGTGGACAGCAGCGCGCGTCGGGGCAGCAGTAGGACCAGAAACGGCTGTCGGAGATACAGAGAGCCTCGTAGACGGGCACCTCGAGGGTGCCGCAGGCGGTCCTCAGTCCTTGCGCGAGCGGGCGCAGCCGCTCCATCACCCGGCGGCTCGTCTCGCCCTCGGCCGGGTCCTGGCAGAGGAAGACGACAATGCCGTCCGGTCGGGAGCCACGGCGCTCGCTGCCCTCGATCAGACACTCAGCCAGCTGCTCCGCCACGGGCGACCACTCGCGAGGCGAGCTCGGAATGCCTAGCCTCAGCCGCCCGCCGAAGCGGCCGCGTTTGCCATGCACGGCGACGAGCACGATCGAATCGTTCGGATGGAAACCCATCATGTACGGAAGGGCATCGGCCAGTTCGGCGGGTCCGCGCAGGGTGATCTGCTGCTCCTCGGCGGGACCGGTGGTTTCGTGGTGCTTGTTCATGGCACGACGGTCTCTCGGTGGTCCCGACCCCCGCGACCCCTGTGGATAACGTTATCCACAGGCCGACCGCCTCGTTCGCGCTTTGTCGGTGCCATCGGGTTGCATGGGGGCATGACCAACGCAGACCTCGACCTCGCCGACTCCGCGGGCCTCCGCGCCTCAGCCGATTCCGTACTCGCCCGTCTCGTCTCGGACACCACGGGAACCGCCCGGCTGCGTGAGGACCAGTGGCGTGCGATCGAGGCGCTCGTCGCCGACAAGCGCCGGGCTCTGGTCGTGCAGCGGACTGGCTGGGGCAAGTCCGCGGTGTATTTCGTCGCGACCTCGCTGCTGCGCGAGCGGGGCAGCGGCCCGACCGTGATCGTCTCGCCTCTTCTCGCGCTCATGCGCAACCAGGTCGAGGCTGCAGCGCGAGCGGGTATCCGCGCCCGGACCATCAACTCCTCCAACACCGAGGAGTGGGACACGGTTCAGGACGAGGTGGCGGCCGGAGAGGTGGATGTGCTGCTGGTGAGTCCCGAGCGGCTCAACAATCCCGATTTCCGGGATCAGGTGCTTCCCAAACTCGCAGCTGCGACCGGGCTCCTGGTCGTGGACGAGGCGCACTGCATCTCCGACTGGGGGCATGACTTCCGGCCCGACTACCGGCGGCTGCGGACCATGCTCGCGGATCTGCCGGCGGGGGTCCCGGTGCTCGCCACCACCGCCACCGCCAATGCCCGCGTCACTGCGGACGTCGCGGAGCAACTGGGCACCGGTGCGGGCACCGACGCCCTTGTGCTGCGCGGTGCGCTGGACCGGGAGAGTCTCAGCCTGAGTGTGCTCCAGCTCCCCGATGCGGCAACTCGCCTGGCCTGGCTGGCCGATCACCTCGGCGAGCTGCCGGGCTCGGGCATCATCTACACGCTCACGGTCGCGGCGGCCGAGGAGGTCACGACGTATCTGCGGCAGTGCGGTCACATTGTTGCCTCGTACACCGGCCGCACGGAGAACGCCGACCGGCAGCAGGCCGAGGAGGATCTGCTGGCCAACCGGGTCAAGGCGCTGGTCGCCACGTCCGCCCTGGGCATGGGCTTCGACAAGCCCGATCTCGGCTTCGTCGTGCACCTGGGCTCGCCCTCCTCCCCCATCGCGTACTACCAGCAGGTGGGCCGCGCGGGCCGCGGTGTGAAGCATGCGGAGGTGCTGCTGCTGCCGGGCCGGGAGGACGAGGCGATCTGGCAGTACTTCGCGTCGGTGGCCTTTCCGCCCGAGGAGCTGGTGCGACGTACCCTCGGCGTTCTTGCCGAGGCGGGCAGGCCGCTGTCCCTGCCCGCGCTGGAGCCGCTGGTAGAGCTGCGGCGTACGCGACTTGAGACCATGCTCAAGGTCCTCGACGTGGACGGCGCGGTACGCCGGGTGAAGGGCGGCTGGACCACCACGGGCCGGCCTTGGTCGTACGACTCCGAGCGCTATGCGTGGGTCGCGCGGCAGCGCGAGTCCGAGCAGCAGGCGATGCGCGACTACGCACGGTCGACGAGCTGCCGTATGGAGTTCTTGCGGCGGCAGCTGGACGACGAGGAAGCGGCTCCGTGCGGACGCTGCGACAACTGCTCGGGGGCCCGCTTCAGCGACAAGGTCTCCGACGGAGCTCTGGACGCCGCCCGCGGGGAACTGGGCAGGCCGGGCGTGGAGGTGGAGCCCCGCAAGATGTGGCCGACGGGGCTCGCGGCGGTGGGCATCAGTCTCAAAGGCCGTATCCCCGAAACGGAGCAGTCCTTCACAGGCCGTGCGCTGGGGCGGCTCTCCGACATCGGCTGGGGCAACCGGCTCCGGCCGATGCTCGCGCCACAGGCCACGGACGGACCAGTTCCGGACGATGTCGTCACAGCCGTGGTGACGGTCCTGGCCGACTGGGCCAAGGGCCCCGGAGGATGGGCGTCCGGCGCACCGGCCGCGCCGGCGCGGCCGGTGGGCGTCGTCACTGTTGCCTCGCACAGCAGGCCTCAGCTGGTCGGTTCCCTGGGGGCCCGGGTCGCCGAAGTGGGCCGGATGCCGCTGCTGGGGACGGTCGAGTACGCGGCGGAAGCCGGGGACGCGCGGATCTCGCGCACCAACAGCGCCCAGCGAGTGCGAGGCCTGCATGAGGCGTTCGCCGTACCGCCCCGGTTGGCAGAGGCGCTGGCAGCGGCCGATGGTCCTGTCCTGCTGATCGACGATCTTTCGGACAGTGGCTGGACCCTCGCCGTGACAGCGCGACTGCTGCTCCGGTCCGGCGCGAAGGGGGTGTTTCCGCTGGTCCTTGCCGTTCAGGCGTGACGTCAGGGGTCAGCGAGGCTCCGGATGGGCAGGCTAAGTGAAGGAATATGAGCCTCATACCCGCCGATTCCCGCCGGTGACGGCAAATTGCTCGTTGCCGCATGACCACAGGCCAGCAAGAATTGGAGCGCTCCCCGCGGGCCCGTTCGCAGCCCTGAAGGGCCGTGCCGCGGTGCGCCCGCACCCGTCCCTGCCCCCTGTGGGCGCGTATGCGAAGGGAGGAACGTGACCTTCGGATTCGCTCCGTCCGCAGCCACTTCGATCAACACGCCGGCGCATTCCGCCAGCCGCCTCGCCAGGATGCTCGAACCGGCCGAGTGGGCGGCAGCGGGGATACCCCTGCTGCGCAACCCCCGCGAGGTCGTCAGTGGGCTGCACACACGGCATCGGCCGAAACCGGCGACCGCTGTGGTCGCCGTGCTCGACCACGAGGAACGGCTCGCCGCCAGTGCGTCGTTCGCCCGGCGCTCCGCCCCTGTCGACGGCTGGGAGTTCCGCAACGTACTCCTGGCCCATCTGCGCCGGGTCATCCCGCACGACCTGCGTCGGCGCACGCCCGTACGCACGGCCGTGCTGCTCTGCTGCCGCGAGGGCGACGAGCGCTGGACGGAGGAGGACGGGGCATGGATGTGGGGGCTGCGGGACGCGTGCACGTTGCATGGGCTGCGCTGCGGGGCGTACATCACGCTGACGCGCGGCGGCTGGCAGGTGCTCGGTGAGGGCCGCGGCGGGCGGCAGCCGAACTCCCAGTCGTCGCCGGGCGATCTCTCCGACGCCGGGACCGATGTGGAACCGCTGCCGCTGCGTACCGCGAGCGGCGCGGCCGAAGCTCTGCGGCGCACGGCCGCACGCTGAAAGACCACCGGGCCGCGTGGGCGAGTCGGTGAGTAGCCCCTGTCCGGCTGCCCGGACCGTGGGCCGCCCGATGCCATCCGATGCCTCCGACCGGCCGATCGGCAGAGACCGCGTGCTCCGCCAGGCCGGCGCGATCGCCGAAGACCGCGCGGTCTCAGCGGGCCTTACGGTCCGTGAACACCGCGCGGTCCATGGAGACCGTCCGGCTCAGACGCCCGTCCCCAGCACGGTGTTGATTCGCTTGGGGTCCCCGCACACGATCAGCAGAGCGGTCGCCTTCGCCAGCGCCGCGGGTAGTGCGCGGGCGGCGGCGTCGTCGGCGCCTCCGTTGATCGCGACGACCACCACAGGACGAGCCGAGGCCCGGCCCACCGCGGCGGCGTCCGCGTAGAAGACGTCGTCACGGGCGTCGTGCTGGGCCCAGTAGGCCGCCTCGCCGAAGGACAGTTCGTGCGCCGCCCACGGGTGCTTTTCACCAGTGGTGAGCACCAGGACGTCGGCCGGGGCGCGACCGGAGTCGAGCAGAAGGTCGACGGCTTCGTCGGCGGCGTCGAGCGCGCCGTCGGCCGGAGCGGGGATCAGCTGGATCTGAGGAACTGAGGGCTTGGTCGGCCGGGGAGCCTGGGGCTGCCCGGCGGAGGTGGCAGAGGTATGCGTACGCGGCGGCACGGGCCTGGCCGGGCCGGGGCCCGGGTGTCCGGGACGCGGCGAGGCCGCGGAACGCGGACCGGGTACGGGACGGGGGGTCGGCGCGGTGCGGCCTGCGGCCGGAGTAACGCGGGGACCCTGGGCACTCTCGTGAATCTGAGGCTCCTCGGGGATGAGAGGCATGAGTGGATGTCTATCAAATGCCGACGCGGAAGGCATCGGCGGGTGGGCACATGGGTGCGACTGCCCTGACGGCAGGGCCGGTTCAGAATTCGAAGCCGAGCTGGCCCCCGCTTTCCAGTTCGGCCGCCTCGGCGGACAGGCGCACCTTCTTGAGGTGCCGCCACTGGGGCAGCGCGTCGAGATAGGCCCACGAAAGCCGGTGGTAGGGCGTGGGCCCCAGCACCTCGAGGGCCGCCTTGTGCACGGGCGAGGGGTAGCCGGCGTTGGCGTCGAACCCGAAATCGGCGCATTCGCTGCGCAGTTCGGCCATCAGCGCGTCCCGGTGCACTTTGGCGATCACGGAGGCGGCAGCAACCGCGACGCAGGACTGGTCCCCCTTGATGACCGTACGGACCTTCCAGGGGGAGCCGAGGTAGTCGTGCTTGCCGTCGAGGATGACGGCGTCCGGCCGGACCGGGAGCGCGTCCAGCGCACGGACGGCGGCCAGCCGAAGCGCCGCGGTCATCCCCAGTTTGTCGATCTCCTCCGGCGAGGCCTGCCCCAGGGCGTGCGCCGTGACCCACTGTTCCAGCAGCCCGGCCAGCTTGGTACGGCGCTTGGGGCTGATCAGCTTGGAATCGGTGAGACCGGCGGGTGGCCGGCGCAGTCCGGTGATCGCTGCGCACACCGTGACGGGCCCGGCCCACGCCCCGCGTCCGACCTCGTCGACACCAGCGACGATCTTGGCGCCGGTGGTGGCTCTGATCGAGCGCTCGACTGTGTGGGTGGGTGGTTCGTAGGGCATGGCGCCAGCAAGGTTACGCCGCCGCACCCCACCCGCGACAACCGGATTGCAGGTGCCGCCACGGCGCCACCGCTCTCACCGGTTCCGCGCCGGCGATCAGCCGCCGTGGGGACGCAGCAGCGGCACCATCACCTGGTCGATCATCTCGGAGATGTCTTCATCGGGCCATTCGCTGCCGCACACCTTTGAGCGGTACATCATCAGGCCCGGAATCACGTCGAAGACCAGGTCACCGGTGGCATCGGGCCGCACATCGCCCCGCGAGACACCGCGGTGCACCACCTCACGGAACAGCTGGTTGGACGGCTCCACGACCTGGCGCACGATCACTCCGTGGAAGCGCTCGGCCGTGGAGCTGTCGCACTCGTGAAGCACCGAACGCAGGGCGAAGCCCGACCTGGAGTACATCGCGTCGCGCACGCGCCGGCAGAGCTGGAAGAGGTCCTCGCGGATGCTGCCGTGATCGGCGGCCTCGTCCAAGGCCGGCAGTCCTGCCTGCAGGGCGTCCGCGACAAGGTCCTCCTTCGACGGCCAGCGCCGGTAGACGGCCGCCTTGCCCGTCTGGGCGCCCGCGGCGACGCCTTCCATGGTGAGCCCGCTCCAGCCGACCGTACTCAGCTGTTCCAGAGCGGCCTCGAGGATCGCGCGTTCCAGCACGGGTCCTCGGCGGCGCAACGAGACCGGGGGTGTCTCGGTGGCGCCGGTGCAGCGCGAATTGCCCATCTTCATCTCTCCGTTGGGGACAGGAGTTCAGTGAACGCTTGCGTTCACTGAAGGGGACTCTCTACGGTTGATGCAGTGAACGGCTACGTTCACTAACTCACTTGTGGGGGACCATAGTGACAACCTCTCAGTTGACTGCTCCAGCCAAGCCGGGAGCTGCCCGTAGACAGGGACGCCCCGGGATCGCCCTCGCCGTCATCGCCGCCCTGCAGCTCATGGTGGTCCTCGACACGACGATTGTGAATATCGCTCTACCTCACATCCAAGGAGCGCTCGATTTCACCACGACCCAGCTCTCCTGGGTGGTCAATGCCTACACCCTCACCTTCGGCGGGCTGTTGCTGCTCGGGGGCCGGGCGGGCGACATTCTCGGCAGGCGGCGGGTGTTCGTCTTCGGCGTGCTGCTCTTCACCTTTGCCTCGCTGCTGTGCGGCGTCGCGCAGGAGCCCTGGCAGATGCTCGCGGCCCGCGCCCTGCAGGGCGTCGGCGGCGCCATCGCGTCACCCACTGCGCTCGCACTCATCACCACCACTTTCCGCGAGGGCCCCGAGCGCAACCGGGCGTTCGGCATCTTCGCGGCAGTCTCGGCCAGTGGCGCGGCCATCGGCCTGCTCGCCGGCGGCATGCTCACCGAGTGGCTGAACTGGCGCTGGGTGTTCTATGTCAACCTGCCGATCGGCATCCTGATAGCCGTGCTCGCACCGATGTTCATCAATGAGTCCGAGCGGCACTCCGGCCGGTTCGACATCGCGGGCGCGCTGACCTCGACCGCGGGAATGGCTTCCCTGGTCTACGGCTTCATCCGGGCCGCCGAGGACGGCTGGGGCGATCGGCTCACCCTCGGCGCCTTCGGGGCGGCGGTCGTGCTGCTCACGGCGTTCGTACTGACCGAGCGGCGAGCAAAGGAACCGATCACTCCGCTGCGGATGTTCGCCGACCGCAACCGTTCAGGTACGTATCTGATCATGATGAGCCTCGCCGCGGCGATGTTCGGCATGTTCTTCTTCATCGTCCTGTTCGTGCAGAACGTGCTGGACTACAGCCCGATCACCTCAGGTCTGGCGTTCCTGCCGGTCACGGTGATGATCGTGACCGCCGCCGGTATCTCGTCCAAGCTGCTGCCGGTGCTCGGGCCCAAGCCCTTCCTGGCCGCGGGCGCGGTGCTCACGGGGAGCGGCATGGCATGGCTGACGCTGCTCGACCCGGGCAGCTCATATCTGGGCGGGGTTCTGGGGCCGATGCTCCTGTTCGGATTCGGCATGGGACTGGTCTTCGTGACGGCGACGCTCACAGCGGTCTCGGGCGTCGCTCAGCACGAGTCGGGTGCGGCCTCCAGTCTGCTCAACGCCACGCAGATGGTGGGTGGTTCCCTCGGACTGTCGATTCTCATGACCGTCTTCAGCACCGCCAGCCGCGAGGAGGCGGAACGCCAGATCCCGCACTTCCTCGCGGATGCGACAGCGGCCCAGAAGGAAGCCTTCGCCAGGACGCACGAGCTGCCGCCGCCGTGGGGCCACCAGGTGCTCGCGGAAGGCATCGCGACGGCGTTCTGGGCAGGAGTCGGACTGGTCGGACTCGCGGTGCTGACCGCGGTGTTCGTCATCCGGGTGCGCAAGAGCGATCTGGAAGCGCTCAGCGGGGCGGTCGGCGCGGGCGGCGGCCACGCGGCGTAGTGCCGCCGCAAACGGGGCCGCCGCGCAGGTGCCGCCGCGCAGATCCGAGGGTACGGGCCGACCACGGGGGTACGGCCCGTGCCTCACCCTGCGCCGTGTCCCCGGTGTACGAGACGACCAGTCGGGCGTCAGCGGCTCACAGCGCCTGCCGCGGCGGCACCCACTCCGGCAGCCGCTCGGTCCGCTCCACCCAGGCAGCCGGCGGCTGTCCCGACTTGCCCGCGGCGATCACTCCGCAGGCGATGGCGCAGGTCGTGTCAACATCTCCGCCCACCTGGGCTGTCGTCCAGAAAGCGCGCTCGAAGTCACCGAGCGAGCGAGCCGCCGACCACAGCGCGAACGGAACGGTGTCATGGGCACTCGTGCGCCGACCGCTGCCGAGGACCGCGGCGACCGTCCCCGCATCGTGATAGTCGAGCATGTCCCGCGCCCGGCGAAGACCTGCTCCCACGGCGCTGCGCGGTACCAGCGCGATCACGCCGTCGAGCAGGTCCTCGGCCGTCGGCGGCCCGGCCGCACCGGCGGCCAGTGCTGCGGCGGCCGCCACGGCCATCGCACCGACCACGGCCTCCCGGTGCTGGTGCGTGGTGTACGAGGAGATCTCCGCCTGGTGGGTGGCCTGCTCGGGATCGTCGGCGTACCAGGCTCCGAGGGGCGAGATGCGCATCGCGGAACCGTTGCCCCAGGACCCCTGGCCCTTGAAGAGCGCGGCGGCGAGTTCACGCCAGTCGCCGCCCTCCCTGATCAGCCGGAGCATACGGTTGACGGCAGGGCCATAACCTCGGTCGAAGTCATGGTGCTCGGCGAAGGACTGGGCGAGTGCGTCCTGGTCCACCCGGTCATAGGCCGCCAGCACGGACAGCACCGAGCAGGCCATCTCGGTGTCGTCCGTCCACTGCCAGATGCCCGGCGGAAGGGCACGCTGTTTCAACAAGGGATAGTTCGAGGGTACGAAGAACTGGGAGCCCAGGGCGTCTCCCACGGACAGTCCGCGCAGGCTGTCCAGGGCGCGTTCGAAACGCCGGTCGCGAGAGGAATCGGTCATCTTCCTGCCACTCTAGCCGGTGACGCCGTAGGGCTCGGGGGTGCGCCACCGTTCGAAGGGCCGGTCAAGGGTGTAGCGGCCGTCCTTGCCGAGCTGCAGAATCCTGGTCTCGGCGTTGTCCGGATTGGAGAGGGATTCGAAGTCCGCGACCGACCAGTGGAACCAGCGCATGCAGAACAGCCGCATGGTCAGTCCATGCGTCACCAGGAGAACGTTCGACGGATGATCCGGCGACTCGAAGCTCCGGTACAGGCTCTCCAGGAACGCCCCGACCCGGTCGTAGACATCCGCTCCCGACTCCCCCTGGGCGAAGCGGTAGAAGAAGTGCCCATAGGCGTCGCGGTAGGCCTTCTGCAGCCGGACGTCCTCGCGGTCCTGCCAGTTCCCCCAGTCCTGCTCGCGAAGCCGCGGCTCCTCCCTGACTCGCACCAGCTCCGGGTCGAGGGCAAAGGCGCGGAAGGTCTCATGGGTACGGCGGTAGGGCGAGACGTAGACGCTGACGCGCTCGCGTCCGAACAGCTCACGAAGCCGCGCGCCCGTCTCCTCGGCCTGCCTCCAGCCGGTCGCGGTCAGCCGCAGCGCATGGTCGGGCTCGCGCTCGTACACGGTGTCATCGGCGTTTCCCTCCGACTCACCGTGCCGGACGAGAACGATGCGTTGCGGTCGTGCCATGTCACGACAGTAGATCGGTCCGGACTCGGCCGAGCAGTCGGGGCGGGTCCGACCGGCGTATCGGGCCGGTGAAGGGGCGCGGCGGTCGGGTTCAGACCGTCCAGGACGGTTCGAGCTGCACGACATCACCGGCGAGCGCAGCGACATCCGCCTCGGTCTGCGCACGCAGCAGGAGCCGCTCGACCCGCTCTCTGCGGTACTTCCCGTGCTCCGCCGCCGACTGCCACATGGACATCACCAGGAACTCGCTCCCCGGCGCCTCCCCGAACAGCCCGCGCACCATTCCCGGCGACCCGGCCATCGCCGGGTTCCACACCTTCTCCTGCATCAGCGCGTAGTGCTCGACCCGGTCTTCGCGCACCCGGCAGTGTGCGACCCGTATGACATCGGCGTCCGTGAACCGCGGCTCGAACCCGGTCTTCACATCGAAGCGATAGTCGAAGATCTTGGCCTGTTTGTCCTTGTACGTTCCTGTCTGCCCGGACGCCAGTCGGTCATGGGAGCGCGCCATGAACGAGTCGTAGAACGCCCGGCTCTCCCAGAAGGCAAAGACATGCGCGACATGCGGCCGCCCTTTGCTCCACCCGCCGCCCTGTCCCCGGAATCCCGGCTCACCCAGCAGCCCCGCCCACTTCCGCTGCCCCCGCTCGAACCCACGACGGTCCACGACGGTGCAGCGAATCCACTTGACCAGCACCGCGCCATCGTACGGCGCAGAACGTGGCCCCGGTCACGGTCGGGCGGAGTCCGCCCGGACCAGCACTGGCGGCCGCCCTGCGCACTCACCCCTTCGAGGGCAGCGAGCCGTGACAGCATGGTCAACCGACGCAAACCTCACGGCAGTTACGGGGAAGGGGAATCTGGTGAGCAGTATCAACAAGGGGGTTCAGAAGGCTGAGGTGGACCTCCGATGGGATCCGAGTCCGCTGGGTGAACCGGCGCATGATCTCGACATCGTCGCCGCGACGTACCGGGCGGACGGGCCGCACGGTGAACCGGCCTACGTCGTCCACTTCGACAGCCGGTCACCGGATGGCACCATCATCCTGACCAGGGACAGCAAGACCGGTCAGGGCTTCGGCGCGGACGAGGTCATGACGCTCGAGTTCGACCGGCTGGCTGCCACGTATGCCCGGGTCGTCGTCGGAGTGGTCATCCAGCAGCGGGACGGACGCCGGGTGTTCGCCGACATAGCGAACCCCCTCGTCCGCATCCTCGAAGGCCACACCGAGCTGGGCCAGAACGACTTCGCAGCCGTCTCGGGATCCACCGCGGCAGTAGTGGGCGAGTTCGTCCGGGGCGAGGCGGGCGAGTGGCAATTCCACGAAACTGTCCGCGGTTTCGACGCCGACCCTCAGTCCTTCGTCGAGCTGATGGGCAGCTGATCAGCAGCGGGGAAGAAGGGAGGGGCACCCGGCACGAAGGCCGGACGCCCCTCCCTCCCGTTCACTGCGCCGTCAGCTGCAACCGCTGGTCGAGCCGCAGCCCTCGCAGATGTAGCAGGAGCCCGCACGCTGCATCTTCGTCCCGCAGGAGAAGCACAGCGGCGCGTCCGCGCTGATGCCCAGCTGCATCTCGACGAGCTCCGCAGAGGTGTGCGCCTCCTTCGGAGCCGGGGCCTCCAGCTTGGGGCCGACGACCGCCTTCAGCGTCTCCTGCGGCAAGCGCGGAGCGGACTGGGCCAGACCCTCGACGTCCATCTCCTCGTCGGTCGGCTCGTACGAACCGGTCTCCAGGTGGCGCTGACGCTCCTCGGCCGAGTGGATGCCGAGCGCCGAGCGTGTCTCGAAGGGCAGGAAGTCCAGCGCCAGGCGGCGGAAGATGTAGTCGACGATCGACTGGGCCATCCGCACATCCGGGTCGTCCGTCATGCCGGCCGGCTCGAAGCGCATGTTGGTGAACTTCGAGACGTACGTCTCCAGCGGCACGCCGTACTGAAGACCCACTGACACGGCGATCGAGAAGGCGTCCATCATCCCCGCGAGGGTCGAGCCCTGCTTCGACATCTTCAGGAAGACCTCGCCGAGACCGTCGTCCGGGTAGGAGTTGGCCGTCATGTAGCCCTCGGCGCCGCCCACCGTGAAGGAGGTGGTGATGCCGGGACGGCCCTTGGGAAGGCGCTTGCGGACGGGGCGGTACTCGACGACCTTCTCGACTGCGGCCCGGATCGTTCCCTCGGCCTTCTCGGCGGCCGCGGTGGCCTCGGGGCTCTGGTTGCCCTTGGTCTTGGCGGAGAGGGGCTGGCCGACCTTGCAGTTGTCGCGGTAGATCGCGAGCGCCTTGACGCCCATCTTCCACGCCTCGAAGTAGACCTCTTCCACATCCTCGACGGTGGCGCTCTCAGGGAGGTTGACCGTCTTGGACAGCGCGCCCGAGATCCACGGCTGGATGGCGGCCATCATGCGGACGTGACCCATCGCGGAGATGGAACGCTCGCCCATGGCGCAGTCGAAGACCTCGTAGTGCTCGGGCCTCAGGCCGGGGGCGCCGACGACATTGCCGTGCTCTGCGATGTGGGCGACGATCGCCTCGATCTGCTCCGGCTGGTAGCCGAGACGGCGCAGCGCCTGCGGGACCGTGCCGTTGACGATCTGCATCGAGCCGCCGCCGACCAGCTTCTTGAACTTGACCAGGGCGAGGTCGGGCTCCAGGCCGGTGGTGTCGCAGGACATCGCGAGACCGATGGTGCCGGTCGGGGCGATGACGGATGCCTGGGAGTTACGGAATCCGTTCTTGTCGCCGAGACGGATCACGTCCTGCCAGGCCTCGGTTGCGGCGGCCCAGATCGGCGTGTCCAGGTCGTCCATGCGCACGGCCACGGCGTTGGCGTCGGCGTGCTGCTTCATGACGCGCTTGTGCGGAGCGGCGTTGCGGGCGTATCCGTCGTACGGACCGACGACCGCGGCGAGTTCGGCGGAGCGCCGGTACGAGGTACTTGTCATCAGCGAGGTGATGGCACCGGCGAGCGCGCGCCCGCCGTCCGAGTCGTACGCGTGGCCCGTCGCCATCAGCAGGGCGCCGAGGTTGGCGTAACCGATGCCCAGCTGACGGAAGGCGCGGGTGTTCTCGCCGATCTTCTGCGTGGGGAAGTCCGCGAAGCAGATGGAGATGTCCATCGCGGTGATGACCAGCTCGACGACCTTGGCGAAGCGCTCGACGTCGAAGGACTGGTGGCCCTCGCCGTCGTCCTTCAGGAACTTCATGAGGTTCAGCGAGGCAAGGTTGCACGAGGTGTTGTCCAGGTGCATGTACTCGCTGCACGGGTTCGAGCCGTTGATCCGGCCGGACTCGGGGCAGGTGTGCCAGTGGTTGATGGTGTCGTCGTACTGGATGCCGGGGTCCGCGCAGGCCCAGGCGGCCTCTGCCATCTTACGGAAGAGCGACTTGGCGTCGACCTCCTCGATGACGTCGCCCGTCATGCGCGCGCGCAGCCCGAACTTGCCGCCGGCCTCGACGGCCTTCATGAACTCGTCGTTCACACGGACCGAGTTGTTGGCGTTCTGGTACTGGACGGACGTGATGTCGTCGCCGCCCAGGTCCATGTCGAAGCCCGCGTCACGCAGCGCGCGGATCTTCTCCTCTTCCTTGACCTTGGTCTCGATGAAGTTCTCGATGTCGGGGTGGTCGACATCGAGGATGACCATCTTGGCCGCGCGGCGGGTGGCACCGCCCGACTTGATCGTTCCTGCGGACGCGTCGGCGCCACGCATGAAGGAGACGGGACCCGAGGCGTTGCCGCCGGAGGAGAGCAGTTCCTTGGAGGAACGGATCCGGGAGAGGTTCAGCCCGGCGCCGGAGCCGCCCTTGAAGATCATGCCCTCTTCCTTGTACCAGTCGAGGATCGACTCCATGGAGTCGTCGACGGACAGGATGAAGCAGGCGGAGACCTGCTGCGGCTGGGGCGTGCCGACGTTGAACCACACCGGCGAGTTGAAGCTGAAGATCTGGTGCAGGAGGGCGTACGCCAGTTCGTGCTCGAAGATCTCGGCGTCGGCGGGCGAGGCGAAATAGCTGTAGTCCTCGCCGGCCTTCCGGTAGGTCTTCACGATCCGGTCGATGAGCTGCTTGAGACCGGTCTCGCGCTGCGGGGTGCCGACGGCTCCGCGGAAGTACTTGCTGGTGACGATGTTGACCGCGTTCACCGACCAGAAGTCGGGGAACTCGACGCCACGCTGCTCGAAATTGACCGAGCCGTCGCGCCAGTTGGTCATGACGACGTCACGACGCTCCCAGACCACCTCGTCGTACGGATGCACGCCGGGAGTGGTGTGGATTCGCTCGATACGCAGGCCCTTGCTCCCCTTGGATCCCTTGGCCCGGGATCCTCGCGCCGGACCGCTCGTCGTCTCTGTCATGCCGCCTCCCATACATGGGCAAAAACGCCCTGAAGTGCCCAGTTCTTCCCGTGGCACAGTTCTGTGTCTGATGCCCCGGGCGCCGCTCACAGCGCCCGTGACAGGTCTTTTGCCGCTCTGCCGGCGATCGGCGGGCCACCGGGGCGGGCCGAACCGCTCAGCCAGGTCTTGCTCAGTCGGCGGCGGTGGCGGGCACGGGGACCTCACAGGTCTCGCCGCTCCCGCATTTCTCTGCGGGAGGCCGGTGTTCGCGAAGTTCCGCGATGGCGGCCTCGAAGTCTTCGAGTGAGTCGAAAGCCCGGTACACGGACGCGAAGCGCAGGTACGCGACGAGGTCGAGTTCCTGCAGGGGGCCGAGTATGGCCAGACCCACGTCGTGGGTGGTCAGCTCGGCACTGCCAGTGGCGCGCACCGCTTCCTCGACCCGCTGGCCGAGCTTGGCGAGGGCGTCCTCGGTGACCGGCCGCCCCTGGCACGCCTTGCGCACGCCGGAGATGACCTTCGTACGGCTGAAGGGCTCGGTCACGCCGCTGCGCTTGATCACCATCAGCGAGGCGGTTTCCACCGTCGTGAAGCGGCGGGAGCAGTCAGGACACTGCCGGCGGCGCCGGATCGACGTTCCGTCGTCGGTGGTGCGACTGTCGACGACACGGCTGTCGGGGTGCCTGCAGAAGGGGCAGTGCATGGCTCCCAACCCCCTCCTTCACAGCATGACTGAATAGCCCCGACAGGCTGGCCGAAGCCCTTCGAAGCAGCCCCAAGCATAGGCGATGGCCGAGGTCTTGTAGGACCGGGGACCACAACTTCTGGGCTGCGGACACAATCCAACCACTAGATCTGGGGTTCGGCCGCTTTTTCTGCTGTCAGCGCGTGTCGCGCGGCTCCGCCTGTACACAGCAGGCGTACGGGTGGTGACACCGCGCCATCGAAGCGGCAGGACCGGCCGGGCACCGACGCGGCACGCGGCACGGACGGGTACGGACGGGCCGGGACGGGCACGAAAATGTGGCGCGCACGCCGGCTGGGACCGGCCGCGAGATCCACGAGATTACGGGAATCGCGCGGCTCCGTGGATTCCGGGGCCCCGAGTGCAAGACTGGGAATCACCCGGTAGCACCCCGCTCCACCGCGTACCGGCGGTGGAGGGTTACCGTAATGGCCCGAATTGCCTGACGGCCCGATCGTTCGCACATACACCCAGCCCGGAGCTCATGTAAGGCAATCTGCGATTTTTCACTCGAACGTGTGTTTGGCGCAACCTTTCGAAACCCACTACCGTTGTCCAGCTAGGGAGACCATTCGAGAGGGGCCGACGTGACCACCACCGCAGACAGTGCCACCATCACTGCCCAGGACCGCTCCCAGAACCGATTCGAGCCGGTGCATGCCATGAATGACGCAGCCACGACACCCGAGGGGCCCAAGCCCACGCGTTCGCTGCCCGGCCGACCTCCAGGGATCCGGGCCGACAGCTCCGGTCTCACGGATCGGCAGCGGCGCGTCATCGAGGTGATCCGTGACTCCGTACAGCGTCGGGGATACCCGCCGTCGATGCGTGAGATCGGCCAGGCGGTCGGGCTGTCCAGCACGTCCTCCGTGGCACACCAGCTCATGGCTCTGGAGCGCAAGGGCTTCCTGCGCCGGGACCCGCACCGCCCCAGGGCGTACGAGGTGCGCGGCTCCGACCAGCCCAGCACGCAGCCGACCGACACGACCGGCAAGCCCGCCGCCTCGTATGTGCCGCTCGTCGGCCGGATCGCGGCCGGTGGCCCGATCCTCGCCGAAGAGTCCGTCGAGGACGTCTTCCCGCTCCCCCGCCAGCTGGTGGGTGACGGCGAGTTGTTCGTGCTGAAGGTCGTCGGCGACTCGATGATCGAGGCCGCGATCTGTGACGGCGACTGGGTGACCGTGCGCCGCCAGCCCGTCGCGGAGAACGGCGACATTGTGGCCGCGATGCTGGACGGCGAGGCCACCGTCAAGCGCTTCAAGCGGGAGAACGGCCATGTGTGGCTCCTCCCGCACAACGCGGCGTACCAGCCGATTCCCGGTGATGAGGCGACCATCCTCGGCAAGGTGGTGGCGGTGCTGCGGCGGGTGTGACAGGCCCGTCGGCTCTGACCGGCCCCGGGACCCACTGCGCCGGTCCCGGGGCCCAGTTGTTCCTGCCCGCGGTCGTTGCACCCAACTGCCGACCGCGTCCTACCTGCCGTCCGCCTTGGCCGAAGCGTCGATCGCAGCCAGCGAACGGCGCACCTGGTTACGGTCCGTCGTGTACCAGAAGTCGGGCAGCGAAGCCCGCAGATAGCTGCCGTACCGGGCATTGGCCAGCCGCGGGTCGAGGACGGCGACGACGCCCCGGTCGCCCGTGGCGCGGACGAGACGGCCAGCGCCCTGGGCCATCAACAGGGCGGCGTGCGTGGCGGCGACGGCCATGAAGCCATTGCCGCCCGCCTCCTCCACAGCCTTCTGCCGGGCGCTCATCAGCGGGTCGTCGGGGCGTGGGAACGGGATCCGGTCCATCACCACCAGCTGACAGCTGGCCCCCGGCACATCCACGCCCTGCCACAGAGAGAGGGTGCCGAACAGGCAGGTCTCCGGGTCGGCGGCGAAGGCCTTGATCAGCTCGCCCAGCGTCTCCTCGCCCTGGAGAAGGATCGGCTTGTGGATCCTGCCGCGCAGTTCCTCGGCCGCCGCCTGGGCGGCACGCATCGAGGAGAAGAGACCGAGCGTACGACCGCCGGCCGCCTCGACCAGTTCGGCGAGCTCGTCCACCATGTCGCCGCGGGAGCCTTCCCGGCCGGGCGTCGCCAGCTGGCGGGCGACGTAGAGGATGCCCTGCTTCGGATAGTCGAAGGGCGAGCCGACGTCGAGCCCCTTCCACTGCGGGCTCGTGACCTCGGCCCCTTCGCCCGTCGCCGCTTCCGCTGTGCCCTCGGGGGCCAGGCCGAGCGAGGCCCCGACTCCGTTGAAATCACCGCCGAGCTTGAGCGTGGCCGAAGTCAGCACCACCGAGCGCTCCGCGAAGAGCTTCTCGCGCAGCAGACCGGAGACAGAGAGAGGTGCCACCCGCAGGGACGCACCGAAACGATCGTGTCGCTCGTACCAGACGACGTCGTACTCGGAGCCCTGCGTGATGCGCTCGGTGACGTCGTGGATGTTCTCGACGGACGCGAGCGCTTGCTTGCGGACGGCGTCCTCGTCCTGGACCGACTTGTCACGGGTGCTGCCGAGGGCCGAGATGACCGTGCGTGCCGCGTCGCGCAGCGCCATCAGCGAGTATCCGAGATCCTCGGGGATCTCCTCGAGCCGACCGGGGAGCGCGAGCTCCATCACCCGCTCGAAGATCTCGGACGCCGTCTGCAGAGCGTCCGCCGCCTTCTCGTTGACCAGCTTGGCGGCGCGGCGCACGGCGCGGTTGACCTGGCCGGGGGTGAGCTCGCCGGTCGCCACGCCGGTCACCCGGGAGACCAGCTCATGGGCCTCGTCGACGATCAGCACCTCGTGCTGCGGGAGCACCGGGGCGCCCTCGATCGCGTCGATCGCGAGAAGGGCGTGGTTCGTGACCACGACATCGGCCAGCTTCGCCCGCTCGCGGGCCGCCTCGGCGAAGCATTCCGCGCCGTATGCGCACTTCGACGCCCCCAGGCACTCCCGGGACGAGACGGAGACCTGGGACCAGGCCCGGTCGGAGACGCCAGGGGTGAGATCGTCGCGGTCCCCCGTCTCGGTCTCGTCGGCCCAGTCTCGCATCCGGAGCAGATCCTGCCCGAGCTTGCTGGTGGGTGCGGCGGCCTCGAACTGATCGAAGAGGCCGTCCTCCTCTTCCTGCGGCACTCCCTCGTGGAGGCGGTGCAGACACAGATAGTTGGAACGCCCCTTGAGCATGGCGAACTCCGGCCGCCGGCGCAGCAGCGGGTGCAGCGCCTCGACCGTCCGCGGAAGATCACGCTCCACGAGTTGCCGCTGCAGGGCGAGGGTGGCCGTGGCCACCACAACACGCTCACCATGTGCCAGGGCAGGCACCAGATAACCGAGCGACTTTCCGGTGCCGGTCCCGGCCTGGACAAGCAGGTGGGAATTGTTGTCGACCGCTTCGGCGACAGCCTCGGCCATGGTGACCTGGCCTGGCCGTTCCACGCCACCGACGGCGGTGACGGCGGCGTGGAGGAGCTCGGGGAGGGATGGCTTCGTCATAGCCAGTCCACCCTACGGGGCGCCACTGACAGCCCGGTCCAGGATCCGTTCATCGGGCCGGGCTCAGCGGATTGGGAACCCTGCCGTGGACTGCTGCATGAGGACGGTCGGGGCGGTCACGGTAGCCGTCCAGATGCAGCCGGTTGCGGTTGAGACACAGGCGCTCGATGTCCGGTGTGAGCAGGTCGAACATCTCGAAGCGCTCCTTGAGCTGCGGGAAGCGGGCCTGATAGCGCAGGATCTCCGCCCGTACGAGCGAGAAGAACTCCTCCTCCGGCACAACCAGTTGCTCTTCACACAGAGGTGCGAGGAAGCGGAAGACACCGACGAAGAGCCCAGAGTGGATGAATTGCGTCAGGAAGGCGGGCTCCTCGGTCAGAAGCGTCTCGCGTACGTCCTCGGGCATGGAGTCGTGCTCGGGGAGCGGCTGGGCACTGACGTTGACGTCGTCGACGAAGTCCTTGATCGCCAGACGGACCGGTACGTCGTGCTCGTCATGGACGACGATGGCGTTCTCGCCGTGAGGGGAGAAGACGGTGCCGTAGCGGTAGAGGAAGTGCAGCAGGGGCGGGAGCAGCGCCGAGAAGAGCCGCCGGAGCCAGACCGCGGGAGCGAGGCCGCTGCGGGAGACCAGCTCGGCAGTGAAGGACCGGCCCTCACGGTCGACGTGCAGCAGTGAGGCGAGAGTGCGCGCCCGCTCGCCGGGGGCGAGACGGGGCTGCAAGGGCTCGCGCCAGATCGCGCCGAGGAGTTCCTTGTACTGGTACGGCACCTCGGGGAGGTGGTCGTACAAGGGGTGCTCGACGGTGACCGATGCGACTTCGCCGAGCAGGATCACGCCACACTCGTCGCGCAGAAACGGGTCGGTGTCGCGCAGTCCATGAACCCAGCAGGTCACGGCGGGAGCGGCGAGGGTCCGCTCGGTGGGCAGGCCGCGCCAGACCAGGGTGTTCAGGATGGACAGCGGCAGCTTCACGGTGTGCCGGTCGGTGCGGTCCAGGTTCACGAAGGTGCGGATGGACTGCTGCGGCAGCCGCAGATCACCGTCCGTGGGGAGCGGAACGATGGCTCCGTGTGCGATCACGGGGGCGAAGAGAGGCAGGAGCACCTCGTCCCACTGCCAGGGATGTACGGGGAGATAGAGATACCCGTCGGGGTCGAGGCCCTTGGCGCGCAGCACGGCGGCGAAGGACGCGGCGACGGGCGCGTCCAGCTCACGTGCGTACAGATCCTCGGGGCGGGACAGCCCGCAGACGCCTCGGTAGGCGGCGAGGCTGGAGCTGACCGCGATCCACGGGAGCTGGGCGGGCCGGCGGGACTCGGGCGACCAGCGGGCGGTGTCCGTGGCGGAGAAACCGATGCGTCCCTTGTTGAGGACGATCCATGGGTGGCCGGTCTGGTGGCCTTCGAGTTCGGCGTAGCCGAGGTCGGCGAGCTCCCGCGCGGTGAGTGCGTCGTGGTCGAGTCCGGTGTCGGAGACGAGGGTCGTGCTCAGCTCGCGGAGGAGATGGCCGAGGGTGGGGCCGTCGACGGCGAGCCGCTCGCGGGCCCGGACGAGGAACGCGAGCGGGTCGGTGAAGGGCCGGCCCTCGTGCTCGATGGAATCCGGATCGACTCGCCAGCTTCCGTACGCTCCGCGCCGGGCCCGGAAGGAGATGCTGCCACCGTCGTCCAGAGCGAGTGTGTAGCGGGCGGGGGACGCCGGGACCGGCTCGATGATCTCTTCGTAGGCGAACTCCCCGAGCATTTTGGCGAGGAGGCGCCCGGCCGCCCGGTCCCAGGTCCCCGGGGTCAGGCCCGGCGGAGCGAAGGGGATCGCGGGTGGCTGTGCGGAGTCGCGGGTGGCAGGGGACTTCGGCACGGGGACTCCTCGGGTGGAACCGATGCGGGTCGAGCGGTGCACGTGGGGCGGCGGGTCGCTCACAGCAGGATGCGAAGCGCGCGATCTCGGACCATGAGGGCAGCTCGCTTGTCGGGGAGGTCGACTTCGGCGGAGAAGCGGAAGCCGGCGCTCAGAAAGGCGGACACGGAAGGGGTGTTGCGCAGATCGGGTTCCGCGATGACGCGTGCACAGCGGGGGCGATGGTCGAGGACCAGGTCGGCCACTGCTCTGAGGAGGGCCGAGCCGACACCGCGGCCGCGGTCGGCGACGCCGCCGATGAGCAGGTGGATGCCGGTGTCATGGGGACGAGCCGGATAGTGCCGCGCGAGCTGGTCGAGGTCGGCGCGGTAGATCTCGAAGTAGCTCATGGGGATGCCGTCGAGGACACCGAGGCAGGGGACGCTCCGGCCGTCGCCGTCGAGCTGCTTGCGCAGATGGGCGGCCGTGACGGAGAGGGGGCCCGCCAGTTCCCAGAAGGCGGCCACGGCCGGGTCGTTCATCCAGCGGCTGATGAGCGCCACGTCGCGTTCGATGTGTGCGGGAACGAGCTGCAAGGAACCCGCGGAGGTGGCGGCGGGACCCCAGTCGGCGGGGGTGCCGAGCAGATCACCGGCTGCCGCGGCCTCCGACTCGTCGCAGTCCGCCGACGGCTTGCCCTCCCGGAAGAGCGCGAGGAGTTCATCAGGGATGCGCAGGTCCAAGGTGTCCTCGGCACCTGCGCCGAGCGGGGTTGGCGGACCGGCTCCGGTGTCGGTGCTCGCGTCGGTGGGGGACACAGTGGCGCTCTCCTCTCACAGGTCGGTCGTGTGGCTCAGGAACGGAGGGGGTTGGTGATCGTGACGTAGACGGACTGGGTGTCGACGGGACCGACGAGCTCGTCGAGGCCGCGCAGCCGGGTGAGCAGATTGGCCTTGGAGCGCAGAGTGGGGGCCTGAAGGAGCTGCGCCGGCAGGGGCGAGCCGAGCCCCGCCGTCGCCGTGAGGAACTGCCGGAAGGCGGCGAGGAGTACGCGCTCGTCTGCCAGGCGCTGCGAGCCGAAGGCTCCGATCAGGCCGAAGACGTTGTTGATGCCGAGGTAGTAGGCGAACCGCTCGTCGGTCACGTCGTCGGAGACGAAGGTGTCGCTGGCCGAGCCGATGCCGGGAAGACGGCGTTCCAGGTCGTCGCGGTGGGACTCGCGGAAGTAGTAACCCTGGTTGTCCCGGTAGCGGCCGCCGACGGGCCAGCCGTCGGGGTCGAGGATCACCAGGGTGTTCTGCTGGTGGGCTTCGAGGGCGATGCCCACCGTGGCGTCCAGCCAGAGCACCGGGCGTACGACGTGGTCGAGGTAGCGCAGGAACCACTCGGCCGCGATCGCTCCGATGGGCCGGCCGGTGCGTGCGGAGAGCCGGGCCACGATGTCGGCGAGGCGTGAGTGCATGCCGGGGCGGCCCGGCCAGGGGCGGGGTGCGGTCAGTCCCGCGATGCAGACGGCGTCGTCTCCCCGGCCGAAGGGGTTGTGGCGCAGCATGACGTCGAGTCCGGGCACCGGTTCGCCGTCGGTGGTGTCGACGGCGAGCCAGGCGGGGTCTCGCACGATGTCGAAGCCGGGGTGTGCGGACTGCCACTGCTTGGCGAGTCCGGTGCGCAGGAGACGGTGGACCTCCACGCCGCGGTGGAGTTCCTTGCGGAGGTTCTCGCGACGGGAGTTGGTGATGCGTACGCCGAGGGACAGCTTGAGCATGGCCGGGGCGCCTGGACGGTGAACGGTGCGGACCGACGAGGTGGGGTACCAGAGGTTTCCACAGGGCCCGAGGTCGTGAAGGAGACCGGCGTCGAGGAGGGCGGTGACGGTGAGGCGGTGCCTTACTTCGCGAGCCTGCCAGGGGTGAAGCGGCAAGGGAACGGTGTGGTCGGGAAGTTGGAGGCCCCCGCAGAGGCGCGCGGCGAGCTGCTCGGCCGGCAGGGTGCGGCCCTGTTCGGTCCACGCCGAATCGGTGGCCAGTACCGACCGGTCGACGGCCATCCAGTGAAGGGGGAAAGAGCCGCGCAGCTCAGGTGAGTAGCGCTCGGCTTCGGCGTCGGAGAGGCCTTCACGGCTCTTGGGTGCCGGGTGCAGCGGGTGGCCGAGCAGGAGCGACTGCTCGGCGGTGAGGAAGAGGTCGGCTTCGGCACCGGGCTCGGGGTGGGCGCGGCGGTCGGTGATGAAGTCGGCGGTGTGTCGTACGGAGTCGGCGACCCGGCCTGCCAGGTCACCGACTTCACTCTGGCCCGCCTCCCGGCCGAGGAGGGCTGCGACGGTGACGGCGTCGGCGGTCGGCGCGTCGCGCAGTGCTCCTTCGAGAGCAGGCGGACCGAAGCGGTGCCAGCCGCCGGCCGACCAGTAGAGGACGGGGACGAGCAGTGCGGTACCGGTGGCATGCAGCGGGATGCGCAGGGTGTGTCCGTCGGGCTTGGCGAGGTTGCTCTCCCGTACCCAGCAGCGGAGCAGGTTCTCGACACCTGCCGCGTCCGCGGCGCGGTAAGGATCCGGGTGGTCGAGGTGCTCGACGGCTCCCGCTGCCGCCGGCGGGCCGAGCGTGGGAGCGGTGATGTGCTGGTCGGTGTGACCCCCTGTCTGCTGGCGCGGCACCGTCGCCGACCCGGCCGTGGTGGGGTGGCGGCGTCCGCTCTGTCCACAGTGGTCGGCGGTGGGGCGGCCGTCGGCCCCGGGCACTTCGGGTGCGGGAGTGGTGTTCACGGGTCTTCCTTCTGAGTGTCCGGGTCAGCAGGACTGCCCGCTGTCGGTGCGGCGGTGCACCGAGCGCTCGGCGGCAGCCAGGGCGTCGGCAAAACGGTCGAGGACGGCCACGGCCTGTTCGTCGGTGAGGGTGAGGGGAGGCAGCAGTCGCACGACGCCCGAGTGGCGTCCGCCGAGTTCGACGATGAGTCCGCGGCTGAGGCACTCCTGCTGGACGGCGGCGGCAAGTGCTGGGGCGGGCGGCGGGACCAGTGCGTCCGGGGCGGCCGCGTCGGGGTCGACGAGTTCGACGCCGATCATGAGACCCCGCCCGCGTACGTCTCCGATGCACGCGTGGGCGGCGGCCAGGCCTTGCAGGCGGCCCAGCATGCGTGCGCCGAGGGTCGCGGCACGGTCGGCGAGCCGGTTCTCGCGCACGAAGGCGAGGGTGGCCGCACCCGCCGCCATCGCGAGCTGGTTGCCGCGGAAGGTGCCGGCGTGGGCGCCGGGTCGCCAGATGTCGAGTTCGGACCGGTAGACGATCACCGCAAGCGGAAGAGAGCCGCCGATCGCCTTGGAAAGGACCATGACATCGGGCACGACACCGCTGTGCTCGACCGCCCAGAAGCTGCCGGTTCGACCGACCCCTGTCTGCACCTCGTCGGCGATCAGGGGGATGGAGCGGGCGGCGGTGATCTGCCGCATCCTGCGCATCCATGTGTCGGGGGCGGGGATGACTCCGCCCTCTCCCTGCACCGGTTCCAGGATCATGCCGGCGGGCCTGGGCACCCCGCCCTTGGGGTCGTCGAGGAGGCTCTCGGTCCAGCGGGCGCCGAGTTCGGCGCCGCGCTCGCCGCCGATCCCGAAAGGACAACGGTAGTTGTGCGGGAATGGCAGCCGGGTCACCCGTACGTCGGTGGCACCTCCCGAGGCTCCGAGCGCTCCGGCCGTCATGCCGTGGTAGGCGCCGGTGAAGGACAGAAGGCCGGTGCGGCCGGTCGCGGTGCGGACGAGTTTGAGAGCCGCCTCGACCGCGTCCGTGCCGGCGGGCCCGCAGAACTGAATGCGGGCGTCGTCGGCCAACTCCCGTGGCAGCGTGGCGAACAGCTCGGTGGTGAAAGTGTCCTTGACCGGTGTGGCGAGGTCCAGGACATGCAGCGGCGCCCCGGAGTCGATCACCTTCCTGATCGCTTCGAGGACCACGGGATGGTTGTGTCCGAGTGCCAGAGTCCCCGCCCCCGAGAGGCAGTCGAGATAGCGCCGGCCGTCCGCTCCCTCGATCGTCAGCCCGCGCGCACGTACGGGAACGATCGGCAGCGAGCGCGCGTACGTACGGGCCGCGGACTCTCGCAGCGACTGCCGTCGCAGGATCGACTCATGTACGGCGAGTGGTGCCACCGGAGCAGGTTCGGTCACGGCCACGGCTGTTGGTCCTCCCGCTGTAACAGTTGCGTTCCACATCGGCACAGCACTGGCACACCCGCCCGGCCGGTCTGAAGGCTGACCTTGCGTACTCCGTACGTACCAACGACGCCGGAAGCCGGAGATCACGGGCCATCGGAAGATCATTGCGGGGAGGGAACCGCGGACCTGGTGCGCGCCGTCCCCATTGGCACCGGCATAGTGGGGGCCGCGCTCCGGCTCGGGTCACCGGCGCCGGGCGCAATTCAGACGGTCAAATCAGTTCAGCAGTACTGAAGTCCCAGGGGGATCACGACATGCGACCCATTCGCCCGACGCTGGCAGCGGCTTCCATCGCCGCCGTCCTCGCGCTGGCTGCCACCGCCTGCGGTCCGAGCGAGGACAACGCGGGCGACAAGCCGAGCGCGCCCGCCAGCCAGTCCGCCGACGGCAAGATCACCATCCCGGACGATCTCAAGGACCGGCTCAAGGAGCACGGGATCGACCTGGACAAGTGGAAGAACGGCGAGTGGAAGAACTGGGACAAGGACAAGTGGCTGCGTGAGGCGCAGGACTTCGTCAACCCGATCATCGAGGGTCTGTGGGACACGGACCGGATGCGTGACGCCGAGAAGCCGCCGGAGAAGCCCGTCGACAATGACATCTCGGGCGACGAGGGTGTCACCGACCCGACGCCCCCGCCGGTCAACGCGCAGGCCGTGAAGGCTCCGTACCACTCCAACGCCGCCGAGGCCGGAAAGGTCTTCTTCGACGGGCCCGAGGGTTCGATGGTCTGCTCCGCGACCGTGGTGAAGGACCCCGCACACCCGGGCAAATCCAACCTGGTGTGGACGGCGGGCCACTGCGTGCACGCGGGCAAGAAGGGCGGCTGGTACCGCAACATCACCTTCGTGCCCGCGTACAACGACAGCGCCAGGCCCACCTCCAAGCTGAGGAAGGCACCGAAGGAGGAGGTGGCTCCGTACGGCCTGTGGTGGGGCGACTGGGCACAGACCTCCGAGCAGTGGATCTCCCAGGGCGCGGCGACCGGCGGCCAGGGCGCCCCGTTCGACTTCGCCGTGATCCATGTCACCCCGGAGAAGGGTGGCACCGGCAAGTCCCTTGAGGAGACGGTCGGTTCGGCGCTTCCGGTGAACTTCAACGCCCCGGCCGTGCCGAAGATCGACAGCATGACCGCCACGGGTTACCCGGCGGCGCCGCCGTTCGACGGCCAGAAGCTGTTCCAGTGCTCCGACAAGCCGGGTCGGCTCTCCATCACGGCCAATGACCCGACGATGTACCGCATCGGCTGCACCATGACCGGCGGTTCCTCCGGTGGCGGCTGGGTGGCCAAGGGCCCGGACGGCAAGCCTGCGCTGGTCTCCAACACCTCCATCGGACCGGTCACCGCCGGCTGGCTGGCGGGTCCGCGACTGGGCGAAGAGGCCAAGGGCGTCTACAACGCGGTCAGCAAGAAGTACGCGAGCCAGTAGGCGAGTTGCCCCAGGAGGGCATACGCACTCACGGACGGACAGGGGCCCGCGGCCGGTTGGCGGCGGGCCCCTGCCCGTTGTCTCGTGGAGACTCCGTGCAGGTGGGGACCCATCTCAACTGCGCGGCGAGGCACCCGCCTAGAGTGGTGCCGCAGCAAGGGGCGGCCCCGGAAGGCCGCCCTTTCGCGTGACACGTTCATGGCATAAATCACATTGCACATCAGGCATTGCACATCAGGGGGAATCCTTTCCATGCGATCCATACGCCCACTGCTGGCTGCCGCCGGCATGGCCGCAGCACTCGCGCTGACAGCCACCGCCTGTGGCCCGGGCGAGGACAAGGGCGCCGATACGCCCGCGGCTTCCGGCACCGCCGCCGACAAGGGCGCCGACCTTCCGGGCCTGGCCGACAAGCTCAAAGAACACGGCATCGACCTGGACAAGTGGAAGAGCGGCGAGTGGAAGAACTGGGACAAGGACAAGTGGCTGCGTGAGGCGCAGGACTTCGCCAACCCGGTGATCGACGGCCTGTGGAAGACCGAGCGGATGAAGGAGGCCAAGGACCCCTCGAAGACGCTCGCCACGAAGGACGCCCCGGTCGACTCGGGCACCGACCCGGAGCCCGCGCCGGTCAAGGCCGTGCCGGAGAAGCTTCCGTACCACGACTACGCGGCCCCGGTCGGCAAGGTCTTCTTCGACTCCCCCCAGGGCTCGATGGTCTGCTCCGGCACCGTCGTGAAGGACCCGCGCAACCCGGGCAAGTCCAACCTCGTGTGGACCGCGGGCCACTGCGTGCACGCCGGTCAGGCAGGCGGCTGGTACCGCAACATCGTCTTCGTGCCCGCGTACAACGACAAGGGCAAGTCACCGGCCGCACTGGCGAACGCCAAGCCGCAGGAGATCGCGCCGTACGGCTCCTACTGGGCGGACTGGGCCTCGACGTCCAACGAGTGGATCAGCGCGGGCGGCCCGACGGGCGCCGGGGGTGCCCCGTACGACTACGCCGTCCTGCACGTGAAGCCCGAGAACGGCACCAAGTCCCTCGAGGAGACGGTGGGCAACGCCCTGCCGGTCGACTTCTCCGCCCCGGCGGCCTCGACCGTGAGCGCCATGGGCGCCTGGGGCTACCCGGCCGCTCCGCCCTACAACGGCCTGATCATGCACAAGTGCATCGACCGTCCCGGCCGTCTGACGGTGGTCCCGGGTACGCCCGCGATGTACCGCATCGGCTGCACCATGACCGGCGGTTCGTCCGGCGGCGGGTGGTTCCGGGTCCAGGGCAAGAACACCGTACTGGTCTCCAACACGTCGATCGGCCCGGTCACCAACGGCTGGCTGGCCGGCCCCCAGTTGGGCAAGGGCGCCGAGCAGCTCTTCACCGTGATGAGCGAGAAGTACGGCGACAAGTAGGCGACACAAAGCCGGCGGCCGGCACGAATGCGGGAGGCCCGCACCCCGAGCAGGGTGCGGGCCTCTCGCGTTGCGCGGGGACGAGGTCAGCGGATCACCGGTACGTACGGCGCCAGCGCGGCGGCCAGCTCCTCATGCACCTGAGCCTTGAGCAACGTCCCGTCCGAGGTGTGCTCCTCGGAGAGGACCTCGCCTTCGGCATGCACCCGCGAGACCAGCCCACCCTCGGTGTACGGCACGAGAACGTCGATCTCGACCGCGGGCCGCGGCAGTTCGTCATCGATCAGCGCCAGCAGCTCGTCGATGCCTCTGCCGGTACGCGCCGACACCGCGATCGCGTGCCGCTCGATGCGCATCAGCCGCTGCAGGACGAGCGGATCGGCCGCGTCCGCCTTGTTGATCACCACAATCTCGGGCACGTCCAGAGCGCCCACATCGCGGATCACCTCGCGCACGGCGGCCAACTGCTCCTCCGGCGCCGGGTGCGACCCGTCGACCACATGCAGGATCAGATCGGATTCACCGACCTCCTCCATGGTGGAGCGGAACGCCTCGACGAGGTGGTGCGGCAGATGCCGTACGAACCCGACGGTGTCGGCCAGGGTGTAGATCCGGCCGCTCGGCGTCTCGGCCCGGCGGACGGTCGGGTCCAGGGTGGCGAACAGTGCGTTCTCCACCAGGACACCGGCGCCCGTGAGGCGGTTGAGCAGTGAGGACTTTCCTGCGTTGGTGTAACCGGCGATCGCGACCGAAGGCACCTTGTTGCGACGGCGCTCCTGGCGCTTGATCTCGCGGCCCGTCTTCATCTCCGCGATCTCACGGCGCATCTTCGCCATCTTCTCGCGGATCCGGCGCCGGTCCGTCTCGATCTTGGTCTCACCGGGACCACGGGTGGCCATGCCGCCACCGCCGCCGCCACCCATCTGCCGGGACAGCGACTGACCCCAGCCGCGCAGTCTCGGCAGCATGTACTGCATCTGCGCGAGCGCGACCTGCGCCTTGCCCTCTCGGGACTTGGCGTGCTGGGCGAAGATGTCGAGGATCAGGGCGGTCCGGTCGACCACCTTCACCTTGACGACGTCTTCGAGTGCGATGAGCTGACCGGGGCTGAGCTCACCGTCGCAGACAACGGTGTCGGCGCCGGTTTCGAGCACGATGTCCCGCAGCTCCCGTGCCTTGCCCGAGCCGATGAAGGTGGCCGGGTCCGGCTTGTCACGGCGCTGGATGACGCCGTCGAGCACCAGCGCGCCCGCCGTCTCGGCGAGGGCCGCCAGCTCCGCGAGGGAATTCTCCGAGTCCTGCACCGTCCCGGAGGTCCAAACGCCGACCAGCACCACACGCTCAAGGCGCAGCTGGCGGTACTCGACCTCGGTGACGTCTTCGAGTTCGGTGGACAGGCCCGCCACACGCCGCAGAGCGGCGCGGTCGGTGCGGTCGAACTGATCGCCGTCCCGCTCGCCGTCGATCTCGTGGCTCCAGGCGACGTCCTCTTCCATCAGGGCATCGGCCCGAAGGCTCTCGGTGCGCGTCTCCGCGAAGCTCTGCTCGTCCTGGGAAGGGGATGAAGAGGAGGTCATTGGATCCTTACGTCGCTGGGAAATGTGAAGATCGGTGCCGGAGGGACATCCGGTACACCAGTCACAACGCGTAACGGATCCGGATGATTCCCGAGGGTTCCGGCCCCGGCCGCGTCGCCGACCTGTTGATGGTCGCACGCTCCTGCCAGGGCCGTCACCCGGGTTTCAGCCTGCCGCAGGGAGCATGGGAGCTGTGCTGCGCCAGTCCGGGTGCCCTGGCATCGGCGGCGTTCGCTTCGCGTAGAGCCACGCATCGAAGAACGCGGAGAGATCACGCCCCACGATCCGCGAGGCGAGCGCCGTGAAGTCCGCGGTCGTGGCCGTGGCGGCCCGGTGCTCTCGCACCCAGGCTCGTTCCAGCTGCTCGAAGGCGTCCGTCCCGATCGTCTGCCGCAGCGCGTAGAGGACCAGTGCGCTGCCGTCGTAGACCACCGGCCGGAACAGGCTGATCTTCTGCCCCGCCACCGGACGCTTCGGTGCCGCGGGCGGGCCGCCGTCCGCCCGCCACTGGTCGGACAGCTCGTAGGCCTCTCTCATCCGCGTCTGAACCGGCAGCTGCCCCTTGTCCTCCGAATAGAGCGCCTCGTACCAGGTGGCGTGCCCTTCGTTGAGCCACAGATCGGACCAGCTGCGGGGCGTGACGCTGTTGCCGAACCACTGGTGGGCCAGCTCATGCACCATGACCGAGTCGACGTACCACTCGGGGAAGTCCGTGGTGGTGAAGAGCCGGCGCTCGAAGAGCGAGAGGGTCTGCGTCTCCAGCTCGAACCCCGTGGTGGTGTCGGCGATCAGCACTCCGTACGTCTCGAAGGGGTAGCGGCCGACCTTCTGCTCCATCCACTCCAGCTGCGCCGGTGTCTTGTTCAGCCAGGGCTCCAGCTTCTCCCGGTCCGCGGCGGGAACCACATCGCGTACGGGCAGCCCGCCAGGCCCCAGGCGCCTGACGACGGCGGAGCGGCCGATCGAGACCTGGGCCAGCTCGGTGGCCATGGGGTGCTGGGTCCGGTACGCCCACGTGGTGGTGGAGCCCGTCCGCGCCTGCGCGGTCCGGGCACCACTGGCAACCACCGTGTACTCGTTCGGCGCGGTGACGCGGAAGGTGAAGTACGCCTTGTCGGAGGGGTGGTCGTTGGAGGGGAAGACCCGGTGTGCGGCGTCGGCCTGGTTCGCCATGGCCAGCCCGTCGCCGGTGCGCACCCAGCCCCCGGCGGTCGGCGGGCCGCCCGGGTCGCTGGTGTGGGTGACCGTGATGGTCAGCCGGGAGCCCGGCGCGACGGCTGCGTCCGGCTCGACGACCAGGTCTTCTCCGGCGGCCGTGAAAGTGGCCGGGTGGCCGTTCACCTCGACCCTGCGGACCGTGCCGTGGGTGAAGTCGAGGTTGATCCGCTCCAGTCGCTCCGTCGCCCGGGCATCGATCCTCGTGACGGCGTCCAGCGGCTTGGCGTTGCTGCCGCCGTAGGTGAGGGCGATGTCGTATGTGAGGACGTCGTATCCGGGGTTGCCCAGGTGTGGGAAGAGCGCATCACCGATGCCGAGCGGTGCGGGCGGGGGCAGGGCCGCGGCGACGAGGGTGGCCGAGGCGGCGGCCAGCAGAGCGGCACGCAGGCGGCGGGGAGTGAGCAGCATGCCCTACGGCTATCAGCGTGCCCGGCGCAGGCCGTGACGGCGCGCGCCGTGCCCACCCGAACGAGGTCAGGCGGTGGCCGCCGGATGCTGGGCACGGCTCACGTCGTACACCCCCGGCACATCCCGCATGGCCCGCATCAGGGCGGGAAGGCCTGCGGAGTCCGGGAGTTGAAGGGTGTACGTGTGCCGAACACGTTGCTGGGTGGGCGGTTCGACGGTCGCCGAGACGATGGCCGCGCTCTGGGCGGCGATGGCCTCGGTGAGGTCGGCGAGCAGCCTGGGGCGGCCAAAGGCTTCGGCGATCAGGGTGACTCTGCACTCGGCCGAGTCGCCCCAGGTGACCGGGACGGGCTCCCGGTCGAGTCCTTTCATACGGGCCACGGCGGGACATTCCTCACGGTGAACCGTCACCGTGCCGCCGCGGACCGCGAAGCCGGTGACGGCGTCCGGCGGCACGGGCGTACAGCAGCCCGCGAGCCGGACGGTGGCGTCCGGGAGGTCGACGACGGCGTTGGCCGCGGCGGGCCGGTCGGCCATGACGGGGGCGGGTCTGCGAGGGGCGGCGGCCGGGATTTTCGTGCCCTCCGGATGAGCCGCGAGCCAGGAGGTGATGGCGATGCGTGCGGCGGGTGTGCGGGCGTGGTCGAGCCAGTCGGGCGAGGGGCCGGACGCGGCGTCCTGGGCCAGCAGCAGATGCACGGTGTCGCCGTCGCTCAGCACCGTACTCAGCGTCGCCAGGCGGCCGTTGACGCGCGCGCCGATACAGGCGTGTGCCTCCTCGCCGTACTGCGCGTACGCGGCGTCCACACAGCTCGCACCGGCGGGGAGTCCGAGCGTGCCGCCGTCGGCGCGGAAGACGGTGATCTCGCGGTCCTGGGCCAGCTCGGCGCGCAAGGAGGTCCAGAAGGTGTCGGAGTCCGGGGTGGACTCCTGCCAGTCCAGCAGGCGGGAGAGCCAGCCGGGCCGGGTCGGGTCGGCGCGCTCGCCGTCGGCCGGCTCCGCACCCTCGACGGGTACGTAGGGATTGCCGAGGGCGATCACTCCGGCCTCGGCGACCTTGTGCATCTGGTGCGTACGGATGAGGACTTCGGCGACCGCGCCGTCCGGGCCGGCGACGGCGGTGTGCAGCGACTGGTACAGGTTGAACTTGGGCGCGGCGATGAAGTCCTTGAACTCGGAGATCACCGGGGTGAAGCATGTGTGCAGCTCGCCCAGCACGCCGTAGCAGTCGGCGTCCTCGCCGACCAGCACGAGGAGCCGCCCGAAGTCGGTACCGCGCAGCTCGCCGCGCTTGATGCGGATGCGATGCACGGAGACGAAGTGCCGTGGCCTGATGAGTACTTCGGCGGCGATGTCGGCTTCCCTCAGCACGGTCCGGAAGTTCTCCGCGATGGCGTCGAGCGCGTCCCAGGCGGTCGGGTTCTCCGCGATGAGGGCGCGGGTGCGTTCGTACTCCTTCGTGTGCAGGATCGCGAAGACCAGGTCTTCCAGCTCGGTCTTGAGTGCCTGGACGCCGAGGCGCTCGGCGAGGGGGATGAGGACATCGCGGGTGACCTTGGCGATGCGTGCCTGCTTCTCGGGCCGCATGACGCCGAGCGTCCGCATGTTGTGCAGCCGGTCGGCGAGTTTGATCGACATCACGCGGACGTCGTTGCCGGTGGCGACGAGCATCTTGCGGAAGGTCTCGGGCTCGGCCGCCGCACCGTAGTCGACCTTCTCCAGCTTGGTGACGCCGTCGACGAGATAGCAGACTTCGGCGCCGAACTCCGTCCTTACCTGATCGAGCGTCACCTCGGTGTCCTCGACGGTGTCGTGAAGGAGTGAGGCCGTCAGAGTCGTTGTTTCCGCGCCCAGTTCGGCGAGGATCAGGGTGACGGCGAGGGGATGCGTGATGTACGGCTCGCCGCTTTTGCGGAACTGCCCGCGGTGGGAAGACTCAGCCAGGACATACGCCTTGTGCAGGATGGCGAGGTCCGCCTCGGGGTGGTGCGCGCGGTGCGCATCGGCGACATGACCGATCGCGTCGGGCAGCCGGTCGCGGGCTGCGGGCCCGAGGAGCGCGGCGCGACCCAGGCGGCGGAGGTCGATCCTGGGACGGCCGCGCCTGCGACTGTGGGCACCAGGGTTCGTGGCCTCTGCACTCATGGGGCACCTCCGGCAGCTTCGACCGGCGGTGGGAGGAGCAGGTGTGCCATCCGGGCCGGTGCTTGATGCTACCGAGCCCACCACGTGGCGCAGTCCGTCTCTCGCTCAGCGTGAAACGGATCACCCATTCGAGCGAAGCTCTATGCGATCACCGTTTCGCCTCCGGGCGAGGAGAAGCTACGCCTGAAGGGCTGCGCGAGGGCACGGCAAGATCCAAACAACAGGCTCTGAGCGAGGAGCCCCGGCTAAGCGAGGAGCCCCGGCTCGATGTGGCCCTCGGCGACGATGACCGCGGGCCCGGTCATCTCGATCTCTCCGTCCGGATGCTCCGTGATCACGAGCCGCCCGCCGGGCAGATCCACGGTGTACGCGACGGGGGCGCCGGTGACCGAGGGGTCCACGCCGTCCCTGCGGGCCGCCGCCACGGCGACGGCGCAGGCGCCCGTGCCGCACGAGCGGGTCTCGCCGGAGCCGCGCTCGTGAACGCGCATGGCGACATGTCGCTCGCCGCGGTCGACGACGAACTCGACGTTCACGCCGTCCCGATAGACCGACGCCGGGCTGTAGGCCGGTGCGCGAAAGAGATCGCCCGCGTGGTCCAGGTCCTCGACGAAGGCGACCGCGTGGGGATTACCCATGTTCACATTGCGGGCGGGCCAGCTGCGGCCGTCGACGGTGACCGTGACGCCGTCCTGCGGGAACCGCGCGCGGCCCATGGAGACCGTGATGTCACCCGCGGCGGAGCCGCTGCCCGACCCGGCCTTGGCAAGGTGCACCTTCTTGACGCCGCCGCGGGTCGCCACCGCCAGGTCGCCGGCCTCGACGAGTCCCGCCCGTTCGAGATACCGCGCGAAGACGCGTACGCCATTGCCGCACATCTCGGCGATCGATCCGTCCGCGTTGCGGTAGTCCATGAACCATTCGGCCGAGCCGGCCATGGCGCGCGCCTCGGGGTGAGCCGCTGACCGTACGACGTGCAGCAGGCCGTCGCCGCCGATGCCGGCCCTGCGGTCACAGAGTCTGGCGACCGCGGAGGCGGGCAGGTCGATGGCGTTGTCCGGGTCGGGGACGATCACAAAGTCGTTCTCGGTCCCGTGGCCCTTGAGGAAGGCGATCTGCGAGGTGCTCACGGATCAACTGTACGAGGGCCCGCCGACAACGCGGTCAGCGGAGGCGCGCCACACGCCACACGGCGAGTGCGACGAGCGCGGCGCCCACCCCGACGTACAGGGCGATCACTCGCCAGTCGGGGCGTTCGCCGGAGCCGAGGGGCGGCAGACCGGGCCAGGTGTGACCCACGCGACGGGCGGCCATCACACCCCAGCCCGCGGCGCAGCAGCTGATGAGCAGGCCCAGCATGGCGACGACGGCACCGCCGTCGCCGGTGCCGAAGGCGAGGGGAAACGCGAACATCAGCGAGCCGACAGCGGCGAGCCCCACGATGGGGGCGAGCTGCCAGATCCGCAGCCTGCGCTGCGGCCGCAGTTCGACCTCGACCTCGTCGGGAATCACGTCCTGGTCATCAGGACCGTCGGGACTGAGACGGGACGCGCTGTCCGCTGCGTCCCGTGCCTGCTGTGCTTCCCGTTCTCTGTCGCGAGGGCCGGCCTCCATCGCCACGCGCCTCCCAACTCGGACTCCACGTCGATCGATGCTGCGATGATGGCACGCTCCCAGGTGCCGACATGACGCGCAGAGCGTCCCGATGCAATCACGTGATCAGGCTGTGACCGCTCGTTCGACCAACGTCAGCGCCAGGTGCGGAAGTTCCGCCCGGTCATCGGCGGCGCCGCTCAGCCAGTGCACTCGCGGGTCCCGGCGGAACCAGGAGTCCTGGCGGCGCGCGAAGCGCTTTGTTGCGCGCACGGTCTCCTCACGCGCCTGACCGTCGGTGCACTCCCCCGCGAGCGCCGTGAGCACCTGCTGGTAGCCGAGCGCGCGCGACGCTGTGCGCCCCTCCCGCAGACCCTGAGCCTCCAGCGCGCGCACCTCCTCGACGAGGCCCGCCTCCCACATCCGGTCGACGCGCAGCGCGATGCGCTCGTCGAGCTCGGGGCGGGCCACATCGACGCCGATCTGAACGGTGTCGTAGACGGCGTCGTGTCCGGGAAGGTTGGCGGTGAAGGGCTTGCCGGTGATCTCGATGACTTCGAGCGCCCGCACGATGCGGCGGCCGTTGCTCGGCAGGATCGCCTTTCCGGCCTCCGGATCGGCGGCGGCCAGCCGGGCGTGCAGGGCGCCCGGGCCGCGCACCGTCAGCTCCTCTTCCAGCCGGGCACGGATCACCGGGTCGGTGCCGGGGAATTCGAGGGCGTCGATGGCGCCGCGTACGTACAGCCCGGAGCCGCCGACGAGGACGGGCGTACGGCCTTCGGCCAGCAGCCGGTCGATCTCCGCCCTGGCCAGTTTCTGGTACTCGGCGACGCTCGCTGTCTCGGTGACGTCCCAGATGTCCAACAACCGGTGCGGGACACCGCCGCGCTCCTCGGCCGTCAGTTTGGCGGTGCCGATATCCATCCCCCGGTAGAGCTGCATGGAGTCGGCGTTGACGACTTCGCCGCCCAGTCGCTGGGCGAGGAAGACGCCCAGATCGGACTTTCCGGCCGCGGTGGGACCGACGACGGCGATGACCCGCGGCGCGGGAGCTGCACTTCTCACTGCCCCAGTCTCGCAAACCCGCGGGCATGTCCCCGAACGAGCGAGGTGACGGCACGGGACAAGGTTCGTTGCCTGTTGCGAGGTTCCGATCGCCGGTTTCCCGACCGGTGCCCGCGAGCGACGCAATGGAACGCTCCGGGCGGCAAGGAACTTCGCCCACACGAGTAGCCTATGGAGTAGATATGGGTGTTTTTTCACGATTTCGTCGCAAGTCCAGCACGACTGTCGAGGCGTCAACCGAAGAGTCGACCGCCGGAACGCTGACGGCCGAATCCTCGATCGCGAGCGGTTGCGACGCCGGCAGCGAGACGTCGGGTAACGACAACGTTCCCGAGTCGGGCCCCGAGTCGGGTCCGGAAGTGGAAGCAGCGAAGGACGCGGCGGCGGAGGTCACCGAAGCTGGGGAGGCGACGGTCGCCGATGCCCCGGTCGCCGAGAGCGTGGAGATCCCCAAGCAGCAGTCGGCCGACGAGGCGGCGGACAACGAAGCCGACGAGGGCGCCCGCAAATAGTTCCGCAGTCCCCATACGAGGGAAGTGACCCATGGGCTTCATGGACTCGTTGAAGGTCAAGCTCACCCCGGCCAGGAACAAGGTCTCCGACTTCGCGCAGCAGCACGGGGACAAGATCGGGCACGGGTTGGAAAAGGCCGCGAGGACGGTCGACGCCAAGACCAAGGGCCGGTACAGCGGCAAGATCGAGTCTGGCACCGGCAAGGCCAAGGACGCCTTGGACCGCATTGCTCACAAGTCCGGGACCCCACACAAGGACGACGGCACCATGCCGCCGCCTGCCTGACCGGTTCAGCACATCGACGGACGGCCGCGGAACGCTTTCTTTCCGCGGCCGTCCGCCGTTGCCGGCTGCGGTTGCGGGACGCGGTTGCTGTCCGCGGGTGCTCCTCCGCTACGACCAGGCGGCCACGAAGTACCCGACGCCATAGGGGGCGTCCTCGTAGAGCAACTGCCCTGCCATGCCTGCCCCCTCGGCCGCCCCGGCAAGCACCTGCCAGGGCGCGCGGCCCGCCGCTTTGACTTCGTACGCCAGTGTCACGTCCAGCGCCGCGAGTGCCTCCACGTCAGCCGCGCCCAGTGCCTGAGCGGCCCGCGCGTCGAAGCCGGCCGCCCGCTCGTCCAGATAGCCGGGTGCCTTCAGCGTGCGGCAGGCGCTGCCGTCGCCCATCACCAGCAGTGCGACGCGCGCGGCCCGGGCGCCGAGTTCCCTGCCGACGGCCAGGCAGCGCTCCGGGGCGAGTGACTCGCGGACACCCAGGCCCTCCACCGGGGAGTCCCACCGGGCGCGGGTCAGCAGCCAGGCTCCGACGGCCAGGGACGGCGGGAGCGGCCGCTCCTGACCCTCGCCCGTCCCCAGCGTCACGTCGATGTCGACGCCGAAGCCATGGAAGGAACCGGCCGCGCCCGCGGAATGCGGACCACGGCCGTGCTCGCCGGCGGGCCCGACCACGACCAGCAGATCGGGACGGGCAGCGGCGAGCACCGCGAGGGCGTCGGAGCATGCGGTACGCGCCGCGTCGAGTTCCGGCGCGGCACCGGCGGCGACATCGGGCACGAGCAGCGGTGGGCAGGGGCACACGGCGGCGGCGACAAGCATGATCGGCAGCCTAATGCGCGCTCATGAGTGGCTCACCGACGCCGGTCAGTCGCAGCCGCACCCCGGCGCCGCGGCGGCCGGCAGCGGCTCAGGAACGCCGATCCTCGGCAGGCCCAGCATCACTCCGGCGGGCTTCACAGCAGCCTCGGCGTTGCGCTTCTCCCAGGCGTCGCCCGCGCGGGTGCGCCGTACGGATGTCACAGCGCCCTCCGCAAGCAGGTGGTGCGGTGCCGCGTACGTGATCTCGACCGTCACCACATCGCCGGGGCGCACGTCCTGGTCCGGCTTCGCGAAGTGAACGAGCCGGTTGTCGGGCGCACGCCCGGAAAGACGGTGTGTGGCCCCGTCCTTGCGGCCCTCGCCCTCAGCGACCATCACCTCGAGGGTCCGGCCGACCTGCTTCTTGTTCTCGTCCCAGGAGATCTCCTCCTGGAGAGCGACCAGGCGCATGTACCGGTCCTGGACGACCTCCTTGGGGATCTGCCCCTCCATGGTCGCCGCGGGGGTGCCGGGGCGCTTGGAGTACTGGAAGGTGAAGGCGTTCGCGAAGCGCGCCTGCCGCACGGTGTGCATGGTCTGCTCGAAGTCCTCCTCGGTCTCGCCGGGGAAGCCCACGATGATGTCCGTGGAGATGGCGGCGTGCGGAATCGCGGCGCGCACGTTCTCGATGATGCCGAGGAACCGCTCCTGCCGGTACGAGCGGCGCATGGCCTTGAGCACCGTGTCCGAGCCGGACTGGAGCGGCATATGGAGCTGCGGCATCACGTTCGGCGTCTCGGCCATCGCGGCGATCACATCGTCCGTGAAGTCGCGGGGGTGCGGGGAGGTGAAGCGGACCCGCTCCAGTCCCTCGATCTTTCCGCAGGCCCGCAGCAGCTTGCTGAAGGCCTCGCGGTCACCGATGTCGGAGCCGTACGCGTTGACGTTCTGTCCCAGCAGGGTGATCTCGCAGACGCCCTCGGCGACGAGCGCCTCCACCTCAGCCAGGATGTCGCCGGGCCTGCGGTCCTTCTCCTTGCCGCGCAGCGCGGGCACGATGCAGAAGGTGCAGGTGTTGTTGCAGCCGACCGAAATGGACACCCAGGCGGCATACGCCGACTCCCGGCGGGTCGGCAGCGTCGAGGGGAATGCCTCGAGCGACTCCGCGATCTCGACCTGTGCCTCTTCCTCGATGCGGGCGCGCTCCAGCAGGACCGGCAGCTTGCCGATGTTGTGCGTGCCGAAGACGACGTCGACCCAGGGCGCCTTCGTGACGATGGTGTCGCGGTCCTTCTGGGCCAGGCAGCCGCCGACGGCGATCTGCATCCCTGGCCGCTTGGTCTTCATCGGCGCGAGCCTGCCGAGATTGCCGTAGAGCTTGTTGTCGGCGTTCTCCCGCACCGCGCAGGTGTTGAAGACGACGACGTCGGCGTCGCCGTCGGCGCCCTCGGGCGCGCGGACATAGCCCGCCTCCTCCAGGAGGCCGGACAGGCGCTCGGAGTCGTGGACGTTCATCTGGCACCCGTAGGTGCGCACCTCGTAAGTTTTCGCACTCATCGCGCCAACCAGGGTACGGGGTCGCACTGACGCCCCGCGTCTCCCGTCCGCGAGGAGGGGCCTGGCCATCACAGGGAGTGAACTGGCAGGATCGCGGCCATGTTCCCCGCCCCCTCCCGCATCAGCCGCCGCCGCGCCCTGCAGGTGTCCGCGGCCGCCCTCGTGGTGTTCGGGCTGCTCGCGTGGTGGCTGCTGCCCATCGGGCAGACCTCCCCGAAGGGGAAGCTGACTTTCAGCACGGGCTCTCAGAACGGCGTCTACCAGCGGTACGGCGTGCTCTTGAAGGACGCACTCGCCCGCGATCTGCCGGATGTGTCGATAGACCTGCGCACCAGCGAGGGCTCGCAGCAGAACCTCGCGCGCGTGGCCACCGGCGAGGCCGACTTCACCATCGCCACGGCCGACGCGGTCGCCAAGTACAAACGGGACAGGAAGCCCGGCGCCGACCGGCTGCGCGGCTGTGCCCGGCTGTACGACGACTACGTTCAGCTGGTCGTCCCGCGCGGTTCCCAGGTGCAGTCGGTGCGTGACCTGCGCGGCAAGCGGGTGGCCATCGGGCAGGCGGGCTCCGGTGTGCGGCTGATCGCCGAGCGGCTGCTGACGGCCGCCGGCATCGACCCGAAGAAGGACATCACCCCGCTCCCGGCCGGGATCGACACCGTCCTCGGGCGCCTGGAGGCGCACGAGCTGGACGCCTTCTTCTGGTCGGGGGGACTGCCCACGGCTGCCGTCGAGGCGTTGTCCGAGCGCTTCCAGATCCAATTGGTGCCACTGGACGCCGCGCTCGTCGAGAAGCTGCACTCCACCAGCAGCGACACAACGAGCTACTACCGCGCGGCCGTGATGCCCGCCGACGCCTATCTGGAAGCCCAGGGCGGACTGCCGGTACCGACGGTGGCAGTGGCGAATCTGCTGGTCACGACCGACCGGATCGACCCGGCGATGGCGGAGGGCTTCACCCGCACGGTGATCAAGAGCCGGGACCGGATCGGAAACACCGTGCACCCGGCGCAGCTGGTGGATCTGCGGACCGCCGTCTACACCGATCCGCTGCCCCTGCACGAAGGAGCCCGGCGCTACTACCGCTCGGTCAAGCCGTAGGGCATGTACGCGGGACGGTCACGGTCACCCGCAGACCGTGCGGCTCGTGATGGGCGTACGTAATCGAGCCGCCGCCCGCCGCCAGCAGGGCGCGCGAAATGGACAGGCCAAGGCCCGAGCCCTTGACGTTCTGGTGGTGGCCGCTGCGCCAGAAGCGGTCACCGATGCGGGTCAGCTCCTCGTCGCTCAGGCCCGGGCCGCGGTCGGTGATCACGATGCTCGACGCTCCGCCGTTGGACGCGGCCGAGACGGTGACCTGCTCCCCGCTGGGCGTGAACTTAAGGGCGTTGTCGATCACCGCGTCCAGGGCGCTGGAGAGCGCGATCGGGTCGGCCCAGGCGGTGATCGCAGCAGCGTGTTCGGTGAGCCGCACCCCCTTCTCCTCGGCCAGGGGACGCCAGGCGGCGACCCGTTCGGCCGCGAGCGCACCGATGTCGGTGAGCTTGAGGTCCGCCGAGGCATGCTCGGCCAGCGCCAGGTCCAGCAGGTCGTCGAGGACCTGGGCCAGGCGCTTGCCCTCGGTGCGGACCGAGGCGATCTCCTCATTGCCTTCGGGGAGTTCGAGCGCGAGGAGCTCGATGCGCAGCAGCAGTGCGGCCAGCGGGTTGCGCAGCTGGTGGGAGGCGTCGGCGACGAACGCCCGCTGCTGTTCCAGTACTTCTTCGACGTTGTCGGCCATCTCGTTGAACGAGCGGGCCAGGCGTCTGAGTTCCGGCGGGCCGCCGGCCGCCACGACACGGGAGTTCATCTGCCCGGTGGCGATGTCGTGGGTGGCCGCGTCCAGGACCCGTACGGGCCGCAGCACCCATCCCGTGAGGCGGAAGGCGGCCCCGACGGCGAGCAGCATCGCCGCACACTCGCCCGCCGCGATCAGCATCCAGGCGTTCAGCACGCGCGAGCGCATCTGGCCGGTGGGCGAATCGGTGACCACGACGGCGACGACGTCCCCGTCCCGTACGACCGGAGAGGCGACGATCAGCCGGGCGCCCTGCTGCCACGGCCAGACCTGCGGCGGATCCTGGCTGCGCCGGCCGGACAGGGCCTCCTCGAAGGCCTCGCGGCCCCGGCCGATCGGCGGTACCGCCCAGGTCTCGGGTGCGCGGGCCATGACGCCGTCGTCGCGGTAGAAGACGCCGCCCCTGACGTCGTACGTCCCGTGGTAGCGGTCGAGCTGTTCCTGGAGCGTGGAGCGCCGCTCGTCCGGTCCCGTACCTTCGGCGACGTACTGGGCCAGGGCCGCGAAACGCACCGTGTCGTCAATACGGTCCACGACGACCCGCTGCTGCTGCGCGGCCGCGACGCTCACGGCGAGCGGGAAGCCGAGCGCGAGCAGCACGCCCGCCATGAGGACGATGAGGAGCGGGAGAAGTCGGGTACGCACCGGGGTGTACGGGCCTTACGGGGTGGCCGGCGCGACGAGCCGGTATCCGACTCCGCGCACGGTCTCGATCAGAGCGGGCATCCGCAGCTTGGAACGCAGGGACGCCACATGCACCTCAAGGGTGCGGCCTGTCCCTTCCCAGCTGGTGCGCCACACCTCGCTGATGATCTGCTCCCGGCGGAAGACGACGCCGGGCCGCTGCGCGAGCAGCGCCAGCAGGTCGAACTCCTTGCGGGTCAGCGATACGGTCTCGCCGTCGACACTGACGCGCCGGGTGGGCAGCTCGATGGTGACCGGACCGAGGCGCAGCGCATGCTCGGGCTCGGCCGCGGCGGCGTCGTCACCGCTCGCGGTGCGGCGGCTGACGGCGTGAATACGGGCCAGCAGCTCCCCGGTGTCGTACGGCTTGGTGACGTAGTCGTCGGCCCCGAGGTTGAGCCCATGGATCCGTGAGCGGACGTCGGCGCGCGCGGTCACCATGATCACGGGCGTGGAGGTGAGCTTCCGGAGCTTGCCGCACACCTGGTAGCCGTCCTGGTCGGGCAGACCCAGATCGAGGAGTACGACTCCGAACGGCGGCTTTTCGGGATGCGTGGCGGGCAGCACGGCCTGCAGAGCCTCCTCGCCGTTGCGGGCGTGGACGACCTGGAAACCGTGCTTGGCGAGCACCGCGGACAACGCGGCGGCGACGTGGTCGTCGTCCTCGACGAGCAGCAGCCTCATGGCCCCCCTACGGTCGCACGGTCGGGCATCCCGGTCACGGATGCAGTCAAGGATGTACCAGGGAATCAAGGCCGATGCCCACCCGGCCAGTCAAGGGGGTACCCGATACCTGCCCGTTTCCGTTACCCACCCGGTACGCCGTCCACGACCCTGTTCACGCATAGTGTCCGACTGAAGCCGGATCGTTATGCTCAATTTCCGCTCAGATGTAATGACACTGGTCGCAGTGCATGAATAACGTCCTCCCAACCGAGGAGGACGGAGCAAGAAGCCGATGAGCGGAGTTTCAGTGACCAAGGGCGTCGAGGACGCTGTACCCGCGGGCGACCTGGTCGTGCTGAGCAACGTCAACAAGCACTTCGGCGCGCTGCATGTGCTCCAGGACATCGACCTGACAATCGCCCGTGGCGAAGTCGTGGTCGTCATCGGACCCTCCGGGTCCGGCAAGTCCACGCTGTGCCGCACCATCAACCGCCTGGAGACGATCGACTCCGGCGCGATCTCGATCGACGGCAAGCCGCTGCCCGCCGAGGGCAAAAAACTCGCCCGCCTGCGCGCCGACGTCGGAATGGTCTTCCAGTCCTTCAATCTCTTCGCACACAAGACGGTGCTGGAGAACGTGATGCTGGGCCAGCTCAGGGTCCGCAAGACCGACAAGAAGGCCGCCGAGGACAAGGCGCGCTCGCTGCTCGACCGGGTGGGGGTCGGCTCGCAGGCCGACAAGTACCCGGCGCAGCTCTCCGGTGGTCAGCAGCAGCGCGTCGCGATCGCCCGTGCACTGGCAATGGGCCCGAAGGTCATGCTCTTCGACGAGCCGACATCGGCCCTCGACCCCGAGATGATCAACGAAGTTCTCGAGGTCATGCAGCAACTTGCGCGCGACGGGATGACGATGGTGGTTGTCACCCATGAGATGGGCTTCGCCCGCTCTGCCGCCAACCGCGTCGTCTTCATGGCGGACGGCAGGATCGTCGAGGAGGCCACTCCGGACGAGTTCTTCAGCAATCCGCGCAGCGACCGTGCTAAGGACTTCCTGTCGAAGATCCTGCACCACTGACGACCGGCGCTCCCGCACAACCGACGACCGGCGACTTACGACACAAGGGATGTTCATCATGAAGCTGCACAAGGCAAGCGCCGCGGCCGCCGCGGCCCTCGTCCTCTCCCTGACCGCGACCGCCTGTGGTGGCGACAGCGACTCGGGCGACGGCGGCGGCAAGAAGATCACCGTCGGCATCAAGTACGACCAGCCGGGCCTCGGCCTGAAGACGCCGGACGGCAAGTTCACCGGTTTCGACGTCGATGTCGCCACGTACATCGCGAAGGAACTCGGCTACGACGCCAAGGACATCACTTTCAAGCAGGCCCCCAGCGCCGAGCGCGAGAACCTGATCAAGAACGGTGACGTCACGTTCGTCGCCGCCACCTACACGATCAACGACAAGCGCAAGGCCGAAGTCGACTTCGCCGGTCCGTACTTCCTGGCCCACCAGGACCTGCTGGTCCGCGCGGACGACAACTCCATCACCAAGGCCACCGACCTCAACGCCAAGAAGCTGTGCTCGGTGACCGGCTCGACCTCGGCGCAGAACGTCAAGGAGAAGCTCGCGCCCAAGGCCGACCTGCAGCAGTACGGCGGCTACTCGGAGTGCATCACCGGCCTGGAGAACAAGGCCGTCGACGCACTCACCACCGACAACTCCATCCTGGCCGGCTTCGCCGCGCAGAAAGAGCACCAGGGCAAGTTCAAGCTGGTGGGCCTCAACCTGAGCGACGAGCCCTACGGCATCGGTCTGAAGAAGGGCGACACCGAACTTCAGACCAAGATCAACGCGGCCCTCAAGAAGATGGTCGACGACGGTTCCTGGGACAAGTTCGTGAAGGCGAACTTCGGTCCGGCCAACTACAAGGCAGAGCCTGCCCCGAAAATCACTGAAGGCAGCTGAGTCAGCAGTGACGCGCCGCCGGCCGAGGCTGGCGGCGCGTTCCCACCAGCCAACCTGGGAGAGCGCGGGGCAACGTGTTCGATTTTCTTGATTCCGGGCAGTACGACGTGCTCGGAGCCTTCTGGGTGACGGTTCAGCTCACCCTCTACTCCGCCGTCGGGTCCCTCATCTGGGGCACGATCCTGGTGGGCATGCGGGTCAGCCCGGTTCCGCTGATGCGGGGCTTCGGCACCCTCTACATCAACCTCGTCCGCAACACCCCGCTGACGGTGATCATCGTCGCTTGCTCGCTGGTCCTGAACCAGACGCTGGGCTTCGCACTCGGCGGCGACAACTTCAAGGACATCGGCTTCCGGCTGGCCGTCCTCGGTTTCATCGCCTACACCGGCTGCTTCGTCTGTGAGGCCTTGCGGTCCGGTATCAACACCGTGCCCGTCGGCCAGGCGGAGGCTGCCCGTGCGATGGGGCTGAGCTTCTTCCAGGTGCTGACGCTGATCGTCCTCCCCCAGGCGTTCCGTTCGGTCGTCGCGCCGCTCGCGAACGTGCTCATCGCACTGACGAAAAACACCACGGTGGCCGCGGCGATCGGCGTGGCGGAAGCAGCACTGCTGATGAAGGAAATGATCGAGAACGAGGCCGACGCGCTCTTCGCCGTCTTTGGGATCTTCGCTCTGGGCTTCATCGTTCTCACCCTCCCGACCGGTCTGCTGCTCGGATGGGTGGCCAAGCGCGTGGCGGTGAAGCGATGACCTCCGTTCTCTACGATGCCCCCGGCCCCCGCGCCAAGCGGCGGAACATCATCTACACGATCGTGTTCCTCGTCGCGCTCGGTCTTGCCATCTGGTGGGCGCTGTCGGTCATGGCCGACAAGGACCAGCTGACTGCGGACAAGTGGAAGCCGTTCGTCACGGACTCCCAGGTCTGGACGACCTATCTGCTGCCCGGTCTCTGGCTGACCGTCAAAGCGGCATTCTTCGCCATCGTGATCGCGCTGCCGCTCGGCGCGCTGCTCGGTATCGGTCGGCTGTCCGACCACAGGTGGATCCGCGTTCCGGCGGGTGCCGTGGTCGAGTTCTTCCGCGCCATCCCGGTGCTGATCCTGATGTTCTTCGCCAGCGCGCTGTTCGTGCAGTTCACGGACATCGAGTCGGAGATCCGGCCGATGTACGCCGTGGTGACCGGTCTCGTGCTCTACAACGCCTCGGTCATCGCCGAGATCGTCCGGGCGGGCGTCCTCTCGCTGCCGCAGGGGCAGACCGATGCCGCGAAGGCAGTCGGCATGCGCAAAGGCCAGATCCTTTCGCACGTTCTGCTGCCGCAGGCCGTCACAGCGATGCTGCCGGCCCTCGTCAGCCAGCTCGTCGTTATCGTCAAGGACACCGCACTGGGCGGCGCGCTGCTCGGTCTCGCCGAGCTGCTGTCGCAGGCCCGCACGATCCCGGCGAACTACGGCGCGAACACCATCGCCACGCTCACCGTGATCTCGCTGATCTTCATCGCTCTCAATTACCTGCTCACCACGCTTGCGAGCTGGCTGGAGGGCAGGGCGCGCCGCACCAAGAAGGGCACCGGCGCGGTCCTCGGCGCCGAGGAGGTCGATGAGCTCAACGTGCCCCACGCGGGCGAAGAGGCCGGAGGGGGCGGCGCCGAGAGCTGACAGCACTGGGGACCTGCCCCTGGCCCAGCTCGATGGCAGCACAAGCAGAACAATTGAATTCTGAGCACGGACGGCGGGTGGCAGAGTAATTGCCACCCGCCGTTTCTTCATGCCCGCCCCGGCGGGCTGACGCGGGCGGGCGCACCGGGCCCCACCTCACCTTTCCGCCTGCCCCTTCGGGCCCCAGGAGTCACGCCGTGGACCCGGTGATCATCGTCGGGGCCGGGCCGTCGGGCTCGCGCTGGCCCTGGCGCAGCAGGAGGTGCCCTCCGTCGTACTCGACGAAGGCACCGGCAAGGACGAGACGCGGCCCGCTCGCACCGTCGTGCTGCGGTCCGACACGGCGGCCATGGTGGAACGGCTCGGCTGCGCCACAGTCCGTGACGAAGGCGCCCGCTGGGCCGGCTGGCGCTCGATGCGGTCGCGGAGCTCGCCTGGTAGAGGGCGCGACCGGGCAGGTCTGACGCCCGGCGGCGAACTCACCCGACCCAGCGCACGGTCAACCGCGCACTGGCCCAGGCCCTGGCACACGTCGAACGAGGGATGGCACGGCTGAAGTCCTGGCACATCTTGCGCAGGTCACGCAGCAGCCCAAACCAATGACGTCAGTCGCCGCAGCCATCCCCACCCTGGAGCGGCAACGCTGAAAAGGCTCACCGACTCGCATGTCTGCCGTAGTCAGTGGCAGGCGCGCTTTCAAAGGGCTTGTCGCCGTTAGAGCTCGGTGGGCAACCGCAACTGAACCCGGTGCAGCAAGCAACCACCCACCCTCGGCCGCGCAAAGCCGACCAACGCCGCGTTCCTTCGTCGCTTGACGCGGGCGGGTGTAGTGGGTTGCATGCGTGCTGTGATCGTGCACCGGGCTCCCCTTGCTATCTTTCGTTCCGTCAGCAAGTCAGAAGGAGTCACGCCGTGGACCCGGTGATCATCGTCGGCGCCGGGCCCGTCGGGCTCGCGCTCGCGCTGGCGCTGGCGCAGCAGGACGTGCCCTCCGTCGTACTCGACGAAGGCGCAGGCAAGGACGAGCCGCGGCCCGCTCGCACCGTTGTGCTGCGCTCCGACACTGCGGCGATGGTGGAACGGCTCGGCTGCACCACCGTCCGTGACGAAGGAGCCCGCTGGACCGGCTGGCGCTCGATGCGCCGGCGCCAGGACGTACGGCAGCTCCCTCTCGGCGACGAGGCCGCCCCCGCGCCGCTGCACATCCCCCAGCACGCCCTTGCGCGCGGCCTGCGGGACGCCGCCGCCGGACAGAAACTCATCCGGGTCGCCACAGGAAGTCGCGTCGACTCGCTGGAGCAGGACGCGAGCGGCGTCAGCGTGCACACCCGTGGGCCCGCGGCGACATGGTGGCGCGGAAGCCACCTGGTCGGGTGCGACGGTGCGAGGTCGACGGTCCGCAAGCTCCTCGGCATCCGCTTTCCCGGGCGTACGGCCGTGGAACGGCATGCGGTCGCCGCCCTGCGCACCGAACTCCCCTGGCCCAACGAGGCGTTGCTACACCGTCAGCCGCCGTGGCGCACAGGCGGCGAGGAGGTCACCGCCCGGCCGCTGCGGGACAGCGTATGGCGGCTGGACTGGCTGCTGGCGCCCCGCGGCGAACTGGTCACGCCCGACTCCCTGGTGGCGCGCCTGCGCGACACCTTGGCGGGCTGGTGCGATCAGGCACCGGCGTACGAACTCCTCGACACCGGCGTCTACACCCTCCACCACCGGCTCGCGCGGCGCTGGCGGGTCGACCGGGCCTTCCTCGCGGGCGACGCGGCGCATCTGCTGGGGGCGCTCGGCACGCAGGGGCTCGACGAAGGGCTGCGGGACGCGGACAACCTGGCCTGGAAGCTGGCGCACTGCTGGCACCACGGCCCGTCCGAGCCGCTGCTCGACAGTTATCAGGCGGAGCGGCGGACGGCTGTGGCCTCGCGGCTGCGCGCCGCCGACCAGTCGCTGCCGATACTCCGCAGCAGCGGCGCGCTGCGTACGTACCTCCCGGGTGCCGCGCGCGGGCACGACATCCTGCTTGCTGACGGCCATCTGGGGTACGGCCCGCTGGGCGCGCCCCCCGTATACACGCACTCCCCCCTGGCGCCCGAACGCGCTCCTTCGCAGACCCTCGTCGGTACGGAGGCGGGCGCGCCCGTCGCGGATGTGCGGGTAACCGTGCCGGACGGGACGAGCGCGCGGCTGCGCGACCGGCTGGGGCAGGGGCAGCTGGTGGTGATTCTCGTCGCACCCGGAACGGGAGTGTGGGACCGGCGGCACTGGGTGAGCGCGGGCGTGATGCCGCGACTGGCCGCGGCGGTCAGTGCGCTGCCGGTGCGGGCGGAGCTGCTGGTCACGGAGGGCTACCCAGGGGCTTCGGCCCACACAGTGCTGCTGGTGCGGCCCGACGGGCACCTGGTCGCGTCGTTCGCGGGCGTGCGGCCCGCCGAGCTGTACTCAGCGGCGGACACGGCGCGCGGTGGCGCCCCCTCAACGGTGCGCAGTGACCGTACTGCGGACATCAATTGACCGTCGAACGCGCACATGGTGTACTCCGGAGCGTGACTGACACCGATGTGCGCCTGTGGCGGAGGGTCCATATGGACCTCGTCCGCTACGCGGGCTGCGTGTGTCGTCCGTCCTGCTGAATTCGCTTTTCCCGCGCGCTGTGACCCGCTGAGCCGGCGCGCTTTCCCGCGAACCTCCAGGACGGTTTCCGTGTCCCAGTCTGTCTCCGCTCCTTTTGACTCCCCACCGGTCGCCACCCGTGACTCGAGCGCGCCGACGGCCGCTGAGCTGCTCGATTTTGTACGGCGCTCCGCCGCCGACCAAGAGCTCATCGCCTCGCTCCCCCTCGACCCGGAAGGGCGTACCTGGGTACGGCTCGAAGGCCCGGGGGGCAGCGAGGCCTGGCTGATCGGCTGGCCCCCGGGCACGGGTACCGGATGGCACGACCATGCCGAGTCGCACGGCGCGTTCGCCACGGCCGCCGGCGAACTGAAGGAGAACTCCCTCGCCGTACGCCTGCCCGCGAGCGGCTGGAGGACTCTGGAGCTGGACGAAGGGGTTGACCGCGAAAGGCAGTTGGGGCCGGGCGGCGGCCGGGCCTTCGGGCAGCACCATGTGCACGAGGTGCTGAACGAGTCGGTCACCGAACACGCCGTCTCGGTGCATGCGTACTACCCGCCGCTGCCGCTGATCCGCCGCTTCAGCCGGTCCGGTGCGGTGCTCCGCCTTGAGCAGGTCGAGCGTCCGGAGGACTGGCAGTGAGCGAGCGGACAGGAATCGACGAACTTCTGGAACGGATCCGCGAGGATCTCGACCGCGTCGAGCCGAAGGAGGCTCATGCGGCGGCCGCGGACGGCGCGCTCCTGGTGGACATCCGGTACGCGGCCCTGCGCGAGCGGGACGGCCTGATCCCCGGTGCGCTGGTCGTGGAACGCAATGAGCTGGAGTGGCGCCTTGACCCCCGGGGCAGCCACCGCGCACCGGAGGCGGTGAGCCACGATCTGCGGGTCGTCGTGATCTGCAACGAGGGCTATGCCTCGTCTCTGGCGGCAGCGTCCTTGCGCCAGTTGGGCCTGCACCGCGCGACGGATCTGATCGGCGGTTTCCAGGCATGGAAGTCGGCCGGCCTCCCGGTGGAACAGTGACGGTTCAGATCTGAGAAGGGCCTTTCGCCCGACGGCAGCCGGGTGACGACCGGTGCGAAGGGGAGGACGGACCGCCAGTCACCCCGTGCCGAAGGGGCCGTCCCTGCTCACCCTCCGGCCGGGCGAGCCCGGCATGCTCCGCCGGGCGGCTCTCCCCAGCACGATCCGAAGCGACACCTCTAGATCCCGCCCTCCTCCGGCCAGCCCCCCAGGTCCTCGCCCTCTTCCTCCAGCGCGCGCTTTACCACCCTGAGGGCCATGCCCTCCGGGTAGCCCTTGCGGGCCAGCATGCCCGCCAGGCGGCGCAGTCGCCGGTCGCGGTCCAGGCCCCGCGTCGAGGCGAGCCTGCGGGCGACCAGCTCGCGCGCCGTCTCCTCCTCCTGATCGGAGTCGAGCTGCCCGACCGCCTCGTCGATCAGGGCGGATTCCACGCCCTTGGTGCGCAGCTCCCGCGCAAGTGCGCGCCTGGCAAGCCCCCTGCCGTGGTGCCGGGACTCCACCCACGCGTCCGCGAAGGCCGCGTCATTGATCAGTCCCACATCCTCGAAGCGCGAGAGAACCTCCTCGGCCACCTCCGAGGGGATCTCACGCTTGTGCAGCGCGTCCGCGAGCTGCTTACGGGTGCGTGGGGTCCCGGTGAGCAGACGCAGGCAGATCGCCCGCGCCCGCTCCGCCGGGTCCTGGGGCGACAGCTCCTTCTCGGCCCTCGACGAGGAGGCGCTGTCACCCGGCCATTCGGTTCGCCGGGCCATGGCTCAGCCCTTGGCCGCCGCCGACTTGGCCGACTTGGCCTTCGAGGCGGGCGCGGCCACCGACTTCGCCGCGTCCTCGGCCGGAGCCGCCGCACCGGTGCCGGCGGCGTCCGCGCCGGGCTCGGCCGCAGGGGCCTGTGGCCTCACGCCGACGCCCAGCTTCCCCTTGATCTTCTTCTCGATCTCATTGGCGAGATCGGGGTTGTCCTTGAGGAAGTTGCGGGCGTTCTCCTTGCCCTGGCCCAGCTGGTCACCCTCGTACGTGTACCAGGCGCCGGCCTTGCGGACGAAGCCGTGCTCCACGCCCATGTCGATCAGACCGCCCTCACGGCTGATGCCCTGGCCGTAGAGGATGTCGAACTCGGCCTGCTTGAAGGGCGGCGCGACCTTGTTCTTCACGACCTTGACGCGGGTACGGTTGCCGACCGCGTCGGTGCCGTCCTTGAGGGTCTCGATGCGGCGGATGTCGAGCCGCACCGAGGCGTAGAACTTCAGCGCGCGACCACCGGTCGTGGTCTCCGGCGAGCCGAACATCACGCCGATCTTCTCGCGGAGCTGGTTGATGAAGATCGCGGTGGTCTTCGACTGGTTCAGCGCACTGGTGATCTTCCGGAGCGCCTGGCTCATCAGCCGCGCCTGCAGACCCACGTGCGAGTCGCCCATCTCACCCTCGATCTCCGCGCGCGGTACGAGCGCGGCGACGGAGTCGATGACGATCAGGTCGAGCGCGCCGGAGCGCACCAGCATGTCGACGATCTCGAGCGCCTGCTCGCCGTTGTCCGGCTGGGACAGGATCAGGTTGTCGATGTCGACGCCCAGCTTCTTCGCGTACTCGGGGTCGAGGGCATGCTCGGCGTCCACGAAGGCCACGGCGCCGCCCGCCTTCTGGGCATTGGCCACGGCGTGCAGGGTGAGGGTCGTCTTACCGGAGGACTCCGGGCCGTACACCTCCACCACACGGCCGCGCGGAAGGCCGCCGACGCCGAGCGCGACGTCGAGCGCGGTCGACCCGGTGGGGATGACCTCGACGGGCTCGTTCGGCCGCTCGCCGAGGCGCATCACAGCGCCCTTGCCGAATTGCCGTTCAATCTGTGCGAGCGCGGCGTCGAGCGCCTTCTCGCGGTCGGTTCCTGCCATGGGTTCCACCCGATTTGCTTGAGTCGATCGCTTCACGTCAAAGACGCTAACCCCTGCCACTGACAATGGGCCCCGACGTCCGTCCAGCCTGTGGATAACTCTGGCAAGCCGCTGGGAAACCCGGGCCGGAATCCCATAAGAATGGATGTTCGATTTTGGTGTCAAGCGCACCACTCGAGGCACCGCGGGTGGGTCTCAGGGCCGGTCGTCGGTCCCGGAGGCCCCAGAGGATCCGGAGGACCGGGCGGAGGTGTCCTCTTCCTCGCCCCCGTCCCGGCTGCGCCCGTCCCGGCTGCCCCCGTCCCGGCTGCCCCCGTCCCGGCTGCGCCCGTCCCGGCTGCGCGGTAGCCCGCCCAGCCGGTCGAGCGCCCGGCCACCACGCCACCGGTGGCCGTGGACACGCGGGTCGTCTGTCACGGCGTACCGCTTCACATAGGCACCCAGGAACGCCTGCAGAGTGGCGACCGCCGGAATCGCGATCAGTGCGCCGACCGCGCCCAGCAGCGCCGTTCCCGCGATGACCGAGCCGAAGGCCACCGCGGGATGGATGTCCACCGTCTTGGAGGTGAGCTTGGGCTGCAGCACATAGTTCTCGAACTGCTGGTAGATCACCACGAATCCGAGCACCCACACCGCGTACCAGGGATTGACCGTGAACGCGATCAGCATGGGCAGCGCGCCCGCAAGATACGTGCCGATGGTCGGAATGAACTGCGAGACCAGCCCGACCCAGACGGCGAGGGCCGGGGCGTACGGCACGCCCAGGACCTCCAGCAGGATGTAGTGCGCGACACCCGAGATCAGCGCCATCAGGCCGCGCGAGTAGAGATAGCCGCCCGTCTTGTCGACGGCGATCTCCCAGGCGCGCAGCACCTCGGTCTGTTTGGCGGGCGGCAGTACGGAGCACAGCGTGCGGCGCAGGCGGGGCCCGTCGGCCGCGAAGTAGAACGAGAACAGGAAGATCGTCAGCAGTTTGAAGAGCCCGCCGAGCACGGTGGCGGAGATGTCCAGTACTCCGCTCGCGCTGTTCTGGACGTACTTCCGCAGCCAGGCGGAGCGCAGCAGGCTGTCCTGTATCTCGACACGCGAGAGTTCGCTGTGGAAGGTGTCGTTGATCCAGCGGATCACCGAGTCGAGGTACTTGGGGAATCCCTCGACCATGTCGACGATCTGGCCGGCCAGCATCGATCCGAGGAGGAAGACGAAGCCGGCGGCCGCGGTGAACACCGCGAAGAAGACCAGGAAAGTGGCGAGGCCGCGGCGCATGCCGCGCGCTGACATTCTGCCGACCGCGGGCTCGATCGCGAGCGCCAGGAAGAATGCGATCAGGATGTTGATCAGCAGCCCAATGAGCTGGTGGAAAGCCCAACTGCCCAGCTGGAAGCAGGCGTAGAGCGCCAGCCCGAGCACCATGGCGCGCGGAAGCCACCGAGGCATACCGACCTGCCCGGGCGCTCCGGCTCCGGGCGCCGGGGGCGGCGGGTTCGGAACACAGGCGCTCGTGTCCTGCGCGCCGGCGTCCCGAGCGGCGGTGTCCTCAGCGGTCACATCCGGCTCGGCCATGTCCTGCTCGGTCTTGTCGGTCTCGGCCACCCGGTCAGTGTCGCCTACGGGCTCCGCTACAGGTCCCCCCGGTCCCAGACCGAAATCCCGGCACCGGGGCCGAACCTTCGTCCCACCCCCATGCTCCTGCCGGTGTCACTGCTTCTCGGCCGGGACCCCCACCGCCGCGCAGACCCCGCGCCACACGTCCTTGGCCTCCCAGCCGGCGGCCAGGGCCTCGTGCACCGTACGGCCCCCGAGCTCGGCCATCACATGGTCGCGCGCGAAGGAGTCCGCGTAGGCCTGACCGAAGTGATCCGCCATGCGCTCCCAGAAAATCGTCAACCGCATGAAGCAAGTATCCCGCCCCTGGGGTGCAGCCTCGCCCGTCCCACGTGACGAAAGCCCTTTCCGCCCTACGGTCGGAGCATGGCTGGAACCGGAGCAACCCCCGTGCCCTCGCTCGCGTCACCTCTCGCCCGTGCGGAGCACTTCATCTGGCTGACCGCCCGCGTGCTGGAACAGCGGAGGTTCGCCTACCACTTCCTGGGCGGTGACGAGGATCCCGTGGAGACCGCCCTGGCCGCGTATCTCAATGAGGACGGCGGCTACGGCCACGCCCTCGAACCCGATCTGCGCGGCCCGGTCAGCCAGCCGCTGCACACGGCACACGCCCTGCGCATCCTCGACTCCATCGGACGCTGCAGCGGACTGCGCGTGGAGCGGATGTGCCGCTACCTCACCGAGGTGTCAACACCCGACGGTGCGCTGCCCGCGATCCACCCCTCGCAGCGGGGATATCCGGCCGCACCGTTCATCCCGATCGTCGACGATCCGCCGAGCGAACTGCTCGCGACAGGTCCGGTGGTCGGATTGCTGCACCACAATCAGGTGTGGCACGCATGGCTGTTCCGAGCCACGGACTTCTGCTGGGCGGCGGTCGAGAGTCTCGAGAAGTCGCATCCGTACGAGATCGAGGCCGCGGTCGCCTTCCTCGACGGGGTGCCGGACCGCTCACGCGCCGAAATTGTGGCGGACCGGCTGGGACGGCTGGTGCGTGAGCAGCGCCTGGCGGTCCTCGACCCGCGACGGACCGAGGACTATCCGGTCTCGCCCGGCTATGCGCCGGGTGAGCACCACTTCCCGTATCACTACGCCCGAACGCCGCAGTCGCTCGCCCGCCGCTGGTTCACGGACGAGGAGATGACGCGCTCGCTGGAGCATCTGGCGAGCGAGCAGCGCGAGGACGGCGGCTGGCTGCTCAATTGGCGCCAGTGGGCGCCGGGCACGGCGCTGGAGGCGCGGCCGATCGTGACGATCGAGGCGCTCCGAACCCTCCGCGCGCACGGTCACGCCATCGACTGACGACTGAATGACGTCTCAGTCGAGCCACAGCTCGTACACGTAGATACCCCCCACCGAGTCGTCGTCCAGAGGGCCGATCTTCTTCGCCTGGAACTGGAACCCCTGCTCTTTGAGGATCTGCTCGTACAGAGAACGTGACAGCTTGAAGTCGCCTTGCTTGGCCAAGCCGGATTCCAGTGCGGCGGATTCCAGCTTGATCAGTTCCCGGTGCGCACGGGCCTGCTCATCCTCGCCCCGGCTCTCATGTTCGGCAGCACGGGCGGCGGCGAATTCGATGATGTGCCCGTGGTACCCGCGCAGGGCTGCCTGCCAAGCTTCGTCGTCGTTCGGGTCGTATTCCGGCAGGAACTCGTCACCGATGACGATCCGGCCGCCGGGCGCCAGATTGTTCTTGATGTTCTCGAAATAGCGGCTCTTGTCTTCCAGCTTGATGTGGTGATCCGCGAAGGAGGAGAAGATGAACTGGAAACGCCCGCCGTCGCCACCCTCCCGGTACGTGCGACTGTCGGCATTCACCGCGACCGCGTTCGACTGGGCGCGCAGATTGCGCTCCAGCTTATTGCTGCACGCGAAGTCGATCTCGACCGCGACGCATTCCACATCGGGTTCGTTCGCGAGACGGCGGGTGAAGATCCCTGTTCCGGCACCAAGTTCCAGAGCCTGACAACGTTCATGATCACGTGAATACCTACGGCCGCGCCGAGCGCGGAAAACGGCCAGCATTTCGGCCATCATCTCGACATAGTAGGCATGCCGCTCTTCGAACTCGTCATAGTCGTCGATCGCAATGTACAGCGACATCTCTGCCGTTTTGAGCATGAGCGGTGAGAGCTTCCAGTCTTCGAAGATCTGCTTACTTGCAGCCACAACTTTCCCTCGATCATCCGGGGCGATCGGGCGCGCCACGGCAACAATCCTATCCAGTGCGCGTTCATGATCGATGACTTCGTCGACATCGGCAGAAAAGCGTATTACCTTTTCTCCGACCGGACCGGCATAGCTGCCGAGAACTCGGTCACCATCCGCCTCGATGATCGAGAAATCCTTGCCGAAGGCGCTGAATTTAGCCACCAAGTGCTCATAACTGATGGCATACACCCGATAGATGCCGGCATAGTACGTCAGCGTCTCGAACATTCGGTGAAAATCGCCGGACGAAGTGAACGCGAATACTCGAACGCTTTCCGGTTGGGCGCTCTCGTTGATGACCCTCCCGACACCCTGCTGCCAGAATAATTCCTCTTGGTCCACCAGCGCCAGCGCCTTGACGCGAGCCCTCAGGACATTCTGAGCAGAAATCAAATAGAACGGGTACTGGGTGGCAGGCACCATATACTGCGAACCGGACCCGATCGACTGAAGCTGACTGCCCATTTCACGTAACGACTGACTGACGATGTGCTGAAAACATCTGTTGCTCTGGAAGTCGAGGTTCGCGCGAATCTGCTGAGCCGTGCTCTGCACCTCCTCAAGCCCCTCCGTGAACTCCTGAGGGGCAGGCGGCAGAAAGTTCAGCGTTTTGATCAGGTCGCCCCAGGGGGCGGAGTGCCGACGGAAATCGAATCCGTGCAGCTGATCCAGCCTGGACGGTCGGGATGTCATCTCGAAGCGGAGCGGGAAAACCGGAACACCGACTCCCAGGGCATAAGCCCATTCCGATGCGACTTCCTCAGAATTCCGCGCCGATTCGGTGAGAATCACAAGAATTGCCTGCGACGACCTGATCAGCCGGAACAGTTCGGTACGCCATTCCTGCCCGGCCTGCAGAGCGTCCTGGTCCACGACAACGTCGAACCGAGCCGACCTCAGCTGCCGAATGACTCGCTCCGCATACAATTTATCGGCATGACTGTACGAGATGAAGACCCGACCCATCGCCCCTCCAAGCCTACAAGTCCAGCACGATAACTTTAGCAAGATCCAATATCGTTCTGGAAGCATTTGCAATTAAACCGGCTGCGATACTCAAATTGCCGACCGTGCGTCCGCCGGCTCTGCGGTTGCATTCTGTGCCATAAGGGACAGGAGTCGTGTTCCGTAACGACTGTGGTGCCCGATTTCACAGCGCCAGGGCCGCGGGAGCCCCCGTTGTCAGTGGTGCGGTGCACGATGGGGGGCATGACGGCTTCAGCGCTCGACACCTTCTCCCCCGCGACCAGGAGCTGGTTCACGGGAGCCTTCAGCGCGCCCACCGCCGCGCAGGAGGGGGCCTGGCAGGCCATCGGCGAAGGGTCGGACGTGCTGGTGGTCGCCCCGACGGGATCAGGCAAAACCCTGGCCGCCTTCCTCGCAGCCCTGGACCGTCTCGCGTCGACGCCCCATCCCGCGGACCCGAAGATGCGCTGCCGTGTGCTGTACGTGTCTCCGCTCAAGGCTCTCGCCGTCGATGTGGAGCGCAATCTCCGCAGTCCGCTGACCGGGATTCGCCATGAATCCGTGCGTCTTGGTCTGCCTGAGCCGGATGTACGGGTCGGCATCCGCTCGGGCGACACCCCGGCCGCCGAGCGGCGGTCGCTGGCCACCAAGCCGCCGGACATCCTGATCACGACACCCGAGTCGCTGTTCCTGATGCTCACCTCCTCGGCGCGGGACGCGCTGTCGGGCATCGAGACGGTGATCCTGGACGAGGTGCACGCCGTCGCGGGGACCAAGCGCGGAGCGCACCTCGCCGTATCGCTGGAGCGGCTCGACGAACTGCTTCCGCGCCCCGCCCGTCGGATCGGGCTCTCGGCGACGGTGCGCCCGGTGGACGAGGTGGCGCGCTATCTGTCACCTCAGCGCAAGGTGGAGATCGTGCAGCCGCCCTCGGGCAAGGAGTTCGACCTCTCGGTGGTCGTGCCGGTGGAGGATCTGGGCGAGCTGGGCGGCTCCCCCGCATCCGAGTCGGACAACGGTGAGAAGCCCTCGATCTGGCCGCATGTCGAGGAGAAGATCGCCGACCTGGTCCAGGCGCACCGCTCCACGATCGTTTTCGCCAACTCCCGGCGCCTGGCGGAGCGACTGTGCAATCGCCTCAACGAGATCGCGTATGAACGCGCCACCGGGGAAGCCATGCCCGACGGTCCGCCACCGGCCGAGATCATGGCGCAGTCCGGAGCCGCGCAGGGCGCACCTGCACTCCTCGCCCGCGCACACCACGGCTCGGTCTCCAAGGAGCAGCGCGCCCTGGTCGAGGAGGATCTGAAGGCAGGCCGTCTGCCCGCGGTTGTCGCCACGTCCAGCCTGGAGCTGGGCATCGACATGGGCTCGGTGGACCTGGTGGTCCAGGTCGAGTCGCCCCCGTCCGTGGCCTCCGGTCTGCAGCGGGTCGGCCGCGCCGGACACCAGGTGGGCGCTGTCTCCACGGGTGTCGTCTTCCCCAAGTACCGTGGCGATCTGGTGCAGTCGGCCGTGGTGACCGAGCGGATGCGCAGCGGTTCCATCGAGGCGCTGCGCATCCCGTCCAACCCGCTGGACGTGCTGGCCCAGCAGTTGGTCGCGATGGTCGCTCTGGACACCTGGCAGGTCGACGATCTGCTGGCGCTGGCACGCAGGGCCGCGCCCTTCGCCTCGCTGCCGGAGTCGGCCTTCACCGCCGTCCTCGACATGCTCGCGGGCCGCTATCCCTCGGACGCCTTCGCCGAACTGCGCCCACGCGTGGTGTGGGACCGCGTCGCCGGTACGGTCACGGGCCGGCCGGGTGCGCAGCGGCTCGCGGTCACGTCGGGCGGCACCATCCCGGACCGCGGACTGTTCGGAGTCTTCCTCGCCGGGGCCGACCCCAAGAAGGGCGGCGGCCGGGTCGGCGAGCTCGACGAGGAGATGGTGTACGAGTCCCGGGTCGGCGACGTCTTCACCCTCGGCACCACCTCCTGGCGGATCGAGGACATCACCCGTGACCGGGTGCTGGTCTCCCCCGCCCCCGGGGTTCCGGGCCGGCTCCCCTTCTGGAAGGGCGACCAGCTGGGGCGCCCGCTCGAACTGGGCCGTGCGGTGGGCGCGTTCCTGCGCGAGGTGGGCGGGCTCACTCCCGAGGACGCCCGGCTGCGTCTGCTGGCCGCGGGCCTGGACGCCTGGGCCGCCGACAACGTCCTCGCCTATCTCGATGAGCAGCGCCGTGCCTGTGGCCATGTCCCCGACGACCGGACGATCCTGGTCGAGCGGTTCCGCGACGAGCTCGGCGACTGGCGGGTCGTGATCCACTCCCCCTTCGGCGCCCAGGTGCACGCCCCCTGGGCGCTGGCGCTCGGTGCCCGCCTGGCGGAGCGGTACGGAATGGACACGCAGGTCATGCACGCCGACGACGGCATCGTGCTGCGGCTGCCCGACGCCGATCTGATGGGCCTCGACCTCCTGGACCAGGACCCAGTCCATCTCGATACGACCTACGACAGCGAGCAGGCTCCGGTCGGCGCGGCGGACGCCGTGTTCGACAAGGGCGAGATCAATCAGATCGTCACCGACCAGGTGGGCGGCTCCGCGCTCTTCGCCTCCCGCTTCCGCGAGTGCGCCGCGCGGGCGCTGCTGCTGCCCCGCCGCAGTCCGGGCAGGCGCACGCCGCTGTGGCAGCAGCGCCAGCGCGCGGCCCAACTCCTCCAGGTGGCAAGCGAGTTCGGTTCCTTCCCCATCGTCCTTGAAGCGGTCCGCGAGTGCCTGCAGGACGTGTTCGACGTACCGGGTCTCACCGAGCTGATGGGCGACATCGAGTCCCGCCGGGTCCGCCTCGTCGAGGTCACGACGCCCGAGCCCTCGCCCTTCGCCCGCTCGCTGCTGTTCGGATACGTCGCCCAGTTCCTGTACGAGGGCGACTCACCGCTCGCCGAACGCAGGGCCGCGGCCCTCTCCCTGGACTCAAGGCTGCTGGCGGAGCTGCTCGGTCAGGCCGAACTGCGTGAGCTGCTCGACCCCGAGGTGCTGGCTGAGCTGGAGCGTGAGCTGCAGTGGCTCACCGAGGACCGCCGGATCAAGGACGTCGAGGGCGTCGCCGACCTGCTGCGGATCCTCGGCCCGCTGACGGACGCGGAGTTGGCCGAGCGCGGCGGGAATGAACGGTGGCCCCGGGATCTTGCCGCATCCCGACGGGCGATCCGGGTGCGGATCGCGGGCGCGGACCACTGGGCGGCGATCGAGGACGCGGGCAGACTGCGGGACGCCCTGGGAACGGCGCTGCCGGTGGGCGTTCCGGAGGCCTTCACCGAGCCGGTGAGGGATCCGCTCGGCGATCTGCTGGCCCGGTTCGCTCGGACGCACGGTCCGTTCACCTCGACTGAGGCTGCGGCCCGCTTCGGCCTCGGCGCGGCGGTCACCGACGGCGCGCTGCACCGGCTCGCCGCGAGCGGGCGGGTCGTCCAGGGCGAGTTCCACCCCTCGGGCATCGGCCAGGAGTGGTGCGACGCGGCCGTGCTGCGCCGACTGCGCCGACGTTCGCTGGCCGCGCTGCGCCAGGAACTCGAGCCGGTCCCGCCCGCCGCCCTCGCCACCTTCCTTCCGCAGTGGCAGCACCTTGGCAGCAACAGCCTGCGCGGTATCGACGGACTCGCCCGCGCAATCGAGCAGCTCCAGGGTGCCGCGGTGCCGGCCTCTGCGCTGGAGAAGCTGATCCTCCCGTCGCGTGTCTCCGGATACGCCCCGGCCCTGCTTGACGAACTGACCACGACCGGCGAAGTCATCTGGGCCGGAGCGGGCTCCCTCCCGGGCAAGGACGGCTGGATGTCCCTCTACCTCTCCGACGCCGCCCCACTGCTCCTCCCCCAGCCCCACCCCCTGGAACTCACCGCGCTCCACGAGTCGGTCCTCAGCGCCCTTGCCCCCGGGTACGGACTGTTCTTCCGCCAGATCGCCGACCAGATCAGGGCCACGACTCACCCCGACGCCGCCGATGCCGAACTGGCCGACGCCGTCTGGGACCTCGCCTGGTCGGGACGGCTCACCAACGACAGTCTGGCGCCGCTCCGTTCACTGCTCGGCTCTGGCCGCACCGCCGGATCCACGGCCCATCGCGCCCGACGGACCGTACCCCGGGGGCGGTACGGCAGCATCACGGCCGCGGCCCGCCCCGCTTCCCGCACCGGCCCGCCGACGGTCAGCGGCCGCTGGTCGCTGCTCCCGGGCGCCGAGCCCGACCCCACGCATCGCGCGCACGCCATCGCCCGCACGCTCCTGGACCGCCATGGCGTGGTGACCCGGGGGGCGGTGGCCGCGGAGGGTGTGGAGGGCGGCTTCTCCGCGACGTACCGCATCCTCTCCGCCTTCGAGGACAGCGGTCAGGCGCGGCGCGGCTATGTCGTGGAGGGGCTGGGCGCGGCACAGTTCGCGATGGACGGCGCGGTCGACCGTCTCCGGGCGGCGGCCACGGCCAGGGACCGGGCCGATACGCAGACGGCACCGCAGGCCGTGGTACTGGCCGCCGCCGACCCGGCCAATGCGTACGGCGCCGCGCTGCCCTGGCCGGAACCGCCGACCGGCGCCGGCCACAAGCCCGGCCGGAAGGCGGGCTCCCTGGTCGTCCTGGTCAACGGCGAGCTGACCCTGTACATGGAACGCGGCGGCAAGACCCTCCTGGCCTGGGCCACGGACCCGGACTCTCCCGCGCTCCACGCGGCGGCAGGGGCGCTGGCCCAGGCGGCGGGCGCAGGTGCGCTGGGGACGGTGACGGTCGAGCGGACCAACGGCATACCGGCGCTGACGTCGCCGCTGGGCCGTGCGCTGGAGTCGGCGGGCTTCCACGCGACGCCGAGGGGGTTGCGGCTGCGGCCATGACGCTGGGCATGGTGCGGGTTGGGAGTCGGTGGTAGGGGACAAGGCCCACCGCAGGCGACCGCGCCCCGCATCATGGATGTCATGCCCGAAGGAGACACCGTCTGGCAGACCGCCAAGCGCCTGGACACCGCCCTCGCGGGGCAGGCCCTCGCCCGGTCCGACCTCCGCGTGCCCCGTTTCGCCACCGCCGATCTCACCGGGCGGACCGTCCTCGACGTCACCCCGCGCGGCAAGCATCTGCTCACTCGCGTCGAGGGCGGCCTCACCCTTCACTCGCACCTGGGGATGGAGGGCTCATGGCAGGTGTACGGCTCAGGCGAGCGCTGGCGCGGCGGCCCCACGCATCAGGTCCGCGCGGTCCTCGGCACTGCCGCCCACACCGCAGTCGGATACCGGCTGCCCGTTCTGGAGCTGCTGCGTACAGCCGACGAGAACCAAGCGGTCGGCCATCTCGGCCCGGACCTGCTCGGCCCCGACTGGGACCCGGACGTCGCCGCCGCCAACCTGCTCGCCGACCCGGCCCGCGCCCTCGGCGAGGCTCTGCTCGACCAGCGCAATCTGGCGGGCATCGGCAATGTCTACAAGTCGGAGCTGGCCTTTCTGGCCCGAGTGACGCCCTGGCTGCCCATCGGTGAACTCCCCGCCGACACTCCCGCGCGCCTGGTGGCCACCGCCCACCGCCTCCTTGAAGCGAACAGGAACAGCTTCGACCGCCGCACCACGACCGCGGCGAGCCGTCGACCCGGCGACCGCCTCCATGTGTACGGCCGCGAGGGCCGGCCCTGTCTGCGCTGCGGCACAGCGATCCGCAGGGCCAATCAGGGCGACGGCAGCCGCGAGCGCCCCACCTACTGGTGCCCGGGCTGCCAGTCAGGCCCCATTCCCTGATCCCGTCACACCAGTTGACGATCCGTCAGATCCAGTCGTACGGTCCCCGCATGCCCCTCACCGCGTACGACCTCACGGGCCGCACGGCGTTCGTCACCGGCGCGGCGAGCGGCATAGGCCGCGCCTGTGCCGTCCTGCTGGCCCGGGCGGGAGCCGCCGTCCACTGCGCGGACATCGACGAGAAGGGACTCGACGAGACCTCGTCCCTGATCTCCGAGGCGGGCGGCACCGCGCACACCCATCCCCTCGACGTCAGCGAGCGCGCCCAGCTGAAGTCGGCGATCGAGTACGCCGCGAGCACCGGCAGGCTGGACATCCTGGCCGCCGTCGCCGGAATCATGCACAGCAGCACGGTGCTGGAGACGAGAGACGAGGACCTGGACCGCGTCCTCGCGGTCAACTTCAAGGGGATCCTGTACGCCTGCCAGGAGTCGGCCCGCGTGATGATCGCCGCGGGCACCCCGGGGTCCATCGTCACCATGGCATCCGCCGCCGTGGACGCCGCGAGTGCCGGTCTGCTCTGCTACAGCGCGGCCAAGGCGGCCGTCGTCCAGCTGACCAGGACGCTCGCGACCGAACTCGGCCCGCACTCCATCCGGGTCAATGCCGTCGCGCCCGGCTGGGTCCGCACCCCGATGACCGACCGCCACGACGCGACGCTCCAGCACCAGGCCGAGGCGGCCATGGTCCGGCTGTCGCCGCTCCGCCGCGTGGGCGAGCCCGAGGACATCGCCCACACGGTGCTTCATCTGGCCTCGGACGCGTCCAGCTTCACGACGGGCCAGATCCTCCGCCCGAACGGCGGCGTCGCGATGCCCTGGTGAACCCGGCATCACGCACCGTACCGATCCTGGCGATCCCGGCCGAGCTCCCGCGGGACGCCGTCACATGCACGGGCAGCAGGCTCAGCCCCCATCCGCCCGCTGCCACCGCGCCCTCCACAAGTCCCGTCTGCTCCGGCACGATCACCAGCCGCAGCACGGCCCACCACCAGAGGCCGCCCGCCGCCAGCCCCAGGGCGACCACCGGCGCGACCCCGCGTACTGCCATGGCTGCCTCCTCCGGTCCACGCTAGACCGGCGCATTCGCCCTCGGGGAGGGCGCACCGGAGGCCGACCCCGGCGCACGGGGCGCCGATCGACCGCCTCACTCCAGGGTGCGTCCGGGACGCCAGGGTCCGCAGCCGCACGCGGTCCGCCCGCCACCCGCCGGACGGCCCTACGCGCTCTCCGCCTGGAACATCCAGGCATGCTTCTCCAGATCCGCCGTCAGTCCGATCAGCAGGTCCTGGCTCACCGGATCCGGATCGGCGGTCACCTCGATCCGCTCCCGCATGCGCCCGATCACCGCACCAAGCGCGTCCACCAGCGTCCGCACGGCGTCGCCGTCCTTGATCCACCCCTCAGGCACCGCGCCGATCGCGCTCTGAGCCGCCACCGTCGCGGCCCGCCCGTCCGGCGTCACCCCGATCGCCGAGGCACGCTCGGCCACTATGTCCGAGTGCTGCCGCGCGGTGTCCACCACTTCGTCGAGCTGCAAATGTACGGACCTGAAGCGCGGGCCCACGACATTCCAGTGAACCTGCTTGGCCACCAGCGCGAGATCCACAAGATCGACGAGCGCGCCCCTGAGAGCATCGCCGACCGTCTTGAGGTCCGTCTCGGACAGAGTGCTCTTCACGACAGACATCCATGTCCTCCACTCGGTTCGCAGCTACCCGCTCACGATGGCACAGCCCCGCAAACGGGACATCCGGGGCAAGCAAAAGCCCCGACCGGCACTCGAGTACCAGTCGGGGCTCAGCCCAAACCAAGCCGTACAGAGCCGTACGGATCAGGCGGCGACCACGTCGACCGCCTCCGCAGGCGTCTTGATCGTCACCCGCTCCGTCGGCACACCCGCCACCGACGTAACGGAGACGGAATTGAGCATCGGGCGTACTGGCGCAGGCACCGGCTCACTGGCCACTGCCGACTCGGCCAGCTCGGCCAACGACAGCTCGTCGCTCACTTCTCGCATGAGCTCGGACATCCGTACGTCAAGCGCGTCGCAGATCGCGGAGAGCAGCTCGGAGGAAGCCTCCTTCTGCCCCCGCTCCACCTCGGAGAGATAGCCGAGCGATACTCGGGCGGACGAGGAGACTTCGCGCAGAGTACGGCCCTGGCGCTGGCGCTGCCGACGCAGCACGTCACCCAGCAGGCGACGGAGCAGGATCATCGGTGGCTCCCTCCTCGGACCGCGTAGCCGCATCCTTCACGCCCCACCGTACCGCCTCGTGCCGCGGCCGTGCGGGGAGCGATGTCGTGTTCACTCAGGGCTGCAAACATCAAGTCCCCCCGTTCTGTTCCGTATCCTGTGTCCGCGCATTTTCGTGCAGTTCGCCGGAGAGCAGTTCGAGCACGCTCCGCACACTCTCTCTACGGATGTCCACCCGGTCACCGTTCAATCGCAGAGCGGCCACCTTCCCGGTGCCCTCCGGTCCCGCGACCGCCACATAGACCGTCCCGACGGGCTGCCCGTCCTGCGGTTCGGGGCCCGCCACACCCGTCGTCGCGATGCCCCAGGAAGCGCCCAGCACCTCCCGCACACCGGCCGCCATCTGCCGCGCGACCTCGGGATCCACCGCGCCGCGCTCCGCCAGGAGGGTCCCGTCGACGCCGAGAACATCCCTCTTCAGAGTGGTTGCGTACGCCGTCACGGAGCCGCGGAAGGTCTTCGAGGCTCCGGGTACGGCAGTGAGCTCGGCGGCCACCAGACCGCCGGTGAGCGATTCGGCGACAGCCAGCGTCTCGCCACGCTCCGCCAGCAGAGCCAGCAGCCGAGCCGCGGTCGTCACCGCGCCTCCAGCGCCGCGGCCCGTTCCGCCGCCAGTCCCCTGCGCCTCAGAACAATCGCCTGTCGCACATAGTCGAGGCCGGTGAGCACCGTCAGCACCACCGCCACTGCCATCACCCAGAAGCGGAGTGTGGCCAGCGCTCCGGTCAGTGCCAGCACATACATTCCGACGGCCGTACCCTGCGCGAGGGTCTTCATTTTGCCACCGCGACTGGCGGGAATTACTCCATGCCGGATCACCCAGAACCGCATCAGGGTGACGCCGAGCTCCCGGAAGAGGATCACTCCGGTCACCCACCACGGCAGATCGCCGAGCGCGGACAGGCAGATGAGCCCGGCCGCCATGATCGCCTTGTCGGCGATCGGGTCGGCGATCTTCCCGAAGTCGGTGACGAGGTTGTACGTCCGCGCCAGGTGGCCGTCGAAGATGTCGGTGATCATGGCGACGGCGAATGCCGCCCACGCCCAGGCCCGCCAGGCCGGGTCGTAGCCGCCGTCCTGGAGCAGCAGCACGACGAAGGCGGGCACGAGCACCAGCCGCACCATCGTGAGGATGTTGGCGATGTTCCAGAGGCTGGCCTGATTCACGGCCGCAGCGCCCAGCTTGCCGCCGGGCGCCGGCCTTTTCGTGCCGCCCCCCGCGGATGCCGGCACTCCGGTCACCTGCCTGCCTCCTCGGGAAGACGTTCGGCCACCAGGTCGACGCCTTCCGTATCCACTGCCTTGGCCATGACGATACGGCCGGGCACAAGCCCCTCGCTCGTGGTGAAGACGACCTGGCCGTCGGTCTCGGGAGCCTGGTGCAGCGCACGGCCGACCGCACCGTCCTCGCCGTCCACCGATTCCACGAGCACTTCGAGCGTCTCCCCGAGACGCTCCTCGGCGCGCTGGGCGGTCAGCTCCTCGGCGAGCCGGGACAGGTGGTCGAGGCGCTCGGCGATGACGTCGGCGTCGAGCTTGTTGTCGTACGAGACCGCCTCGGTGCCGTCCTCGTCGGAGTAGCCGAAGACGCCGATGGCGTCCAGGCGAGCCTCGGTGAGGAAGCGTTCCAGTTCGGCGAAGTCCGCCTCGCTCTCACCGGGGAAGCCGACGATGAAGTTGGACCGCACACCCGCCTGCGGAGCCTTGCCGCGGATGGTCTCGAGCAGTTCCAGGAAGCGCTCGGTGTCGCCGAAGCGCCGCATCGCACGCAGCACGTCGGGCGCGGAGTGCTGGAAGGACAGGTCGAAGTAGGGGGCGATCTTCGGGGTCGAGGTGAGGACGTCGATCAGCCCCGGCCGCATCTCGGCGGGCTGCAGATAGCTGACCCGCACCCGCTCGATGCCGTCGACTTCGGCGAGTTCGGGCAGCAGAGTCTCCAGCAGGCGGATGTCGCCCAGGTCCTTGCCGTAGGAGGTGTTGTTCTCGGAGACGAGCATGACCTCCTTGACGCCCTGCTCGGCCAGCCAGCGCGTCTCACCGAGCACATCGCTCGGCCGCCGCGAGATGAAGGAGCCGCGGAAGGACGGGATGGCGCAGAAGGAGCAGCGCCGGTCGCAGCCGGATGCCAGCTTCACCGAGGCGACGGGGCTGGTGTCGAGCCGTCGGCGCAGCGGGGCGCGCGGCCCGGAGGCGGGCGCGACGCCTGCCGGGAGATCCGCCGGTGCGCCGTGTCCCGGCAGCGCCACATCCGTGCCTGCCTCCTGGCGCTCGACCGGGCTCAGCGGCAGCAGCTTGCGGCGGTCGCGCGGGGTGTGCGAGGCGTGGATGCCGCCGTTCAGGATCGTCTGCAGGCGGTCGGAGATGTCGGCGTAGTCGTCGAAACCGAGCACACCGTCGGCCTCGGGCAGCGCCTCGGCCAGTTCCTTGCCGTACCGCTCGGCCATGCAGCCGACGGCGACCACGGCCTGCGTCCGCCCGTGGTCCTTGAGATCGTTGGCTTCGAGAAGGGCGTCGACGGAGTCCTTCTTGGCGGCCTCGACGAATCCGCAGGTGTTGACGACTGCGACATCCGCGTCGGAGGCTTCCTCGACGAGCTCCCAGCCGTCCGCTGCCAAGCGGCCTGCAAGCTCCTCCGAGTCCACCTCGTTACGGGCGCAGCCAAGAGTGACAAGGGCGACGGTACGGCGTTCGGGCATGGGCTCAAGACTACTTTGTCCTGACCCACGCCCCTGCCCCCAGGGTTATGGGCCTTCGCACGCCTTCTGCGCTAGCCGACCTCAGGGTCGCCCTTGGTGTAGGAGAGCCGCTCGACCTGGCCCGTCTCGAACTCGTCCTCGACCTTCTTGCCGTTCACATACAGCTCGATCGCGCCCGCGTTCCCCAGGATCAGATCGACCCGCTCGTCGTCCTGGAAGGTCTTGGACTCGCCTTTGAGGAGGGTTCCGTCGAAGAGCAGCTTGCCGTTGTGCGACTTGGCGGAGATCCAGCTCTTGTCGTCCAGGACGGAGAGCTTCACCGTCACCTTGTCCTTGGGCACCGCTGCGATGGCACTGTCGGAAGGGGTGGGATCGACGGGCTTGTTCGTGGCGGGCTTGGTCGGAGTGGGCTTCTGCTCGGGAGCCGGCCCCTCCGCCACATGGTTGCCCTTGTCGCCGTCGTCACCGCCGTTGACCAGCGTGAAGCCTACGAAGCCAATCACCGCGACGATCGCGGCGACCATGGCGGCGGTCCAGTTGGGACGGCCGCGTTCGGGACGGATGCGCTCGGCTTCGAAGAGCGGGGCGGCAGGTGTCGGGGCAGGACGGCCGCCATGGTCCGCGTCGTACTGTGCGACGAGCGGCTCGGGATCGAGGCCGACGGCACGCGCGATCGTGCGGATATGACCGCGCGCGTAGACGTCGCCGCCACAGCGGGAGAAGTCGTCCTGCTCGATCGCTTGCACGATCGGGACGCGCACCCGGGTGGAGGAGCTGACCTCGTCGATGGTCAGACCTGCGGCGTTGCGGGCTTGCTGGAGCGCACATCCGATCGAAGGCTGGTCGTCTTCAGCTACGGGTTCGACTGAAGGCCGGTCGTCTTCGGGGGAGTTGCCGATGGACACGGGGGCGCCTTTCGAGCGTGTAGCCACCTGCTGGAGGTTCAGTCTATGGGTGGTACGAAAGGGTGGGGCAACTGGGCGGAGGGACTTTGTACGCCATCAGAATGGTGGGCCATCTCGATGGTGGGACATCCGGCTGTCCCTCCCTCCAACTTGACGTACGACTAAGAGAAACGGTTGCTCTCAGAAGCGTTACGACTCGGACTCCCCGCGAATCACGGCGAGCACTCCATCCAGCTCATCAGGTTTCACCAGAACGTCGCGCGCCTTGGAGCCCTCGCTCGGCCCGACGATGTTCCGCGACTCCATCAGATCCATGAGTCTTCCCGCCTTCGCGAAGCCCACACGCAACTTCCGCTGGAGCATCGACGTCGAACCGAACTGCGTGGACACCACCAGCTCCGCCGCCTGGCAGAGCAGATCGAGGTCGTCGCCGATGTCCTCGTCGATCTCCTTCTTCTGCTTGGTGCCGACCACGACGTCCTCGCGGAAGACGGGAGTCATCTGATCCTTGCAGTGCTGGACGACGGCCGCGACTTCGTCCTCGGTGACAAAGGCGCCCTGCATACGGGTGGGCTTGTTGGCACCCATCGGCAGGAAGAGGCCGTCGCCCTTGCCGATCAGCTTCTCTGCGCCGGGCTGGTCGAGGATGACCCGGCTGTCGGCGAGCGACGATGTCGCGAAGGCAAGCCGTGAGGGCACGTTCGCCTTGATCAGACCGGTGACGACATCGACGGACGGCCGCTGGGTCGCCAGCACCAGATGGATGCCGGCGGCGCGCGCCAGCTGGGTGATGCGGACGATGGCGTCCTCGACATCGCGCGGCGCGACCATCATCAGGTCGGCGAGCTCGTCGACGATGACCAGCAGGTACGGATAGGGCGTGAGCTCGCGCTCGCTGCCCTCCGGCGGCTTGACCTTGCCGTTCCTGATGGCCTGGTTGAAGTCGTCGATGTGGCGGTAGCCGAACGCCGCGAGGTCGTCGTAGCGCAGATCCATCTCGCGCACGACCCACTGCAGTGCTTCGGCGGCCCGCTTGGGGTTGGTGATGATCGGTGTGATCAGGTGCGGAATGCCCTCGTACGCGTTGAGCTCGACCCGCTTGGGGTCGACGAGCACCATGCGGACGTCCTCGGGGGTGGCCCGCACCATGACCGAGGTGATCAGACAGTTGATGCAGGAGGACTTGCCCGAGCCGGTCGCGCCCGCCACCAGGACGTGCGGCATCTTGGCGAGGTTGGCCATCTCGTAGCCGCCCTCGACGTTCTTGCCGAGCGCGACCAGCATGGGGTGGTCGTCCTCCGCCGCGTCGGCGAGCCGGAGCACATCGCCGAGCTTGACCATCTCGCGGTCGGAGTTCGGGATCTCAATGCCGACCGCGGACTTGCCGGGGATCGGGGAGATGATCCGTACGTCAGGGCTGGCGACGGCGTACGCGATGTTCTTGGTGAGCGCGGTGATCCGCTCGACCTTGACGGCCGGGCCGAGCTCCACCTCGTACCGCGTGACCGTCGGACCCCGGGTGAAACCGGTGACCGCCGCGTCCACCTTGAACTCCATGAAGACGTTGCTGAGCGAAGCGACGACCGCGTCATTGGCGGCGCTGCGCGTCTTGCCGGGGCCCCCGCGCTCCAGAAGGTCCAGGGACGGCAGGGCGTAGGTGATGTCGCCGGCGAGCTGAAGCTGTTCGGCGCGCGGCGGCAGGGGCTGTGGCTCCTCGGGCGCGGGCTTGGTCAGGTCCGGTACGGATCCCTTCGGCCCGGCCTGCTTCGGCTCGGGCTCCTCGGGCTCGCGGGCGCCCGGCACCGGACTCGCGGCCCGCCGGCGCTCGGCGGTGACGTCCCGCGTGAGGTCGGCGACCAGTGGAGAGGGCGGCATGCCGTTCAGGACGGCACCGTCGAGCGCCGCGGCTGCCGCCGCTGCCACGTCCACCGCGTCCATCGGACGGTCCATGGCGGGCTGTACCGAAGGCCTGCGCGGCCGCCTGCGCCTGGACAGGGCTTCCTGCTCGGCGTGGTCGGGGTCGTAGTCCGCCGCTTCGCTCCGGCGCGCGGAGGAGCGGCGTGCACGCCCGGGCACGGCCTCGCGCCATTGATCCTCGTAGTGCGCGTCGTCGTCGGTGGCCTCGCCGTCCGCCCCCGGCTCGTACGCCGGGTCGACGATGCCCAGCTTGGATCCGAGCAGCCGCAGCCGCTGCGGAATCGCATTGACGGGGGTCGCGGTGACGACGAGCAGACCGAAGATCGTGAGCAGCACGAGCAGCGGTACGGCGAGCACCTCGCCCATGGTGAAGATCAGCGGCTTGGACGCGGCCCAGCCGATCAGCCCACCCGCGTCCCGCATCGCCTCCGTGCCCTCCCCACGGCCGGGCGAGCCGCATGCGACATGAACCTGGCCGAGGACGCCGACGACAAGCGCGGACAGACCGATCACGATCCGGCCGTTCGCCTCGGGCTTCTCGGGATAGAGGATCAGTCGTACGGCGATCGCGGCCAGCAGTATGGGGACGAGCAGATCGAGCCTGCCGAAGGCTCCGGTCACCAGCATCTCGACGAGATCGCCGACCGGACCGCTCAGATTGGACCAGGTACCGGCGGCGATGATCAGCGACAGGGCGAGGAGCAGCAGCGCCAGACCGTCCTTGCGGTGTGCCGGGTCCAGGCCCTTAGCACCCCTCCCTATGCCGCGGAACATCGCGCCCATGGCATGGGCGAGACCGAGCCAGAGGGCGCGCACGAGGCGGTACACGCCCCCTGTGGGGGACGGTGCGGGCTTCGGCGCGGCCTTCTTGGCCGCCGCTTTCTTCGCGGGCGCCTTCTTTGTGGGCGCGGTCTTCTTCGCGGCGGCTTTCTTGGCGGGCGCCGCCTTCTTCGCGGCACCGGTCGTACGGCCGGCGCGCTTCGCGGTGCCCGCCGTGCCCTGGGAACCCTTGCCGGACGTACGTGAGGCCATGATGGTGAGGTTACCGGTGTCGACCGCAGTGGACACGTGTGCCTACTGCTTCACCCGTTCGTGTCGTCGTCCCGGAGCCGGAAACTGACGGTCCCTCAAGCTCCGGGTGCCGGTTCAGTTCTGCGAGGGGAGCGTCGGCGCACCGCCGCCGGTGCCAGGTTCCAGCGCGTCGAGCGCCCGGCGCAAACCCGTGAGTTTGCGTTCGAGATGGGCGGCGGTGGCGACAGCGGCGGCATCGGCCGAGTCGTCGTCGAGCTGTTTGGACAGCGCTTCGGCCTGTTCCTCAACTGCCGCGAGCCGGGCGGAAAGCTCGGCGAGCAGCCCCGCGGGCTCCTTGTTGTTCCCCGCCGGGTGCCCGCCGCCCTCCAGCTGGAGGCGCAGCAGCGCGGCCTGCTCGCGCAGTTGGCAGTTCTTCATGTACAGCTCGACGAAGACCGAGACCTTGGCGCGCAGCACCCATGGGTCGAAGGGTTTGGAGATGTAGTCGACCGCACCCGCGGCGTAACCCCGGAAGGTGTGGTGCGGGCCGTGGTTGATCGCGGTGAGGAAGATGATCGGGATGTCCCGGGTCCGCTCCCGCCGCTTGATATGCGCGGCCGTCTCGAATCCGTCCATGCCGGGCATCTGGACGTCCAGCAGAATGACCGCGAAGTCGTCCGTCAGCAGCGCTTTGAGCGCTTCCTCCCCTGACGATGCCCGCACCAGTGTCTGATCGAGCGCAGAGAGGATCGCCTCCAGCGCGAGCAGATTCTCCGGCCGGTCATCGACCAGGAGGATCTTGGCCTTCTGCACCATGGCCCGTCCTCCTCGCCCCGGAAGTGCACCGGGCGCCGCCCCAGGGGACGACTCCCTTGCGTCGCCCGTCCTTGTGCCGGTCATGGTAGCCGCACCCCGCCTGTCGACACACCCTGTCACCGCGATGTCACTGTGCACGTAGCAGAAACGTAGCGGGAGACCAGAAGGTTCCCCGAATACCGTCGTCTCACACGCCTTCGGCCACAGTCAGTCAGCAAGTCGCGGCGATCCGGGCAGGCATCGCTCACTACCCGCGCATCCATTGCTCCATCACCGAGAGCAAATGGTCCGGATCGACCGGCTTGGTGACATAGTCGGAAGCGCCGGACTCGATGGCCTTCTCGCGGTCCCCCTTCATGGCCTTCGCGGTCAGCGCGATGATCGGCAGGCCGGCGAACTGAGGCATCCTGCGGATCGCCGTCGTCGTCGCGTACCCGTCCATTTCCGGCATCATGATGTCCATCAGTACGACCGTCACATCGTCGTGCTGCTCCAGGACTTCGATGCCTTCCCGGCCGTTCTCCGCATACAGCACCGACAGACCGTGCTGCTCCAGCACACTGGTGAGGGCAAAGACATTGCGGATGTCGTCGTCGACGATGAGCACCTTCTCGCTGTCGAACGCGAACGTGCGCCGCGCCTCCTGCGCCTCCTGGCTTCCGTTCGCCGCGACCCACTGCTCCGAGCCGGGCGCCGCGCCCTGGCGCCCGGGCAGCGCGTGCCGCTGCTCCGTGGAACCGAGCGCCTTGCGCCGGCGCCGGAACAGGGCCGCCGGGCCCGCGTGTGCGTCCATGGGCCCCGACGGCTCATAGTGCCCCTGCGGGATGAAGTCCTCCCCGTCGTCGTCCGCGGAGCCGCGCTGCGGATCGGCGGCACCGGGGGCGAGCTGCGGGTAGCCCTGCGGCGGCAGTTCGCTCGGGTGAAGAGGCAGATAGAGAGTGAAGGTCGAACCGCGGCCCGGTTCGCTCGCCGCGTGGATCTCCCCGCCGAGCAGCCGCGCGATCTCCCGGCTGATCGACAGACCCAGGCCCGTGCCGCCGTACTTGCGGCTGGTCGTGCCGTCCGCCTGCTTGAAGGCCTCGAAGATCACCCGCATCTTGCCGGCCGCGATCCCGATCCCTGTGTCCGTGACGGAGAAGGCGATCAGATCGCCGTCCGCGTCCCGCAGCGAGCCCGCCTCAAGCAACTGCTCACGGATCGACTGCGGCACATCGGCGCTCGCCGGCCGGATCACCAGCTCCACCGCGCCGCTGTCGGTGAACTTCACCGCGTTGGACAGGAGGTTGCGCAGCACCTGCAGCAGCCGCTGCTCGTCGGTGTGCAGCGTCGCGGGCAGCTCCGGCGACACCCGTACGGAGAAATCGAGCCCCTTCTCCGCGGTCAGCGGCCGGAACGTCGCCTCCACATAGTCGACGAGCTGCACCAGAGCGATACGGGTCGGGCTGACGTCCATCTTGCCCGCCTCGACCTTCGACAGATCGAGGATGTCGTTGATCAGCTGCAGCAGATCCGAGCCCGCGCCATGGATCGTCTCGGCGAACTCCACCTGCTTGGGCGAGAGGTTGCCCTCCGCGTTGTCCGCCAGCAACTTGGCCAGAATCAGCAGAGAGTTGAGCGGCGTACGCAGCTCGTGCGACATGTTCGCCAGGAACTCCGACTTGTAGCGCATCGAGACCGCGAGCTGCTCGGCCCGCTCCTCAAGAACCTGCCGCGCCTCTTCGATCTCGGTGTTCTTCACCTCGATGTCGCGGTTCTGCTGCGCCAGCAGCTCGGCCTTCTCCTCCAGCTCGGCGTTGGAGGCCTGCAGCGCCTTCTGCCGGTTCTCCAGCTCCGCCGAGCGCTCACGCAGCTGCTCGGTCAGCTCCTGCGACTGCTTCAGCAGCACCTCGGTCTTCGTATTGACGCTGATGGTGTTGACACTCGTCGCGATCATCTCGGCGATCTGATTGAGGAAGTCCCGTTGGATCTGGGTGAAGGGCTGGAACGACGCCAGCTCGATCACCCCGAGGACCTTCCCCTCGAACAGCACTGGCAGCACGATCACATACGCCGGTGAGGCCTCCCCGAGCCCCGAGGAGATCTTCAGATAGCCCGGCGGCACATTGACCTGGATGGTCCGCTTCTCCTCCGCCGCGGTGCCGATCAGGGTCTCGCCGGGACGGAACGACGTCGGCATCAGGCCGGCGGAGTAGCCGTAACTGCCGCGCATGCACAGCTCGTACGACAGCTCCCCGCCCCCAGGAACATCCGTTCCGCCGCTCGTCGGCATCGCCAGGAAGAACGCGCCGTGCTGCGCCGAGACGACCGGCGTGAGCTCGCTCATGATCAGCGAGGCCACGTCGTCGAGGTCGCGGCGGCCCTGCATCAGACCGGAGATACGGGCCAGGTTGCCCTTGAGCCAGTCCTGCTCCTCGTTGGCGAGGGTGGTGTCGCGCAGGTTCGCGATCATCGTGTTGATGTTGTCCTGCAGGACCTGGATCTCGCCCGCGGCGTCCACGTCGATCTTGAGGTTCAGATCGCCGCGGGTCACCGCGGTCGCCACGGCCGCGATCGCGCGGACCTGGCGAGTGAGGTTCCCGGCCATCTCGTTCACCGACTCGGTGAGGTCGCGCCAGGTGCCGTCGACGTCCCGGACCCGGGCCTGACCGCCCAACTGCCCGTCCGTGCCCACCTCGCGGGCCACGCGGGTGACCTCCCCCGCGAACGAGGACAGCTGGTCGACCATCGTGTTGATGGTGGTCTTCAGCTCCAGGATCTCGCCCCGGGCATCGATGTCGATCTTCCGGGTGAGGTCGCCCTTGGCGATGGCGGTGGTGACCGTGGCGATCTGGCGCACCTGCCCCGTCAGATTGGACGCCATCGAGTTCACGGACTCGGTGAGGTCCTTCCACGTACCGGAGACGCCCGGAACATGAGCCTGGCCGCCCAGTTCGCCCTCGGTGCCCACCTCGCGAGCCACGCGGGTGACCTCGTCGGCGAACGACGACAGCGTCGTCACCATCGTGTTGACGGTCTCGGCCAGCTCGGCGACCTCGCCGCGCGCCTCGACCGTCACCTTCTTCGTCAGATCACCGTTGGCGACCGCCGCGGAGACCCGGGCGATGTTGCGCACCTGATTGGTCAGATTGTTGGCCATCAGGTTGACGTTGTCGCTGAGGTCCTTCCAGATGCCGGTGACGCCGCGCACCCGGGCCTGACCGCCCAGCACACCTTCCGTACCCACCTCACGGGCGACCCTGGTCACCTCGTCGGCGAAGTCGGACAGCTGGTCGACCATTGTGTTGACCGTCGTCACCAGTTCGAGGATCTCGCCCTTGGCATCGACGGTGATCTTCTTGGAGAGGTCGCCCTTGGCGACCGCCGTGGTCACCTCGGCAATGTTGCGCACCTGCGACGTCAGGTTGTTCGCCATGAAGTTGACGGACTGGGTGAGGTCCTTCCAGGTGCCGGAGACACCCTGCACCTCGGCCTGGCCGCCCAGTTCGCCCTCGGTGCCCACCTCGCGGGCCACCCGGGTCACCTGCTCGGCGAAGTTGGAGAGCTGGTCCACCATGGTGTTGAGGGTGTTCTTCAGCTCCAGGATCTCGCCGCGCGCGTCCACGTCGATCTTCTGCGACAGGTCACCGCGGGCCACCGCGGTGGCGACCTGCGCGATGTTACGGACCTGACCGGTGAGGTTCTCGGCCATGCCGTTCACCGAGTCGGTCAGATCACGCCACACTCCGGCGACGCCCGGCACCTGCGCCTGGCCGCCGAGGCGACCGTCCGTGCCCACCTCGCGGGCGACCCGGGTCACCTGCTCGGCGAAGGCCGAGAGCTGGTCGACCATCGTGTTGATGGTGTTCTTCAGCTCCAGGATCTCGCCCCGGGCGTCCACGTCGATCTTCTGCGACAGGTCACCGCGGGCCACCGCCGTCGTCACCTGAGCGATCTGGCGCACCTGTGAAGTCAGGTTCCCCGCCATGAAGTTGACGGAGTCGGTCAGTTCCTTCCACGTACCACTGACGCCGTCGACGCGCGCCTGGCCGCCGAGGCGGCCCTCCGTGCCCACGTCCCGCGCCATCCGCGTGACCTGGTCGGCGAACGAGGACAGCTGCGCCACCATCGTGTTGACGGTGTTCTTCAGCTCCAGCATCTCGCCCGCGACATCCACCGTGACCTTCTGCGACAGATCACCGTTCGCGACCGCCGTCGTCACCTGGGCGATGTCCCGCACCTGGCCGGTGAGGTTACGGAACGCGGTGTTCACCGAGTCCGTGAGGTCCTTCCACGTGCCTGCCGCACCCGGCACTTCGGCCTGCCCGCCGAGGCGGCCCTCGACGCCGACCTCGCGGGCCACTCGTGTCACTTCGGAACCGAAGGCCGAGAGCTGGTCCACCATCGTGTTGACGGTGTTCTTCAGCTCCAGCATCTCGCCCGCGACATCCACCGTGACCTTCTGCGACAGATCACCGTTCGCGACCGCCGTCGTCACCTGGGCGATGTCCCGCACCTGGGTGGTCAGATTACGGAAGACGGTGTTCACCGAGTCCGTGAGGTCCTTCCACGTGCCGGCTGCTCCCGGCACCTGCGCCTGCCCGCCGAGGAGCCCCTCGGCCCCGACCTCGCTCGCCACCCGGGTGACCTCGTCGGCGAAGGTCCGCAGCGTCTCAGTCATCTGGTTGATGGTCTCGGCGAGCTGGGCCACCTCGCCGCGGGCACTCACCGTGACCTTCTGCGACAGATCGCCATTGGCGACGGCCGTCGTGACCTCGGCGATGCCGCGCACCTGCGAGGTCAGGTTGCCGGCCATGGTGTTCACCGAATCGGTGAGGTCCTTCCACACGCCCGCCACACCGGGCACGGTCGCCTGGCCGCCGAGTTCGCCCTCGGTGCCGACCTCCCGGGCCACCCGGGTCACCTCGGAGGAGAAGGAGGACAGCTGATCGACCATCGTGTTGACGGTGTTCTTCAGCTGAAGCATCTCGCCGGCCACATGGACGGTGACCTTCCGCGACAGATCGCCCTTGGCCACGGCCGTGGTGACGAGAGCAATGTCACGCACCTGAGCGGTGAGCCGGTACGCCATCGTGTTGACCGAATCCGTGAGGTCTTTCCACGAACCGGACATACCGCGCACCTGCGCCTGACCGCCGAGCTTGCCCTCGGTACCGACCTCCAGCGCGACCCGCGTGACCTCGTCGGTGAACGCCGACAGCTGGTCGACCAGGTTGTTGACGGTACGGGCGACCTTCAGGAATTCACCGCGAAGCGGACGAACGGACCCGTCGGTGCCGTCCGGGGCGTGCGAGCGCAGCTCCATACGCTGCTCCAGGTCGCCCTCGGCGACCGCCGAGAGGACCCGCCCCACCTCGGACACCGGACGCGCCAGATCGTCCACCAGCGCGTTCGAGGCGTCGATGGCGGCCGCCCAGGAGCCCTCACAGGCCCCCGTCTCCAGCCGCTCGGTCAGTTTCCCCTCGCGCCCGACCATCCTGCGTACGCGTGCGAGCTCACCCGTGAGGTGAAGATTCCGGTCCGCCACTTCATTGAAAACAGCGGCGATCTCGGCCATTACGCCGTCGCTGGACACCGTCAGGCGCCTGCGGAAATTCCCGTCCCTCATCGACACCAGAGCCGCCAGCAGCCTGTTCAGGGCCGCCGAATCGACTTCGGTTGTCCCATTGTTCCGGGACCGTCCGCCTTTTGCGCGCGTGTTGTTGGCACGCGCCGCCACGCCAGACTCCACCGTGTCCCTCCCGCAGGGGTTGACCGAACTGCCCGGGCTGTCTCCAGAAGCCTGCCCAGTGTTTCACCATGGCCGAACCAGGCCATAACAGTTCGGCAGCTTCGCATAGCGTCCCCGCCCCCGGTAGGCGGAAACAGTCTCGACCGGCATCCGCTCGGACAGCGAAGGTAAGTAACCTGGCATCCGGCTGTCCAACCGCCCCGGTCCGCCCGGCGGGGGTGGTGTGGGGCGAGTACTAGCACCGGGCACCGGGAGGGGCAGGCCGCATCATGGCAGAGCCGGGCGTCGAAACGCGTACGAGGAGTTCTGTGATCACCGCGCGGGCGGCTGCCACGTTCGACCCTGTCGGGCGGTCCGTCGCGACCGCCCGCGCCTTTGTGCGCGACACACTCCACGGGTGGGGGTACTCCGACGTGGTGGACGACGCGGTCGTCCTCACCAGCGAGCTCGTCACCAACGCGGTTGTACACGCGGGCACCGCCGCCGACGTCCTGTGTCTGCGCACGGACGACGGCGTACGCGTCGAAGTCGGCGACCGCTACCCGGAACGGGAGATCCCACTGCAGGGCAGCGGCCGGGTCATCGTGAGCCCCGACCGCGAGAACGGCCGCGGTCTGCTCCTGTGCGCGGCCCTCGCCTCCCGCTGGGGCGTCGAGTACACCCCCACCCACAAACAGGTCTGGTTCCAACTCGACCTCCCCCAGCGCCCGGTGGGCACCCGCTCCGCCGGCCCTGTCCTGCCCGTGGCCCTGCTTCCGGTCACCGACGAACGCGTGCGCGTCGCCGTCATTCAGATCGACCGCTCCGGTTCGATCTCCGTCTGGAACGAGGACGCGCAGCACCTCTTCGGCTACGCGGCCGACCAGGTCGTCGGCAAACCCCTCACCGACGTCGCTGCCTGGCCGCACACGCCCGGCATCGGCACCGGCATCGCGGACGCGCTCCGGCTCTCGCGCTGGGAAGGCAGTTACGGCGTCCGCGGCACCGACGGCCGCGTCATCCCCGTCTACGCATCGCACCTACGGGTACGGGACACCAACGGCGACCCCTCCACCGTCTGCCTTCTCGTACGCGACGACGAACGCGCCATCCTGCAGACACCGCAGCGCGCCCCTGTCACCGAAACCGGCACCGAGCGCACCACCGACCCCTTCGAAATCTTCATCGGCTCCCCGGCACCCGACGACCTCGACGGCCTCCTCCAGCGCACCGTCGAGCGCGCCCGCGACATGCTCGACGGAGACGCTGCCTTCCTACTCCTGGCCACCGACGACGAGACCGAGTTGGAGGTACGGGCCACCACCGGGCTGCCCTCGGCCCGCCAGCGGTTCGCCCGAGTCCCCGTCGAAGCCGGCACCGGTCGCTACGGCTCCGCCCGCATGCCCGCCGTCCACGAGGACCTCACGGCCGTCCCGGGCGCCGTTCCGCTCCTCAACTCCACCGGCATGCGCTCGGTCGTCACCGTCCCGCTCAAGGTCGAGGGGCGCCTCACCGGCTCCCTCGGCGTGGCCGCAGAATCCGCGGGCCGCTACTCCAACGAGGAGGCCCTGCGCCTCCAGTTCGCCGCCGACCGCATCGCCCTGGCCGTCGAATCGGCCCGCCTCGGTGAGCTGGAGCGGCTGCGCCGCGGTTCCCTCTCCTTCCTCGTCGAGGCCTCCGACCTGCTCGCCGGAACGCTCGACCGCGACCAGACGCTGGCCCTGATGGCCCAGATGACGGTCCCGACGCTCGCCACCTGGTGCGCCGTCTACACGATCGCCGACCAGTCCTCCGAGCCGTATCTCAGCTACGTACTCCACGAGGACGAGGAGAGGATCGACGGCCTCAAGGCACTCCTCTCCAAGATCGACCCGCCCGACCCGGTGACGACCCCCGGCGCCCGCGTGTGGACCGCGCCGGCCGAGGCAGGCCACCGCGCGGCTCTGCGCACCTCGCGGCGCGAACTCGGCCTGGGCTCAGGCCCACCGGTCTCTTCCGGCATCGGCGCCACCCTCGCCACCGCAGCCGCGGTAGGCGGAGAGACGGTCGTCCTGCCGCTCGTCGCACGCAACCGCGTCATCGGCATGCTTACCCTCGGCAAGCCCTCGGACGACCACTTCCGCCAGGAGATCCTGGAACTCGCCGAAGACCTCTCCCGACGGGCGGCCCTCGCCCTCGACAACGCCCGCCTGTACTCCGAGCGCGTGGCCATCAGCCAGTCGCTCCAGCGCAGCCTCCTCCCGCCGGAACTCCCCCATGTCCCCGGCGTGGAGGTCGAAGTCATCTACCGCGCTGCGGGCGAAGGCAACGAAGTGGGCGGCGACTTCTACGACGTCTTCCCGATCCGCGACGGTGCATACGGCTTCGCCATCGGCGACGTCTGCGGTACGGGCCCGGAAGCTGCGGCCGTCACCGGCCTCGCCCGCCATGCCCTGCGCCTGCTCGCCCGGGAGGGCTTCGGGGGCCCCGCGGTCCTGGAGCGGCTCAACGCCGCGATCCTCGACGAGGGAGCCCGGAGCCGCTTCCTCACCCTCCTCTATGGCGAGTTGTGGCCGCAGGAGGACGGCAGCGCGATCCTCAAGGTCGTCTGCGCCGGCCACCCGCTCCCGCTGCGCCTGCGCCAGGACGGCAGCGTCGAACCTGCGGCCGAACCCCAGCCCCTCCTCGGCGTCATGGACGACCTGGAGTTGTACGAGCAGATGGTGACCCTCGACCCGGGCGACGTCCTGCTCTGCGTCACCGACGGCGTCACCGAACGCCGCGAGGGCACCCGCATGCTGGGGGACGACGGCCTGATCGACGTCCTCACCAACTGCACGGGCCTGACAGCGGGCGCGGTCGCCTCCCGCGTCCTGCGTGCCGTCGAACGCTTCGCCGCCGAACCCGCATCAGACGACATGGCCATCCTGGCGATGCGCGTCCCGGAGCCCCACAGGGCCTGAACACGCCGAAGGCCCCCGCCAGTTGGCGGGGGCCTTCGTCTGTACGAGCCCCAATACGGAATCGAACCGTAGACCTTCTCCTTACCATGGAGACGCTCTACCGACTGAGCTATTGGGGCGTGCTGCGCGGTGGCAACGGGTTAGATCATACCCTGTGCAAACGGTGCTCCGAACCACCTCGAAGCAGCCCCCGGAGCAGCCCGGTGGCGACCACTTGGAGGCCGACGCCGGCCCGCGTAGGCAGGAAGAGCCCCGTGAAAGCAGGAAAGCCCCGCACCAGGAGGTGCGGGGCTTTCCCACAATGATTGTTCGGCGGCGTCCTACTCTCCCACAGGGTCCCCCCTGCAGTACCATCGGCGCTGAAAGGCTTAGCTTCCGGGTTCGGAATGTAACCGGGCGTTTCCCTAACGCAATGACCACCGAAACACTATGAAGATATCCGACACCGGAATCCCCCGGCCAGGGGGGACTCGACAGTTCGTTACTTCAGAACTGACACAGTGGACGCGAGCAACTGAGGACAAGCCCTCGGCCTATTAGTACCAGTCAGCTCCACCCCTTGCGGGGCTTCCACATCTGGCCTATCAACCCAGTCGTCTACTGGGAGCCTTAACCCCTCAAAGGGGGTGGGAGTCCTCATCTCGAAGCAGGCTTCCCGCTTAGATGCTTTCAGCGGTTATCCTTTCCGAACGTAGCCAACCAGCCATGCCCTTGGCAGGACAACTGGCACACCAGAGGTTCGTCCGTCCCGGTCCTCTCGTACTAGGGACAGCCCTTCTCAAGACTCCTACGCGCACAGCGGATAGGGACCGAACTGTCTCACGACGTTCTAAACCCAGCTCGCGTACCGCTTTAATGGGCGAACAGCCCAACCCTTGGGACCGACTCCAGCCCCAGGATGCGACGAGCCGACATCGAGGTGCCAAACCATCCCGTCGATATGGACTCTTGGGGAAGATCAGCCTGTTATCCCCGGGGTACCTTTTATCCGTTGAGCGACGGCGCTTCCACAAGCCACCGCCGGATCACTAGTCCCGACTTTCGTCCCTGCTCGACCCGTCGGTCTCACAGTCAAGCTCCCTTGTGCACTTACACTCAACACCTGATTGCCAACCAGGCTGAGGGAACCTTTGGGCGCCTCCGTTACCCTTTGGGAGGCAACCGCCCCAGTTAAACTACCCATCAGACACTGTCCCTGATCCGGATCACGGACCCAGGTTAGACATCCAGCACGACCAGAGTGGTATTTCAACGACGACTCCACCTGAACTGGCGTCCAAGCTTCACAGTCTCCCACCTATCCTACACAAGCCGAACCGAACACCAATATCAAACTGTAGTAAAGGTCCCGGGGTCTTTCCGTCCTGCTGCGCGAAACGAGCATCTTTACTCGTAGTGCAATTTCACCGGGCCTATGGTTGAGACAGTCGAGAAGTCGTTACGCCATTCGTGCAGGTCGGAACTTACCCGACAAGGAATTTCGCTACCTTAGGATGGTTATAGTTACCACCGCCGTTTACTGGCGCTTAAGTTCTCAGCTTCGCCACACCGAAATGTGACTAACCGGTCCCCTTAACGTTCCAGCACCGGGCAGGCGTCAGTCCGTATACATCGCCTTACGGCTTCGCACGGACCTGTGTTTTTAGTAAACAGTCGCTTCTCGCTGGTCTCTGCGGCCACCCCCAGCTCACGGAGCACGTCCGATCACCAAAGATGGCCCCCCTTCTCCCGAAGTTACGGGGGCATTTTGCCGAGTTCCTTAACCATAGTTCACCCGAACGCCTCGGTATTCTCTACCTGACCACCTGAGTCGGTTTAGGGTACGGGCCGCCATGAAACTCGCTAGAGGCTTTTCTCGACAGCATAGGATCATCCACTTCACCACAATCGGCTCGGCATCAGGTCTCAGCCTCAATGTGTGACGGATTTGCCTATCACACGGCCTACACCCTTACCCCGGGACAACCACCGCCCGGGCTGGACTACCTTCCTGCGTCACCCCATCGCTTACCTACTACCACCTTGGACCGGCGGCTCCACCACTCCCCTTCACCCGAAGGATCCAGGACGGCTTCACGGCCTTAGCATCAGAGGGTTCAGTACTGGGCGTTTCAAAGCGGGTACCGGAATATCAACCGGTTGTCCATCGACTACGCCTGTCGGCCTCGCCTTAGGTCCCGACTTACCCTGGGCAGATCAGCTTGACCCAGGAACCCTTAGTCAATCGGCGCACACGTTTCTCACGTGTGTATCGCTACTCATGCCTGCATTCTCACTCGTGAACCGTCCACCACTCGCTTACGCGGCGGCTTCACCCGGCACACGACGCTCCCCTACCCATCCACACTCCCGTTGGGGATCATGTGTGAATGACACGACTTCGGCGGTACGCTTGAGCCCCGCTACATTGTCGGCGCGGAATCACTTGACCAGTGAGCTATTACGCACTCTTTCAAGGGTGGCTGCTTCTAAGCCAACCTCCTGGTTGTCTCTGCGACTCCACATCCTTTCCCACTTAGCGTACGCTTAGGGGCCTTAGTCGATGCTCTGGGCTGTTTCCCTCTCGACCATGGAGCTTATCCCCCACAGTCTCACTGCCGCGCTCTCACTTACCGGCATTCGGAGTTTGGCTAAGGTCAGTAACCCGGTAGGGCCCATCGCCTATCCAGTGCTCTACCTCCGGCAAGAAACACACGACGCTGCACCTAAATGCATTTCGGGGAGAACCAGCTATCACGGAGTTTGATTGGCCTTTCACCCCTAACCACAGGTCATCCCCCAGGTTTTCAACCCTGGTGGGTTCGGTCCTCCACGAAGTCTTACCTCCGCTTCAACCTGCCCATGGCTAGATCACTCCGCTTCGGGTCTTGAGCGCGCTACTAAACCGCCCTGTTCGGACTCGCTTTCGCTACGGCTTCCCCACACGGGTTAACCTCGCAACACACCGCAAACTCGCAGGCTCATTCTTCAAAAGGCACGCAGTCACGACGCACAGAGCAAGCTCTGCACGCGACGCTCCCACGGCTTGTAGGCACACGGTTTCAGGTACTATTTCACTCCGCTCCCGCGGTACTTTTCACCATTCCCTCACGGTACTATCCGCTATCGGTCACCAGGGAATATTTAGGCTTAACGGGTGGTCCCGCCAGATTCACACGGGATTTCTCGGGCCCCGTGCTACTTGGGTGTCTCTTAAACGAGCCGCTGACGTTTCAGCTACGGGGGTCTTACCCTCTACGCCGGACCTTTCGCATGTCCTTCGCCTACATCAACGGTTTCTGACTCGTCTCATCGCCGGCAGACAATGAAAAAGAGATCCCACAACCCCGTATGCGCAACCCCTGCCGGGTATCACACGCATACGGTTTGGCCTCATCCGGTTTCGCTCGCCACTACTCCCGGAATCACGGTTGTTTTCTCTTCCTGAGGGTACTGAGATGTTTCACTTCCCCTCGTTCCCTCCACACTGCCTATGTGTTCAGCAGCGGGTGACAGCCCATGACGACTGCCGGGTTTCCCCATTCGGAAACCCCCGGATCAAAGCCTGGTTGACGGCTCCCCGGGGACTATCGTGGCCTCCCACGTCCTTCATCGGTTCCTGGTGCCAAGGCATCCACCGTGCGCCCTTAAAAACTTGGCCACAGATGCTCGCGTCCACTGTGCAGTTCTCAAGCAACGACCAGCCACCCACCACCCCACCCAACAGGGCGAGTTCACCGGGGCCGGCATCCCGAAGGACGAGCTCACGCTCGCACCCTCAGACACCCAACAGCGCGCCCGGCACGATCCCCTGACCACACGTTCCACGCCGAAGCAGTACTAGTGAAGCCCTGAAACCGTGCCGAATAGTCAACGTTCCACCCATGAGCTGACCACCGTCGGACATTTGCCGACGTAGTGGCTCTGGACCCCTGTGACAGGGCCTAGATGCTCCTTAGAAAGGAGGTGATCCAGCCGCACCTTCCGGTACGGCTACCTTGTTACGACTTCGTCCCAATCGCCAGTCCCACCTTCGACAGCTCCCTCCCACAAGGGGTTGGGCCACCGGCTTCGGGTGTTACCGACTTTCGTGACGTGACGGGCGGTGTGTACAAGGCCCGGGAACGTATTCACCGCAGCAATGCTGATCTGCGATTACTAGCAACTCCGACTTCATGGGGTCGAGTTGCAGACCCCAATCCGAACTGAGACCGGCTTTTTGAGATTCGCTCCGCCTCGCGGCATCGCAGCTCTTTGTACCGGCCATTGTAGCACGTGTGCAGCCCAAGACATAAGGGGCATGATGACTTGACGTCGTCCCCACCTTCCTCCGAGTTGACCCCGGCAGTCTCCTGTGAGTCCCCATCACCCCGAAGGGCATGCTGGCAACACAGAACAAGGGTTGCGCTCGTTGCGGGACTTAACCCAACATCTCACGACACGAGCTGACGACAGCCATGCACCACCTGTATACCGACCACAAGGGGGGCACCATCTCTGATGCTTTCCGGTATATGTCAAGCCTTGGTAAGGTTCTTCGCGTTGCGTCGAATTAAGCCACATGCTCCGCTGCTTGTGCGGGCCCCCGTCAATTCCTTTGAGTTTTAGCCTTGCGGCCGTACTCCCCAGGCGGGGAACTTAATGCGTTAGCTGCGGCACCGACGACGTGGAATGTCGCCAACACCTAGTTCCCAACGTTTACGGCGTGGACTACCAGGGTATCTAATCCTGTTCGCTCCCCACGCTTTCGCTCCTCAGCGTCAGTAATGGCCCAGAGATCCGCCTTCGCCACCGGTGTTCCTCCTGATATCTGCGCATTTCACCGCTACACCAGGAATTCCGATCTCCCCTACCACACTCTAGCTAGCCCGTATCGAATGCAGACCCGGGGTTAAGCCCCGGGCTTTCACATCCGACGTGACAAGCCGCCTACGAGCTCTTTACGCCCAATAATTCCGGACAACGCTTGCGCCCTACGTATTACCGCGGCTGCTGGCACGTAGTTAGCCGGCGCTTCTTCTGCAGGTACCGTCACTTGCGCTTCTTCCCTGCTGAAAGAGGTTTACAACCCGAAGGCCGTCATCCCTCACGCGGCGTCGCTGCATCAGGCTTTCGCCCATTGTGCAATATTCCCCACTGCTGCCTCCCGTAGGAGTCTGGGCCGTGTCTCAGTCCCAGTGTGGCCGGTCGCCCTCTCAGGCCGGCTACCCGTCGTCGCCTTGGTAGGCCATCACCCCACCAACAAGCTGATAGGCCGCGGGCTCATCCTTCACCGCCGGAGCTTTCAACCCCCCAAGATGCCTCGGGAGGTGGTATCCGGTATTAGACCCCGTTTCCAGGGCTTGTCCCAGAGTGAAGGGCAGATTGCCCACGTGTTACTCACCCGTTCGCCACTAATCCACCCCGAAGGGCTTCATCGTTCGACTTGCATGTGTTAAGCACGCCGCCAGCGTTCGTCCTGAGCCAGGATCAAACTCTCCATGAATGTTTACCCGTAATCGGGTTCAACACCACAAGAGCGGGACAACCAGTCGGAATAAGACCAGTCGTCCACAGCGTCCTCGCTGTGTTTTCGCCTGCCCGCCACAAGGGCCGACAGGACTTTCAAAGGAACCTCCAACCCACCGAAATGGGCCGGGGTTGTCAATCTGGCGTTGACTTTTGGCACGCTGTTGAGTTCTCAAGGAACGGACGCTTCCTTCGTACTCACCCTCACGGGCTTTCCTCCGGGCGCTTCCCTTCGGTCTTGCATTTCCAACCTTACCAGACTCTATTTCCGCTCCGTTTCCGGTGAGGAATTCGATTCCAGCGGCCGTTGGAAGGCCATTGCCTTTCGGCTGACCCGACTTTATCAGAGATTCTGAGTCGGAATTCCCGCCCACTTCGGGGACGGTTCCCGAGCGCATGTGCGCGCCGGGTTCCCCTTCAGGCGGAGACGTAAACGTACTGGAGCGGAGCGCCCCGATGCAAATCGGGGGCCCCGCTCCGGAGTTGGCCAGGTCAGACCTCGACGACGACCGGAAGGATCATCGGACGCCGACGGTAGGTGTCGGAGACCCACTTGCCCGCCACGCGGCGGACCAGCTGCTGCAGTTGGTGCGGCTCGGCGACCCCGTCGGAGGCCGACTTGGCGATCGCCTCCTCGATCTTCGGTAGTACTGCGCCGAAGGCGCTGTCCTCGATTCCGGAGCCGCGGGCGTGGATGTGCGGCCCGCCGACGACCTTGCCGGTGCTCGAGTCGACCACGACGAAGACCGAGATCATGCCCTCGTCGCCGAGGATCCGGCGGTCCTTGAGGGATGCCTCGGTGACATCGCCGACCGAGAGGCCGTCGACGTACACATAACCGGCCTGGACCTTGCCGACGATCTTGGCCTTGCCGTCGACGAGGTCGACGACGACTCCGTCCTCGGCGATGACGATGTGGTCCTTCGGAACGCCCGTCAGGGCTCCGAGTTCGGCGTTGGCCCGCAGATGGCGCCATTCGCCGTGAACCGGCATCAGGTTCTTCGGCTTGCAGATGTTGTAGAAGTACAGGAGCTCGCCGGCCGAGGCGTGGCCCGAGACATGGACCTTGGCGTTGCCCTTGTGGACGACGTTCGCGCCCCAGCGGGTCAGGCCGTTGATCACGCGGTAGACCGCGTTCTCGTTGCCCGGGATCAGGGACGACGCAAGGATCACGGTGTCGCCCTGGACGATCCGGATCTGGTGGTCGCGGTTGGCCATGCGGGACAGGGCGGCCATCGGTTCACCCTGGGAGCCCGTGCAGACCAGGACCACTTCGTGGTCCGGGAGGTCGTCGAGCGTCTTCACGTCGACGACAAGGCCCGCTGGGACGCGCAGATAGCCCAGGTCGCGTGCGATACCCATGTTGCGGACCATCGAGCGGCCCACGAAAGCCACGCGGCGGCCGTACTCGTGGGCCGCGTCGAGGATCTGCTGGATGCGGTGGACGTGGCTGGCGAAGCTCGCGACGATGATGCGCTTCTGGGCGTTCGCGAAGACCGTGCGCAGGACGTTCGAGATGTCACGCTCGGGCGGGACGAAGCCCGGGACCTCGGCGTTCGTCGAGTCCGAGAGCAGGAGGTCGATGCCCTCCTCGCTCAGCCGCGCGAACGCGTGCAGGTCGGTCAGCCGGCCGTCCAGCGGGAGCTGGTCCATCTTGAAGTCGCCGGTGTGGACCACCATGCCCGCGGGGGTGCGGATGGCGACGGCCAGCGCGTCCGGGATGGAGTGGTTGACCGCGATGAACTCGCAGTCGAAGGGGCCGATGCGCTCGCGGTGGCCCTCGTTGACTTCGAGGGTGTACGGGCGGATGCGGTGCTCCTGGAGCTTCGCCTCGATCAGCGCGAGCGTCAGCTTGGAGCCGATCAGCGGGATGTCCTGCTTCAGGCGGAGCAGGAACGGGACGCCACCGATGTGGTCCTCGTGGCCGTGCGTGAGCACGATGCCGTCGATGTCGTCGAGGCGGTCCCTGAGGGTGGTGAAGTCCGGCAGGATCAGGTCGATTCCGGGCTGCTCCTCCTCGGGGAAGAGGACGCCGCAGTCGACGATGAGCAGTCGGCCGTCGTATTCGAAGACCGTCATGTTCCGGCCGATCTCGCCGAGACCGCCGAGAGGGGTGATGCGCAGGCCGCCCTTGGGAAGCTTCGGCGGGGCGCCGAGTTCAGGATGCGGATGACTCAAAAGACTCTCCTCACCACGCACGCCACGTACCGCTCCGGCACGTGGCGTACATGACATTCGTGCAATTGCTGTTGTCTTGGTTCCGACCGGTTTCGGTCGGCCTTCTTCGCGTATTCAGTTGTGAAGTCTGTGGTTAGAGCTGTACCCCACCGGCCGCGAGGTCGATCTTGAGCTGCGCGGTTTCCTCCGGGGAGAGCTCCACCAGGGGAAGCCGGAGCGGTCCGGCAGGGAGGCCCTGCAGGGCCAGTGCCGCCTTGGTGGTGATGACGCCCTGAGTGCGGAACATGCCCGTGAAGACCGGGAGCAGCTGCTGGTGGATCTCGGTGGCCTTCTGGACGTCACCGGTGAGGTGGGCGTCGAGGAGGGCGCGGAGCTCCGGGGTGACGACATGGCCGACTACGGACACGAAGCCGACGGCGCCGACCGAGAGCAGCGGGAGGTTGAGCATGTCGTCGCCGGAGTACCAGGCGAGACCGCTGCGGGCGATGGCCCAGCTGGCGCGGCCCAGGTCGCCCTTGGCGTCCTTGTTGGCGACGATACGCGGGTGATCGGCGAGGCGCACCAGCGTTTCGGTGTCGATCGGGACGCCACTGCGGCCGGGGATGTCGTAGAGCATGACGGGCAGTTCGGTCGCATCGGCGATGGCCGAGAAGTGACGGAACAGGCCCTCCTGCGGGGGCTTGTTGTAGTACGGCGTCACCGCGAGCAGGCCGTGCGCGCCGGAGCGTTCGGCTGTGCGGGCGAGCTCGATGCTGTGGCGCGTGTCGTTGGTGCCGATACCGGCGACGACATGGGCCCGGTCTCCGACGGCCTCCAGTACGGCCCGTACGAGCTGGTCTTTCTCCGCGTCGCTGGTGGTCGGCGACTCACCGGTGGTGCCATTGATGATCAGGCCGTCGTTGCCTGCGTCCACCAGATGGGCCGCCAGCTGCTGTGCGCCGGCGAGGTCGAGTGCGCCGTCCGCCGTGAAGGGCGTGACCATGGCGGTGAGGACCCGCCCGAAGGGGATCTGCGGAGTGGAGATCGGAGCCATGGGTAACACGCTACTCGCTGCTCACTTGGCAGTGTCCCCTCGGGGGACGTGACGTACGACGTGACGTGCGGAGCCCGGCACTGCCTGCTCGGGGGTTCAAGCAGTGCCGGGTCCGTTTGATCAGCCTAGATGAACTTCACGAAACACCGCAATGCGGACACTTCTCCGGTCCGGCCCGCACAACTGTGCTCCACGGGACGATGGCGTCCTAGGGGGCGATGCGGCCATTGCCATTGAAGGCCGCATAGGTGAGCGGCATGAGCTTTGCCCAGTGCTGCTCCATCTTCTCGCCGACCATCTCGATCTCCCGCTGCGGGAAGGACGGGACCTTGGCCAGCTCGTGCTGTGTGCGCAGGCCGAGGAAGTGCATCAGCGAGCGGGCGTTGCAGGTGGCGTACATGGACGAGAACAGGCCGACGGGGAGTACCGCGCGTGCGACCTCGCGGGCGATGCCCTCGGCGAGCATCTCCTGGTACGTCTCGTACGAGCTGCGGTACGAGTCGATCATGGCGTCGGTGACGACCTTGTGCTGCTCCGGGCTGCCGTCGATGAAGACGTATTTGCCGGGGCGGCCCTCCTGCACAAGCTTGCGCTGCTGGCCCGGGACGTAGAAGACCGGCTGCAGCTCGCGGTAGCGCCCGGACTCCTCGTTGTAGGACCAGCCCACCCGGTGCCGCATGAACTCGCGGAAGACGAAGATCGGGGCGCTGATGAAGAAGGTCATCGAGTTGTGCTCGAAGGGGCTGCCGTGGCGGTCCCGCATCAGGTAGTTGATCAGTCCCTTGGACCGCTCGGGGTCCTTCTGGAGCTCCTCCAGAGACTGCTCGCCTGCCGTGGAGACGCGGGCGGCCCACAGCACGTCGGAGTCACCGGCGGTGTGCTTCACCAGCTCGACGGTGACATCGCTGCGGAAACTGGGCGTGGCTGTCTCGGCGGGGGTGTCGGGCACCAGGAGTCCTTCCGGTTGAACGCATAGGCGGCGCCCACTTTAACGACGTATTGCCTCAGCAGTGCCTCTGGGCTCTTTGGGTAAATCGGGGAACGACGGCACCAAATGACTGCTTTTGACGTCTCTACCAGTAGACCACCGATGAGAATCCCGACCAGAACCCAGGAGAGTGCCCTGATGTCCCTCCCCCAGCTACCGCTGGGCAGTGCCCCCAGGCGAGAGGCCGTCCCGTTCGAGTTTGTCGCCGAGGCCGATCGCTTCCGCAGCAACGTGACCCCGCCACCCCGTGTACGGCCCAGCGTCTCCCAGCTCGCGGGGCGTACGCTGATCGGGCTGACCATCGTCGCCGGGCTGGCCGGCTCCCTGCTCTTCGGGCTTCCCGCGCTGGAAACCAGCCGGACGCCGGGACATTCGCAGCAGTCCGAGGCGTCCGTCGGGCGCTGACTCTCTCCCCCGGCTGTGACGGGCGCGGGGGCACCCCCATGGCCCCCCGGGGGTGGTCCGGCCGTGAACGCCTCGGTAGCCTCACCGGGCACAGCCGAATCGAGTGTGCTGGTGAGTGAGGATCAGTCGTGCCCCTGCCTTTTCTGACGGCCGACCGTGCGTTTGGCACGAGCGATGACGACGTTGCGCTGCCCTTCGACGATCACGACCGCTGGCGGCGTCCGTACCGTCCGGGTCCGTGGCGGGTCGGCGCGGCGGCGCTGTTGCTGCTGCTCGCCTCGTTCGTGCTCATCGCGGCGATGATCATCGCGTTCGCCGGTGAGCTGCCGGGTGCGGGCGTCTGTCTGGGCCTGGGGCTCGCGCTCATCTTCGCCTCGCTGAGGCTGCTGCGAATGGGCGTCTGGGTCAGCCGGCACGGAGTGCGGCGGGTGGCCTTCTTCTCGACCGCGACGGTGCCGTGGAACCGCGTCTCCGCGGTACGCACCGTGCAACAGCCGGTGCGCTGGCTCGGGCTGCCGCGCACCGTGCAGGGGCAGGCGCTCGTCGCCGTAGCGCAGCACGGGGAAGCGCTGCCCCTGCTGACCGATCACAACGCGGACTTCCTGTCACGCGTCGAGGCATTCGACCGGGCGGCGGACTCCGTCGAGGCGTGGGGGGCCGAGTACCGCGGAGCCTGACCGGGCTCGCCTCGGACCCCCGCTCCTCACACGCCTGAGGGGCTTGCCTGGCCGTCGTGCAGCGTGATCGCGCGCTGCATCGCCTTGCGGGCGCGCGGGGTGTCACGGGCATCGTGGTAGGCCACGGCCAGCCGGAACCAGCAGCGCCAGTCGTCCGGTGAGACCTCCGTCTCGGCCCGCCGCTTCGCGAAGATCTCGTCGGCCGCGTCACGGTCGATCCGCCCGCCGGGCGTACGCCTCGACTCCTCGGCCGGCACCCCGCCTTCGGCCTCCAGCTCACGGGCCAGCCGATGCGCGTTGCGCGCGAAGCGGGTGTTGTGCCAGAGGAACCAGGCGCCGACGACCGGCAGCAGGAAGGCCACCGCTCCCATCCCCATGGCGGCGGGCTCACCGGTCAGGATGAGCAGCACGCCCTCCAGCGCCACCACGCCGAAGACAAGCACCAGCGCGGTGGCGAGGAAGAAGTACGTGATCTTTCCACCCATGACCGTCAGCCCAGGTCGAGGAAGTTTTCCAGGCCGAAGGTGAGGCCCGGGGTGGATACGACACGGCGGGTACCCAGCAGGATGCCCGGCATGAAGCTGCTGTGGTGGAGTGAGTCGTGGCGGATCGTCAGGGTCTCGCCCTCGCCGCCCAGCAGGACTTCCTGGTGGGCGAGCAGACCGCGCAGCCGTACGGCGTGCACGGGGACGCCGTCGACGTCCGCGCCGCGGGCGCCGTCCAGCGCGGTGACGGTCGCGTCCGGCTGGGGGGCGCAGCCCGCCTCCGCGCGCGCTGCCGCGATGAGCTGGGCGGTGCGGGTCGCGGTGCCGCTCGGGGCGTCGGCCTTGTTCGGGTGGTGCAGTTCCACCACCTCGACGGACTCGAAGTACCGCGCGGCCTGCTGCGCGAACTTCATGGTGAGGACGGCGCCGATGGAGAAGTTCGGTGCGATGAGGACACCGGTCTCGGGCGAAGCGGCGAGCAAGGTGCCCAGCTGCGAGAGGCGTTCGTCGGTCCAGCCGGTGGTGCCGACGACGGCGTGAATGCCGTGGCGTACGCAGAAGTCGAGATTGCCCATCACCGAGGCCGGCGTGGTCAGTTCGACCACGACCTGGGTTCCCGAATCGACCAGGGCCTCCAGCTTGTCGCCCCGGCCGAGAGCCGCGACCAGTTCCATGTCGTCGGCGGCCTCGATGGCTCGTACCGCTTCCGAGCCGATACGGCCCCTGGCGCCGAGAACGGCCACGCGCAGCTTGCTCATTGCTCTCTCTTCCTTACGGTTAGGAGACCGCTTCGTGGAGTCGGTCCGCCTGCTTGTCCTTCAGCGGGCCGATCACCGACAGGGAGGGGCGGTGTCCCAGCACCTCGCCTGCTACCGCGCGCACCTCGTCGGGGGTGACGGCGGCTATCTGCTGGAGCATCTCGTCGACCGACATCTGCGAGCCCCAGCACAGTTCGCTCTTGCCGATGCGGTTCATCAGCGCGCCGGTGTCCTCGAGGCCGAGCACGGTGGATCCGGAGAGCTGGCCGACGGCGCGGCCGATCTCCTCGTCCGAGAGACCCTCGGACGCGACCCGCTCGATTTCGTCTCGGCAGATCTTCAGGACGTCGTGGACCTGGCTGGGGCGGCAGCCCGCGTAGACGCCGAAGAGGCCGGTGTCGGCGAAGCCCGAGGTGTACGAGTACACGCTGTAGGCCAGGCCGCGCTTCTCGCGGACCTCCTGGAACAGGCGCGAGGACATGCCGCCGCCGAGGGCGGTGTTCAGTACGCCGAGCGCCCAGCGGCGGTCGTCGGTGCGGGCGAGGCCGGGCATACCGAGGACGACATGGGCCTGCTCGGTCTTGCGGCCCAGCAGTTCGACGCGGCCGGCGGTGCGCAGGGTGCGGTTCCCGCCGCGGGGCGGGGTGGGGGTCGCGTCCGTACGGGACGGTGCGCCGGCCTTCTCGAAGGCCCTGCGGACCTGGCGTACGACGGTGGCATGGTCGATGTTGCCCGCGGCCGCGACGACCAGATGGGTCGGGTCGTAGTGCTTCTTGTAGAAGCGGCGGACGCGGTCGGCGCTCAGCGCGTTGACCGTCTCGACCGTGCCGAGAACCGGGCGGCCGAGGGGGCTGTCTCCGAACATCGTGTGCGCGAACAGATCGTGCACGCAGTCGCCCGGGTCGTCCTCGGTCATCGCGATCTCTTCGAGGATGACGCCGCGCTCGGCGTCCACGTCGTCCTGGACGATCAGCGATCCGGTGAGCATGTCGCAGACCACGTCGATGGCAAGCGGCAGGTCGGTGTCGAGCACGCGCGCGTAGTAGCAGGTGTACTCCTTCGCCGTGAAGGCGTTCATCTCGCCGCCGACCGCGTCGATCGCCGATGAGATGTCGAGGGCGGAACGCCGTCGCGTGCCCTTGAAGAGGAGGTGCTCCAGGTAGTGTGTGGCGCCGCCGAGCGAGGGCGTCTCGTCGCGAGAGCCGACGTTCGCCCAGATGCCGAAGGTGGCGGAGCGTACGGAGGGCAGAGTCTCGGTGACGACGCGCAGGCCGCCGGGCAGGACGGTGCGGCGGACGGTGCCGATGCCGTGCTCACCCTTGAGAAGCGTTTGGGTACGGGCGACGGCCCGCGCCTCCGAAGAGGTGCGGGCCGTCGTCCTGGAACTACGGGACGTCACTTGGCAGCGTCGTCCTTGTTCTCGTCGGCGGACTCTTCGCCCTCGATCACGGGGATCAGGGAGAGCTTGCCGCGGGAGTCGATCTCGGCGATCTCGACCTGCACCTTGGAGCCGACCGCGAGCACGTCCTCGACGTTCTCCACGCGCTTGCCACCGGCGAGCTTGCGGATCTGCGAGATGTGCAGCAGGCCGTCCTTGCCCGGGAGCAGGGACACGAACGCACCGAAGGTGGTCGTCTTGACGACCGTGCCCAGGTAGCGCTCGCCGACCTCCGGCATGGTCGGGTTGGCGATGCCGTTGATCGTGGCGCGGGCGGCCTCGGCGGCCGGTCCGTCGGCGGCACCGATGTAGATGGTGCCGTCGTCCTCGATCGTGATGTCGGCGCCGGTGTCCTCCTGGATCTGGTTGATCATCTTGCCCTTGGGGCCGATGACCTCACCGATCTTGTCCACCGGGATCTTGACGGTGATGATCCGCGGGGCGTTGGGGGACATCTCGTCCGGGACGTCGATGGCCTCGTTCATCACATCGAGGATGTGGAGGCGGGCGTCGCGGGCCTGCTTCAGCGCGGCGGCCAGGACCGAGGCGGGGATGCCGTCGAGCTTGGTGTCGAGCTGGAGCGCGGTGACGAAGGTCTTCGTACCGGCGACCTTGAAGTCCATGTCACCGAAGGCGTCCTCAGCACCGAGGATGTCGGTGAGTGCGACGTAGTGCGTCTGGCCGTCGATCTCCTCGGAGATCAGACCCATGGCGATACCGGCGACGGGGGCCTTGAGCGGCACACCGGCATTCAGCAGCGACATGGTGGAGGCGCAGACCGAGCCCATGGACGTGGAGCCGTTGGAGCCCAGCGCCTCGGAGACCTGGCGGATGGCGTACGGGAACTCCTCGCGCGTCGGCAGCACCGGCACGATGGCGCGCTCGGCGAGCGCGCCGTGGCCGATCTCGCGGCGCTTCGGCGAACCGACGCGGCCGGTCTCACCGACGGAGTACGGCGGGAAGTTGTAGTTGTGCATGTAGCGCTTGCGGGTCACCGGGGAAAGCGTGTCCAGCTGCTGCTCCATACGGAGCATGTTGAGGGTGGTGACGCCCAGGATCTGGGTCTCGCCACGCTCGAACAGCGCCGAGCCGTGTACCCGCGGAATGGCCTCGACCTCGGCGGCGAGCGTACGGATGTCCGTGACGCCACGGCCGTCGATGCGGACCTTGTCCTTGATGACGCGCTCGCGGACCAGCTTCTTGGTCAGCGCGCGGTATGCACCGGAGATCTCCTTCTCACGGCCCTCGAACTGCGGGAGCAGCTTCTCGGCGGCGACCTCCTTGATGCGGTCGAGCTCGGTCTCGCGCTCCTGCTTGCCTGCGATGGTGAGCGCCTGCGCGAGCTCGCCCTTGACGGCCGCGGTCAGTGCCTCCAGGACGTCGTCCTGGTAGTCGAGGAAGACCGGGAACTCGCCGGTGGGCTTGGCGGCCTTGGCGGCGAGGTCCGACTGGGCCTTGCACAGCGCCTTGATGAAGGGCTTCGCGGCCTCGAGACCGGCAGCGACGAGCTCCTCGGTCGGCGCCTCGGCGCCGCCCTTGACGAGCTCGATGGTCTTCTCGGTGGCCTCGGCCTCGACCATCATGATCGCGACGTCGCCGTCCTCCAGGACGCGACCGGCGACCACCATGTCGAAGACAGCGTCCTCGAGTTCGGTGTGCGTCGGGAAGGCGACCCACTGGCCCTTGATCAGGGCGACACGGGTGCCGCCGATGGGGCCGGAGAAGGGCAGGCCGGCCAGCTGCGTGGAGCAGGAGGCGGCGTTGATCGCGACCACGTCGTACAGGTGGTCGGGGTTGAGCGCCATGATCGTCTCGACGATCTGGATCTCGTTGCGCAGGCCCTTCTTGAAGGAGGGGCGCAGCGGGCGGTCGATCAGGCGGCAGGTGAGGATCGCGTCCTCGGAGGGCCGGCCCTCACGACGGAAGAAGGAGCCGGGGATCTTGCCGGCTGCGTACATCCGCTCCTCGACGTCCACCGTCAGGGGGAAGAAGTCGAGCTGGTCCTTGGGCTTCTTGGAAGCGGTGGTGGCCGACAGCACCATGGTGTCGTCGTCCAGGTACGCCACGGCGGAACCGGCGGCCTGCTTGGCCAGCCGGCCCGTCTCGAAGCGGATGGTGCGGGTGCCGAAGGAACCGTTGTCAATGACGGCCTCGGCGTAGTGGGTCTCGTTCTCCACTAGCGTTTTCTCCTCGTCTTCGTCCCCTCGCCCGTGTGGCGGGGGACGGTGGCCGAGAAGCGCTCGTTCTGCGGGCCGGTCTTCGATCGAAGCACCCGGGGCTTGGTTCTCCGGGGGCCACTACCGAGGACCGGCGGCGGTGAGGCGGCTTCTCGTTCGTTCGGTATTGCGTTATTGCGTTGTCGTTCGGTACTGCCTTGTGCGACCAGACTAAATGCCGTCCGGTACGTCGCGCACGTACAGCAAAGGGAGCGGCCCCCTAAGAGTGGGAACCGCTCCCTTCACGGCGTCTTACTTGGCGCCGCCGGCCGCACCGCGGCGGATGCCGAGGCGGTCGACCAGCGTACGGAAGCGCTGGATGTCCTTCTTGGCCAGGTACTGCAGCAGACGGCGGCGCTGGCCCACCAGGATCAGCAGACCACGGCGGGAGTGGTGGTCGTGCTTGTGCGTCTTGAGGTGCTCGGTCAGGTCCGAGATCCGGCGGGAGAGCATCGCGACCTGGACCTCGGGGGAGCCGGTGTCGCCCTCCTTGGTGCCGAACTCGGCCATGATCTGCTTCTTCGTAGCGGCGTCGAGAGACACTCGGTACTCCTCTTTTGATGTTCGATGCGCCCACGAGTGCCCCTGGTCTTGATCTCAGGGGAGCTTCCGTGACTCGGAGGCGAAGGTCCGATGAGCGCTGCACCCAGATACTCCGGGTACGCGTACACAAACGGCCGTCGCCCAGCGTACCAGCCCACGGACGGGCTCTTGACAGCCGGTCCAGGCCCTGTCCGCCCGATCTTGCCGGACAGGACCTAGCTGGTCATGGAGCGGGCCGCATTGAAGACGTCCAGTACGGCCAGGCAGAGCGGGACCAGTGAGAGCAGCACCGCGCCCTCCGCGAGGTCGAGCAGCCGGCCCCAGAAGGGCGAGAGGCCCTTGCGCGGAATGATCAGGCCGATCGCCGTGATCAGGGCGGCGCCCGCAGCGACGGCCGCGGTGAGCCAGATCGTACGGATGTCCAGGCCGCCCCGGTCCCCGTACATCAGCAGATCCTTGACCAGGTCGACGGGCGGGTTCAGGGAGAGGCCGAGGACCAGGAGCGCTATCGCGGCGATGCCGGCCACGAGCGTGCAGGCGACCTGCGAGGTGTAGCGGAAGAGCCGCGCGCGCAGCAGCATCGCGAGACCGGCGGCCAGGGCGAGGCACTGGCCCCAGACGCTGTCGGAGAAGCCGAGCACGGCGGCACAGGCGACGACGACCGCGGCGCAGCCGCCGACCAGACCGAGCAGCATTTCGTGGCCGCGGCGGGCCTGGGCCGCGATCCGCTCGCCGTCGACGGGCTGGGCGTCGGGGGTCTCATTGGGGTCGGCCTCGAAATCGTCCTCGGCGGCGCTGCGCGGCGAGGCGTAGCCGATCGGCAGCCGGGCGAAGCGGGCCGAGAGGCCGGGCAGGAAGGCGACCAGGCCGATGGCGACCGGGGCGACGGCGGAGGCGGTCTCGGTGGCGGAGGCCTCGGTGAGGATCGCGGCGAAGGTGGCGATGGTGCCGGTGGTGCTCAGGAAGGTGGCCGCTACGAAGGGGGCGTCGCCGCTCGGGGTGAGCGCGACGAGAGCGACCGAGGCGACCAGGACGGTCACACAGCCGAGCAGGAACTGCAGCTTGCCGGGACCGTGGCCGGCGTCCGGGCCGATGATGCCGGAGCCCGCTATCAGCAGCAGCGGCAGAGCGCCGAGGCCCAGCGCGACGGCGGTGGCACGGTCGGAGTAGACCCGGGCGCGTACTCCCGCGAAGGCGGTGAGCAGGAGTCCGGCCGCTCCCGCGATGATGCCGGGAAGACTGTGCATGTCGTGGCGGACCGGATCGGCGAACCACAGCACGAAGCCCATCAGGACCAGCAGCAGGACACCGCCCACCAGCCCGGCGCCGCGCAGGAGTTCGTCGCTCCACAGGTGCCGGTCGCGGGTGACGGCGGAGGCGACGGCGTCGGAGACGTCGTCGAACACGGCGGGCGGCAGCGACTCCGCGAAGGGGCGCAGGCTGAGTACCTCGCCGTCGAGCACCTGCTGGGCGGCGAGCGAGCGAGCGCCGTCAAGTACCGTGCCGTCACGGCGCACCAGGTGGTAGCCGGTCGGAGTTCCCGGAGCCTGGGTCTGGCCGGTGAGGCGCAGAATCTCCGGGTAGACGTCGGCGACGGCGATGTCCTCGGGAAGAGCGACATCGATACGGCTGTCCGGCGCCACGACTGTGACGCGGCAGAAGCCGGTCGCTGCGGTCGTACTCACGTGTCTGGACCCCCTGATTCGCGGTTGCGCACGGTGCGCGCGCCACCCTACCGGGACACACCCGATGGGTCTGCAAGTAGGATCACCGTCGCGCGGAGGGAAGTCCGCAGCAAAGGCAGTCACGGGGGCGCCGGCGCGGAATTCGCCCGTCCGTCTTCCGTCCGTATCGAGGGATTGATGCTCCGGTGAGCCAGATCGTCGTGAAACGCCCGCCGAGGTCGCTGCCGCCTGAAGTGCCCACGGAGGAACTGACTCTGGAGGCTCCTCCGGAACTGCCGCGGGGTCAGCAGGAGGGCATGCTGATGCAGGTCCTGCCCGTCCTGGGCATGGGTTCTTCGGTGGTCTTCTTCTTCTCGCCGCAGGCCCCTCCGTTCATGCGCATCATGGGCGTGATGATGCTGGTCTCGACGGTCGGAATGGTCGTCGCCCAGATCGTCAGATTCCGCAAGGGTACGCAGGGGCAAATGGCGGATGTCCGCCGTGACTACCTCAAATACCTTGCCCAGACGCGGCGTACGGTGCGCAAGACCGCGCGCAAGCAGCGTGACGCGCAGTTGTATCTGCATCCCGCCCCCGAACAGCTGTGGTCGCTGGTGGCCGAGGGCTCGCGGGTGTGGGAACGGCGTGTGGGCGACGGGGACTTCGGACAGGTGCGCGTCGGTCTCGGCGCGCAGCAGCTGGCCACACCGCTCGTCGCACCGGACACGGCGCCGGTGGACGAGCTGGAGCCGCTGTCGGCCGGGGCCATGCAGCAATTCCTCGCGGTGCACGGCTCGTTGGACGGGCTGCCGATGGCGGTCTCAATGCGTGCCTTCTACCACGTGACGGTCTCCGGCGAGCCGGAGTCCGCGCAGTCGGCCGCGCGGGCGCTGGTCTCCCAGCTGGTGACGCTGCACTCCCCCGAAGACCTGATGCTGGCGGTCGTGACGGCGCCGGGCGCGGTCGGGCGCTGGGACTGGACGAAGTGGCTGCCGCACACACAAGTGGCCGGTCAGGTGGACGGCGCAGGGACCAAGCGGCTGTTCGGCGACGACCTCGGTGAGCTGGAGCAGCTGCTGCACAGCCGCCTGGACGGCCGGCCGCGGTTCAGCCGGGAGAACCAGCCGGTCATGGACCAGCCGCATGTCGTCGTCGTGCTGGACGGCGGGATGGTGCCGCCGGATTCGCTGTTCGCGGCTGCCGAGGGACTGCAGGGCGTCACCATAGTCGAGGTCGTCTCCGGCGATCTGGACGAGCCGCGCGGCGGTCTCTCGGTGGTCGTGCGTCCCGGGCGGCTGCGCCTGGAGTCCGGTACCCGGGTGGCGTACGAGGGTGTGCCGGACGGGATATCGCTGCCGGCGGCCGAGGCGCTCGCGCGTCAGCTGGCGCCGCTGCGCATCGGCGGGGGCGACGACGACGAACCGCTGCTCGCCAACCTGGACTTCACGGATCTGCTGAACCTGGGTGACGCGGCAGGGATCGATGTGGCGCGCACCTGGCGGCCGCGTTCGGTGGCCGAGCGTCTTCGGGTGCCGATCGGTGTCGGCGAGGACGGCCAGCCGGTCATGCTCGACCTCAAGGAGGCCGCGCAGGAGGGCATGGGCCCGCACGGTCTGTGCGTCGGCGCGACCGGTTCCGGAAAGTCCGAGTTGCTGCGCACGCTGGTGCTGGGCCTTGCGGTCACGCACTCCTCGGAGACCCTCAACTTCGTCCTCGCGGACTTCAAGGGTGGTGCGACCTTCGCGGGAATGTCGCAGATGCCGCACGTCGCGGCCGTGATCACCAACCTCTCGGACGACCTCACACTCGTCGATCGCATGGGAGACGCGATCCGCGGTGAACTGCAGCGGCGGCAGGAGCTGCTGCACAAGTCGGGCAACTACGCGAACATCCACGACTACGAGAAGGCACGTGCCGCCGGCGCTCCGCTGGAGCCGCTCGCCTCGCTGGTTCTCGTCCTCGACGAGTTCTCCGAACTCCTCACCGCCAAGCCCGACTTCATCGACATGTTCATCCAGATCGGCCGGATCGGCCGTTCCCTCGGTGTGCATCTGCTGCTGGCCTCCCAGCGCCTGGAAGAGGGCAAGCTGCGCGGCCTGGACACGTATCTCTCGTACCGGATCGGTCTGCGGACCTTCTCGGCGGCCGAGTCACGTACGGCGATCGGCGTGCCCGACGCGTACCACCTGCCGTCGGTGCCCGGTTCCGGCTATCTGAAGTTCGGCACCGAGGAGATGACCCGTTTCAAGGCGGCGTACGTCTCGGGGACGTACCGCACCGGAGGCCCGGATCTGTCGGTGGGCCAGCTGCCCATCGAGCGGCGGCCCGCTGTCTTCACCGCGGCCCCCGTGCCGGTCGTGTACGCGGCTCCCGACCCGGCCGCCACCGCCCGGGCCGCCGCCGACGACGAGGCGCTGGCGGACACCGTGCTCGATGTGATCGTGCGCCGTCTCGAGGGACAGGGCGTGCCCGCCCACCAGGTGTGGCTGCCGCCGCTGGACGAGGCGCCCACGCTCGACCAGGTGCTGCCCGGTCTCGCGCCGACCCCCGACCGGGGCCTGACCGCGACGGAGTACACACGACCGGGCGGTCTCACCGTACCGCTGGGCCTGATCGACAAGCCCTTCGAGCAGCGCCGCGAGGTGCTGTACCGGGACTTCTCCGGCGCGGCGGGCCACATGATGGTCGTCGGCGGTCCGCAGTCCGGAAAGTCGACGCTGATGCGGACGCTGATCTCGTCGTTCGCCCTGACGCACACCCCGAGCGAAGTGCAGTTCTACGCGCTGGACTTCGGCGGTGGCGGTCTGTCCTCGCTGGCCGACCTGCCGCATGTCGGCGGTATTGCCTCGCGCCTGGACCCGGAGCGGGTGCGTCGTGCGGTCGCCGAGGTCATGGGCGTACTGAACCGGCGCGAGGAGTTCTTCCGCGCCAACGGCATCGACTCCATCGCCACCTACCGCCGCAAGCGGGCCGCGGGCGAACTGCCGGGCGAGGCCTGGGGAGACGTCTTCCTGGTCATCGACGGCTGGGGCGGTTTCAAGAACGACTACGAGATGCTGGAGCCGGTGGTCGCCGACCTCGCGGCGCGCGGTCTGGGCTACGGCATCCATGTCGTCATCACCGCCGCCCGCTACATGGAGGTGCGCGCGGCGCTCAAGGACCAGATGCTGGGCCGTCTCGAGCTGCGCCTCGGTGACGTCATGGACTCCGAGTTCGACCGCAAGGTCGCCGCGAACGTCCCGACCGGTGTACCGGGCCGTGGCCAGGTCCCGGAGAAGCTGCACTTCATGACGGCTCTGCCGCGTATCGACTCGATCAGTGGCTCCGCCGATCTGGCGGAGGGCACGGCCGCATTCGTCCAGGCCGTCAAGGCGAACTGGGCGGGCCCCCCGGCGCCTGCCGTCCGGCTGCTGCCGCGCCGGCTGCCGGCCGAGCAGCTGCCGAAGGGCTTCGAGTACCCGCAGCACGGCATCGCGATCGGCATCGACGAGACGAACCTGGAGCCGGTGTTCGTCGACTTCGAGAGCGATCCGTTCTTCCTGATCTTCGGCGAGAGCGAGTCCGGAAAGACGGCGCTGCTACGGCTGATCGCCAAGCAGATCACCGAGCGCTACACCCCGGAGCAGGCAAGGATCGTGGTCGGCGACTACCGGCGGACGATGCTGGAGGCCGTACCCTCCTCGCATCTGCTGGAGTACGCGCCGATGACGTCCGCCATGGAAATGCACATGGACGCGATCAACACGGTCATGGGCAAGCGGGCGCCGAAGCCGGACATCACTCCGCAGCAGCTGCGCGACCGCAGTTGGTGGACCGGACCGCAGCTCTTCGTGCTCATCGACGACTACGAACTGGTCGCCACCAACTCCGGCAATCCGCTCTCGGTGCTGGTGGACAATCTGCCCTTCGCCCGCGATGTCGGCATCCGGTTCATCGTCGCGCGCAGCCAGGCCGGAGCGTCCCGGGCCATGTACGAGTCCTTCATGCAGCGCATCAAGGAACTGGGGGCGCAGGGCGTCATCCTGTCGGGCGACCCCGGCGAGGGCGACATCCTCGGCAATGTCCGGGCGCGGCCGATGCCTCCGGGGCGTGGCACGTTCGTCTCGCGCAAGCGGGGCGCACCGCTCGTGCAGCTGGGCTGGCTGCCGGACCAGTAGGGTGGTTCGCGCACCTCGATCGACACGTCTGTGGGAGGGACCGCGCCGATGGCTGACGCAAGCGAGAAGGAACGCCAGAAGGAAGAGCTGTACGCCCTCGACATCTCCGGTGTGGAGTGGATCGGCGCGCCCGGCACGAGCAAGGACGAGGAGCGCGTCGAGATCGCTCATCTGCCGGGCGGGGCGGTCGCGATGCGCTCGTCGCTGGACCCGGAGACGGTCCTGAGGTACACGGAGGCCGAGTGGCGTGCCTTCGTCCTCGGCGCGCGCGACGGCGAGTTCGATCTGAGGTAAGTGGACGTACGACAAGGGGGGTTGCCCGCCAGTGGCGGGCAACCCCCCTTGTGCGTCTGTCTGGTGCTCGTCAGTGCATCATGCGGAAACGGGCGGCGTTGCCCTTGTCCGTGTCCTGGTAGCCGATGACGGACTCGTCGAGCAGGCGCGCGATGTGGGCCAGGTCGGCGTTCAGGCCGTCCATGTCGCTGGCGAGGTTGCTCTGGATCTCGATGTAGGCCGTCTTGGCTTCACCGTCCCAGTTGCCCGCAACGCTCTTGACGTGCGACAGCAGGTCGCGGAGCTGCTCGTTCAGGTACTTCGAGGTGCCGCGGACGTCACTGGCGGCGGTGGTCACTGTGTCGTAATTGACCGCAGTCGTCATGCTGTACTCCTGGTAGCGATTCGGCGAGGTTCCGGACGGCTCAGATGCTGAGGATGGCGCTGCTGCCCTGCGAGGATTCCGCCTTGCGGAAGCTCTGGATGCGCTCGGTCTCCTGCGCATCGAAGCCGTCGGCGCTCATCTTCACGAGGTTCTGGAGGTTCTCCAGGTCGCGCTGCACGTTCCGCAGACGCAGGTTGAGGTCCTTCTGAACCCGGTCGTACTCCTGGCTCGCCGCGCCCTTCCAGCCGGACTGGATCTGGTCCACGACGCTGTTGAGCGAGCCGATCCGCGAGTTCAGCTCGCCCTGGAACTTGTCGATCTGCTTGGACAGACCGGTGATTTCGCCACTGGTTACGTTCAGGTCTTTGCCGCTACCCGACATCGTGCCCCTTCTTCCTTCGACGGTGACGTAGACGGAAGCCATGTGGATGCCGCCCCCGTGCCGGACCAGTCCTCACTGAGTCCTGCTGTCACTCTAACCACTTGATACGACAGTTCCAACTGCAAAGTCCCGTATGGAGACTTGGTTCACTGGGCCCTCTTGCGCCGGGTGTCCCGGATGACTGTCGCCGAGCCGGCGACCACAGCCACCAGTACGACGCCAATGCCCAACGCATAGGTTGCGTAACGCTCGTTGCGCTCCTGGACCGTCTCGGTCAGCGCCAGATGCGCCGCTTGCGGAGCGGGCGGCTTCGGCGGCCCGGGGTCCGCGCTCGGGGCGCTGATCGGCTTGCCGTCGCCGCTCAGGGCGCGCACCGGGTCGACGACCCCCCAGCCCACGAAGTTGTCCTTGCCGTTGATGCTGCGCTCGGCGGTCTGCTCGATCTGGGCGATGATCTGCTCCACCGTCCACTTGGGGTACTTGGCCTTCAGCAGCGCCGCTACGCCTGCGACATACGGGGCCGAGAAGCTGGTGCCGTTGTCGACGCACTGGCCGTTGCCGGGGACGGTGGAGACCACGTCGACGCCGGGGGCCGCGATCCCGACGAACTCGCCCGCCTGCGAGAAGGCCGCGCGTTCGTTGTTGCGGTCCGACGAGGCGACGGCGAGGACGCCCGGGAACGCCGCGGGATAGGTGGTCTTCAGCTTGCCGTCCATGCCGTCGTTGCCGGCGGAAGCGACGACGACGACCTTCGCCCTGATGGCCCGCTGCACGGCCTTGTTGAGCTCCGAGTCGAGCGACAGCGGCTTGGTGGTGTCCTGGGAGATGTTGATGACACCGGCACCCTTGGCGACCGCGTGATCGATCGCCGTAGCCATCGTGCGGTCGTTGCCGCTGTTGTTCTCGTCGTTCTGGCGGATCGGGATGATCGTGGCCTCGGGCGCCAGGCCTACGAAACCGGTGCCCTTGCGGGGACGCGCGGCAATGATGCCCGCGACCTTGGTGCCATGGCCGACCAGGTCGACCGTGCCGTCGGTCTTGCCGCGCTTCTCGTCCTGGTTGTTCTTGTCGGGCTTGAGGAGATCCCTGCCCGCCGAGGCGTCGACGGCGGACTTGAGCTGGACGTTGTCGTTGTCCACGCCCGTGTCTATGACGGCGACGCGTACGCCCTTGCCCTTGGTGTCCTGCCAGAGCTCGTCGAGCAGGACCCGCTGGAGCGGCCAGGGAATCCCCTCGATCTGCTGCTTCATCGGAAACGTGCACTCGCCACTGCCGTCGATGCCCAGCTCGTGGGGGACATCGTGGGCCTGGGCGTGAGGCGTGGCCGCCAGGCCCGTCAGCGCCGCCGCGACGGTCAGCAGGGCGGCCTTCCTGCGCAGATACGGCATCGGTCGCACCCCTACGAACCCTGCGGCTGACGCGCGCTGTTGGTGTCGAGGCGGGGCCCCTTGGACAGGAACTCCGACCAGGTGATCGGGACGAGCGTCGGGACGACCTTCTCGTAGCCGAGCCGGATCTGCGCCTGGCTGGGCTCGGGGCGGCCGTCCTGCTGCTTCTCCTGGCCGCCCGTGCCGATGTCGGAGCGGTCCTTGTCGCTGTCACCGTTCGCCTGGACCGCGTACCGCAGTCCGGTGTCGGTCACCAGGAACAGCGACCCGTCGGGCTTGGTCTGGTTGCCCTGGACCTGGGTGAACAGCAGGCCGGTTCCCGGGGTGACATAGGTGCTGGTGCCGCCCGCCGTGATCTCGGCGGGGTACTCGGACCCGGCCCAGGTCGACAGGGTCGTACGGCCCTTGCCATCGACCTTGCGCAGCACGCTGCAGACGGTGTCGCGTTCGCCGCCCGCTTCGTTGACCTGCTTGGACCGGAGCGAGGGCCAGTGCTTCTCGGCGGAGAAGAACTCGTCCTTCGGCGCGATCGACTGAGCGTCGACCGTGGTGGCCTCACCGCCCATGTTGAGCCGGTCGGTCTGCGGCGAGTTGATGAGCAGCCAGGCGACGAAGTCGGAGACCGGCTGCACCTTGCCGGCCAGTACGACGTAGTGCTGGGGTCCGGAGCCGGTCTGGGCCTGGAGCACCATGCCTATCCGGTCCTGCTTGTCCGTCAGCCCGCCGCCGACACCGGCCTTGGAGCCGACCTGACCCGGAATCACCGGGAAGTCGACCGGGCTGCCGTCGTGCAGAGTGGCCAGCCAGTCGTCGGTGACGGTCTGCGGCTGCTTGCTGCCGACGAGCGTGCGGGTGAGGAACGAGGCGTCCTTCCCGGTGCCGCGCACCAGGTACTTGGTACCGGCCGCGTCCACCAGGTAGCGCTGCTGGTCCTTCTCGCTCTGGACGTACAGGACTTGGCCGCCGCCCAGGCGCTGCTTGCCCTCGGTGCGCTTCAGATCGCGGTCGCCGAGGACGAACGTCGCCTTCTGCACACTGACTCCCTTGCCGCCACCGGGCTGCTCGCAGACGGCCCAGCGCTTGGCCTCGGCGGCGTCCGTGGCGGACGGCAGCCGGTCGGGTGCGTAGGGAATGCCGAGAATGGGGCCGCGCGGCGGCTTGCCGGAGTCCAGGATGTCGTCGCTGACCTGGATCACCTTGAACTGCTGGGGCGTGAGCAGCAGTCGGGCGGACGCGAGGTTCAGCACGGGGTGGAGCAGGACCTTCTCGCTCTTGCCCTTGCCCGTCGTCAGAACGACATAGCGCGTGGTAGAGCTCTTGCCGACGATCACGTTGGCGAAGGGCTTGTCCCAGTCCTTGGGCGCCTTGGGCTTGAACATGCCGAAGGCACCGAAGCCCGCCATGATCAGCGCGCCGACGATCAGGCTCGGGATGACGGCGCGCATCGGGCGCGGCGCCCCCTCCTCCGTACCTGTCGCGGAGGGTTGGAGGAATGCCGCCACCGTGCGCTTCTTCGCAAAGGTGTACGCGTTGAGCTCATCCCGCCGTGATGCCATGAGTCCCCATTGATAAAGAAGGCACTGTCTCCCCGCGGGGGCCTTGTGGTGAGCGCGGTCCCCGGGCCCGGCTTGCCGGACCGGCCCCCTACTATGCCTGTTGATCGATGGTGCTTGTGGGGCGGGTAGGGTGATCCAGCCGTCAGATGCCTTGCTGGGCAGGGCTGGACAGGGGTGATCGGGATGAATTGGGGCCTAATGAACTGGGGGGTGCCTGAATAATGGCTTCCGCGACGCGGGTACGGCCCTCGGCCCACGGCCGGACCTCCGCGCGGCCCGCAGCGCCGTCCCAGGCACCGGCCGCACCCCGGCTCAAGGCACGACCCGGGCACTTCGGTTCGTTCCGACTGCAACAACTCGTACTGATCGAGATAGCCGCCGCTCTGCTTCTCGTGGCGTGGGTGATCGACCCTCTGATGCTCGTCCCGGCCGTTGTGGTGGCCGCGTTGCTGGTACTGCTCGCGCTGTTGCGCAGGCACCGGCGCTCGCTGCCCGAATGGCTCGCGACCGTCTTCGCCCTGCGCTCGCGCAGGCGCAGGGCCGCTGCACTGGTCCTGCCCGCCGATACGGAGCCGGGTCTCGCGCCCGCCGTCGAGTGCGACCCCGCCCTGCGGACGTACACCTACAGCGACCGCGACCGGCGACCGGTCGGCATGATCGGCGACGGAACCTTCCTCACGGCACTGCTTCAGGTCGAGTCCGACGCGACGGCCCTGCGGCCCGAACGCACTGCCAGGCCACTGCCGATGGCCCTCGTACGGGACGTGCTCGACGTCGACGGAATCCGGCTGGAGTCGGCGCAGATCGTCCAGCACACGCAGCCCGCACCCGCCCCGCACCTTCCGCAGCAGTCGGTGGCCGCGCGCAACTACGCGCCCCTGCAGGCCCAGACCGGCTCGCCCGCGCTCCGTATCACCTGGATCGCGCTCAAGCTCGACCCGGAGCTCTGCCCGGAAGCCGTTGCGGCACGCGGCGGCGGACTCGAAGGCGCGCAGAAGTGCCTGGTGCGCAGCGCCGACCAACTGGCCAGCCGACTCACGGGTGCCGGATTCCGGGCGACCGTACTGACCGAGCAGGAGCTGACGGCGGCCATCGCCACGTCCTCGTGCGCCAGCCCCATGGCCATCGCACAGGCGGGCCGGGCGGAGGCGCCGGCGCGGCGCACCCAGGAGACCTCGCGCACCTGGCGCGTCGACGACCGCCGCCACACCACGTACTGGGTGGGCCGCTGGCCCCAACTCGGCGGCGGCGGGGCCCCGATGCCGCAGCTCGTCGCCCTGCTCACCTCGATTCCCGCCCTGGCCACCACCTTCAGCCTCACGCTGGGCCAGGGCGACCGGCAGGATGTGTCCGTCACCGGGCATGTCCGTATCACCGGGCGCAGTGACGAGGAACTCGTCACCGCGCGCCATGAACTGGAGCGCGCCGCCCGCGGGGTCAAGACCGGTCTGGTGCGGCTCGACCGCGAACAGCTGCCCGGGATGCTCGCCACACTGCCTCTCGGGGGAGCCCGCTGATGCCTTCGTCTGCCGCCAAGCCGCGTATCGGCTTCGGACTGATAGGACCGCGCAGGGACCGTCACGCGCTGTCGGCGGACCAACTGGCCGCGCTCGCGCTGCCCGTCGGGGACGACGGCGTGGTCATCGGCGTGGACGCCGAGGCCAGACCGGCCGTGCTCGGCATCAACCGGCCGACCGCGTACGACGTCACGCTGATCGGCGGCCTGTGGACGGCGCAGGTGCTCGCCCTGCGGGCGGCCGCGACCGGAGCGCGTGTCACGGTGGAGACGGGCCGGGGGCACGCCTGGACGACGCTGGCCCAGGCCGCCGGCGGAGGGACACAGGTCATCTCGCTCCACGACGTGGGGCGGGTGCCGCCGCAGGGTGCGTCCGCGGGCAGTCCGGTCGTCGTCATCCGCGACTGCGGAATGCGGCCGCCACGCGGCCGGGTGGTCTCGGCCCCCTGGCAGTCGGTGCTGACTCTGCTGCCGTATCTCAGCCCGGTGGCTCCGCGGCTGATGGAGAAGTCGGCCCTGGTCGGCATCCAGCGCGTCTCGCCCGACGAGGCCGCGCAGATCGGCCGCATCATGCACCTCCCCCGTGCCGAGACGGAGGCGCTGTCCACCCTCGCTGACGGCGTCACACTCTGGTGCACCGCGCGGGACCGGCAGTTCGTCATGACGCAGGCCACGGACGCCGAGACCGGATTGTTGGGCAGCGCCCGGCGGATGGACTGACGGGGACCGACGGCCAGAAGTCCGTGGGCACTTGCACCGATTTGACCCGTCGGCTTCCTTACGCTCAGCCGCGCCCGGCTCACTTGGGGGCGCGGCGTGATGTACGGGACAGTGGACGAGGGGCGGTCCGGCCTGCCGGTAGGGCGTTGTTGACGATTAGGGTGGGACAGGACGCGGCAGGAGAACCTGCGGGCATGGTGGCCGCGTCCCTTAGGGGGAGAGCCGGGCCGATCGGACGAAGAGGTCGCCCCCACCCACGACGGCACAAGGGTGCTCGACCACACCAGGAGGCAAAGTGAACGGCGATCGGGACGAGATCCACGGGGGCTGGAACATTCCCGTCGATGATCAGTCCGACGCGGAGCCCGCGGAGCTGACGGGTGAGTTCACCATCGACTACACCCCGCCGGCCTGGTACACGCAGAACGCGGGTGACACATCGGGCGGGGGCACGGGTCAGACGCCGCCTCCCCCACCGCCGAACGGGGCACCGGTGGCTGTGCCCGGGCTGCCTGCGGGCAGTGGCTTCGAGCCGAACTGGGCGCCGGTGCCTACGCCTCCGCAGGCGCAGGTCCCGGCACCCGCGCCTGCGCCCGCGCCTGCACACGCGCCCACGCCAGCGCCCGCGCCCGTACAGCAGACACCCGCTCCGGCTCCTGCGCCCGTCGCCGAGCCCGCACCGCAGCCCTTCGGGGGCGGCGATGTGGAGAGCGGGGCGACCATGCGGTTCTCCCCGGCCGCTCTGAAGCGTGAGATGGAGGAGCGGGCCGCGGCCAAGGCGGCCGAGGCCGCTCCCGAACCGGCCCCGGAGAGCGCCGCGGAGGCGGCCGGTGAGCCCGAGGCGGAGGTCGCGGCTGAGCAAGCCGCAACCGTGAACTCGGATGCGGATGCTGCGGAGGAAGAGGAAGCGGAAGCCGCCGACATCGCGCCCGGCGCCGAGTCCGACGAGTCCGACGAGTCCGCTGACGAAGACGCCGCCGAGGGTGCCACCGAGGAGCCTGCCGATTCCGTACCGCGGGACTCCGTACCGCAGGACGCGGCACCGCAGGACTCCGTTTCCGCCGTGGCCGACGGGCCCCAGGACGCACCGCCTGCCCCGGCGCCCGCCCAGCCCTGGGCGCCCGTGCCGCCGGCGCAGGTGCAGGGTGGCCAGCCGCCGCTGCCCCTGCCGCCCGCCTTCCAGCCGGCCGCGCCGACGTCGGCGCCGCAGTGGCCCGTGTCTCCCCAGACCGCCGAGCAGTCTGCCGCTCCGCACAGTGGTTATGGCTTCCCCCAGCCCGGGCAGCCGAGCCAGGCCGGACAGCCCGGCGCCCCGCAGAGCGGCTACGGCTTCCCGCAGCAGGGACAGCCCGCGCAGCACGGTGGATACGGCTTCCCGCAGCCCGGGCAGCAGCCCGCGCAGCCGACGCCCGCCGCGCCGCTGCCGCCCGCTGTTCCCGGGCCCGATGCCCAGGCCCCGCAGGGCGGTTACGGGTTCCCGCAGCCCGGCGCGAACGCGCCCGTACCGCTGCCGCCCCAGGTGCCGCAAACGCCTCGGACGCCTCAGTCGCCTCAGACCGCTCTGCCGGCTCAGACGCCGAATCTGCCCGCGCCCGCCACGCCCCATCTCCCCGCGCAGCAGTCCCACCCGCTGGCGCAGCCCCAGGCCCAGCCCCACTCCCAGGGCCAGCCACAGGGCCAGCCCCAGCCGCCGGTCGGGCCCTCCGATCCGCGTGCCGGTGCCGCCTGGCCCACGCCGGTCACGCACGACCAGCGCGAGCGTTCCGTGCCGGGTGCGCCCCTCGGGTACACCGCCGCTGTCGAGCTGTCCTCCGACCGCCTCCTGCGCAACAACAAGCAGAAGGCAAAGAGCAGCCGTAACCCCGGCCCCTCCGCCCGGTTCAAGATCGGCGGCAAGAAGGAGGAGGCCGAGCGCCAGCGCAAGCTCGAGCTCATCCGTACGCCGGTGCTGTCCTGCTACCGGATCGCGGTCATCAGCCTCAAGGGCGGTGTCGGCAAGACCACGACGACCACCGCGCTGGGCTCGACCCTCGCCACCGAGCGGCAGGACAAGATCCTGGCGATCGACGCCAACCCCGACGCCGGTACGCTCGGCCGGCGCGTTCGCCGCGAGACCGGGGCGACGATCCGGGACCTGGTGCAGGCGATCCCGTATCTCAACTCGTACATGGACATCCGCCGGTTCACCTCGCAGGCGCCCTCCGGTCTGGAGATCATCGCCAATGACGTGGACCCGGCCGTCTCCACGACCTTCAATGACGAGGACTACCGGCGCGCGATCGACGTGCTGGGCAAGCAGTACCCGATCATCCTCACCGACTCCGGCACCGGTCTGCTCTACAGCGCGATGCGCGGAGTGCTGGACCTGGCGGACCAGTTGATCATTATCTCGACCCCGTCCGTGGACGGTGCGAGCAGTGCGTCCACGACGCTCGACTGGCTGTCGGCGCACGGGTACGCGGACCTGGTGCAGCGGTCCATCACGGTCATCTCCGGAGTCCGCGAGACGGGCAAGATGATCAAGGTCGACGACATCGTGCAGCACTTCCAGACGCGCTGCCGCGGTGTGATCGTCGTTCCCTTCGACGAGCACCTCGCGGCCGGTGCCGAGGTCGACCTCGACATGATGCGGCCGAAGACCCGTGAGGCGTACTTCAACCTCTCGGCCCTGATCGCCGAGGACTTCGTACGCGCCCAGCAGCAGCAAGGACTGTGGACCGCGGACGGCAACCCGCCTCCGCACCTGGCACCGCCGATGCCCGGTCAGCAGCAGGTACCGGGCCAGCCCCTGCCCGGGCAGCCGTACCCCCCACAGCAACCTCACCAGCCTCACCAGCCGCAACCGCAGCCGCCGTACGGAGGCCAGCAGCCCTACCCGCAGGGTTCCCACCCCCAAGCTCAGCCGCCACAGCAGTACCCGGGCCAGCAGCAGCCCCAGCAGCTCTACCCGCCGCAGGGCTGGCAGCAGTCGTACCCCTCCCAGGCCCAGTCCCCCGCGAGCCCGGCCGGACCGCCGCCCGGGCAGCCGGGCCACCCCGGTCAGCAGGGCCAGTCGGGTGGTCCTGGACAGCAGGATCTCCAGGGTCCCGTGCCGCCCGCCGGATGGCCCCAGCAGCAGCCCCCGCAGGCGCCCCCGGCCCCTCAGCAGTAGCGCGGCAGAGGTACTGACCAATGAGGGCCCGCACCGGCACGACGGTGCGGGCCCTCAGCGCATTCCCGCAGCCCAGGCGCGATCTGACGGACCGTTGACTCGGCTTGGCCCCGCTGATAAACCTTCGCTTCACCAGCTGGCTGGCCAGGCATCAAGCCGCCTTTCCGAGCGAGTGACGATCACGAGGTCCCGTCTCATGGTCCACAAGAACGCGCCCCGCATCCGACTGCTTCTGGCCTCGGGCGCCGCCATACTGCTGGCCGCTTCGGCGACCCCTCCGGCCGGGGCCGCCGACGACGGGGGCAAGGACAACGGAGGCAAGAAGGTCCTCACCGTCGCCGTCTCGCAGAGTGTCGACTCCCTGAGCCCGTTCCTCGCGCAGAAGCTGGTCAGCACCACCGTTCACCGCCTGGCGTACGAGTACCTGACGAACTACGACGTCAAGGACGCGCACCCGATCCCCGGCTTCGCCACCGCGTGGAAGACGTCCCCCGACAAGCTGACCTGGACGTACACCATCCGCGAGGACTCCACATGGTCCGACGGGCGGCAGGCGACCGCGAAGGACGCCGCCTGGACCTTCAACACGATGATGACGGACCCCGACGCCGCCACCGCCAACGGCAGCTTCACCGCCAACTTCAGGAAGGTCACGGCACCCGACCCCCGGACCCTGGTCATCCAGCTGAAGAAGCCGCAGGCCACCATGCTGGCGCTGGATGTCCCGATCGTGCCCCAGCACATCTGGGAGAAGGTCGGCGACCTCTCGAAGTTCAACAACGACAAGCGGTTCCCGGTCGTCGGCAACGGTCCCTTCGTCATCACCGACTTCAAGGTCGACCAGTTCGTCAAGCTCAAGCCCAACAAGGACTTCTGGCGCGGCGCGCCCAAGTTCGACGAGCTGGTACTCAAGTACTACAAGGACGGTGACGCGGCCGTCGCCGCGCTGCAGAAGGGCGAGGTCTCCTTCGTCCAGGGCCTCACCCCCGCCCAGGCCACCGCCCTGGGGCGCGAGGGGAACATCAAGGTCAACGACGCTCCGGGCCGCCGCTTCTTCGCCCTCGCCACCAACCCGGGAGCCAGGTCCAAGGACGGCAGCACCTTTGGCAGCGGCCACCGGGCGCTGCTCGAACCAGCCGTGCGCAAGGCCCTGTTCCATGCCACCGACCGCAGGACCCTCGTCGACAAGGTCTTCCAGGGACATGCCGTGGAGGGCGAGGGCTATATCCCGCCGCGCTTCGGCCCGTACTTCTGGAAGCCGGGAGCGAACCAGAAGATCGTTTACGACCCGGCGAAGGCGGCAGCCCTCCTCGATCGGGCGGGCTACCGGAAGAACGGCGGCGGCAAACGCGTCGGCAAGGACGGCAAGCCGCTCGACCTGCGCATTCTCTGCCACGCCACCGACCCCAACGACAAGGCGGTCGGCAAGTATCTCAAGGAGTGGTGGGGCAAGCTCGGAGTCGGGCTCACGGTCGATTGTCTGGACAATGTCTCCGACCCCTGGGTCAAGGGAGACTACGACCTGGCCTTCGACGGCTGGTCGGTCAACCCGGACCCGGACTTCGTCCTGTCCATCCACACCTGCTCGGCGCTCCCGGCCACGCCCACGGACACCGGCGCGACGGACAACTTCATCTGCGACGAGCAGTTCGACGGGCTGTACGCGCAGCAGACCGCGGAGTACGACACCGCCAAGCGGGCCGTGCTGGTCAAGGAGATGGAATCGCGGCTGTACGACACGGGCTACATGAATGTCCTCGCGTACCCGAACGCCGTCGAGGCGTACCGCACCGACCAGATCAAGTCCATCACGACGATGCCGGAGGCCGGGGGCAATCTCTGGGGTCAGGACGGCTACTGGAGCTGGTGGTCGGCCGAGCCGGCCGCCGGTGAAGGCAGCTCCGGCAGCGGCATCGTGATCGGCATCGGCTCGGTCGTGTTTCTCGCCGCCGGACTCGGGGTCTTTGTCGCGATGCGTCGGCGTTCCACCGCGGAAGACCGTGAGTAGCCGATGAGCACCACAAGCACGACCGGAACAACGGGCACTGCCGCCGTGGCCCGGGCCCCCGAAGCCCATGCCACGAGCGGCAGCACGCGCGCGTATCTCCGGTATGTGGCGGGCAAGCTGGGCGGCGCCGCCGTCTCGCTGCTCGCCGTCCTCGTCACCAGCTTCTTCCTCTTCCGGATCATCCCCGGCGACCCGGTGAAGGCCATGACGCACGGCGCGCCGACGTCCGCCGAGCAACTGGCGGCACTGCGCCGCCAGTTCGGCCTCGACAAGCCGATGTGGCAGCAGTTCACGGACTACTGCGGCAAGGCGCTGACGGGCGACCTCGGCCGGTCGTACCAGTTCCACGCGCCCGTCGGGGAGCTGATCACACAGAAGCTGCCGGCGACGCTCCTGCTCACCGGCGTCGCCGTCGTGATCTACTCGGCGATCGGGCTCTGGCTCGGCACCCGCTCGGCCTGGCGCCACGGCAGCCGCGGCGACCGGCTCAACACCGGGGTGGCGCTGATCCTGTGGTCCGTGCCGTCCTTCTGGCTCGGGCTGCTGCTGATCATCACCTTCTCGGTGGGGGTCGGCCCGATCCCGGGTCTGTTCCCGACCGGCGGCATGGAGTCGGGTGACGAGAGCGGTTTCGCGTACGCCGTCGATGTGGCGCACCACTTGGTGCTGCCGGTGATCACCCTCGTCGCTGTCGGATACGCGCAGACGCTGCTGGTGATGCGCTCCTCGCTGCTGGACGAGATGGGCAGCGACTATCTGACGACGGCACGGGCGAAGGGGCTTCGGGACGACACCGTTCGCCGCAGGCATGCGGTGCCCAACGCACTCCTGCCCACCGTCACCATGGTCTTCATCAACCTGGGCCATGTGGCTGCCGGTTCGATCCTGGTCGAGACGGTGTTTTCCTGGCCGGGTCTCGGCGGGCTGTTCTACCAGGCGCTGAGCGTGCCCGATCTGCCACTCGTCCAGGGCCTGTTCGTGGTCTTCGCCGGCGCGATGATCCTGATGAACCTGCTGGCCGACCTGCTCTATCCGCTGCTCGATCCCCGGGTGGGCCGATGACGACCGCCGCAACTCTCACCTGGACACGGCGCCGCGATTCGGTGACCCGCTTCTGGCAGGCGTACCGAACTCACCGGGCGGGGCTCTTCGGCCTCGGCGGGCTCGCGGTCATCGCCCTGATCGCGCTCGCCGCGCCCATGCTCGTCGGCAGCGACGTGCAGAGCGTGACCAACGCGCCCGGCACCGCTCTGGAACCGCCGAGCGCTCAATTTCCGCTCGGCACCGACCAGTTCGGGCGCTCGCTGCTCGGTCTGCTGGTGTGGGGCGCGCGGATCTCCCTCACCGTCGGACTGCTCGCGGCATCCCTGTCGGTGGCCATCGGCTCTCTCGTCGGCATCACCGCCGGGCACTACGGTGGCTGGTTCTCGACGGTCCTGATGCGGATCACGGACTGGTTCCTGGTGATGCCGACGCTGGTGCTGGCGATCGTCCTGGCGACCGTGATGTCCCGCAGCGTGTGGACGGTGATCCTGGCGATCGGCGTGACCAGCTGGCCCACCACGGCCCGGCTGGTGCGGGCCCAGACGATCGCGGTCGAATCGCGTCCGTACCTCGAACGCGCCAGGGCACTCGGCGGCGGCCACAGCCACGTCATGACCCGCCATGTACTGCCGAACGTCATGCCGCTCGTCCTCACCCAGACGACGCTCGGTATCTCGACCGCCATCCTTACGGAGGCGACGCTGGCTTTCCTCGGGCTCGGCGATCCGGCCGTGGTCTCATGGGGCGGCATGCTCCAGGACGCGCGGGAGGCGGGCGCGGTCTCGTCCGGCCACTGGTGGTATCTGGCGCCGCCCGGGATCGCGATCGCCCTGGTGGCGCTGGCGTTCACGCTGTGCGGGCGGGCGATCGAGGCAGTGCTCAACCCCAAGCTGGGGGTGACGCGATGACCGTGCAGACTGCGCAGCGCCTGCTCGAAGTCAAAGACCTCTCGGTGACCTACGGTTCGGGGACCCGGGCGGTCCCCGCCGTACGCGGCGTCGATCTGAGCGTGGCCGCCGGGCAGAAGCTGGGCCTCGCGGGCGAGTCCGGCTGCGGCAAGTCCACCCTGGCACTGGCGCTGCTGCGCCTGCTGCCCCCCTCCGCGCACCTGAGCGGTGAGATCCTCCTCGGCGGGGAGGACGTCCTCACCATGAAGTGGGGGCGGCTGCGGGCCGTACGCTGGGCCGGCGCGTCGATCGTCTTCCAGGGTGCGATGCACTCGCTCAACGCGGTGCACCGGATCGGCGACCAGATCGCCGAGCCGATCCTGCTGCACCACAGGACCACACAGTCCGAGGCGAAGAGACGTGTCCGCGAACTGCTGACACACGTCGGACTGCCGGTCGCCCGCGCGGACGCGTATCCGCACGAGCTGTCCGGCGGTCAGCGCCAGCGCGTGATGATCGCGATGGCGCTCGCCTGCGACCCGCGGCTGATCGTGGCCGACGAGCCGACAACCGCCCTCGACGTCATGATCCAGGCACAGATCCTGCGGCTCATCGAGCAGCTGGTCGCGGAGCAGGACATCAGCCTGGTGATGATCAGCCACGACCTGGCCGTGCTCGCGGACACCTGCGACCGGCTGGCGGTGATGTACGCGGGCCGGATCGTCGAGGAGGGCCCGGCGAGGGCGGTGTACGGCGCGGCCTCGCACCCGTACGGCCGGGCCCTGTCCGCGGCCTTCCCGCGCATCGGGGACTCAGCGTCCCGACGGGCACCACGCGGCCTGCCGGGCGATCCGCCCGACCCGTCGGCGCTGCCGAGCGGCTGTACGTTCCACCCGCGCTGCCCGGTCGCGGTGGAGGCCTGTGCCCACGAGGACCAGGCGCTCGTCGCGGCGGGCGAGGGGCACAGGGCGGCATGCGTGCATGTGGGCGCGCCCGTACGGACGGAGAAGGCACTGTGACCGCCCTGCCCACCCCCCTCCTCTCGGCCACCGGCCTGCATGTCTCCTTCCCGGGGCGGCGCGGTGGCGCGCCGGCCCGCGCCGTCGACGGGGTCGACCTCGACATCGGCGCGGGCGAAGTCGTGGCCCTCGTCGGCGAGTCCGGCTGTGGCAAGACAACGCTGGCGCGCTCGTTGCTCGGCCTCGTACCACCGACCTCGGGGTGCGTGACCTTCGGCGGCGTCCCGCTCGGCCGTAGCTCGCGTGCCCTCAAGGCCTACCGCAAGCGGGTCCAGCTGGTCCTCCAGGACCCGAGCGGCTCGCTCAACCCCCGGCACACGGTGTACGACGCGGTTGCCGAGGGCCTGCGGATCCACGGGTACAAGGGCGACGAGCACGCGGCAGTCTCCCAGGCCCTCGCGCGGGCCGGGCTGCGTCCCCCCGAACGTTTCTTCCTCCGCTACCCGCACGAACTCTCCGGCGGCCAGCGCCAGCGCGTCGTCATCGCGGGCGCGCTGGCCTTGGAGCCCGAACTGATCGTCGCGGACGAGCCGGTGGCGTCTCTGGACGCGTCCGTACGGGGCGAAATCCTCGCGCTCCTGCTGCGTCTGCGGGACGAACTGGGCCTGTCCGCACTCGTGGTGACCCACGACCTCGGTCTCGCGTGGAACATCGCGGACCGGGTGGCGGTGATGTACCTCGGCCGGATCGTTGAGTCGGGAACGGTCGAGGACGTCCTGACATCGCCCCGCCACCCCTATACCCGCGCCCTGCTCTCGGTCCTCCCGGAGGCGTCGGTCCCCCCGGTGGTCCTCACGGGCGAGCCCCCGGACCCGACCCGCATCCCGCCCGGCTGCCGCTTCCACGCACGCTGCCAGGTGCTGGCGTCGGGAGAGGCGGAGAGGGCGGGGGTGGCGGAGAAGTGCCGCACGGGGGTGCTGGAGGTGTTGGGGAAGGGTGCGGGGGTGGCCTGTCACTGGGCCTGACGGTGGGCGTGAGGTCGGATCGAAGTCCCGGACGACGCGCACACGACGACGGGCTCGCCGGGCCCTGAGCCCGGACCCTGTTGAGGGCTCATCGGCCGACTTGGGCCCCGGGTGGGCCCTGGGGCCCTGTCTCTGGGCCCGGGGACCGGCTTAGCGTGGCCGGTGCTCCCGGGGGACGCCCCCGTGGCGTGTGAGTACCAGTCGGTTCACTTGCACCCCGAGAGGTTGGTGAGTCGCTTGTCGCGGCTCGGGCTCCACACGGTCACCGGCGTCGCGCACACCGGTGCCCCCATGGCGTACACGGACGACCGCGGCACAGGGCCATCCTCGCTCAAGGCCGTACGCATTCTGCTGCACGTGCTGTTCGCGTTCACGGTGGTCGGCTCCTTAGGGGTGATCGGCTCGGCCGTCGCCGACCGGGCGATGACTCCGTTACTTTTCGGACTCGCGTTGTACGCGGCCGCACCGGGCGTCCTGTCCTGGGTGCTCTTGTGGCGCATCCCCAGGGGCGGCAGACGTGTCTGGAGAGGTCTGATCGCCTTACAGACGTGGTTGATCGCGGGCAGTCTGCTCAACCTCGCCGCCGGGTCGTTGCTTGGCCTGAGCCAGCTGCTCCTGCCGGTGCTGATCCTGGCGTTCCTCACAAAGCCGGAGAGCGGGACGTGGTTCGGAGCGCCCGTGCGGACACGGAACTGGCGCGACCTTCGTGCGGCGCTCTGCCGATTCTCCCTCTCGCGCATGCTCTTCCGGCGAGGGGAGCGAGGACAGACGGCCGTCGAGTACGTGGGCCTGATCGTGGTCGTCACGCTGATCATCCTGACTCTGGCGACCGGTGGCGTGTCCCAGTCCGTCGCCAACGGGCTCCGCAACGAGATCGTCTGCGCCGTCACCGAATCATCGTGTCCCGGGGGCGGCGGAGCGGCCAGCGGGAGCGGGAGCGGTAGTGGGGGCACGGCCCACGGTGGCACCGATTCGGGTGGTACGACGGGGGGCGCAGACGGGGGCACGGACGGAGGTTCGAGTTCGGGTGGCACGGCTACGGGCGGTGCGAGCTCCGGCGAGGCCAACTCTGGTGGTGCTGCTTCGGGCGGCTCCGATTCCCGCGGGTCGACCGGGGGCGGCGACACGAGCGGAAGCAACGGCGGGGCCGACGACGGCAGTACCGGCGGCGGAAGTGGCTCGGGTGGCTCCGGCTCGGGCGGATCGACAGGAGGCGACAACGGCGGCACCGACGGAGGCAACGCCTCGGGTGGCATATCCGGCGGCAACAGCGGTGGGGCGAGCGGCGGTTCGACTTCCGGCGGGTCGAGTGGTGGGAGCAGCAGCGGCGGTGGGGCCGGGGGATCGGACGGCGGGTCGAACAGCGGCGGGGCAAACGGCGGATCCGGCGGATCGTCAGGCGGAAACAACGGCGGATCGAACACCGGCGGCTCATCGGGTGGATCCGGCGGGGCGAACGGTGGCAGCAACAGCGGCAGCAACAGCGGCGGTTCCCACTCCGGCGGATCTGGGGGCTCGGACGGCGGATCGAACACCGGCGGAGCGAACGGCGGCGGCTCTTCCGGCGGAGCCGGCGGTTCATCGGGCGGAAGCAGCAGCGGCTCGTCCGGCGGATCCGGCGGGTCGAGTGGGGCCAACGGCGGCAGCAACAGCGGCGGTTCCCACTCCGGCGGATCTGGGGGCTCGGACGGCGGATCGAACACCGGCCGGGCAAACGGAGGCGGCTCTTCCGGCGGAGCCGGCGGTTCATCGGGGGCAAACAGCAGCGGCTCGTCCGGCGGGTCGAGCGGTGGCACCGGCGGCGGTCTGATCGGTGGCCTCATCGGCGGCACGAGTTCCGGCGGGTCCGGGGGATCGGACGGCGGGTCGAGCGGCGGCAGCAACGGCGGTTCATCGGGGGGAACGTCCGCGGGCTCCAGCTCTGGTGGCCGGCCCACCGCTGAGCCGACACAGCCTGACGACCCCGACCGCGAGGATCCCGACGATCACGAGGATCGCCAGCAGTCCCCGAAGAACTGCGACGCCAACGGGCTGAACGCCGGTGCCTTCGGCTCCGGCGGCCGGGTCGCCCTCGCCGGCGGCCCCGGTGATGGGGCTGATGACGCCGGCCTGGAGCAAGCAGTGTCCGGTCTCAGCGCCATTGCCGACGACTTGATGGCCACCAGCAGTGCCGTGGTCTCCGGATTCGACACCCTCCAGCAGGCCGAAAGTGCCGCCGGCTGCTCGGATGCGACACGGCAGAACACCGACCACGACGAGGGCAGCGACGCCAATGTGGGAGTCGGGCTTGAGCCCAACCCTCATCCGGAGGTCGCGATCGACCCGAAGGTGGACGTGGAAGACATTCAGGACAGCATCGACGGTCAGGGTCATGTGACCTGGCGTGAATCCGGTGAACAGCTCTACCGCAATGACACCCGCCCGCCGAGCGTCATCTTCAAGGAAGGCTTCGCGCCGCAGGATCCGAACAACCCGGATCTGGACAGCTATGTGAACGAGAGTCAGCATTCCGCTTTCGTCGGCACCACCAACAATGAGCAGTTCGCCACCAAGTGGGGTGCCAAGTACGTCTACGACATCGATGCGCCTGGTGGCATCGACATCAACAAGACGTTCGACGACCCCCCCTTCTCCCACGAGGACGAAATCGCCTTCCCCGGCGGGATCCGTCCCGAATACATCAGGGGCGTCTGGGAAGTGAGGCCGGACGGATCCCTCGGGAAGTACACGGGCAACAAGAACTTCAAGGGTTAGCCGGGGAAGCCAAAGCATTCGGTGGGGCTCCGGCGGCTCGGCCGTGAAGGCCTGAGGCACGGGTGTGGGTCGGCCGCGGGCGCGGCGGGCGGGGTTTGTTCCCCCACCCCGCCCCTTCCCGAAACCGGGGCTACGCCCCGGGCCCCCTGGTGGGGAGGAGGGTGGGGGCTGACGCCCCCTCACTCCCAAGCTCCAGCGGCTTCGCCGCAGAGCAAGGGGCATCGGGTGAGTGCGCACTGCTCGCCCGGGGGGCTCCACCGGCTTCGCCGCGGAGAGCGCCCTGGAGTTCTGGCGGATCGGCCGGGGTGCGGGTGAAGTTGTTCCCCCACCCCGCCGCTTCGGAACCGGTGCTAGGCCGGCCTCCTAGCGAGGGCGGAGGAGCATGTGGGGGCTGCCCGCATGCCCTGAACTCCGGCGGCTCGCCGAACGGTCGGCGCCCGGTCCGGGGTGGGCCCGGGACGCAGGGGGCGCGCAGGGGTCGTGTTCTGGACGTAAAGCGGCGCAACTCGCGCGGGAGCGCGGTGAGGAAAGCAGTCCAGGACATGACCCCGGAGCGGCCCTGGACGGCACCGTCCTGCACGGGCCAAGCCCGCAACCCGCACCCCGAACACCCGCACCCCGACCACACCCGCCATCCGGGACGGACCCCAGCCGGACCGGTGATTGAGGACAGCCCCGAAGGACGTGCCCCCAGACCCGGGCCCGCGGCGGCCCCGCGCTACACCGCCCCCGTCAGCTCCCGGCACTTCTTCACGTCCGCCGCAATCGCGTCCAGCAGCGCATCGATCGAGTCGAACTTCTCCTGGCTCCTCACATACGCCAGGAAGTCCACCGCCACATGCAGCCCGTACAGGTCCAGCCCCACCCGGTCGATCGCGTACGCCTCCACCGTCCGCTCCGTACCGTCGAACTGCGGGTTCGTGCCGACCGAGATCGCCGCCGGCATCGTTTCGCCGTCGGCCGTCAGCCAGCCCGCGTACACCCCGTCCGCCGGGATCGCCGTGTGCGGAAGCGTTTCCACGTTCGCCGTCGGGTAGCCCAGCTCGCGGCCGCGCTGTGCGCCCCGCACCACCACGCCCTCGACGCGGTGCGGGCGGCCCAGGATTTCGGCGGCCCCCTCGACGTCGCCCTCGGCGATCAGGCGGCGGGTCAGGGTCGAGGAGAACGGCTCGCCGCCCCCCGCCGCGCCGCTGACGTAGAGGTCGACGACCTCGACCTCGTAGTCGTACGTCGCGCCGAACTCGGCGAGGAATTCGACGTTCCCCGCCGCCTTGTGGCCGAAGCGGAAGTTCGGGCCTTCGATGACCGCCCGCGCGTGCAGCTTGTCGACGAGCACCTTCACGATGAAGTCCGCGGGCGACAGCTTCGAGAACTCGGTCGTGAAGGGAAGGATGAGGATCGCGTCGACGCCCAGCTCGGCCATCAGCTCGGCCCGCCGGTGGTGCGGGGCGAGCAGCGGCGGGTGGCTGCCGGGGCGGACGACCTCGCTGGGGTGCGGGTCGAAGGTCACGACGACGGAGGGCACGCCGAGCTCGCGGGCGCGGGCCACGGCCCGGCCGATGATCAGCTGGTGGCCGCGGTGCACACCGTCGTAGGAGCCGATGGTGACGACGCTGCGTCCCCAGCCCTGGGGGATGTCCTCCAAGCCACGCCAGCGCTGCACTGTGACCGCTCCTCGCCCGAACCTGTGTACGTCATTGCCGATTACGCAGGTCTAAGACTGCCATGCCCGCGGCTTTCGGTTCGCACCGGCTCCGGGCAGTCGCCACGAGCGCGGCCGAGCCGGGAACCTCCTCGGCAAGAGGTCGCGTAGTGAACGCGCCCCCCAGTACACCCGTGGTTCACTCCGAGCGCCTCCTCGAAGGGGTGAATCCCGGGTGTGCGGAGGATAGACCCTTGGGCGAGGGGGATCGTGGAACGGGCAGTGGCGCTGCCCGTTCCACGGTGGGGCCTCACGGGCGGGCCCGGTCAGGCGAAGACGGCGAGGCTCTTGGCCTTGCCCTTCTGCTCCTCGACCAGTGCCAGGAAGCGGCCGTCGGGTCCGAAGACCGCCACAGGCGCGGTGTCGTAGGCGGGCATGTCCAGCCGTACACCGTTGGTGAGCAGCTTGGCGCGCTTCTCGTCCACGTCCCAGCGGGGGAACGCGGCGGCGGCCGCATCGGCGATCGGCATCACGGTCAGGTCCTCCTGGAGCTGCTCCAGGGTCTTCGCCGAGTCCAGGCCGTAGGGACCGACCCGAGTGCGACGCAGCGCCGTGAGATGCCCGCCGACGCCCAGACCGGCGCCGAGGTCACGGGCGAGGGCGCGGATGTACGTACCGGACGAGCAGACGACCGAGACGACCAGGTCGACGACCGGCGTCCCGTCCTCGGCCTCCGCCTCCCGCACGTCGTGGACACGGAACGCCGAGACGGTCACCGGACGGGCGGGGATCTCGAAGTCCTCGCCCCCGCGCACGCGCGCGTAGGACCGCTTGCCGTCGATCTTGATGGCGCTGACCTTCGACGGAACCTGCATGATGTCGCCGGTCAGCCCGGCCACGCACGCGTCGATCGCTACCCTGGCCACCTTGGAGGCGTCGGTGGACGACGTGATCTCGCCCTCGGCGTCGTCGGTGACGGTGTTCTGCCCCAGCCGGATGGTGCCGAGGTACTCCTTCTCGGTCAGCGCGAGGTGCCCGAGGAGTTTCGTGGCCTTTTCGACGCCCAGGACCAGCACCCCGGTTGCCATGGGGTCCAGCGTCCCCGCATGCCCGACCCGGCGGGTCCTTGCGATCCCGCGCATCTTGGCGACGACGTCGTGAGAAGTGAAGCCGGACGGCTTGTCGACGATGACAAGGCCGTCCGGCGTCTTGTTGTGCTGTGTCATTCGGAGGCGTCGTCCCCACCTGCGGCAGCGGACATGTCATCCGTCTCCGGCTTGCGGTACGGATCGGCCTCGCCCGCGTACGCCGCGCCCGAGGACGCCTCACGCACCTTGGCGTCGGATGCGCGTGCCTTGTCGAGGAGATCCTCGATCGTCTTGGCGTTCTCTGGGAGGGCGTCCGCGACAAAGGTCAGGGTCGGCGTGAACTTCGTCCCCGCCGCCGCTCCGACCGCCGACCGCAGGACGCCCTTGGCGCTCTCCAGCCCGGCTGCCGCGCTCGCCCGGTCCTCGTCGTCGCCGTAGACCGTGTAGAAGACCGTGGCCTCCCGCAGGTCACCGGTGACGCGGGTGTCCGTGATGGTCACGTGCGTACCCAGGCGCGGGTCCTTGATGCCGCGCTGCATCTTCTCGGCGACCACCTCCCGGATGAGGTCCGCCAGCTTTTTCGCCCGCGCGTTGTCGGCCACTGGTCCTTCTCCCTTTTCCTGCTGTGCCCAGCTCATTCAGTCTTCGTCGCTGTGGAGCCTGCGTCGAACCGACAGCAGTTCCACCTCGGGCCGGCCGGCGACAAGGCGCTCGCACCGGTCGAGTACATCTGTGAGGTGCCCGGTGTCCCCGGACACCACGGCCAGGCCGATCTGGGCCCGGCGGTGGAGATCCTGCCCGCCGGTCTCCGCCGCGCTCACCGCGTATCTGCGCTGGAGCTCGGCCACGATCGGGCGGATCACGGAGCGCTTCTCCTTCAGCGACCGTACGTCGCCGAGAAGCAGATCGAAGGACAGTGTCCCCACATACATGTATGTCCGGATGTCCCGCCGGTACGGGTTCGACGGCCCCCGCCAACGACTTGGCAGGGACACAAGAACCGTACACGCAACGGCCGGGGCCGATCGACGGAAATACGTCCCGTCGACCGGCCCCGGTCAGAGGTGTCGATCAGCCGCGAGGCTTCTCGCGCATCTCGTATGTCGCGATGACGTCGTCGATCTTGATGTCGTTGAAGTTGCCGAGGTTGATACCGCCCTCGAAGCCTTCGCGGATCTCGGTGACGTCGTCCTTGAAGCGGCGCAGGCCCTCGATGTTGAGGCTTTCCGCGATGACCTTGCCGTCGCGGATGAGACGGGCCTTGGTGTTGCGCTTGACCTCGCCGGAACGGATGAGAACACCCGCGATGTTGCCCAGCTTGGACGAGCGGAAGACCTCGCGGATCTCCGCCGTACCGAGCTCGACCTCTTCGTACTCCGGCTTGAGCATGCCCTTGAGGGCCGCCTCGATCTCCTCGATGGCCTGGTAGATCACCGAGTAGTACCGGACGTCGACGCCCTCGCGCTCCGCCATCTGCGCGGCACGGCCGGCCGCACGGACGTTGAAGCCGATGACGATGGCGTCGGAGCCCATCGCCAGGTCGATGTCGGACTCGGTGACCGCACCCACACCACGGTGCAGAACGCGGATCTCGACCTCTTCGCCGACGTCGAGCTGGAGCAGCGAGGACTCGAGAGCCTCCACCGAACCGGACGCGTCGCCCTTGATGATGACGTTGAGATCCTGCACCAGACCGGCCTTGAGCACCTTGTCGAGGTCCTCGAGGGACACCCGGCGGGTGCGCTTGGCGAACGCGGCGTTGCGCTCGCGTGCGGCACGCTTCTCGGCGATCTGACGGGCGGTACGGTCCTCGTCCACGACCAGGAAGTTGTCGCCGGCGCCGGGGACGTTGGTGAGACCCAGGACCAGGACGGGGGTCGACGGACCCGCTTCCTCGACGTTGTTGCCGTTGTCGTCGAGCATCGCCCGGACACGGCCGTACGCGTCACCGGCGACCATCGTGTCGCCGACGCGGAGCGTTCCGCGCTGGACGAGCACCGTGGCGACGGCACCGCGGCCGCGGTCGAGGTGGGCCTCGATCGCAATACCCTGCGCGTCCATCTGCGCGTTGGCACGCAGATCGAGCGAGGCGTCCGCGGTCAGGACCACGGCCTCCAGCAGGCTGTCGATGTGCAGAGCCTGCTTGGCGGAGATGTCGACGAACATCGTGTCGCCGCCGTACTCCTCGGCCACCAGACCGAACTCGGTCAGCTGTCCGCGCACCTTGGTCGGGTCCGCGCCCTCGACATCGATCTTGTTGACCGCGACCACGATCGGCACACCGGCCGCCTTGGCGTGGTTCAGTGCCTCGATCGTCTGGGGCATCACACCGTCGTTCGCCGCGACCACGAGGATCGCGATGTCGGTGGACTTGGCACCACGGGCACGCATGGCGGTGAACGCCTCGTGACCCGGGGTGTCGATGAAGGTGATCTTGCGCTCTTCACCGTTGACCTCGGTGCCGACCTGGTACGCACCGATGTGCTGCGTAATACCGCCGGCCTCGCCCGCAACGACGTTCGTCTTGCGGATCGCGTCCAGCAGTCGGGTCTTACCGTGGTCGACGTGACCCATGACGGTCACGACCGGCGGACGGGAGACGAGCATGTCCTCGCCGCCCTCGTCCTCGCCGAACTCGATGTCGAAGGACTCGAGAAGCTCGCGGTCCTCCTCCTCGGGGCTGACGATCTGAACCGTGTAGTTCATCTCGTCGGCCAGCAGCTGCAGCGTCTCGTCGGAGACCGACTGCGTGGCCGTGACCATTTCGCCGAGGTTCATCATCACGGCGACGAGCGACGCCGGGTTGGCGTTGATCTTCTCCGCGAAGTCGGTGAGGGACGCACCGCGCGACAGGCGAACGGTCTCGCCATTGCCGCGAGGCAGCATCACGCCGCCGACCGACGGAGCCTGCATGGCCTCGTACTCCTGGCGCCTCTGCCGCTTCGACTTACGGCCACGGCGCGCCGGGCCGCCGGGACGGCCGAAGGCGCCCTGCGTGCCACCACGGCCACCGGGACCACCCGGACGACCGCCGAAGCCGGGACGGCCGCCGCCGCCACCGAAGCCGCCGCCACCACCGGGGCCACCGCCACCGGGACGACCGGCGAAACCGCCGCCCGCTCCAGGACGACCGCCACCGCCACCGCCACCGGGACGGCCGGCGAAACCGCCGCCACCGCCGCCGGGACGACCGGCACCGGCACCGCCGGGACGACCGCCGCCGCCACCGGGACCACGGCCGCCGCCACCGCCGGGACCGCCACCAGGACGGGGACTGGCAGCAGGACGCTGCGGCATCATGCCCGGGTTCGGGCGGTTACCCGCAGGGCCGCCACCGGGGCGGGGAGCCTGCGGACGCGGCATGCCGCCAGGGGTCGGACGGGCGCCGCCGGGGCCCTGGGGCCTGCCGGAAGGACCGGAGTGCGCTCCGCCGGGACCACCCTGCGGACGCGGGGCGCCGGGAGCGCCGCCACCGGGACGGGGGGCACCACCCGGACGGGGCGCCTGCGGGCGCGCCATGCCGGTGGAGCCACCCGAGGTGAAGGGGTTGTTGCCCGGACGGGGACCGGCCGGGCGACCGCCGGGACGCGGGGCGCCCTGACCGGCGGGACGTGCGGGACGCTCGCCACCACGGCCACCGTCACGGCCGCCGTCACGCTGACCGCCGGCCGGAGCCGGACGGGCGGGACGCGGGCCGGGAGTGGCACCCGCGGGACGCGGGGCCTGCGGCGCGGCGGGCTGGGCCGGAGCCGGGGCCGAGAACTCGGCCGCGGGCACCGGAGCCGCCGGAGCGGGCTTGGCCGGTGCGGGCTTGGGGCCCGGACGCGGACCCGGGGAAGCCGGGGCCACGGAGGGGGCGCTGCTCGCCGGAGCCTCGGCAGCGGCCGGCTTGGGGGCCGGGACGCCGGGCTTGGGGGCAGCTGGACGGGCCGACGACACCGGGGACGGCGCAGCAGGCTTGGCGGGCGCGGCCTTGCGGGGCGCGCCGGGCTTGGCAGCGGACTTGCCGGCGGTGCCGCCGGGTCCCTGCAAAGCGTCAGTCAATTTACGTACAACCGGCGCCTCGATCGTCGAGGACGCCGAACGGACGAATTCACCGAGTTCTTGGAGCTTGGCCATGACGACCTTGCTCTCCACACCGAACTCCTTGGCGAGTTCGTATACCCGGACCTTAGCCACTTCGCTCCTTTTAGGTCCGGGTTACCGCCGGACCGTCGCTACTTCATGGGCGTACTCATCGCGTACTCATCGAGTGCTCATCGCAATCTCGACCTACTTCCAACTCGCGAGGTACCTGACCGCACGGGGTCCCGTGCCGTTCTCTTCTTACTGTGCCGCCTGCTCGACATACCGCCTTACATCGGCGGTATCGAGCGGTCCCTTTGCCCTGAAGGCCCGGGGAAACGCCCGGCGGCGGACCGCCAGGTCGAGACAGACCAAGGCGGGGTGTACATATGCACCCCGGCCGGGCAGCGTACCGCGATCATCGGGGACGCAGGCGTCTCCGGTCACCACGATGCGCAGCAAATCGGTCTTGGCCGCCCGCTCCCGGCACCCCACGCAGGTTCGCTCAGGGCATGCGCGGCCACGCGTCCGGCCAGACACCTTCAGTCTACCTCCCCGCACCGACCTCACCCCTTTGGGGCAAAAATCGAACGGTTGTTGTCTTGATCGTGGCCGGGTTCCGCCGTCAGCGCGAACGGCATCCCGGCCGGAATCACTTTCAGTCCCGGTCGGAGTCCTGCTCGCCGCTCTGCTCCGTGTCGGGGCGGATGTCGATGCGCCAGCCGGTGAGACGGGCGGCCAGACGGGCGTTCTGCCCCTCCTTGCCGATCGCCAGCGACAGCTGGTAGTCGGGGACGGTCACCCGCGCGGAGCGGGCGCCGAGGTCGACGACCTCCACCTTGCTGACGCGGGCCGGCGAGAGGGCGTTGGCCACCATCTCGGCCGGGTCGTCCGACCAGTCCACGATGTCGATCTTCTCGCCGTGCAGCTCGGCCATGACGTTACGCACACGGCTGCCCATCGGGCCGATACAGGCGCCCTTGGCGTTGAGGCCCGAACGAGTCGAACGGACGGCGATCTTGGTGCGGTGACCGGCCTCCCGGGCGATCGCGGCGATCTCGACACTGCCGTCCGCGATCTCCGGAACCTCCAGTGCGAAGAGCTTCTTCACCAGGTTCGGGTGGGTGCGCGACAGGGTCACGGAGGGACCGCGCACACCCTTGGCGACGCGCACGACGTACGTACGCAGGCGCAGACCGTGGGTGTACTCCTCGCCCGGCACCTGCTCCTGCACCGGCAGGATGGCCTCAAGCTTGTCGTCCAGCCTGACCAGGACGTTCTTGGGGTCCTTGCCCTGCTGCACCATGCCCGCGACGACATCGCCCTCACGGCGGGCGTACTCACCGAAGGTGACGTCGTTCTCGGCGTCCCGCAGCCGCTGCTGGATGACCTGGCGGGCCGTGGTGGCCGCGATCCGGCCGAAGTCGGAGGGCGTGTCGTCGAACTCCTTGGGCTCCTGCCCCTCTTCGAGGTCGGCAGGGTCTTCCTTGGCCCACACCGTCACATGGCCGGTGTCCCGGCTCAGCACGACGCGGGCGTGACGGCGGCTGCCCTCGGTGCGGTGGTACGCGATGAGGAGGGCCGACTCGATCGCCTCGACCAGAAGGTCGAACGGGATCTCCTTCTCTTGTGCCAAGCCCTTCAGGAGCTTTACGTCGATGTCCACGGCTACGCCTCCTCTTCCTTCTTGTCCTTGCGGTTGAACTCGATCTCCACGCGGGCCTTGGCGATCTCCGCGAAGGTGACCCGGCGGGCGGTGGGCTTGCGCCCCTTCACACCCGGCACCTCGAGGTCGAGTCCCTCGTCGTCCACGGTGAGGATGCGCGCCACCAGTTCCCCGCTCTCGTGCAGCTGGAGCTTCACAAGGCGGCCGGTCGCGCGAACGTAGTGGCGGTGCTCGGTCAGCGGGCGGTCGGCGCCGGGCGAGCTCACTTCGAGTACGTACTCGCCCTCGCCCATCGCGTCCGTCTCGTCGAGCTTCTGCGAGATGACGCGGCTCAGCTCGGCACAGGCGTCCAGCGTGGCGCCCTCGTCGGAGTCCACGGTGATCCTCAGCATGCGGCGCTTGCCCGCCCGGGACACCTCGATCTCTTCCAGATCCAGGTCCGCGGCGCTGACGAGCGGTTCCAGCAGCCCGCGCAGCCTCTCGCTCTGGGTGGTGCTCATCCGGGTGACTCCTCGGCCGCGTGTGCTGTTGTGGGATCGTCGCGTGTCAGCACAAAGGGTATCCGGTTCCGAGGGGTGTTGCCGTCCACCTGTGCCTGACCCGCAGGTACGCTCGCCTGCGGCGATGATCACTGGTCGTAGGGAGACAGGCGTGGGGCGCACGGGGACGACACGCAGGCGTGCGCTCATCGCGACGGGTGCGGCTGCGGTCACGGCGTTGACGGGCTGTTCGAACGAGGACCCGGAGCGCGGGCGCACCGCCAACTCGGATTCCGATCCGGTGCGCGCGGAGACGGCGCTGCGCGGGCGGCTCGCCGCGGCGAGCGCTGCGCTGCGTGACCATTACGACGCCGTCATGGTGCACCTTCCCGTCCTGACAGGGCAGTTGAGCGCGCTGCGGACCGCGGTCGCCGAGCATGTCACCGCGCTCGGCGGGACGAGCCGAGTGGCGCCGACCCTGCCCGTTCCCGCCGACGCCCCGGCGGCGCTGAGGTCTCTGGCCGCGGCCGAGCGCCGCACCGGCGACGCGTACACGGCGGCGCTCCTCGACGCGGAGCCGGAGCTGGCTCGGCTGCTCGCCTCGGTCGCGGCGGCAGGAGCCACGCACGAGTACCTGCTGACGAAGGGGGGCTCGCAGTGAGCGCGCTTGACGCCGTACAGGCCGCGCTCGCCGCCGAGCACGCGGCGGTGTACGGGTACGGGGTCGTCGGCGGCCGGATCGGTGACGCCCGCAAGGCCGAGGCGATGTCCGCTTACGCCGCGCACCGGGCCCGCCGGGACGCGCTGGCCCGCACGGCCCGCGATCTGGGAGGCGAGCCCGCCGCGTCGGCCGCCGCTTACGCGCTGCCCTTTCGGGTCCCGGACGCGGCTGCGGCCCTGCGGCTCGCCGCCGTGCTGGAGGACCGGGTGGCGAACGTCTACTCCGACCTCGTACGAGCCGCCGAGGGCCCGCTGCGGAAGGACGCCGCAAGCGCGCTGCGCGAAGCGGCCGTCCGGGCGGTGCGCTGGCGCGGCAGCGGCGTAGCCTTTCCTGGGCTCACGGAGCGGACCTAAGGGGAAAGGGATCAACAAACGCATGGCTTTCGAACCGCCGCAGCGACTCGTCCGGGCTCTGGGCGAGAGTGACCTCTGGCTCGGGCAGCTGCCCAAGACCGTGCAGGAGGCGGCGGACCACTGGGAGCTGGACGTCGAGCGGGTGATGGCGCCCGGCGGCCGCAGCAGCCTGGTCCTTCTCGTACGGCAGCCCGACGGCACGGCCGCGGCGCTCAAAATCGCGCCGCCCTCCGCATCCCCGGGCCCCGAGCGAGCGGCGCTCGCACACTGGGACGGCTTCGGCGCGGTCCGCCTGCTGGGCGCCACGGACGGCGCGCTGCTGCTCGAACGGCTGCATCCGGAAGTCTCGCTGCGGTCCCTGCCGGAGGCCAAGGCGCTGCTCGAGGCGGCGGGGACGTTGCGGCGACTGTGGATCGAGCCGCCGGCGGACCACGACTTCGAGACCGTCGCGGAACGGACGGCACGTCAGGCGGAGGCGATGCGGGCGTCCGCGGGACCGGCCGGGCTGGTCTCGGCGGCGCTGGCCGCGCGGGACGAACTCACGGCGCTGTCCCCCGAACTCCTGCTGCTGCACGGCAACTTCCGCCAGGGAAAGGTCCTTGCCGCCGACCGCACCCCCTGGCTTTCGGTCGGCCCCGAGCCCATAGTCGGAGAACGCGCCTACGACTTGGCCCGCCTGGTCCGCGACCGAGTCGAGGACCTGATCGCCTCTGCGGCGGGCGCGTCGGTGGCCCGGCGCAGGGTGAACCGGCTCGCGGACTCGCTCGAAGTGGACGCCGACCGGTTGCGCGGGTGGACGCTGTTCCGGGCGGTGGAGTCGGGAACGCGGGCGATGGCCGCGGGGCGGCGGCAGGAGGCGGAGCTGGCGCTGGAGTTCGCGGGCTGGCTGTAGCGCCGGGGCTGAAGTTCAGCCCGTCCGTCGAGGGGCGGGCCTCCGGGGCAGCGCCCCCGGAGGCCGCCGCAGGCGTCAGCCCCGAAGCCGCGCCACCGCGTCCGCCACCGTCAGCTCCTCGCGCTCACCCGTCCGCCGGTCCTTCAGCTCCACCACGCCCTCCGACGCCCGGCGGCCGGCCACCACAATCTTCGGGACGCCGATCAGCTCCGCGTCGGTGAACTTCACGCCCGGCGAGACACCCGGGCGCTCGTCGACGAGGACCCGCAGGCCCGCAGCCGCCAGCTGGTCCGCGACGTCCAGGGCCAGTTCGGTCTGGAGCGCCTTGCCCGCGGCGACCACGTGGACGTCCGCCGGGGCGATCTCGCGCGGCCAGCACAGGCCCTTGTCGTCTGCCGTCTGCTCGGCCAGGGCAGCCACCGCGCGGGAGACACCGATGCCGTACGAGCCCATGGTCACCCGGACCGGCTTGCCGTTCTGGCCGAGGACGTCGAGCTGGAAGGCGTCGGCGTACTTGCGGCCCAGCTGGAAGATGTGGCCGATTTCGATGGCGCGGTCGAGCTTCAGTCCCGTCGCACACTTGGGGCACGGGTCGCCGTCCTCGACGACGACCACGTCGAGGTAGTCGTCGACGGTGAAGTCCCGGCCCGCGACGACATTACGGGCGTGCGTGTCGGGCTTGTTGGCGCCGGTGATCCACGCGGTGCCGGGTGCGACCCGCGGGTCGGCAATGTAGCGGACCTTCTCCAGGCCCTGCGGGCCGACGTATCCGCGTACGAGATCGGGGCGGCCCGTGAAGTCCTCCGCGGTGACCAGCTCCACCTCGGCGGGGGCGAGATGGTCCGACAGCTTGCCCAGGTCCACCTCGCGGTTGCCGGGCACACCGACAGCGACGATCTCGCCGTCGACCTTGACCAGGAGGTTCTTGAGGGTGGCCGAGGCCGGGACGCCCAGGTGCTCGGCGAGCGACTCGATCGTGGGGGTGTCGGGAGTGTCCAGCTCCTCGACGGGACCGTGCCCGTCGGACTCGACGGCCTCGGCGGCGAAGGTCACGGCCTCCGTGTTCGCGGCGTAGTCGCAGGCAGGGCAGTAGACGAAGGTGTCCTCGCCCGCCGCAGCCGGGGCCAGGAACTCCTCCGACGCCGAACCGCCCATCGCACCGGATACCGCCGAGACGATGCGGTGCTCGAGCCCGAGGCGCCGGAAGGTCTTGATGTACGCCTCGCGGTGCAGCGCGTACGACTCGGCCAGGCCCTCGTCGCTGGTGTCGAAGGAGTACGAGTCCTTCATCTGGAACTCGCGGCCGCGCAGGATGCCCGAACGGGGACGCGCCTCGTCGCGGTACTTCGTCTGGATCTGGTAAAGGATCACGGGCAGGTCCTTGTAGGACGTGCACTGGTCCTTGACGAGCTGGGTGAAGATCTCCTCGTGCGTCGGGCCGAGGAGGTAGTCCGCGCCCTTGCGGTCCTTGAGGCGGAAGAGCTCCGCTCCGTACTCCTCCCAGCGGCCCGTCGCCTCGTAGGGCTCCTTGGGCAGCAGCGCCGGCAGCAGCACCTCCTGCGCGCCGATCGCGTCCATCTCCTCGCGCACCACGCGCGTGACGTTCTCCAGGACCTTCTTGCCCAGCGGCAGCCAGGACCAGATACCGGCGGCGTTGCGCCTGACGTAACCGGCGCGGACCAGCAGCTTGTGGCTGAGCGTCTCGGCGTCCGCCGGGTCGTCGCGCAGTGTCTTGATCATCAGACGGGACATGCGCTGGACCTGGGCCATGGTGAACTCCTGCTCGGAATGTGTGATGAGCAGGAGGTTAGCCGGGCCGGACCGGCAGGCGGAAATCAGTTGTCGCGCAGCAGCGGCAGCACTGCCCCCATCACCGCATACGGACTGGGCGCACTCGGGAACATCACCTGGCGCGCGAGGTCCTGGTAGCCGAGCGCGCGGTACAGGCCGCGGGCCGGGCTTTCGGTGTCGATCGCGGAGAGGATCGAGCGGGGCTGCTCGACGCTGTCGGTGATCGTGGTGATCAGTGAGCGGCCGATGCCGCGCCCCTGGAAACCGGGGTGGACATGGAGTTCGGTGATCACGAAGGAGTCGTCGAGCCAGTTGTCGGTGCCGTTGCGGCGCAGATACGGCTCCACGACGGTGGACCACCAGTGGGTGCGGCTGTTGGGCATGCCGTACACGAAGCCGACGAGTCGTCCCGTCTCCGTCAGCGCGCCGAGCGCACGCGCGCCGGAGCAGAGGAGATGCCGGTGGACGATGTGGCGGCGCACCTCGACCTCGTCGTCGCTCAGCCCGAACGCGAGGGCCTGCACCGCGAGGGCTTCGTCGATCCGCGCCGAGAGATCGACCGGGGCCACCGCAACGCTCGGGGTCCCGGGTCCACCGCCTGAGAGTGCTGCCATGCACGAACCCTACTTGGCGTGGCCCGAGGTCAGAACAGCACGCTCATGAAGGCGCCGACCTCGCGGAAGCCGACCCTGCGGTATGCCGCTCTGGCTGCGGTGTTGTAGTCGTTGACGTAGAGGCTGACGACCGGGGCGACGTCCGCGATTGCGTAGCGCAGCACGGCCGTCATGCCGGTCTCGGACAGCCCGCGGCCGCGGAACTCCGGTGCCACCCATACGCCTTGGATCTGGCAGGCCTCGTTGGTGGCCGCGCCGATCTCGGCCTTGAAGACGACCTGCCCGTCGTCGATACGGGCGAACGACCGCCCGGCGCCGACGAGTTCGGCGACGCGGGCCTGGTAGAGCAGTCCGCCGTCGCCGGCCATCGGCGAGATGCCCACCTCCTCGGTGAACATCGCCACGCAGGCCGGCATGATCACGTCCATCTCGTCCTTGCGGATCCGGCGGACGTACGGGTCGGGCTCGATGCCGTCGGGAATCTGCTCGGTGACCATGAGCGGCTGGCGGGCACGTACCTCCCTGGCCGGGCCCCAGCTCGGCTCCAGCAGCCGCCACAGCTGGGAGGTGGACTCGGCGGGGCCGACGATGGAGGAGCAGCGGCGGCCGGTTCTGCGCGCCCGGTCGGCGAAGGCACGCACGGCCTCGGGGGTGGCACAGATCGGTACGAGGTTGGCGCCGGAGTAGCACAGCGAGCGCAGCCGCCCGTCGGTGTACCAGCCCCACATCTCGCCGCCCAGGCGCCAGGGGTCGAGACCGGCGACCTGGACGCGTGAGGTGACAAAAGCGTTGGCGACAGGCTCGCTCTCGAGGATGGCGAGCGCTGCGCCGAGGTCACTGGGTTCGAGGACCCGGGTGGTGGTCTGCGTCAACACGAGGGGGCCTCACCATACGGTCTGCTGATCTCCGAACTGTACCTGGCAGGTCCGGGGGCTGCCGAGCTCAGCACAAGGCCCCGCCGAACGCCGGGGGGGCGCACAACGGGGCCGGTACGCGCTGATCAGCTGACCGAGACCTCGGGCTCGCCCGAGAGGACGCCGTCCTTCTCCATCTGTTCGGCGATCTTCATCGCCTCTTCGATGAGGGTCTCGACGATCTTCGACTCGGGAACGGTCTTGATGACCTCGCCCTTCACAAAGATCTGACCCTTCCCGTTGCCCGACGCGACACCGAGGTCGGCCTCGCGGGCCTCGCCGGGACCGTTGACGACACACCCCATGACCGCGACGCGCAACGGCACCTCCATACCCTCAAGGCCCGCCGTGACCTCGTCGGCGAGCTTGTAGACATCCACCTGGGCCCGGCCGCACGACGGACAGGAGACGATCTCCAGCCGCCGCTGGCGCAGGTTGAGCGACTCCAGGATCTGGATACCGACCTTCACCTCTTCGGCGGGCGGCGCGGAGAGCGAGACCCGGATGGTGTCCCCGATCCCCTCGGCGAGCAGCGCCCCGAAGGCGACCGCGGACTTGATCGTGCCCTGGAACGCCGGCCCGGCCTCGGTCACCCCGAGATGCAGCGGATAGTCACAGGCCGCCGCGAGCTGCCGGTAGGCATTGACCATCACGACCGGGTCATTGTGCTTGACCGAGATCTTGATGTCGCGGAAACCGTGCTCCTCGAACAGCGACGCCTCCCACAGCGCCGACTCCACCAGCGCCTCCGGCGTCGCCTTGCCGTACTTGGCAAGCAGCCGGGCATCCAGCGAGCCCGCATTCACCCCGATCCGGATCGGGGTGCCACTCTCGCCCGCCGCCCGGGCGATCTCCTTGACCTTGTCGTCGAACTGCTTGATGTTGCCCGGGTTGACCCGGACCGCCGCGCACCCGGCATCGATCGCGGCGAAGACGTACTTCGGCTGGAAGTGGATGTCCGCGATCACCGGGATCTGCGACTTACGGGCGATCGTCGCCAGCGCGTCCGCATCATCCTGAGTGGGACACGCAACCCGCACGATCTGGCACCCGGACGCGGTCAGCTCGGCGATCTGCTGCAGCGTCGCCCCCACGTCCGAGGTACGGGTCGTCGTCATCGACTGCACGGACACCGGCGCGTCCCCGCCGACGGCCACCGAGCCGACCTGGATCTTGCGGCTGACCCTCCGGTCGGCGAGCTTCGTCGGAACGGACGGCATTCCGAGAGAAATTGCAGTCATCTGCTGTGCAACCCCAAGGTGTGGATCAAGGTCCCGAGATCGGCGGGCTCCAGGCTCCGAGATTACGGCACTGACGTTGACGCGAGCACATCGCGAGGGAAACGCCACGCAAAGGTGACGGCCGGACACAAAGAGTGTCCGGCCGTCACCAAACGTGTCACTCAGCTGATTTTGACCGGGTTGACGATGTCGGCGACCAGCACGAGCAGGGTGAAGCAGATGAAGATCCCCGCCACCACATACGCGACCGGCATCAGCTGTGCGACGTCGAAGGGACCCGGGTCGGGACGCCGGAACACCTTGGCGACATTGCGGCGTACGGACTCCCACAGCGCGCCCGCGATGTGCCCGCCGTCCAGCGGCAGCAGCGGCAGCATGTTGAACAGGAACAGCGAGAGGTTGAACGTCGCGAGCAGCATCATGAAGGTCGCGATGATGCTCTGCGTCGGGACGTCCAGGTTCAGCACCTCGCCGCTGATGCGCGCTGCGCCGACCACGCCCACAGGGGAGTCGGCCTTGCGCTCGCCGTCCGAGAAGGCGGCGTTCCACAGGTCGGGGATCTTGGACGGAAGCGCGACGATGGACTCGACGCCGTTCTCGATCATGTCGCCCATGCGGTCGACGGAGGCGCCGAAGGAGAGCGGGAGGATCTCGGTCTTCGCTGCGAAGCCGAGATAGCCCGCAGGGACGTACTTGCCGGCGACGACCTGGCCGTCGGAGTCCTTCTTGGCCACCAGGTTCTTGGCGAGCGTGGCCTTGAGGACCTGCTGGCTGCCGTCCCGCTCGACGGTGATGGTGGCCGGGCCGATCGTCTCGCGGATGTGGTTGGACAGCGTGGTCCAGTCGGCGACGGGCTGCCCGTTGAAGGCGACGATCTTGTCGCCCACCTTCAGTCCGGCGGCCTGCGCGGGCGATACGGGATCGCCCTTCTTGCAGCTGTCACGGTCCTCGCTCTGCGAGATGACGCACTTCTGGACGCCCGCGACCTCGGTGGTCTGGGTGGCGAAGCCGTACGCCATCGAAACGCCGAGGAAGATCGCGACGGCGAGGACCAGATTCATGAACGGTCCCGCGAACATCACGATCACGCGCTTCCACGGCTTGCGCGTGTAGAAGAGACGGTCGTCGTCGCCTGGCTTGAGCTCCTCGAAGGCCGCCGAGCGGGCGTCCTCGATCATGCTGCGGAACGGCGAGGTGGACCGTGCCTCGATCCGGCCGTCGTCGCCGGGAGGGAACATCCCGATCATGCGGATGTAGCCGCCGGCGGGGATGGCCTTGATCCCGTACTCCGTCTCGCCCTTGTGCCGGGACCAGATGGTCGGGCCGAACCCGACCATGTACTGGGGCACGCGGATGCCGAAGAGCTTGGCCGTCGAGAGATGGCCGAGTTCGTGCCAGGCGATGGAGATCAGCAGGCCCACAGCAAAGAGAGCTATGCCGATGACCGTCAACAGAATCGTCATGCGCGAGCCTCCGCTGTCGCCTTCACTGCCAGTTCCCGCGCCCGTGCCCGGGCCCAGGTCTCCGCTTCCAGGACGTCCGCCACCGTGAGCGGAGTTCCCTGGGCGGGCACACCGTGCTCGGTGACGACTTCGGTGACCGTATCCATGATTCCGTTGAACGGCAGCCGCCCGGCGAGGAAAGCGTCCACGCACTCCTCGTTCGCGGCATTGAACACCGCCGGGGCTGTTCCGCCCAGCTCCCCCACGTGCCTGGCGAGTCCCACCGAGGGGAAGGCCTCGGTGTCGAGCGGGAAGAACTCCCAGGTCGAGGCCTTGGTCCAGTCGAAGGCGGGGGCGGCGTCGGGGATCCGCTCGGGCCAGCCGATGCCGATGGCGATCGGGCCTCGCATATCGGGCGGAGTGGCCTGGGCGAGGGTGGATCCGTCCGAAAATTCCACCATGGAGTGGACATAGGACTGGGGGTGGACGACGACGTCGATGCGCTCGAACGGGATGTCGTAGAGGAGATGCGCCTCGATGACCTCCAGGCCCTTGTTGACCAGCGTCGCACTGTTCACGGTGATGACCGGGCCCATCGCCCAGGTGGGATGCGCGAGGGCGTCCTTGGGAGTGACATCGGCCAACTCGGCGCGGGTGCGGCCGCGGAAGGGGCCGCCGGAGGCCGTCACCACGAGCTTGCGCACATCGGCTCTCGTCCCGGCCGCCAGCGCCTGGAAGAGGGCGGCGTGCTCGGAGTCGACTGGGATGATCTGGCCGGGCTTGGCGAGCGCCTTGACCAGCGGCCCGCCCACGATCAGCGACTCCTTGTTGGCGAGGGCGAGAGTGCGGCCCGCTTCGAGGGCGGCGAGGGTAGGGGCGAGGCCGATGGAGCCGGTGATGCCGTTGAGCACGGTGTGGCAGGCGGAGGCGGCGAGCTGGGTGGCGGCGTCGCGGCCGGCCAGGATCTCGGGCAGCGGCTCGGAGCCGTACTGATCGGCCAGCGCCTCGCGCAGTGCGGGCACCACGTCTTCTCGGGCCACCGCGACCGTGTCGACCCGCAACTGCCGCGCCTGCCGGGCGAGGAGTCCGACCCGCCCGCCCGCGGCGGAGAGCGCCGTGACACGGAACCGGTCGGGGTTGCGCAGAACCAGGTCGATGGCCTGGGTGCCGATGGACCCGGTGGAGCCGAGGACGACGATGTCGCGCAGGCCTTCGGTCGCGTCGAAGGCGAGATGCGGGTCGGCGAGGGGGGATGGGCTGTCGCTCATGACCCCATTGTGGCCGTAACCGCTGTCCGACTGGACAGTGCGTCCCTATGCGCCGCTCTTGCGGCCCGCGCTGAACTTCTCCCACTGGGCGTTCACGACCTCGTCTGGCACCTTCCCGATGTCCTTGGTGCCGAGGAACTCGCCGCGGAAGGACAGGGTGGTCGAGCCGGAGCGGACGACGGTCAGGTACTCGTACAGCTTCAGCTTCCCCTTCACATCGAGGAAGGTGAAGCGGTACGCCCTGGCCTCGTCGCCGAACGCGGGCGCCTTGGCGGGCTCCACCTTGAGCACTTTCGCCCTGGCGACGGCCCGCTCCTCGATGTAGTCCCCGGCGCACTGGGCTCCCGCGGTGGTCAGGGCCTTCATGACGGCGGCGGCCCGACCCTTCTCGTACGACCGCAGCTGTACGGCAACGCTGAGCCCGGCGACCTGACCGGGTACGCCGACCTCACGGTTGACCTCGGCGACGGGATCATGGGCGGTGGCGCCCCTGGCGAGGCTGACAAGGGGCTGGCAGACAGCGGGATCGGCGGTGTAGTCCTCCCCCAGCGGCCCGCCGAGGGTGTACTCGGAGGCGGTGTACGCGCCGGTCTTCTCGCCCTCGGTGAAGGAAACGGCCCTGAGCTGCGCCTCGGTGAGGGCGGCGGGGGCGGCGGCAGTGGGTTTGTCGTCGGACTTCTTCTCCTCGGCGGCGTCGCACGCGCCGATACCGCCGAGGACGACCGCCACAAGGGCGGCCCTCCGTAGACCACGCTGCTTGACTGCCCCGAACATCCCTGCCCCAATTCGGTGTTGACCGTGATCCGTGATCCGTGATCCGTGATCCGTGATCCGTGATCCGTGATCAGAGGTCGATTGTGGGGCAGGGAGTCCGGTGCGGTCGAGAAGGTTCTAGTGGATCGGGCGGTGGACGTTGGTGCGCTCGGAGGGGCCGGGTGTCGCGTCGGCGATCCAGGGGCCCTCGCCGCTGGGGTCGATGACGCCCTGTTCCAGCCACGTGTACGTGCCGGACAGCACGCCGTCCACGACCTTGCGGTCCAGGTCGTCGGTGTTGGACCACAGGCGGTTGAAGAGCTCCTCGACTCGGATGCGGGACTGACGGCAGAAGGCGTCGGCCAGCTGGTGCGCCTCGCGGCCGTGGTCCTCGGTGGCGCTGAGCAGTTCCGCGCGTACACAGGCCGCGCTCATCGCGAACAGCTCCGCGCCGATGTCGACGATCCGGCCGAGGAAGGCCTGCTTGGTCTCCATCCGGCCCTGCCACCTCGACATGGCGTAGAACGTGGAGCGTGCCAACTTGCGGGACGAGCGCTCGACATAGCGCAGATGGGTCGCGAGGTCCCCGAACTCGGCGTACGAGCGCGGGAGTTGCCCCGGTCCGGCAACCAGCTTCGGCAGCCAGCGGGCGTAGAAGCCACCGGCGCGCGCGCCTGCCTTCGCCTTGGCGGACAGCGGTTTGGCGGGGTCGATGATGTCTCCGGCCACGGCCAGGTGGGCGTCGACGGCCTCGCGGGCGATCAGCAGATGCATGATCTCGGTCGAGCCCTCGAAGATGCGGTTGATGCGCAGATCGCGCAGGACCTGCTCAGCTGGTACGGCACGTTCGCCGCGCGCCGCCAGCGAGTCCGCCGTCTCGAAGCCGCGGCCGCCGCGGATCTGGACCAGTTCGTCGGCGATGACCCAGCCCATCTCGGAGGCGAAGAGTTTGGCCAGCGCGCCCTCGATACGGATGTCGTTGCGGTCCTCGTCGGCCATCTGGCTGGACAGGTCGAGGACCGCTTCCAGGGCGAAGGTGGTCGCCGCGATGAAGGAGATCTTCGAGCCGACGGCCTCGTGCTTGGCGATCGGCTTGCCCCACTGCTCGCGCGCCACGGACCACTCGCGGGCGATTTTCAGCGCCCACTTGCCGGCCGCGACGCAGGAGGCGGGCAGCGAGAGGCGGCCGGTGTTGAGCGTGGTGAGGGCGATTTTCAGGCCGGCGCCCTCGGGGCCGATACGGTTCTCGGCGGGGACCCTGACCTGGTGGAAGCGGGTCAGGCCGTTCTCGATGCCGCGCAGCCCCATGAAGGAGTTGCGGTTCTCGACCGTGATGCCCTCCGAGCCGGCCTCGACGACGAAGGCGGTGATGCCGCCCTTGTGTCCCTCGCTCTTCGGCACTCGCGCCATGACGACGAGCAGGTCGGCGACGACGCCATTGGTGGTCCAGAGCTTGACCCCGTCGAGGACGTACGAGTCCCCGTCGGGCACCGCCGTGGTCGCCAGGCGTGCCGGGTCGGAGCCGACGTCGGGCTCGGTGAGCAGGAAGGCGGAGATGTCGGTGCGGGCGCAGCGCGGGAGGAACCGCTCCTTCTGTTCCGGGGTGCCGAACATCTTCAGCGGCTGCGGTACGCCGATCGACTGGTGCGCGGAGAGCAGCACGCCGATGGCGGGGCTGGCGGACCCGGCGAGGGCCAGCGCCTTGTTGTAGTACACCTGGGTGAGGCCGAGGCCGCCGTACTTCGTGTCGATCTTCATGCCGAGCGCGCCGAGCTCCTTGAGCCCGTTGATCACCTCGTCGGGGATCCGCGCCTCGCGCTCGATCAGCGCTCCGTCGATCTTCGTTTCGCAGAAGTCGCGCATTTTTGCGAGGAATGCCTCACCCCGACGGGTGTCCTCGGCGGCGGGCATCGGATGGGGATGGATCAGATCGAGCCGGAAGCGGCCAAGGAAGAGCTCCTTGGCGAAACTTGGCTTGCGCCAGTCCTGCTCGCGTGCGGCCTCGGCGACCTGCCGTGCTTCGCGCTCACTGACCTTCGGAGGCTGGGAGTGGGGCTGGGACTGGGTCTTGTCGAGTGGTGCGGACATGAGGCTCACCTCGCCGCGAGTCGGGACGTCAGGGGGCGCCGGCCGGACAGCGGATCGTCTCTTACCGACCGGTGCTACTCGTCCGTAGTACCCGATTCCTCACCTGTCCACCAGTCTCAGTACCGCAGTGGAGGGAACCTGTCCGGAAGAACGGCAACGGCCGGAGCCCCCGCACAGTGGGCTCCGGCCGTCGTCCGCGGCGTACGGGCGGTTACAGGGCGAGGCCCGTGAGCACCAGCACCCGCTCGTAGGTGTAGTCGTCCATCGCGTAGCGCACGCCCTCGCGGCCCACGCCGGACTGCTTGGCGCCGCCGTACGGCATCTGGTCCGCGCGGTACGAGGGGACGTCGCCGATGATCACACCGCCGACCTCGAGGGCACGGTGGGCGCGGAAGGCGGTCTGTACGTCGTGCGTGAACACACCTGCCTGCAGGCCGTACTTGGAGTCGTTGACGGCGGCGAAGGCCTCGGCCTCCCCGTCGGCCTTCCGGACCGTCAGGACCGGTCCGAAGACCTCCTCGCAGGCCAGCGTCGTGTCCTCGGGGACGTCCGTGAGGACGGTCGGCGCATAGGAGGCGCCGTCGCGCTTGCCGCCCGCGAGCAGCTTCGCGCCCGCCTGCACCGCCTCGTCCACCCAGGACTCGACGCGCTTGGCGGCGTCCTCGCTGACCAGCGGGCCGACGTCGGTGGCGCTGTCGGACGGGTCGCCGGTGACCTGGGCCTCGACGGCCGCGACGATCTTCGGCAGCAGCCGGTCGTACACCGTGGCGTCGGCGATCACGCGCTGCACGGAGATGCAGGACTGGCCGCCCTGGTAGTTGGAGAAGGTGGCGATGCGGGTCGCCGCCCAGTCCAGGTCCTGCTCGGAGGCGAAGTCGCCGAGGACGACGGCCGCGCCGTTGCCGCCGAGTTCCAAGGTGCAGTGCTTGCGCGGCACCGAGTCCATGATCGCGTAACCGACCTTGTCGGAGCCGGTGAAGGAGATGACCGGAAGGCGCTCGTCCTGGACCAGGGCGGGCATCTGGTCGTTCGGGACCGGGAGCACGGACCAGGAGCCCGCGGGCAGCTCGGTCTCGGCGAGCAGCTCACCGATGATCAGGCCGGAGAGCGGGGTCGCCGGGGCGGGCTTGAGGATGATCGGAGCGCCGACCGCGATGGCGGGGGCGATCTTGTGGGCGCAGAGGTTGAGCGGGAAGTTGAACGGCGCGATGCCGAGGACGGCGCCCTTGGGGAAGCGGCGGGTGAGCGCGAGACGGCCCTGGCCGCCGGCGTCGGTGTCAAGGCGCTGGGCCTCGCCGCCGTTGAAGCGGCGGGCCTCTTCGGCGGCGAAACGGAAGACGGAGACGGCACGGCCGACCTCACCGCGGGCCCACTTGACCGGCTTGCCGTTCTCGGCGGAGATCAGCTGGGCGATCTCCTCGGTGCGCTCGGTGAGCCGGCGCGACACGTGGTCGAGCGCGGCGGCGCGTACATGGGCCGGGGTGGCCGCGAACTCGTCCCGCACGGCGTGCGCGGCGGCCACGGCTTCCTCGATCTGGTCCTCGGTCGGGACCGAGACCTGGCCGACGAGGCGTCCGTCCCAGGGGGAGGTGACGTCGAGCACGGTCTCGCCGGTGGCCTGGCGGCCGGCGAGCCAGAAGGCGTGGGTGGAGGTCATGTCCCGGCCCTTCCGAGATAGATGGGGTGTCTCTGCCCCACGGTAGGGGCGGGAGGGCGTCTGGGCGTTTGTCCGGGGTGGAGTGGTGGGCGCGGCGCGTGCGACGCTTTGGCCAGTGACCGGGTTCGTGGTGAGCGTGGGCCGGGGGCGTTGGCGGTTGCTGTCCCGGTGGGTGGTTTCGCCAGTCGCCGGGATCGTGGTGAGCGTGGGCCGGGGGCGTTGGCGGTTGCTGTCCCGGTGGGTGGTTTCGCGGGCGAACCGCGACGGGGGGACCCGCCGCGCTGGGACCTAGCTAGCGGCGGCGTTCCGTCGACACGATCAGGACGACCCCCGCCACGACGACGGCACCGCCGAGGGCGATCGGCCAGGTCAGCCGCTCGTTCAGGATCAGCGCGCCGAGAAGGACGGCGACCACCGGGTTGACGTACGCGTACGTCGCGACCAGGGACAGCGGCGCGGAGTGCAGCAGCCAGGCGTACGCCGTGAACGCGACGATCGAGCCGAAGACGACGAGGTAGCCGAGCGCCGTCCAGGAGCGGCCCGAGACCTCCGAGAGGGCGAAGCCGTACTGCTCGCCCCGGCCGAGGCCCACCAGCAGACAGCCGATGCCGCCCGCGACCATCTCGTACGCGCTCGCCGCGAAGGGATTGGCGGGCATCGGGATGCGGGAGGAGGAGAAGGAGCCCACCGACCACATGACGGTCGCCACGATCACGGTGAGGACGCCCCACAGGCGCACATCGCCGCTGAGGCCGGGAAGGGTCAGTACGGCCAGACCCGCCAGTCCGAGCAGCACGCCCAGATAGGCGCCGAGGCCGGGCCGCTCGCCGAAGGATCTGCGCAGCACGACCACCCAGGCGGGTACGACGGCGATCAGCAGGGCGGCGAGCCCGGAGGGCACGGAGGTCTCGGCGAGTACGACCATGCCGTTGCCGCCGAGCAGGAGCAGCAGGCCGATCACGGCCACGGACGCGAGCTGGACGCGGGTGACCTTGAGCGCCGACACCCCCTGGCGCCAGGCCACGAGCCCGGCGAGGATCAGGCCCGCGAGGATGAAGCGGGCCCCGGCGGAGAGAAAGGGCGGCATGGTCTCCACGACGACCCGGATACCGAGGTAGGTGGAGCCCCAGACGACGTACACGATGGCGAGCGCACCCCATACGGCCCCGGATATCCGGCGGCGGGGCTCGGCCGCCACAAGGGCGTCGGAGATGTCGGGCGCGGGGGTGTCCGAGGGGGAAGCGCCGGCCTCTGGGGTGCTGGAGTTGGTGGCCACGAGGCAGAACCCTAGGCACTTCTGTCGAGAAGTTCCAATGAATTTGCCCGACTTCGGGCACGAGGACCGAAGAATCTCTCGCGCCCGTCGATTACCCGGTCGCCGGTCCCGCCGTCGTCTTCAGCGCCAGCCACAGCTCCATGCGCACATCCGGGTCGTCCAGCGAACGGCCCAGGATCTCCTCGACCCGGCGCATCCGGTAGCGCAGCGTGTGGCGGTGGACTCCGAGATCGGCGGCTGCCGCGTCCCACTGGCCGTGACGCGAGAGCCAGGCACGCAGCGAGGCGACCAGGTCGCCCCTGCCCGTCGCGTCGTGCTCGTACAGCGCGCGCAGCATGCCGTCGGCGAAGGCGCGCACCGCGTCCTCCGCGAGCAGCGGCAGGACGGATCCGGCGGCCAGCTCCTCGTGCTCTACGAGAGCGCGTCCGCGGCGCCGGGCCACCGAGAGCGCCTGTTCGGCCTGTTTGTACGCGCCTGCGGCGGCAATCGGTCCGGTCGGCGCCGAGAGTCCGACGGCCACCTCGGCGTCCTCGGCCTCCTTGTCGGCGTAAGCGGCGGTGCAGGCCGCGACGACCGCGCCGCCGTCCGCGGCCAGCACCACGAGACGGCCGTCGATGTCGGGGACGACGAGCAGCGGCTCGGCGGCCCGGGACGCCGCAGCCTCCAGAGATTCGGCGAAGGCCGGCAGCGGGTCCTCGGCGGCCGGGTCGACCTCGCCCGCGAGTTCGGCGATCAGCAGCCGGAAGGGCGCGTCGAGCAGCCCGCCGTACAGGTCACCGGCGACCGCGCGGGCATGGTCCTGCTGGCCGGAGAGCAGCATGCGCAGCACCGCGGCGCCGAGGCGCTGCTCCGCGGCCTGGAGCGAGCGTGTGCGCTCCGTGGTGAGAGTCAGCAGGGCGACGGCGGAGTGCACGGCATAGCGCTCGGCGGTCCCGAGCGGGGCTCCCGTGCCGACGGCCAGCGCGCCGCGGAGGCGCCGTCCGGTGCCCAGCGACTGCAGTTCGACCCGGTCGTCGTCGGTGTCGCCGACCACCGCGCTGGCGGGTGCGGGCCGCTCGCGCAGGCGCTCCACGTCGGCGGTGAGCCGGGCCGCCCGGCGGGAAGCCCATTCGGGAGCGGCTGCGACGACCGAGCCGGACGCGTCGTACAGCGCGGCCCAGCCGTCGACGGTCGCGGCGAGTCTGGCCACGACGGCCTGCGGACCCTCCGCCAGAGCGGCCCGCGTCAGCTCTCGCTGTGCCTCGAAACCGGCCGTCACCGCGCGGTACTGGTCGGCCGCGATCGCCGCCGAGACCGCCTTGCTGATGGCGAGGAAGGGCGTGCGACGTGGTACGGCGAGAAGCGGAAGGTCTTCCTCCCTCGCGGCCTCGACCAGCGCGTCGGGGATGTCGTCGTAGTACACGCCGACCGCGAAGCCGAGCCCGACGACACCGGCGCCCACCAGCCTGCGCACATAGCGCCGCATGGCCTCGCGGTCCTCGGCGTCCAGGGTCATCGCCGTCACCAGCAGCAGCTCGCCGCCCTCCATGTACGGCACGGGGTCGGCGAGCTCACTGACATGTGCCCAGCGCACGGGCGTCTCCAGCCGGTCCTCCCCCGCGCGCACGGTGAGTTTGAGCGCCGAGTGCTGGACGAGCGAGGCGAGCGTGGGCGGCATGGGGACCGGGGGCCCTTCGAGCAGAGGTGCAGAGGCAGACATGCGGGTGATTTCGCCGTCCCGTACGAACGGCGTACCTCGATTCTGCCAGGGCGTAGCAGTCCGGGGATCTGCTCAGGTCCGGCTCAGGTCCGCAGATCCACCAGCAGGGGCGGCGCGTGCTCGCCCCGTACGGTTGTCAGAGAGAGCACCGCATGCCCTGCGGGCACGGCGTGCGCCAGGTCGGAGGCGGACCAGCGAGCCCGCTCGACCTCGCGGACCGTGACCGCCTCGGCCGTGGCCGCCTTGCCGGTGACCAGGCGGCGCATCATGTGCAGCGCCTTGGTGAGGGGCTCGTCGGAGATGATCTGCCGGTTGGTGACGTCCCGGGTCTGCACCCACTCGGTGCCCCAGACCTCGGCGAACCGGCCCCCGTCCCAGGGCGCGAGCCCGGCGAACGCCATCCGGCAGCCGACGGCGCCGAGCAGCGGGCCGCGCAGAGGCTCCGGCACGTCCTCCAGCGTGCGCAGCGCGAACACCACACCGGCGTTGGCGGAGCGCAGCCGCTGGACCGCGCGCACGGAGTCGGCGGTCACGGTGTGCGTCGCGTCGTCGAGGACGAGACAGGCGAAGAGCGAGCGGTCCGAGCGGGTCAGCGCGGCCTCGTTGAACTGGGCGAGCACCAGGCGCGCCACGATCCGCGAGGCCTCGGCGTGGCCGCGTTCGGGCAGGTCGATGCGGACCCGCAGCGGGTGCTCGATGGCGCGCAGCGAGAACTGCCGGCCGGCGCCGTCGGTGCGGAAGAACCGCGCGAACGCGGGCCGGTCCAGGAAGGCGATGCGCTCGGCGAGCAGGACACCGATGTCGTCGGCGCGGGCCGACTGCCGTTCGCGGGCGTCCAGTTCACGCAGCTGGGCCGCCTCTTGGGCCGCCTCCAGGGCTGTGCGCAGCGCGCCCATGGCAGCGGGCGCGCCGCCGAGCAGGTCCCGCAGCTCGGGTACGGCCGGGAAGTGGCCGTGCACGCACTGGTAGGGCCCGATCAGCTGGGCCAGCGCCGTGGCGGCGCGCCTGCTGTCGCCGCCGGGCAAAGTGGCTGCGAGATCCCCGACCAGCGCCTCGGCGAGCACCCGGGCGGCCTCGTCGGGGTCCTCGGTGCCGCCGTAGAGATCGAGGTCATGAGTGGAGTCGGGCCGTCCGACACCGATGACGAGATCGAATGCGTCGTCGGGGGCAAGGCCGGTGCCGTAGGCCGTGACGGCGACGGCAGCGGCGCGGTTGGCGAGCGCGAGCAGACACAGGGACTCGACGACGGGCCGTACGAGCCGCACGCTCTTGCCCGACCCGGAAGGGCCGACGGCGAGCAGCGAGGTTCCGAGGAGCGCGGGTTCGAGGGCGACGCCGGTGGTGCGGCGGGCGTAGGGGTTGCGTTCGTCGTCGACGGCGGTGCCGATCTTGACCTGGGCGGTGGCCAGATCGTGGGTGGCGGTGCGCAGGGGCAGGTCGCGCACGCCGGAGGGATGCGCGCAGGCGGCGGCGCCGTGCTTGCGCACGGTGTCGGTGAACGCGACGAGCCGGTCCGGCCGGGCATGCACGCCCTGCCAGGCGCGTCGGATACGCGCGTAGTCCACATCGCCGAGCGCGCCCGAGCGGGTGGCCTCGGCGAGGCTCTGCGCCACGTCGACGAGCCCCGCGGAGCGCAGATCGGGCCAGTCGGCGGGGTCGGCATCGGGCCGCGGCGGCGGGGCGGTGACCGGTTTGTCGCCGCGGCGCACATAGCGCTGCCAGATCTCCGGCACGTGGCCGATCCGGGCGAAGAACACCAGGATGGCGCCGCCGACGACGGCGTAGTAGACGTAGCTGGCAGTGGCCCAGGTGGGCGGGTCGGAGCGCCAGGAGTCCGGGGTCAGGACGAGCAGCGGCCAGATCCAGTAGCGGCCGAGGTAGCCGTTCCACAGCAGTGACCACAGCAGCCAGCCGCTGAGCAGCGCGATGACGGCGCCCGTGAAGAGCCGCCGGGCCGGTACGAGCTCGGGCTCCTCCTCGGGCCTGGCGCGGTGGCCGAGCCGCCAGACACCGGGCTCGGCGGCCGGGCGTGGGGTGCGCAGCCAGTCGACGACGGCGGGGCGGGTGGTCGGGGCATGGCCTGGGACGGCCGGAATCCCGGGCACGGCAGGTGGCCCCGCGGGCCGTGGCACCGGGTTGGACCGTGTGCCGCGTGCGTCGAATGTGCCTTCGGAATCCATGAACTGCTGCCCCCTGACCAGCCAGGCCCGCTCTCTGTGCACCCGTCAATCTAGTGCCCCGCAGGGGGTAGTTCACTGGTTCGCCCCGCCCTGTGGGTCTCTCCCGGGGGTCCGGGGGTCGCCCCCCGGGGAAGACACAGCACTGGTTCGCCCCGCCCTGTGGGTCTCTCCCGGGGGTCCGGGGGTCGCCCCCCGGGAAGACACAGCACTGGTTCGCCCCCCTGCGGGCATCTCCCGGGGGTCCGGGGGACGCCCCCCGGGAAGACACAGCCGCCTCGTGGGGTCCGCGCGCCGGGTCCGGGGCGGACCCGCCTATGTCCGGCGCGGACAACGACACACCCCCAACACTCCCGAACGGCGCATGCCCGCTCCCCTCCCCCGCGCCTAGCCTGCGGAGAAAGAGAACTAGCGTCCACAGCACCCCCAGGAGCCCCTCATGACCGCAATCCCGCAGGAGCGCCGCGTCGTCACCGCCATTCCCGGGCCCAAGTCGATCGAGCTGCAGGCCCGCCGTACCGCCGCGGTCGCCGGCGGTGTGGGGTCCGTGCTGCCCGTCTTCACCGCCCGCGCCGGGGGCGGTGTCATCGAGGACGTCGACGGCAACCGCCTCATCGACTTCGGTTCCGGTATCGCCGTGACCTCGGTCGGCGCCTCCGCCGAGGCCGTCGTACGCCGCGCCTCCGCGCAGCTCGCCGACTTCACCCACACCTGTTTCATGGTCACGCCCTACGAGGGGTACGTGGAGGTCGCCGAGGCCCTCGCCGAGCTGACCCCGGGTGACCACGCGAAGAAGTCCGCGCTGTTCAACTCCGGAGCCGAGGCCGTCGAGAACGCGGTCAAGATCGCCCGCGCGTACACCAAGCGCCAGGCGGTCGTCGTCTTCGACCACGGCTACCACGGCCGCACGAACCTCACGATGGCGCTGACCGCCAAGAACATGCCGTACAAGCAGGGCTTCGGGCCGTTCGCGCCCGAGGTCTACCGGGTGCCCGTGGCGTACGGCTACCGCTGGCCGACGGGTGCGCAGAACGCCGGTGCCGAGGCGTCCGCACAGGCCATCGACATGATCAACAAGCAGATCGGCGCCGACAACGTCGCCGCGATCATCATCGAGCCGGTCCTCGGCGAGGGCGGCTTCATCGAGCCGGCCAAGGGCTTCCTGCCCGCGATCGCGCAGTTCGCGAAGGACAACGGGATCGTCTTCGTCGCGGACGAGATCCAGTCCGGCTTCTGCCGCACCGGCCAGTGGTTCGCGTGTGAGGACGAGGGCATCGTCCCCGACCTGATCACCACGGCCAAGGGCATCGCGGGCGGTCTGCCGCTCGCCGCGGTCACGGGCCGCGCCGAGATCATGGACGCCCCGCACGCGGGCGGCCTCGGTGGTACGTACGGCGGCAACCCGGTCGCCTGTGCCGGTGCGCTCGGTTCGATCGAGACCATGAAGGAGCTCGACCTCAACGGCAGGGCCAAGCACATCGAGCAGGTCATGAAGAGCCGCCTCGGCGCGATGGCCGAGAAGTTCGACATCATCGGTGACATCCGCGGCCGCGGCGCGATGATCGCGATCGAGCTGGTCAAGGACCGGGACACCAAGGAGCCGAACCCGGCTGCGACCGCCGCGCTCGCCAAGGCCTGCCACGCCGAGGGTCTGCTCGTCCTCACCTGTGGCACCTACGGCAATGTGCTGCGCTTCCTGCCTCCGCTGGTGATCGGCGACGACCTGCTCAACGAGGGTCTGGACATCATCGAGCAGGCGTTCGCGGGCGTCTGACAGAGGTCTGACCGGCGGTAACGGCGGGGGCATGTGAAGACTCTGTGGGGGGCCGATGGCGGGATGTAGATCCGCCTGTCGGTCCCCCTGCGCCTACCGTACGGTTTCTGCAGATGAGAGAAACACCCCGCTCGCAGGGGACTGCGGGCGACCCCGGGACGGAGCCTCCCCAGCCTCGTCCTGGTCGTGCCCTCGCGCACACCACTGGAGCCTCCGGCTCCGGAACTCCTCACCGATCGGATGGCCGCCCGCCCCAAACCCCCCGGGGCGCGCGGTACACCGGTCCGGCCGGCCGACTCGGAACCACCCCCCCTGTTCCGAGGCGGTCGGCTTCTCCTTTTCTGACTCCTGGCGCCCTTCTGACGCTCTGCGTCGCTCTCTTCGCGCTGATCACCTGGCAGGTGGTCACAGACGGGCAGCTGCGGTACGTGGACGAGCGCATCGAACTCAGAATCGCCGGCCACGGCCGCCCGGCGCTGACCGAGCTGCTCGCAGACCTCGGCAGCATGGAGGTCGCCCTTCCGGTCCTGGCCACGGCGATCGCGTACGCCCTGGGGCAGCGCCGCAGGGCCGAGGCCCTGCGTGCCGCACTGGCCATGGCCGCCGTGCCCGCGCTCGTCGTTCCGCTGAAGGCGCTGATCGACCGGCAGGGCCCGCTCACCGAGGCGGTCGGCTTCTACCCGTCGGGTCATACGGCGACCGCGATGGTCGCGTACTGCGGCGCGGCACTGCTCGTATCGGTGCGGCTGATGCCCGCCGCCGTCCTGCTGACGGTGGCGACGGGCATCGGCCTGATGCTGCGCGGCTACCACTGGCCCCTGGACGTGCTGGCCAGTTGCTGCCTGGGCGGGGCGCTGCTGCTGATCAGCTCCATGGGTAGGCGTCGAAGTTCTTCGAGAACTCCCACTGGTTGTAGCGGTCCCAGTTGACCGACCAGGTCATCAGGCCGCGCAGGGACGGCCAGCTGTCATGGGTCTGGTACGAGCCGCAACTCACCTTCCTCGTCAGGCAGTCCAGCGCCTTGTTCACCTCGGCGGGCGCGGTGTGGCCGTTGCCCGCCTGGGTGGAGGCGGGCAGCCCGATCGCCACCTGCTCGGGGCGCAGGGCCGGGAAGACCCTGGCGGTGTCACCGGCGACCGGGAAGCCCGTCAGCAGCATGTCGGTCATGGCGATGTGGAAGTCGGCGCCGCCCATCGAGTGGTACTGGTTGTCCAGGCCCATGATCGAGCCCGAGTTGTAGTCCTGGACGTGCAGCAGCGTGAGGTCGTCGCGCAGGGCGTGGATGACCGGCAGGTAGGCACCGGCTCGCGGGTCCTGACCGCCCCAGGGGCCCGAGCCGTAGTACTGGTAGCCCAGCTGCACGAAGAAGGTCTCCGGGGCCATGGTGAGGACGAAGCCGGAGCCGTACTTGGCCTTGAGGGTCTTGACCGCCGAGATCAGGTTGACGATCACAGGCGAGGTCGGGGAGCGGAAGTCCGTGTCGCCGGTGTTCAGCGACAGCGAGTGGCCCTCGAAGTCGATGTCCAGGCCGTCGAGGCCGTACTCGTCGATGATCTTCGAGACCGAGGAGACAAAGGTGTCGCGGGCGGCCGTGCTACTCAGCTGCACCTGGCCGTTGGCGCCGCCGATGGAGATCAGGACCTTCTTGCCCGCTGCCTGCTTCGCCTTGACGGCGGCCTTGAAGTCGGCGACGGACTCGACGTTCGGGCACTCGGAGGCCGGGCAGAGGCTGAAGCGGATGTCGCCCGATGTGACGGAGGTCGGTTCGCCGAAGGCGAGGTTGATGATGTCCCAGGAGTCGGGCACGTCCGCCATGCGTGTGTAGCCGGAGCCATTGGCGAAGCTTGCGTGCAGGTAGCCGACGAGGGCGTGCGCGGGTAGGCCGGTGCCGGGGTTGCCGCCGCGGGTGGTCGTCGCGCTGACGGCTGCGGACTTCGGGGACTCACCGGCGCTGTTCGTCGCGGCGACCTGGAAGCTGTACGAGGTCGATGGGGCAAGACCGGTGACGGTGGCCGAAGTCCCGCTGACGGACAGGACCTTGGTGCCGCCGCGGTAGATGTTGTATCCGGTGGCGCCGGAGACCGGGGACCAGCTCAGCGGGACCGAGGTGGAGCCGGGGGATCCGGCGGTCAGGCCGGTGGGGGCGGCCGGTGCCTGGACCGGGTCGCCGCCCGGGCCGAGCAGGGAGAGGTCGTCGGCGGCGTACGCGGGGGTGCCGTACCAGCCGCGGGTGTAGATGGTCACCGACGTGGTCGAGGCGCCGGTGCGGAAGCTCGTCGAGAGCTTCTGCCAGCTCGGCGCCGACGCCGTCCAGGTGGAGACGTCAGTCGTGCCGGTGCCGGATGCGCCGAGGTAGACATAGCTGCCCTGAACCCAGCCGCTGAGCGTGTAGTCGGAGTTGGGCTTGACGCTGACGGTCCGGCTGCACTTGGCGTTGTCGCTGCCCGCAGGGGTGGCCTTGAGTGCGGAGCTGCCGCTGTGGACCGGCGAGTTGACCACCACACCGCTGCCCGCCGTGCAGCTCCAGCCGTCGAGGCCCGTCTCGAAGCCGCCGTTGCGCGCGAGTTCGGTGTCGGCCGCTCCGGCCGAGGCCGCGGTGGCAACGAGTCCGCTGATGGCGAGGGCGGCCGCCGAAAGGGCGGCCGGAAGTCTGGTGCGGTCCACAACTGCCTCCGGGCATGGGGGGATTGAGTGGGGGCGCCGCTCAACATGGTCCAGACCAATCAGGTTGTCAAGACCTCTGACTGCGCCCGGGCCCTTCACTCCCCCGCCGCCCCGGCCTCCCTTCCCTGTACGCAGAAGTGCGTACAGGGGGGAGAGCGGGGTGGACGCGGAGAATGACGCGGGTTTCGGCCGCCAATCCTGTCGAATTTCCAGCCGTCGAATCTCTAGCTGTCGAAGCCGAGGCCGAGCCGGTCCATCGCCTTCAGCCACAGATTGCGGCGGCCCCCGTTGGCGTCCGCCCTGGCCAGCGCCCATTTGGTGAGTCCGATACCGGCCCAGGCGACGGGCTCCGGCGGGAACGGCAGCGGTTTGCTGCGCACCATCTCCAGTTCCGTGCGCTCAGTCGGCTGCCCGGAGAGCAGGTCGAGCATGACCTCCCCGCCGAAGCGGGTCGCGCCGACGCCCAGACCCGTGTACCCGGCCGCATAAGCGGCCTTGCCGCCGTGCGCGGTTCCGAAGAAGGCCGAGAAGCGCGAGCAGGTGTCGATCGCACCGCCCCAGGCATGGCTGAAGCGCAGCCCCTCAAGCTGCGGGAAGCAGCGGAAGAAGTGGGCGGCGAGCTTCAGATAGGTCTCGGGCCGGTGGTCCATCTCGGCGCTGACCTTGCCGCCGTACGGATAGATCGCGTCGTAGCCGCCCCAGAGGATGCGGTGGTCGGCGGTGATCCGGAAGTAGTGGAACTGGTTCGCGCTGTCGCCCAGTCCCTGCCGTCGCTTCCAGCCGATCGCGGCGAGCTGCTCCGGACTGAGCGGTTCGGTCATCAGGGCGTAGTCGTAGACCGGGACGGTGTACGCGCGTACCCGCTTGACCAGGGACGGGAAGACGTTCGTGCCGAGCGCGACCTGGCGGGCGAAGATCCGGCCGTAGGGGGTGCGGACGGCCATCCCCGTTCCGGACGAGGCGAGTTGCTGTCCAGTGGTGTTCTCGTAGATCCGTACACCGAGGTCCTGGCAGGCCTGCTTGAGACCCCAGGCGAGCCGGGCCGGATGCAGCATCGCGACACCGCGCCGGTCCCACAGTCCGCCGAGGAAGGTCGGGGAGTTCACCTCGGCCCGTACCGCGTCCTGGTCGAGGAGTTCGAGGCCGGTGAAGCCGAGCTGCGTCGCCTCCTCGTACATCTCCCGCAGCTCTTCGGTCTGGTGGGGCTCGGTGGCGACGTCGATCTCACCGGTGCGTTCGAAGTCGCAGTCGATGGAGTACGCCTTGACCGCGGCCTCGATGGCGTCGAGATTGCGGGCGCCCAGCTCCTCCAGCTTCGCCATCTCCCCCGGCCAGCGGGCGAGTCCGTTGCCCAGGCCGTGGGTGAGCGATGCGGCGCAGAAGCCGCCGTTGCGGCCCGAGGCGGCCCAGCCCACCTCGCGCCCCTCGATCAGTACGACGTCCCGCCCGGGGTCGCGCTCCTTGGCGAGCAGCGCGGTCCACAGTCCGCTGTATCCACCGCCGACGACGAGGAGGTCGCAGTGCTCGTCGCCGGTCAGTGCCGGCAGTGCCCCGGGCTTCGCGGGGTCGTCCAGCCAATAGGAGACGGGCTGGGCGTCGGAGAGTGATGAGGCAAAGGTCATGGCAGCTGGGGCCATGGTTTCCACTCCTTCGGAGCTACTTGGACAAGGCGCTGTTCTTCCGCCGGCCGCTGATGATCTGGCCGCCGGCCACGATCAGCACGGCGATGGCGAACATCGCCGTGCCGATGACATTGATCTGGACGGGCGTGCCGCGTTGCGCCGAGCCCCACACGAACATGGGGAAGGTGACGGTGTTGCCGGAGTTGAAGTTGGTGATGATGAAGTCGTCGAACGAGAGCGCGAACGCGAGCATCGCGCCGGCCGCGATGCCGGGAGCGGCGATCGGCAGCGTGACCCGTACGAAGGTCTGCACAGGTCCCGCGTAGAGGTCGCGCGCGGCCTCCTCGAGGCGCGGGTCCATCGACAGCACACGCGCCTTGACCGCGACCACCACAAAGCTGAGGCAGAACATGGTGTGCGCGATGAGGATGGTCCAGAAGCCCAGCTCCGCGCCCAGGTTGAGGAAGAGCGTGAGCAGGGATGCGGCCATGACGACCTCGGGCATCGCCATCGGCAGGAAGATCAGCGAGTTGACCGCGCCACGCGCCCGGAAGCGGTAGCGGACCAGCGCGAAGGCGATCATCGAGCCGAGGACGGTCGCGCCGATGGTGGCCCACAGCGCGATCTGGAGGGAGAGCGAGAGCGAGCCGCACATGTCGGCGACCCCGCACGGGTCCTCCCAGGCGTCGGTGGAGAACTCCTGCCAGGAGTAGTTGAACCGGCCGGCGGGCTTGTTGAACGAGAACACCATCACAACGATGTTCGGCAGGATCATGTACGCGAGCGTGAGCAGCCCCGCGATGACCACAAGGTTCTTCCGTATCCAGCGCATCAGACCAGGTCCTCCGTTCCGGCCCGGCGGATGTAGACGGTGACCATGATCAGCACGACCGCCATGAGAATGAACGACAGCGCGGCCGCGGTCGGGTAGTCGAGCACCCTCAGGAACTGCGACTGAATGACATTGCCGACCATCTTGGTGTCGGTGGAGCCGAGCAGTTCGGCGTTCACGTAGTCACCGCTGGCCGGGATGAAGGTCAGCAGGGTGCCGGAGACGACACCGGGCATGGAGAGCGGGAAGGTCACCTTGCGGAAGGTGGTGGACCCCTTCGCGTACAGGTCTCCGGCCGCCTCGTGGAGCCTCGGGTCGATCCGCTCCAGCGAGGTGTACAGCGGAAGGATCATGAATGGCAGGAAGTTGTACGTCAGACCGCAGACCACCGCGAGCGGGGTGGCGAGCAGCCGGTTGCCCTCGGTCATGCCGAGCCAGCTGGTGACGTCCAGGAAGCCGACGCTGTCCAGCACGTTCACCACCGGGCCGCCGTCCGCGAGGATCGTCTTCCAGGCGAGCGTGCGGATCAGGAAACTGGTGAAGAACGGTGCGATGACCAGCACCAGCAGCAGGTTGCGCCAGCGGCCCGCCTTGAACGCGATCAGGTACGCCAGCGGGTAGCCGAGCAGCAGACACAGGATCGTGGCCGTTCCGGCGTAGAGGACCGAGCGCAGGAACTGCGGGTAGTACTCGTTCAGCGCGTCCCAGTAGGTCTGGACGTGCCAGGTGACCTTGAAGCCGGCTTCGAGGGAACCCGTCTGCACGGATGTCGAGGCCTGGTAGACCAGCGGCAGCGCGAAGAAGACGACCAGCCACAGGATGCCGGGCAGCAGCAGCCAGTACGGGACCAGCTTGCGGCGCACGGACGGTTTGTGGACGACCGGCTCGGCGACGGGCGAGGCGGGCGGTGCCTCGGTGACGGTCATGGCGTCTCCTCCACCGTCTCCACACCGGCGTCGATGTCCTGGGCGGCGTCGAGGCCGAAGGTGTGCTCCGGGTTCCAGTGCAGGACGACCTCGGCGCCGGGCACCAGGCGCGGGTCCCGCTCGATGTTCTGCACGTACACCTCCAGCTCCGGGCAGACCGGGCTGTCGATGACGAACTGCGTGGACACGCCGATGAAGCTGGAGTCGGCGATCTTGCCGGTGAACCGGTTACGGCCGTCGTTGATCGTGCCCGCGTCGTCCGCGTGCGCGAGCGATATCTTCTCCGGGCGCACACCGACCAGCAGCTTTCCGCCGGTGCGGGGCTGGGTGGCGCAGCGCTGGGCGGGCAGCCGCAGCTTGGCGTCGGCGGCCGTGACGACGACCTCGCCGCCGCCGTTGGATGCGACCTCGGCCTCGATGAGGTTGGAGGTGCCCAGGAAGTTGGCAACAAAGGTGGTCTGCGGGTTCTCGTAGAGCTCGGCGGGCGCACCGAGCTGCTCGACCCGTCCGCCGTTCATCACCGCGACCGTGTCGGCCATGGTCATGGCCTCCTCCTGGTCGTGGGTGACATGCACGAAGGTGATGCCGACCTCGGTCTGGATGCGCTTGAGCTCCAGCTGCATCTGGCGGCGCAGCTTGAGGTCGAGGGCGCCGAGGGGCTCGTCGAGGAGGAGCACCTGGGGGTGGTTGATCAGGGCGCGGGCCACGGCGACGCGCTGCTGCTGGCCGCCGGAGAGCTGGTGCGGCTTGCGCTTGGCGAAGTCTCCGAGCTCGACGAGGTCGAGCATGTCGCCCACCTGCTTCTTCACCGACTTGATGCCGCGCCTGCGCAGTCCGAAGGCGACGTTCTCGTAGATGTCGAGGTGCGGGAAGAGCGCATAGCTCTGGAAGACGGTGTTGACGGGGCGTTTGTACGGCGGAAGGCCGGTGACGTCCTTGTCGCCGAGGAACACCGTTCCGGTGCTCGGGTCCTCAAGACCGGCGATCATCCGCAGGGTGGTGGTCTTTCCGCAGCCGGAAGCACCGAGCAGGGCGAAGAACGAACCCTGCGGGATGGTCAGGTCGAGTGGGTGGACGGCCGTGAAGCTGCCGAAGGTCTTGCCGATCCCGGAGAGGCGGACGTCGCCGCCCTCTGTCTTTTCAGTCATGGGTCGCGGTCCCAGTGGTGTCGAGGGGAGCAGGGGCAGGTCAGGCGCCGATGAGCTTGGCGAACTTCTCTTCGTACGCCTTCTCCTCCGCGCTGCTGAGCGAGCGGAAGGCGTGGGACTTGGCGGCCATGGCCTTGTCCGGGAGGATCAGCGTGTTCTCGGCAAGCGACTTGTCGATCTTGGTGAGTTCGGCGGCGACACCCTCGACCGGGCACACATAGTTGATGTATGCGGCGAGCTGGGCGGCGACAGGGAGCTCGTAGTAGTAGTCGATCAGGCGGGTGGCGTTCTGCTGGTGCCTGGCGTTCGCCGGGACCAGCAGATTGTCCGAGGACGTCATATAACCGGCGGCCGGGATCGCGAACTTGATGTCGGGGTTGTCGACCTGGAGCTGAATGAGGTCACCGGCCCAGGCGAGACAGGCGGCGATGTCGCCCTTGTCCAGGTCCGAGGTGTAGTCGTTGCCGGTGAAGCGCCGGATCTGCTTCTTGTCGACGCCCTTCTGGAGCCGGCCGATCGCCGCGTCGTAGTCGGCTTCGTTGACCTTGGCCGGGTCCTTGCCCATGTCGAGCAGGGTCATGCCGACCGAGTCACGCATCTCGGTGAGGAAGCCGACCCGGCCCTTGAGCGTGGGGTCGTCGAGGAGTTGCGTGACGGAGTCGACCTTCTTGCCGCCGGTCGCCTTGACGTTGTAGGCGATGACGGTCGAGATACCGGTCCACGGGTAGGAGTAGGCGCGGCCCGGGTCCCAGTCGGGACTGCGGAACTGCGGGGAGAGATTCGCGTACGCGTGCGGAAGCAGCGAGGGATCGAGCTTCTGCACCCAGCCGAGCCGGATCATCCGGGCGGCCAGCCAGTCGGTGACGCATATCAGGTCGCGGCCGGTGTCCTGGCCCGCGGCGAGCTGCGGCTGGATCTTGCCGAAGAACTCGACGTTGTCGTTGATGTCCTCCGTGTACTTGATTTTGATCCCGGTCCGCTTGGTGAACTGCTCCAGCGTGGGACGGTGCTTCTCGTCCTCGCTGACGTCCATGTACTCGGTCCAGTTGGAGAAGTTGATCCGCTTCTCCGCAGAGGAGTGGTCGTCCGAGACCGCTCCTTGTCCTTCTCGCTTCGCGGGCGGGATGCCGCAGGCGCTCAAGGAGGCGAGGCCGCCGATGGTGAGCGCGCCGATACCGCCGGCGCGCAGCATCGAACGGCGACTGAGGGCGCCCCGGCCGCTGGTGATACTGCGTCGCATTGCCGCCAGTTGGGCATCGGACAGGACGTCCGGCTCGTGCTGATCCATGCGCTGTGCCCTTTCGGGATGGTGCCGCCGCTCGTGCGGCGGTGGGCTGGCTATCGGTCGCCGAAGATGGTGCGGTGCCAGTCCTTCCTGGCTACCGCGGTGTTGTCGAACATCACGTGCTTGACCTGCGTGTACTCCTCGAAGGAGTACGCCGACATGTCCTTGCCGAAGCCGGAGGCCTTGTATCCGCCATGGGGCATCTCGCTGATGATCGGAATGTGGTCGTTGACCCAGACGCACCCCGCCTTGATCTCGCGGGTGGCGCGGTTCGCGCGGAACACGTCGCGGCTCCAGGCGGAGGCGGCGAGGCCGTAGGGGGTGTCGTTGGCCAGCGCGATGCCTTCGTCGTCCGAGTCGAAGGGGAGGACGACGAGGACCGGGCCGAAGATCTCGGACTGGACGATCTCGCTGTCCTGGGCGGCGCCCGCGACGAGGGTGGGCCGGTAGTAGGCGCCCTTCTCCAGGTCACCGCCGGGGGACTCGCCGCCGGTGACGACGGTGGCGTAGGCGCGGGCCCGGTCGACGAAGCCCGCGACCCGGTCTCGCTGGAGGTGCGAGACGAGCGGGCCGAGGTCGGTGGCGGGATCGAGGGGGTCACCGAGGCGGACGCCCGCCATCAGATCGGCGACACCGCTGACGAAAGCGTCGTACAGCGGCCGCTGCACATAGGCGCGGGTGGCGGCCGTGCAGTCCTGCCCGGAGTTGATGAGCGAACCGGCGACCGCGCCGTGGATCGCGGCCTTTAGATCTGCGTCGTCGAAGACCACGAAGGGGGCCTTGCCGCCGAGCTCCAGATGCAGCCGCTTGACGGTGGCGGTGGCGATCTCGGCGACGCGCTTGCCCACGGGGGTGGAGCCGGTGAAGGAGGTCATGGCGACCTCGGGATGCCCGACGAGATGCTCGCCCGCGTCTTTGCCCGCGCCGTTGACGACGTTGACAACCCCGTCCGGGATGCCGGCCGCCTTGGCTGCCTCGGCGAACATCAGCGAGGTCAGCGGGGTGATCTCGGCGGGCTTGAGAACGATGGTGTTTCCCGCCGCGACGGCCGGAAGGACCTTCCAGGCAGCCATCTGCAGCGGGTAGTTCCAGGGAGCGATGGAGCCGACGACTCCGATCGGCTCCCGGCGGACGTACGAGGTGTGGTCACCGCTGTACTCACCGGCCGACTGCCCCTGGAGATGGCGCGCGGCGCCCGCGAAGAAGGCCGTGTTGTCGACGGTGCCCGGGACGTCGAACTCGGTGGTGAGCCGGATCGGCTTGCCGCACTGGAGGGACTCGGCGTACGCGAAGTCGGCGGACTGCTCCGCGAGGACGGAGGCGAAGCGGTGCAGGGCGTCGGAGCGCTCGCCCGGGGTGGCACCCGCCCACCCGGGGAACGCATCGCGGGCAGCGGCGACGGCAGCGTCGACGTCGGCGGTGGCTGCCAGTTCGTAGCTGTGGACCGTCTCTCCCGTGGCAGGGTTGACGATGTCCTGCGTACGTCCTGAAGTGCCGGGCCGCAGCCGCCCGCCGATGTACTGCGCGCCGTCCGCGTAGCGGTCCCGCGCCTGGAAGCGGTTGCTCATGAAGCTCTCCGTTGTTCCAGCTCGAATTGAGTGCCGATCCTGACAGAGCAAGGCTCCTCCAACAAGTGATTCCGTTGTTGCCTTTTGATTACGCGACGGAATCGGTCGACCATGTGTCGGGTCAGGGCACCTCTGGGCGTACGGAGTGTCAGTGCTGGATGCGAGACTCGCGTGCATGGGGATGGAAGAGCTGATCCGGCAGGTCAGCAGCGACGAGCGAGTGAAGTATCTGCACTTCTGGGGGCACGCGCCGCGGCGGGACGGAAGCATCGGCCCGAGCTGCCTCAGCCAGTGGTGGCCCTCACCGTTCGTGGTCGACGGCGTGCGGTACGCCACGGCTGAGCACTGGATGATGGCGGGCAAGGCGCGCCTCTTCGGCGACACGGAGGCCGAGCGGCAGGCGCTCACGGCGACCAGCCCTGCCGCGGCCAAGCGGGCGGGGCGGCTGGTGCGCGGTTTCGACGACGCGATATGGGAGCGCGAGCGGTTCGCGATCGTGCGCTCGGGCAGTGTGCACAAATTCGGACAGCATGCCGACCTGCGCGACTATCTGCTGGGCACGGGGGGCCGGGTGCTCGTGGAGGCAAGCCCGCTCGACCGGGTGTGGGGCATCGGGCTGGCCTCGGACGACGAGCTGGCGCAGGATCCCACGCGCTGGCGTGGGCTCAATCTGCTGGGGTTCGCGCTGATGGAGGCGCGGGAGGAGCTGCGGAAGCGCGGGTGAGAGGGGGCTGCGCCCCGGACCCGGGTCCGGGGCGTGCGCTCGGTCGTCCCGGGTGTGCGACCGGTGCGACCGGTCAGTGGGCCGCGTCTTCGAGCACGAGCGTGTTCGAGTAGTCGTCGTACCCGTTGTCCCTGTTCCGCTCGTCGTTGATCGCCTCGGTGATGCCCCAGGCCAGCAGGCCCACGACGACCAGGCCGAGCACAATGCCGATGGAGCCGGTAATGATGCCCGCGAGCGCCATGCCGCCGTTGGTCGCTTCGCCGCGCTGGGCCCGCTTGCGGCCCAGGATTCCGAAGATCAGGCCGAGCGCGCCGAGGACGATCGACACGACTCCGTACAGACAGAACAGGCAGATGGACAGGATGCCGAGCACCATCGCGGTGATACCCATGCCGTTCGCCGGCTGTGCCTGCCAGCCCGGCTGGGTGTAGCCCGGGTACCCGGGGTAGCCGCCGTACGGATCACCGGCGCCGGGGCCGGGCTGGGGAAGGCTCGGGGCCGCGGGATAGCCGTAAGGGCCCGCGGCGGGCTGGGCGGGCCCGCCCGGGGCTATCGGGGGCGGCGGCACAGCGCCCGCATCGGGAACCGGACCGGCACCCGGCATCGACGTGACGGTCTGCTGGTCGTGCGCCGGCGATGCCGGCGGGTGCTGCGCGGCGGGCTTGTCCAGCGGCACCCTGTTCTGCGCCGCACTGCTCTCCGGCGGAGCCCACGGATCGCGGTCGCGGGGCTCGGAGCCGCCCGCCGGCTGGGCTTGGTTGTCTGACATGGTCTCCCCCATCGTGGTTCGCCGTCATGCTACGGCCCCTCACCCTGTCCTCGGCCGGGCCCCCTACGATGATCCCTGACTCAAGCGGCGCGTTGAACACGGAGGACCCCGATGACCGATCTGCACCCCTTCATCGCAGGGCTCCCCAAGGCCGAACTGCACGTGCACCACGTCGGCTCGGCATCGCCGCGCATCGTCGCCGAACTGGCCGCCCGCCACCCCGACTCGAAGGTCCCCACGGACCCTGAGGCGCTCGCGGACTACTTCACGTTCACCGACTTCGCGCACTTCGTCGAGGTCTACCTCTCGGTCGTGGACCTGGTCCGTACTCCCGAGGACGTACGGCTACTGACCTTCGAGGTGGCCCGTGACATAGCCCGCCAGAACATCCGCTACGCCGAACTGACCATCACGCCCTTCAGCTCGACCCGCCGCGGCATCGACGAGAAGGCCTTCATGGCGGCGATCGAGGACGCCCGCCGGGCGGCCGAGGCCGAGCTCGGTGTCGTACTGCGCTGGTGCTTCGACATCCCCGGCGAGGCCGGGCTCGAAGCAGCCGAGGAGACCGCGCGGCTCGCGGTGGACCTGCGTCCCGAGGGCCTGGTCTCATTCGGGCTCGGCGGTCCGGAGATCGGAGTGCCGCGGCCGCAGTTCAAGCCCTACTTCGACCGTGCGATCGCCGCGGGACTGCACTCAGTGCCGCACGCCGGGGAGACGACGGGCCCGGGGACCATCTGGGACGCGCTGAACGACCTGCGCGCCGAGCGCATCGGCCACGGCACCAGCGCGACGCAGGACCCGAAGCTGCTCGCCCACTTGGCGCAGAAGAGGATCGCGCTGGAGGTCTGCCCGACCTCGAACATCGCCACCCGCGCCGTCGCCGACCTCGACCAGCACCCCATCAAGGAGATGGTCGCGGCCGGTGTGCTGGTGACGATCAACAGCGACGACCCGCCGATGTTCGGCAGCGACCTGAACAACGAGTACGCGGTCGCAGCCCGGCTGCTGACGCTGGACGAGCGCGGTCTCGCCGACCTCGCCAAGAACGCCGTTGAGGCGTCCTTCCTCGACCCGGCCGGCAAGGCGCGGATCGCGGCCGAGATCGACCAGTACACAGAAGCCTGGCTCGCGCGCTGAGCGACCCCGACAATGGGGCCCATGCGCAGAGTCAGTGTCGTTGGCCATCGCGGCGATCCCTACCGCGTCCGTGAGAACACCCTCCCCTCGATCCTCTCCGCCGTCGAACAGGGCGCGGACGCGGTGGAGATCGACGTACGCCTCACCCGCGACGACGTGCCGGTGCTGCTGCACGACGACACCCTGAAACGGCTGTGGGGCCACGACCGGCCCCTCGCCGGACTCACCCGGGACGAGCTGCACGAGCTCACCGGCGGCGGGGTGCCCTCGCTGAGCGAGGCCCTGAGCGCCCTCGGAACCCACCGCGTGATGATCGATCTGCCCGGCGCCTCGAAGGCATCGGTGCGCACCATCGTGGGCACCGTCCACGAATGCGGCGCGGGTGAGCGGGTGTACTACTGCGCGGGCCCGGTCGCCATGCTCGCGGTGCGCGCGGCCGATCCTTCGGCCGAGATCGCGATGACATGGACGTCGCTGGCCCCGCCGCGGCCCACGTTGCTGGAAGCGGTGGGTCCGCGGTGGCTCAACTACCGATTCAGCCTGCTCGGCCAGGAGCTGACGGACCGTATTCACCGGGACGGCATGCTGGTCTCGGCCTGGGTGGCTGACACCCGGCGCAGCATGCGACGGCTGGTCCGCTACGGCGTCGACTCGATCACCACCAACCGCGTCGAGGCGCTGCACAGCGTTGTCACCCCACGGCCGAACCCTCCTGCCCGCAAGGCCTGAGATCATGGACGGATGTCTATACTTACTGGACACCTGTCCATGAACTGAGGGTCCACGATGAACACAACGGCAAACGTCCTGGTCGGCCTGGTCGCCGCGCTGCACATCTACATCCTGGTTCTGGAGATGTTCCTCTGGGAGCGCAGGCCGGGCCGCGAGCTCTCGGGCTTCGACGCGGACATGGCCCGCGCGACCGCCCCGCTCGCCGCGAACCAGGGGCTCTACAACGGCTTCCTCGCCGCGGGCCTGATCTGGGGCCTCATAGCGGCCGATCCGACGGGACACCGCGTCCAGGTCTTCTTCCTCAGCTGTGTGCTCGTCGCGGGCCTGTACGGCGGCTTCACGGCGAACCGGCGCATCCTGGTGGCGCAGGCGCTGCCTGGCGCGCTCGCGCTGGCGGCCGTGCTGGTGGCGCGATGAGTGCCCCCACGGGAGACCCGCGCGCCGAACGCACCCGGGCCAGGCTGCGCGAGGCGCTGCTCGAGGAGTGCGCCGAGCGTCCGCTCGCGGAGGTCAGCGTCGCGGCGCTGGTCCGCAGGGCGGGCCTGGGCCGGGCCACGTTCTATCTGCACTACCCGGACCTGGACGCCCTGGCGGTCGACGCCTGCGCCGGGGTCGTGCGGGACGCGGTGGACGCCCTGCACGCCTGGCGCGGCACCCCGGATCCGGCCGCTCCCCCGCCGGCGCTGACGGACTTCTTCAGGGACCTGGCCCCGCACGCCGCGCTCTACCGCACCCTCCTCCACGAGGGCGGCAGCGGCCCCCTGGGCGATCTGCTTCACAGCGAACTGCGCGAGCGCAGCCGCAGTGAGCGCGAGCTGGCCGGAGCCCCGTCCGCGCCCCTGATCGCCTCGGCGGTGGCGGCGACCTTCGCGGGCGTCCTGGCGGACTGGCTGCACGGGTCGATCGAGGCGCCCCCGGAGCTGATGGCAGCTCAGATATGGTGCCTGCTCCTGGCCTTGCACCGCACGCCGGTGGCACGAACGGCATGAGAACGGGGCGCGGGAAACCGGGTCCCGCGCCCCGTTCACCGGACTTACGCGTCGAGCGACGTCATGACGTGCTTGACCCGCGTGTAGTCGTCGAACCCGTACGCGGAAAGGTCCTTGCCGTAGCCGGACTTCTTGAAGCCACCGTGCGGCATCTCCGCGACCAGCGGAATGTGCGTGTTGATCCACACACAGCCGAAGTCGAGGTTCTTGGACATGCGCATCGCGCGCGCGTGGTCCTTGGTCCACACGGACGAGGCAAGGGCATACTCGACGCCGTTCGCCCACTCCAGGGCCTGCGCCTCGTCCCGGAAGGACTGGACGGTGATGACCGGGCCGAAGACCTCTTTCTGGATGATCTCGTCGTCCTGCTTGAGGCCGGAGACAACCGTCGGGGCGTAGAAGTAGCCCTTCTCGCCGACCTGGTGGCCACCGGCCTCGACCTTGGCGTGTGCCGGAAGCCGCTCGATGAAGCCGCTGACCTGCTTGAGCTGGTTGGCGTTGTTGAGCGGGCCGTAGAGCACGTCCTCGTCGTCCGGCGCGCCCGTCTTCGTGTCCGTCGCGGCCTTCGCCAGCGCCGCGACGAACTCGTCGTGGATCGACTCGTGCACGAGCACACGCGTCGCCGCCGTGCAGTCCTGGCCCGCGTTGAAGTAGCCCGCCACCGCGATGTCCTCGACGGCCTTGGGAATGTCCGTGTCCTCGAAGACGACGACCGGCGCCTTGCCGCCCAGCTCCAGGTGTACGCGCTTGACGTCCTTGGCCGCCGACTCGGCGACCTGCATGCCCGCCCGTACGGAACCGGTGATCGAGGCCATCGCCGGAATCGGGTGCTCGACCATCGCGCGACCGGTGTCCCGGTCGCCGCAGAGGACGTTGAAGACACCCTTGGGCACGATCGCGCCGATAATCTCGGCGATCAGTACGGTCGACGCGGGGGTGGTGTCCGAGGGCTTGATGACGACCGTGTTGCCCGCCGCCAGCGCGGGCGCGAACTTCCAGACGGCCATCATCATCGGGTAGTTCCACGGCGCGACCTGCGCACAGACGCCGACCGGCTCACGCCGGACGATGGAGGTCATGCCCTCCATGTACTCGCCGGCGGAGCGGCCCTCCAGCATCCGGGCCGCGCCCGCGAAGAAGCGGATCTGGTCCACCATCGGCGGGATCTCTTCGCTACGGGTAAGGCCCAGCGGCTTGCCCGTGTTCTCCGACTCGGCCGCGATCAGGTCCTCGGCCCGCTCCTCGAAGGCGTCCGCGATCTTCAGCAGCACCCTCTGGCGCTCGGCCGGCGTGGTGTCGCGCCAGGCGGGGAAGGCGGCCGCGGCAGCGTCCATGGCGGCGTCCACGTCGGCCTGTCCGGAGAGCGGCGACGTGGCGTACACCTCGCCCGTGGCCGGATTGACGACCTCGATGGTCCGCCCGTCGGCGGCGTCCCGGAACTCCCCGTTGATGTAGTTGCGCAGACGACGCAGCTCGGTGGTCACTGTTGCCACCCCTCCTGTCAGATGTCCGATGGGTGAGACACCCACCCTAAGCTCTCGGGTGACGCTTTCGACAGACCCGACCCTCCGCACCTTCGGATTCAGTGAGATTCGACCCCTCGAACAACGAATTTCATCGCTCAGGGCTTGCGGGACAGACGAGTCGCAGTGCACAGTGTGCCCGTGGCCAGTCGAAACGCAGACTCCAGGAACGGCAGCGGATCGTCCCCGACGATCGATGCCGTCTCCCTCGCGATCATCGAACAGCTCCAGGAGGACGGGCGTCGCCCGTACGCCGCGATCGGAAAGGCCGTCGGTCTCTCCGAAGCGGCCGTACGCCAACGCGTCCAAAAGTTGCTCGACCAGGGCGTCATGCAGATCGTCGCCGTCACCGACCCGCTCACCGTGGGCCTGCGACGCCAGGCGATGGTCGGCATCAAGGTGGAGGGAGACCTCGACCCGGTGGCCGACGCGCTCACCGCCATGGCCGAGTGCGAGTACGTGGTCCTGACCGCGGGCTCCTTCGACCTCATGGTGGAGATCGTCTGCGAGGACGACGACCACATGCTCGAAGTGATCAACAAGCGGATCCGTGCGCTCCCCGGCGTGCGCTCCACCGAGAGCTTCGTCTACCTCAAGCTCAAGAAGCAGACCTATATGTGGGGAACCCGATAGCCGTGAGCAAGGACCTCTCCAAAGCCGCCTACGACCACCTGTGGATGCACTTCACCCGGATGTCGTCGTACGAGAACGCACCCGTGCCCACCATCGTGCGTGGCGAGGGCACCTACATCTACGACGACAAGGGCAAGCGCTACCTCGACGGCCTCTCCGGCCTGTTCGTGGTCAACGCGGGCCACGGCCGTCACGAGCTCGCCGAGGCCGCGTACAAGCAGGCTCAGGAGCTCGCTTTCTTCCCCGTCTGGTCCTACGCCCACCCGAAGGCCGTCGAGCTGGCCGAGCGGCTGGCCCAGCACGCCCCGGGCGACCTCAACAAGGTCTTCTTCACCACCGGTGGCGGAGAGGCGGTCGAGACCGCCTGGAAGCTGGCCAAGCAGTACTTCAAGCTCACGGGCAAGCCGACCAAGTACAAGGTCATCTCGCGTGCGGTCGCCTACCACGGCACCCCGCAGGGTGCCCTGTCCATCACCGGCCTGCCCGCGCTCAAGGCCCCCTTCGAGCCGCTGGTCCCCGGCGCGCACAAGGTGCCGAACACCAACATCTACCGCGCTCCGATCCATGGCGACGACCCCGAGGCCTTCGGCCGCTGGGCCGCCGACCAGATCGAGCAGCAGATACTCTTCGAGGGCCCGGACACGGTCGCCGCCGTGTTCCTGGAGCCGGTGCAGAACGCCGGTGGGTGCTTCCCGCCGCCGCCCGGCTACTTCCAGCGGGTCCGCGAGATCTGCGACCAGTACGACGTGCTGCTCGTCTCGGACGAGGTCATCTGTGCCTTCGGCCGCCTCGGCACGATGTTCGCCTGCGACAAGTTCGGCTACGTCCCGGACATGATCACCTGCGCCAAGGGCATGACCTCGGGCTACTCCCCGATCGGCGCGTGCATCGTCTCCGACCGCCTCGCCGAACCGTTCTACAAGGGCGACAACACCTTCCTGCACGGCTACACCTTCGGCGGCCACCCGGTCTCCGCGGCGGTGGGCCTGGCCAACCTCGACATCTTCGAGAAGGAAGGCCTCAACCAGCACGTCCTCGACAACGAGGGCGCGTTCCTCTCCACCCTGCAGAAGCTGCACGACCTGCCGGTCGTCGGCGACGTCCGCGGAAACGGCTTCTTCTACGGCATCGAGCTCGTCAAGGACAAGGCCACCAAGGAGACCTTCACCGACGAGGAGACCGAGCGTGTGCTCTACGGCTTCCTCTCGAAGGCGCTCTACGACGCCGGGCTGTACTGCCGCGCCGACGACCGTGGCGACCCGGTCGTACAGCTCGCGCCGCCGCTGATCTCCACGCAGGAGACCTTCGACGAGATCGAGGGCGTTCTGCGCGGCGTTCTCGCGGAGGCCTGGACGAAGCTCTAGCCTTCACGCTGTCTGCGTGCGGCCACCGGCCCGGGGCACCCCTCACTCATTTCGACCATCCGAGTGAGATGGGGTGCACCCGGGCCGTGTGCTTCCCGCGACCCCGGTTCTGAATCCCTAGCGTGCCGAGTAACCCATCGGCCCTGTCTTCGTTCCCCCGGACGGGGGAGGGGAAATCTGATCAGAACCGAGGTGTACGCCATGGTGGCTCCGCCGGACAACGATGTGCTCTGGGCTCGTTCCCTGCACCACTCCCACAACGGCTCGCCCGCGCTCGTCGGCGTATCGCTCGGCGTACGGGAGGGCGAGATCCTCGCCGTGTGCGGGCCCCGCGGCAGTGGCAAGACCACGCTTCTGAGGTGCCTGTCGGGTCAACTGGTCGCGCGGGAGGGCGAAGTCTGGTTCAACAGCTCCCCCGTGCACACGCTGAGCGTGCCGCGGCGCGAGCGGCTTCGCAGGGACCGCTTCGGGTGGATCGACCCCGAGCCGACGCTGGTCCCGGAGCTGACTGCGTGGGAGAACGCCGCCCTGCCGCTGCTGCTGCGCGGTATGTCGCACCGCGCGGCGAAGAGCGCGGCGATGGAGTGGCTGGAGCGGCTCGACATCGGAGCGTGTGCGCGTAAGCGGCCGTATGCGCTGCTGCAGGCGCAGCGGCAACGGGTCGCCGCCGCGCGGGCGCTGGCCGCCACGCCATCGGTGCTGTTCGCGGACGAGCCGACGGCGACGCTGCACCGGGCGGACCGGGCGCATCTGCTGCGTTTGCTCACGGCCGCGGCCCGTTCGCACCGCATCACCGTCGTGCTCGCCACGCATGACGCGGAGGTCGCGGCGCTCGCCGACCGTTCGATCGCGCTCGTCGACGGCCGGCGGGTCAACTCGCTCGCGACCGTGGACGCGGAAGGCCGGCCCGAGTGCTCGCTTTCCGTCTAGCTCGCGGCACGCATCCCCTGGTCCTGCTGCGCCGCCTGATGGTGGCGGCGGCATCCGCGGGCGTCGGGTTTCTGCTGCTGTCCACGCTGACATACGCGCTGTCCCACCCCACCGACCCCGGCGCGTCCGCGGTACGGCTGGTGTGGTGCCTGATCCCACTCGCGGCAACGGTGCACTTCGCGGTGGCCGTGGCGCGTACGGATCCGAGTACGCGTCCGAGGTCCGGGCTCTCGGCGATCGGCCTGGGGCCCGCACGGCTCAGCGCGCTGGCCGCGGTGTCGACCGCCGTCTCCGGCACGCTCGGCAGCATGGTCGCCCTGCTGTTCTTCCTCCACCTGCGGGGGGATCTGACGGGGCTGCCGTTCGACGGTGCGGCTGCCGAACTGCTCGCGGCGAACCGGCCGTTGCCGCTGGGCGCGGCGCTGACACTGCTCGCGCTGGTGCCGCTGCTCTCGTCGGTGGCGGCTGCGCTGACACTGCGCCCACGGCGGTCTCCGTCGCCCACCACGGTGTCCGGGTCCGCCCCGGCGCCTTCTCCTGCTCCGGCCGGGCTGCCGTGGGGGGTCGCGCTGATGGCGGCGGGCCTGGCCGTCGAGACATACGCGAGCCGCGGCGTTTCGGGGTCACCGCTTCCCCTGCCGGGCGAATTCACCGGCCCCGTCGAGGGCAACCCTGCCGGAGTCCTCGTGGGCTGGTCCCTCGCCGCCCTCGGCCTCGCCCTGGCGGGCCCGGGCATCACCCGTTTCTGCGGCCGCCTCCTGCAGTCCCTCCGCCCGGGTGCGACCCGCCTGCTGGCGGGCCGCACCCTGATGCTGGAGGCGACCCGCATCGGGGGCCCGCTGGGTGTCGTGTGCGCGGTCGCCGCGGCGGCGCTGGCGGCCTCCGCGCTCTACGACGAGGCGGCCCCCCGCCCCTTCGGCCCCCTCACCGGCCTGGGCGCGGCCCTGGTGATCACCTGCACGACGGCGACGCTCCTGGTCTCGGCCCTGGAGGCCAAGCAGGCCCGTGCAACAACAACGGAATCCCTCCGCCGCCTGGGCACCGCGGCCCCCCTCCTCCGCCGGGCGGCGGCCCTGCGAGCGGTAACGCTCCTGCTGGTCTTCACGCCCCTGACGTGTGCGGTGGGCGCGGTGGCGGCGTTCCCTCTCAGTTCCTGAGACCGGGCGCCGCGAACTTGGCGTCCGGCACGGGGTCCCACGCCGCGAAGCCGACGACCGTGCCAGGGGCCGCAACGCAGCGCGAAGCCCGGCGCCCCGAGCTCGCGTCCCACAAGACACGACGAAGCCCCCGCCGGATCCGGGCGTCCGCCCGGATCCGAGGGCGTCAGCCCCGCACGTCCTGCCCCGGCGGCGGGGGCCGGATCCCTGCAAGGCGTGGCCCGGCCAGGCGGGGTCCGGGGGCCCACCCCGGTTCAGGGAAGGGTCGGGGTGGGGGAGACCAAACCCCAACCCCCTATCGTGGCCGCATGCCGCCTCCCCCCGGACCCCGCCACGACGGCGAGATCGAATCCCTCGAAGAGTTCGATCTCGCCGTCTCCCACGGCACCCTCGCCGGACACCGCGTCCAGTCCGTCGACCTCACCGACCGCACCTTCGCACTGCTCGGCGCCGACACCACCGGCGCCGTCTTCCTCGGCTGCCCCATGCAGCCCGACGCCGCCGCCAAGGTCCGGGCCGACGGCGCGCTCGTCTTCCCGCCGGTTCCCGATCTGCACGTCGATCCGTACCGCGGGCTGCTCTACTCCCCCGACGAGCTCTTCGAGGGCCTGGCGACCGACGGCTACGAGGCCACTCCCGACGCCCGGGCATACGCCTGGTTCCAGAAGACCAAGGCCGACGGCGACATATTCGCCTCCATGCTCCGCTCGATCCACGACGACGCCATATCCGACGCGCTGGACGAACACCTCATCGGCGCGCGCGTCGTCGGCGTGATGGGCGGGCACGCCATGGCCCGCGGCACGGACGCCTATGCGGGCGCCGCCCGCCTCGGCCGGGTCCTCGCCCGGAGCGGGCTCACCGTCGCCACCGGCGGCGGCCCCGGCGCCATGGAGGCCGCCAACCTCGGCGCGTACGCCGCACCGCACCCCGACGAGATGCTGGACGAGGCGCTTGAACTCCTCGCCAAGGCCCCCTCGTTCACCCCGTCCGTCTCCGACTGGGCCGACGCCGCCTTCGAGGTCCGCGACCGCTGGCCGGGCGGCGGCGACTCCATCGGCATCCCCACCTGGTTCTACGGCCACGAGCCGCCGAACGCCTTCGCGGGCCACATAGCCAAGTACTTCGCGAACGCCACCCGCGAGGACGGCCTCCTCGCCCGCTCAGCCGCGGGCGCGATCTTCCTGCCCGGCGCCGCCGGCACGGTCCAGGAGATCTTCGACAACGCGACCCCGAACTACTACGAGTCCCGCGGCGAGCCGACCCCCATGGTCCTCGTCAATACCGCGCACTGGACGCGGACGCTCCCCACCTGGCCGCTGCTCCAGTCCCTCGCGGCGGGCCGCCCGATGGAGTCGCGTATCGCGCTCGTCGACTCGGTCGACGAGGCTCCGGCCGCCCTGATGAGCCTGACCGGCAGCGGTTGACCACTCAAAAGCAACTTCGGAGGCCGAAGACACGTCTGGCAGTCCAGCCGGAGTTGGACTGACCCCACGTGAACGGAGCCCCTGGTGCTGATTGGCCTACTGACCGCTGTCGCGGCCTCGATCTGTTACGGCACGGGGTCGGTGCTCCAGGCCGTGGGATCCCGCAGGTCCGCGCGCCGCGAGGCGGCCGCGTCGGGCATGACGCAGCACGGCGGGCCGAGCCTTTCGTCCACCGCGAAGGCCGCGATGACCTGGGAGTTCATCGTCGGCACCATCCTGGACTTCGTCGGCTTCGGCCTGGGCGCGCTGGCGGCCAGGCTGCTCCCGCTGTTCCTCTCGCAGACCGTGATCAGCGCGAATCTGGTGATCACGGCCGTGCTGAGCGTCAGGATGCTGGGCATCCGGCTGACCCGCGCCGAGTGGACCTCGATCGCCGTCGTCTGCTCGGCGCTGGTGCTGCTGGCCACGGCTGCGGGCCCGGAGGGCAGCGGCGACACCCCCATCGCGACGCACTGGTGGCTGCTGGCGATCTCGCTGCTGCTGATGGCCGGTGGCACCGTCTTCGTACGTCTTCTCGGCGGCCGTGCCGCGATCCTGGCCGGTCTGCTGTCGGGTCTCGGCTTCGGCGCGCTGGGTGTCGGCGTACGCGTACTGAACGGCATCGACCCCTTCGACCTGGGTGCGCTGCTCACGGACCCGGCGCTGTACGCGATCCTGGTGGCCGGGATCGGCGGCATGTACCTGCACACGGTCGCCCTTCAGATCGGCTCGGTGAACGGCGCGACGGCGGCGCTGGTGGTGGGCGAAACCGTACTGCCGGGCATGATCGGCGTGCTGTGGCTGGGTGACGCCTCGCGCGAGGGTTTCGCGTGGATGGCGATCCTCGGGTTCGCAACGGCGGTGGCGGGCGCGGTCGCGGTCGCCTGGTTCGGCGCGTCCGAGGCTCATGGCACGGAGTCACAGCCGCATGAGCCCGGTGCCGACGAGCTGCGTCCGCAGGACGTCCTCACCGTTCGCTGAGCACGACCACATCTTCGGCGCCGAAGACCACGCCCACCTCGGCCCCTTCCTCCGGCGCGTCCCGCACAGAGCACTCCGCCTCCAGCGGCGGCGCGTCGGAGTGCCTCAGCCGTACGGCGACATGGTTGCCCCGGAACGTAAGCCCCTCGACCCTGCACGGCAGCCCGGACGACGCGTCGTCCAGCCGTACGCCGGCAGGCCGGACCAGGACCTTGCCTTCGCCCTGTGGCGAGCCGTCCGGCACCGGGATCTTTCCCCACACCGTGTCGGCGGCCGTCCCGCTCACCGTCGCCGCCACCACGTTGTCGAAGCCGAGGAAGCGTGCGACGAACTCGGACGCGGGCCGCTGCCAGACCTCCAGCGGAGTGCCCGCCTGGGCGATCCGGCCGTCCCTCATGACCACGACACGGTCGGCGAGTGCGAAGGCCTCGCTCTGGTCGTGAGTGACCGCAAGCACGGTGGTGCCCAACCGCCCGAACAGCTCACGCAGTTCGACCACAAGCCGCTCGCGCAGCCCCCGGTCCAGCTGACCGAGCGGCTCGTCCAGCATCAGCAGCCGGGGCTCCGGCGCGAGCGCCCGGGCCAGCGCCACCCGCTGCTGCTCGCCGCCGGACAGCGAGGCAACCGCCCGGCGCTGTGCGGCGGGCAGCCCGACGAGCGTCAGCAACTCATCGACGCGGCGGGCTCGTTCGGCCCGGCCGGCACCGCGCATCCGCAGCCCGAAGGCGACATTGCCGCCCACATCGCGCTGCGGGAAGAGCTGGTGATCCTGGAACATCAGCCCGACTCCACGCCGGTGCACCGGCACCCCCGCCTGGTCGGCGCCGGACAGCAGCACCCGCCCGGTGTCCGCGGGCTGGAGCCCGGCGACGATCCTCAGGAGCGTGGACTTGCCGCTGCCGCTCGGGCCGAGCACGCAGACGATCTCGTGCTCGGCCACCTCCAGGTCCACCGCGTCGAGAGCCACGCGCGCCCCGAACCGTACGGTCACATCCTCCAGTCGCAGCAAGGCCATCAGAACTCCCCCGAGGTTTTGTCGGTACGGATGCGTTCGAGGAGCAGCAGCGCTACCGCGCACACCAGCATCAGGATCGTCGAAAGAGCCATCGCCTGACCGTAGTTGAGCTCCCCGGGCCGTCCGAGCAGGCGTGCTACGGCGACCGGCAGGGTCGGACGGTCGGGCCGGGCGATGAAGACGGTCGCCCCGAACTCACCGAGCGACACGGCGAAGGCGAACCCCGCCGCGATCAGCACGGCACGCCGCACCATCGGCAGATCGACCTCACGCCAGACCCGTAGGGGCGAGGCCCCGAGCACGGCCGCGGCCTCGCGCAGCCGGTCGTCGACCGCTCGCAGGACGGGCAGCATGGTCCGTACGACGAAGGGGACACCGACCAGCGCCTGCGCCAGTGGTACGAGAATCCATGAGGTCCGCAGATCCAGCGGCGGCTCGTCGAGGGTGATCAGAAATCCGAAGCCGACGGTCACCGCGGAGACCCCGAGCGGAAGCATCAGCAGCGCGTCGAACCCGCGCACGAGCCGTCCCGCGCGCCGGGTGAGCGCCGCGGCCGCGAGCCCGCCGACGAGCAGTGCGACGCCGGTCGCCGCCAGCGCATACTGCATCGAGTTCCAGATCGCCTCGATCGGCGGGACGAGGAAGCTGCTGCCTGCGTCGCCGGTCGACTGCAGGGCCCGGTAGAAGTCGAGACCGTAGCCGCCCTGCCCGTCCAGCGAGCGTTCCACGAGCACTCCGAGCGGCACCAGGATCAGCAGCAGCACGGTGAGCAGGACCCCGCCGAGCAGCGCCCACTGCCGCGCGCCGCGCGGCCGGTGCGCGGTCTGGGCCGGGTCGACCAGCTTCAGCGCGGTCTCCCGCCGCCGGACCGTCGAGGCGTGAACCGCCAGGATCGCGCCGACCGCGGCGAACTGGACCATGGTGAGCACGGCCGCCGTCGGCAGATCCAGCAGCTGGGCCGTCTGCCGGTAGATCTCCACCTCGAGCGTCGAGAAGGTCGGTCCGCCGAGGATCTGTACGACGCCGAACGAAGTGAAGGTGAAAAGGAAAACCATCAGGGCGGCCGCCGCGACAGATGGTCCGAGCGCGGGCAGCGTCACCCGCCGCCAGGCGGCGAACCGCCCTGCACCCAGCACCCGGGCGGCCTCCTCCTGGCGCGGGTCAAGCTGTGACCACAGGCCACCCACGGTCCGTACGACCACCGCGTAGTTGAAGAAGACATGCGCGAGCAGAATCGCCCACACGGTGGTGTCCAGCCTGACGCCCCACAGCTCGTCGAGCAGTCCGCCACGGCCGAGGAGCGCCAGGAACGCGGTCCCGACGACGACGGTCGGCAGCACGAAGGGAACGGTCACCACCGCCCGCAGCAGTTGCTTGCCCGGGAAGTCGAAGCGCGCGAAGACATACGCGCCGGGCAGCGCGATCAGCAGTGTGAGGACGGTGGAGGCGAGCGCCTGCCAGACGGTGAACCACAGCACATGCTGGATGTCGCCGCGGCTCAGCACCTCGCCGATCCGCCCGAACTGCCATACCCCGTCGACCTGGAGGCCGCGGCCGACGATCGAGACGACGGGGTAGGCGAAGAAGACCGCGAAGAACACGGCGGGCCCGGCCATCAGCCCGAGCCGCGCCGCACTGCTCCGTAGGGAACCGCGGACGGAACCCGGGACGGACTTCGTTACTTCAGTACGAGCGAGGACCATGACTGGACCCACTGCTCACGATTCTTGGCGATCTTGTCGGGAGCGACGGTCTCCGGCTTGTCGACGCTTGCGCCGAACTTGGTGAACGCCTCGGGCAGCTTCGCCCCCTTGACCACCGGGTAGACGAACATGTTGAGCGGCATGTCCTCCTGGAACTGCTTGGAGAGCAGGAAGTCCAGTAGGGCCTTGCCGCCCTCCTCGTTCTTCGCGCCACTCAGGAGTCCCGCGAACTCCGTCTGGCGGAAGCAGGTTCCGGTCGCGACGCCGGTGGGCGCCTGGGTCGGCTGCGGCTTGGCGAAGACGACTTCGGCCGGCGGGCTGGAGGCGTACGAGACGACCAGCGGGCGGTCCGCCTTGGCCTTCTTGCCACCGGCGGAACCGGAGAACTCGCTGTTGTACGCCTGCTCCCAGCCGTCGACGACCTTGACGCCGTTGCTCTTCAGCTTCTTCCAGTAGTCCTGCCAGCCGTCCTCGCCGTACTTGCCGACACTGCCGAGGAGGAAGCCGAGACCGGGCGACGAGGTCGCCGCGTTCTCCGTGACCAGCAGGTTCTTGTACTCGGGCTTGATCAGGTCGTCAAAAGACCGGGGCGGGGCCAGCTTCTTGTCGGCGAAGTACTTCTTGTCGTAGTTCACGCAGATGTCGCCGGTGTCGACAGGCGTGACGCGGTGCTTGTCCTTGTCCAGCTGCACCTCGTCGGGCACCTGGTCCAGGCCCTTGGCCTCGTACGGCGTGAACAGGTCGTTGTCCAGAGCACGCGAGAGGAGGGTGTTGTCGACGCCGAAGAACACATCGCCCTGCGGGGAGCCCTTGGTGAGGATCTCCTTGTTGAGGGCGGCGCCCGCGTCGCCGCTCTGGAGCAGCTTGACCGTGTAGCCGGTCTCCTTGGTGAACTGCTTCAGTACGGCGGGCGAGGCGACAAACGAGTCATGGGCGACGAGTGTCACGGTCTTGGACGTCGGACCGCTGTTCTTGGCGGAGTCCTTGGACTCCCCGCACGCAGCCAGCGTCGAGACGCCGAGCGCGACGGCGACGGCGGAAACCGCCACCTTCTTGGTGGTGCTCACTGAATTCCTCCTGGAGTGACCAGGAAGAGACGCGGCCCCGCTCACATGGAGTGAGCAGGGCGCAACAGCTTGAGTGATGACCGAACTTCCTACCCAGAATGACCTGGGCAAGGTTCAGAGGGTCTGCGACCAGATGCCTGTTTCCACGCATGTGCCGCACTCTCAGCGCTGTGGCGCTCCCCTGTCGGAATATGCAAGTGTTCGAGCCCAGACTACCGCTCGGTCGCCGCCAGCTGTCCGCACGCTCCGTCGATCTCCTGGCCACGGGTGTCCCGTACGGTCACAGGCACACCGTGGGCCGCGATCGCATCCACGAAGGCCTTCTCGTCCTCGGGCCGCGATGCGGTCCACTTCGAGCCCGGCGTCGGGTTGAGCGGGATCAGATTCACGTGAACCCGCTTGCCCTTGAGCATGCGGCCCAGCAGATCGCCCCGCCACGCCTGGTCATTGATGTCCCTGATCAGCGCGTACTCGATGGAGATACGGCGGCCGGACTTCTCCGCGTACTCCCATGCGGCATCCAGGACCTCGCGGACCTTCCAGCGGGTGTTGACCGGGACCAGGGTGTCGCGCAGCTCGTCGTCCGGCGCGTGGAGCGAGACGGCGAGACGGCACTTGAAGCCCTCGTCGGCGAAGCGCAGCATCGCCGGCACCAGACCGACGGTGGACACGGTGATCCCGCGCTGCGAGAGACCGAGACCGTCCGGCTCGGGGTCGGTGAGACGGCGGATGGAGCCGACGACCCGCTTGTAGTTGGCCAGTGGCTCGCCCATGCCCATGAAGACGATGTTGGACAGCCGCGCCGGGCCTCCGGGCACCTCGCCGTCGCGCAGGGCGCGCATGCCGTCGACGATCTGGTGCACGATCTCGGCGGTCGACAGATTGCGGTCGAGTCCCGCCTGACCGGTGGCGCAGAAGGGGCAGTTCATCCCGCAGCCGGCCTGCGAGGAGATGCACATCGTCACCCGGTCCGGGTAGCGCATGAGCACGGACTCGACGAGCGTGCCGTCGTGAAGCCGCCACAGGGTCTTGCGGGTGGTGTCGTCGTCGCACGAGATGTGCCGTACGACCGACATCAGATCCGGCAGCAGCTCGGCTGCGAGCTTCTCGCGCGCGGACGCGGGGATGTCGGTCCACTGGGCGGGATCGTGGGCATAGCGCGCGAAGTAGTGCTGCGAGAGCTGCTTGGCACGAAACGGCTTCTCGCCGATGGCGGCGACGGCGTCCTTGCGCTCGGCGGGCGTGAGGTCGGCGAGGTGCCGCGGGGGCTTGTTGGCTCCGCGGGGCGCGACGAAAGTGAGTTCTCCGGGCTTGGGCATGGTGCTACCAGTGTCGCAGAGATACGAAGAGGGGTTCGCCGTCCCTCGGACACCGAACCCCTCAGCCGAACGCGCAGGTCAGCAGGGTCAGCAGGTCAACCGGACCCTACGAAGATCACCATCAGCAGCCACACCACCGGAGCCGTCGGCAGCAGCGAATCGAGCCGGTCCATGATGCCGCCGTGTCCCGGCAGCAGCGTGCCCATGTCCTTGATCCCGAGGTCCCGCTTGATCATCGACTCGCCCAGGTCACCGAGCGTCGCGCTGGCCGCGACCGCGAAGCCGAGCAGCAGACCCTGCCACCAGGTGCCGTCGTCGATCACGAACTCCATGAGCAGCGCGCCCGCAGCCATCGCGAACGTCACCGCGCCCACCAGGCCCTCGCGGGTCTTCCCGGGGCTGATGCGCGGCGCGAGCTTGTGGGTGCCGAAGCGCCAGCCCACCGCGTACGCACCCGTGTCGCTGACCACGGTCAGTACCAGGAAGGTGAGCACCCGCTGCGGCCCGTCGTCGGCGGTGAGCATCATCGCGACGAACGTCGCCAGGAACGGCACATAGAACGCGGCGAAGACACCCGCCGTGACGTCCTTCAGGTAACCCTCGGGCGGCTCCGTCATCCGCCAGACCAGGACCGCGAGCGCCGTCAGCGCCATCGCGACCCAGGCGCCCTCCGCACCGCGGACATAACCGGCCACGACCATTGCCGCGCCGCCCACCGCGAGCGGTACCAGCGGCGCCTTGATCTGCTTGCGCTCCTCGAGACGCGAGGTGAGCTCCCACAGCCCGACGACGACGGCGACCGCTATCACGCCGACGAACACGGCCTTGACGACGAAGAGCGATGCCACGATCACGGCGCCGAGCCCGACACCGACCGCTATGGCCGCACGCAGATCACGACCCGCCCGCTTCTTCTGAGGCGGCTGGGCCGCCGGCGGCGGGGTGGGCATGGGCTCCTGCGGAATCTCGTCCCGGAACAGCGGGCCGCTCAGCCGAGCGGCCCCCCGGTCGCGGTCGTCGTTCAGGTCGCGGTCGTTACGGTCTTCGGCGTCTCTACCTGCGTCGGGAAAGTCCGGCACGATGGGCATGGGCCGAGTCTGCTGTGCGTCATGCTCATCGTATGCGGGACCCGCCGGGGCAGGCCCCTGGTCGGGCGGTCCCCAGAAACCGGCACTCGGCGGGGCCCCCCAGGAAGAGTCGTTCATCAGACCTCGAGCAGCTCGGCTTCCTTGTGCTTGAGCAGCTCGTCGACCTGCGCTACGTACTTCGCGGTGGTGTCGTCGAGCTCCTTCTCCGCACGGCGGCCCTCGTCCTCGCCGACCTCGCCGTCCTTGATGAACTTGTCGATCGTCTCCTTGGCCTTGCGGCGCACGGAACGGATCGAGATCTTGGAGTCCTCGGCCTTGGTCTTGGCGACCTTGATGTACTCCTTGCGGCGGTCCTGCGTCAGCTCCGGGAACACCACCCGGATGATGTTGCCGTCGTTGCTCGGGTTGACGCCGAGGTCGGAGTCGCGGATGGCCTGCTCGATATTGCGCAGCGCGCTCTTGTCGAACGGTGTCACCACGGCCATCCGCGCCTCGGGAACCGAGAACGAGGCCAGCTGGTTGATCGGGGTCAGCGCACCGTAGTAGTCCGCCACGATCTTGTTGAACATCGCCGGGTGCGCACGTCCGGTGCGGATCGCGGCGAAGTCATCCTTGGCGACCAGGACGGCCTTCTCCATCTTCTCCTCGGCCTCGAGGAGGGTCTCTTCGATCACCACTTGCTCCTGCGTGTCTTGAGTAGGCCCGGCGTTCGACTGGGCCGGCGGAACCTGCGTCGCGTCTGTTCCCTGCACGGTGTCCGACCGGCAGGACTTTGTCCATCCCTCGAGGGAAGTCCCCCGGGTCAGGCCCTGGTGCCCTGGTCGCTCACGAGCGTGCCGATCTTCTCACCCTTGACGGCCCGAGCGATATTGCCTTCGGCGAGCAGCTCGAAGACGAGGATCGGAAGAGCGTTGTCGCGGCAGAGAGTGATGGCCGTGGCGTCGGCGACCTTGAGGTTGCGGGTGAGTACCTCGCCGTACTCCAGCGCGTCGAACTTCACCGCGTCGGGGTTGGTCTGGGGGTCGGAGTCGTAGACCCCGTCGACGCCGTTCTTGCCCATCAGCAGGGCTTCGGCGTCGATCTCCAGGGCGCGCTGCGCGGCGGTGGTGTCGGTGGAGAAGTACGGCATACCCATACCGGCGCCGAAGATGACGACGCGCCCCTTCTCCAGGTGGCGTACGGCGCGCAGCGGGATGTACGGCTCCGCGACCTGCCCCATGGTGATGGCGGTCTGGACACGGGAGGCGATGCCCTCCTTCTCCAGGAAGTCCTGGAGGGCGAGGCAGTTCATCACCGTGCCGAGCATGCCCATGTAGTCGGAGCGAGCCCGGTCCATGCCGCGCTGCTGCAACTCGGCCCCGCGGAAGAAGTTGCCGCCGCCGATGACGACCGCGATCTGCGCACCGTCGCGGACGACCGCGGCGATCTCGCGCGCGATGGCGTGTACGACGTCGGGGTCGACGCCGAGTCCGCCGCCGCCGGCGAAGGCCTCACCGGACAGCTTCAGCATGAAGCGCCCGGCCTGCTTGACGTCGTGGTCGCTCTTGTCGTCGGCTGCCTGGTTGGCGTCCGCGCCCTTGTTCATGGAGATCTCCTCGTGCACATACGAAGAAGGCCATTGCCTTGGGGTGCTGGTGTCCCTGTCGGCAATGGCCTCCTCGTCAGATCTGCGGTCGTCCGGCGCGAGCGCGACCGGCGACTGCGTAAGAAACCCTAGCGGGCTCCCGTGTCGATCGCTCAACGGGTCAGATGCCGACCTTGATGCGCGAGAAGCGCTTCAGCGTGACACCGGCCTCGTCCAGAACCTTCTGGACGGACTTCTTGTTGTCGAGCGCGTAGGGCTGGCCAAGGAGAGTGGCCTCCTTGAAGAAGCCGTTGACGCGTCCCTCGACGATCTTCGGGAGGGCAGCCTCGGGCTTGCCCTCGGCGCGGGTGGTCTCCTCGGCGACGCGGCGCTCGGACTCGACGACCTCCGCCGGGACGTCCTCGCGGGAGAGGTACTTCGGCGCGAAGGCGGCGATGTGCTGCGCGACGCCCTTGGCGACCTCGGCGTTCTCCTTGTCGAGTTCGACGAGGACACCGATCTGCGGCGGGAGGTCAGGCATGGTGCGGTGCATGTACGCCGTGACGTAGGCACCGGAGAACTGCGCGAAGCGGTCGAGGACGATCTTCTCGCCGAGGTTGGCGTTGGCCTCGTCGACGAACGCCTGGACGGTCTTGCCGGCCTCGATCTCGGAGGCGAGCAGCGCGTCGAGGTCGGCCGGAGAGCTCGCGGCGACGTGGGTGGCCAGAGCGTTGGCGACGGCCTGGAACTTCTCACCCTTGGCGACGAAGTCCGTCTCGCACTTCAGCTCGACGATGACACCGGAGGTGTTGTCGTCGGCGATCAGGGAGACGACGGCGCCGTTCTCGGCGGAGCGGCCCTCGCGCTTGGCGACGCCCTTCTGGCCCTTGATGCGCAGTGCCTCGACGGCCTTGTCGACGTTGCCCTCGGCCTCGTCCAGGGCCTTCTTGCAGTCCATCATGCCGGCGCCGGTGAGCTCGCGGAGCTTCTTGACGTCAGCGGCGGTGTAATTCGCCATGTCCTTGAATCTCTCTCGAAAGTCGAAGATCTACGGGTGAGCGGCGGGGGCCGGCGCTTGTGGCACCGTCCCCCGCCGTCAACTACCGAACCTGTGCGGTCAGGCCTGCTCGGCGTCCGCGGCCGGCTTCTCAGCCTCGGCCGCCGGGGCAGCCTCGGCGGCCGGGGCGGCCTCGGCGGCCGGAGCCTCAGCAGCGGCCTCGGCCGGCTTCTCGGCCTCGGCGTCGTCAGCCTTCTTCTCGCCCTCGAGGAGGTCGCGCTCCCACTCGGCCAGCGGCTCGCCGGCGGCCTTCTCGCCCGGCTTGGAGTCGCCGGTGGCGACACCGGAACGGGCGATGAGGCCCTCGGCGACGGCGTCGGCGATCACGCGGGTGAGCAGGGTGACGGAGCGGATGGCGTCGTCGTTGCCGGGGATCTTGTAGTCGACCTCGTCCGGGTCGCAGTTGGTGTCCAGGATCGCGACGACCGGGATGTGGAGCTTGCGCGCCTCACCGACGGCGATGTGCTCCTTCTTGGTGTCGACGATCCAGACGGCGCTGGGCACCTTCTGCATCTCGCGAATACCACCAAGGGTCTTCTCCAGCTTGGCCTTCTCGCGGGAGAGGACCAGGAGCTCCTTCTTGGTGAGGCCGGACGCGGCCACATCCTCGAAGTCGATCTGCTCAAGCTCCTTCAGACGCTGAAGGCGCTTGTAGACGGTGGAGAAGTTGGTGAGCATGCCGCCCAGCCAACGCTGGTTGACGTACGGCATGCCAACGCGCGTCGCCTGCTCGGCGATGGCCTCCTGGGCCTGCTTCTTGGTACCGACGAACATGATGGAGCCGCCGTGGGCGACGGTCTCCTTGACGAACTCGTAGGCGCGGTCGATGTACGACAGCGACTGGAGCAGGTCGATGATGTAGATGCCGTTGCGCTCCGTGAAGATGAATCGCTTCATCTTCGGGTTCCAACGACGGGTCTGGTGACCGAAGTGGACGCCGCTTTCCAGCAGCTCCCGCATCGTGACGACGGCCATGGCCGTATCTCCTTGGATTCTCGGTTTTGTCCTGACGCCCCGACGCGCCGTGCCACAAGGGACCGAGGAGCGCGGCCACCGACCTGAAGAGGGTGTGGTGGCGGGGCGTGCGAAGTCGACCCGGTGACCCGGATCGCCAGAAGAAGTGTACGGGACCCGCGCGGTGCCGGGTGACGGCGCTGTCCACAACCGGTCGGTACTCCACAGATTCGGACCATGATCCACTGGCCTGCGAAATTCGCGGGACGGTCTGTGCCATGTACCGCGCCACGTTTCGCAGACTTCTCCTCCTGCTCGTTCTGATGTTTTGGGCGGCCTGGGCGGGCACCGGCCCGGCCGCGGCCGACGATTCCCGCGACCGGAGCTGGCCCCTGGGGCCGCCACGTCCTTTCGTCGTGCGCGGGTGGGAGCCGCCGGCCTCGGCATACGGGGCGGGCCACCGCGGGGTGGACCTGGCCGCGCCGCCCGGCACAGCGGTACTGGCGGCCGCGCGCGGCCGGGTCTCGTTCGCGGGCCGGGTCGCGGGCCGAGGCGTACTCTCCGTGACCCTCACCGGTACGGGTGACCCGCCACTGCGCACGACCTATGAGCCGGTGCGCCCGCTGCTGCCCGAGGGCACGGAGGTGAGCGCGGGGCAGGTGGTCGCGACCGTGGAAGCGGGGCCGTCGCACTGCACTCAGGGGTGCCTGCATTGGGGACTGCTGCGCGGGAAGGAGTATCTGGATCCGTTGTCCCTGCTGCCGCCCTGGCTGCTGCGCCGTCCCCCGTCACGGCTGCTGCCGGTGTTCGGCGTCCCGGCTCTGGGGTCGACCGCTGCTGCGGCCGCCCCCGCGATGCGCGAGCCGGTTCTGGCCGGGGCAGGCGGGGCGCTGCACGCGGTGATCCTCGTGGTCGCGGCCGCCGTGTCGAGGTGGGGTCTGCGGCGCGGCCCGCGCGGGCCGGGTAGGCGAGGCCTGTGGCGGGCGAGCGGTCCGGGTGGGCGGGGCGAGCGGTCCGGGTGGGCGGGGCCTGTGGCGGGCGAGCGGTCCGGGTGGGCGGGGCCTGTGGCGGGCGAGCGGTGCGCGCCCGCGCCGGCTCAGCCACGTACGCCTCGAAGTGCCATCGCCACGGCCGCGTCGGCGATCGCCTCCGGGTCCTCCCCCGCGCCGATCTCGATGCGGCGCACCGCCGCGTCCACGACACCCTGCAGCAGCATCGCCGCCAGCCGGGGCTGCTCCTGGCCCAGCTCGCCCAGCGCCTCGACGATCATCGCGATCAGCCCGCCGTGGGCGGCGCGGATCTTCTCCCGTGCCCCCGCGTCCAGTTCGCTCGCGGAGATCGCGACAACCGCCCGGTGACGCCGGTCGCCCACGAGGTCCAGCTGCCTGCGCACATACGCCTCGACCTTGCCCTCGGCCGAGTCCGCCTGCTGCATCGCGGTCTCGACCTCCGCCGCCCAGACGGGGAAGTCGACCGCGCACAGCTCTTCGACGACCGCGGCCCGGGAGCGGAAGTACTCATAGACGGAGGACCTGGCCAGGCCGGTGCGCTCGGCGAGGGCGGGGAAGGTCAGCGCCTCCGTGCCGCCCTCGGACAGCAAGGAGCGCGCGGCGTCCAGCAGGGCGCCGCGCTGCATGGTCCGGTGCTCGGCCACAGAGGCCGCTCGAATCCTGGGCACGCCTCCACTGTACGGATGCCGGTGGACGAGGCAGGGACGATTCGGCGTCAGCGCCCGACGTCGGCCAGCTTCGCGCGCAGTTGCAGAACCGACTTCGTGTGGATCTGGCTGACCCGGCTCTCGGTGACCCCGAGGACATTGCCGATCTCGGCGAGGGTGAGGCCCTCGTAGTAGTAGAGGGTGACGACGGTCTTCTCGCGCTCGGGGAGGGTATTGATGGCACGGGCGAGCAGCCGGCGCAACTCCCTGTCCTCGGCGACCTCGACCGGATTGTCGGCAGCCGTGTCCTCAAGGGTGTCCATCAGACTGAGCCGGTCGCCGCCCTCGCCGCCGACATGCAGCAGCTCCTCCAGCGCCACCACGTTCGCGAGGGACAACTGGCTGAAAACCGCGTGTAGTTCGTCCACCGCGATCCCCATCTCGGCGGCGACCTCGCACTCCGACGGTGTACGCCGCAGCTGTGCCTCGAGCGTGCCGTAGGCCCGCTCCACGGCCCTTGCCTTCTGCCGCACGGAGCGCGGAATCCAGTCCAGGGCCCGCAGTTCGTCGATCATCGCGCCACGGATACGGGTGATCGCGTACGTCTCGAACTTGATCGACCGGTCGATGTCGAACTTCTCGATGGCGTCGATGAGTCCGAAGACCCCGGAGGAGACAAAGTCCGCTTGTTCAACGTTGGACGGCAGCCCCACGCTCACCCGGCCCGCGACGTACTTCACCAGAGGTGAGTAGTGCAGGATCAACTGCTCGCGCAGCCGCTCGTCACCCGTGGCCTTGTACGACCGCCACAACTCGTCGAGCGACGAGGGAGCGGGGGGCCGCACGGTGCCACGGGCAGAGGGGGGCACTGCCGCGCGGTCAGACCCGGAGGTGTGCTGGGGCATGCGTTGCCTTGAGCCGTTCTGCTGTGAGGGGGGAGGAGACGAGCATCTGGGCCGGAACCTTGGTGAGCGTAGCGTGACTGCGGCGTTGCGGTGGGCGAAGGACGGGGGAACGAACCTGTGCGGGTATGGGCTGTCGTCCACACCTTCGAACCGGGGCGGCCACCGCGCGCGCCGGTCTCTCAGATGTCGCCGACAGGCCTGCAAAGGTCATCGGCATCACCTTTTCACCCGAATGCTCCAGGTCAAGGACCGCCTCGCCGCGCGTTCGAACCGCGGATCGCGCTACGCGTCAAGTGCCATCCATCTCCCTCCCGTTCGACGAAGCCCAGCGCGTGCAGTTCGTACAGCCTGCCGAGCGTCTCGTCGGGCGTCGTCCCGGTGGCCCGCGCCAGCCACCGGCCGTCGACCGCACCTCGGGCAGGTATGGCCTCAAGAATCCGCGCGCTGACGGGATCCAGCAGATCCCTGGGGAGCACAGGCCCCCGCCGGTCAGGCGCAAGGTCACCGATGTTCCCTACGAGTTCTGCCACTTCCGCGGCGTCGGTGACCAGCACTCCCTCCCCGCGCAGGAGTTCGTGCACACCGGCCGAGAGCCCGCTGGTGGCCGGACCGGGGACTCCCATCGTGTAGCGGCCGAGCTTCTGTGCGCTGCGTGCAGTGGCGAGGGAGCCGCTGCGGTATTCGGCCTCGACGACCACGGTGCCCCTGGTCAGGGCTGCGATGACCCGATTACGCAGGACGAATCTGCTGGGCGTGGGATGGTCGCCTGGCGGCAACTCTCCGATGACCAGCCCCTGTTCGGCGATGCGTCCGATCAACTCGGCATGTCCGCGTGGATAGACGACATCGACCCCGCAGGCGAGTACGGCGACGGTGGCCCCGCCCAAGGACAGTGCGCCCCGGTGCGCCGATCCATCGACACCGAAGGCCGCTCCCGACACCACGACCCAGCCACGCTCGGCGAGCCCCGCGCACAAGGTGGCCGCCATGTGCGCGCCGTACGGAGTGCAGGCTCGCGCTCCGACCACAGCGACCGAGCGCAGCGCCCATGTGCGCAGGTCGGCCCGCCCCCGCACCCAGAGTCCGATTGGTCTGCCGTCACCGAGGTCGTCGAGCTGGGTCGGCCATTCCTGGTCGCCCGGGCAGATGAAGCGGCCCCCTGCGGCGGCGACCGCGGCCAGATCGCGGTCGGGGTCGGCCCCCGCCGCCCGTGTCCGGTAGCCCGCGAGCCGCCTGGCCGTGGCTCCGGTCAGCCCCGCCTCTTCGTGCTCACGTGCGGTCAGCCGCGCCATGAGGCCCCGGGCCCCGAACTCGCGCAGCCATCGCCCGCCGTGCTCGTCCCCCGGCTCGATCACCCGTGTCAGCGCGGCCCGCGCCAACCGCTCATCCTCCCTGGTGACCGTCCGGAGCTCTCCCCCTGCGTCCGGCATCAGGGCCCTCCCGCGCCGATGGGCATGGGCGCCCCGCGCGCGATGCCGGTTCGCAGTTCCAGGGCCAAGCCGACGTCGGGGGCCTGTGGCCGGTCCCGTCCCGCGAGGTCCGCAATCGTCCACGCAACCCGCAGCACCCGGTCGAGGCCCCGCGCCGTCAACAGCCCCCGTTCCATGTCACGCTCGGCCGCGGCCAGCGCCCCGGGCGCGACCAGCCAACGCGTACGCAGCTCATGACCCGGCACCTCGCTGTTGACGTTCCACGGCGTGCCCTGCAGCCGTGCCGCGGCACGCTCCCTGGCCTCCCGCACCCGGGTCGCGACGACCGCCGTCGGCTCGCCCCGGCCGCCCTGGCCCATCAGATCTCCGCGGTTGACGGGCTCGACCCCGACCCGCAGATCGACGCGGTCGAGCAAAGGTCCGGACAGCCGCGCCTGATACCGCCGGATCACCGACGGCGGGCACTCGCATCCCGCCCCGACCAGCGTGTGCCGCCCACACGGGCATGGATTGGCCGCAAGGACCATGAGGAATCGTGCCGGCAGCCGCACCACTCCCGCGCTCCGCGCCACCACCACCTGCCCCGATTCCAGCGGCTGCCTCAAAGCATCGAGCGCCTTGGCCGAAAATTCGGGTGTCTCATCGAGGAACAGCACGCCCCTGTGGGCTAGCGAGACCGCTCCCGGTCTCGGCAGGCCGTTTCCGCCGCCGACGAGCGACTGCATCGTCGCCGAATGATGCGGCGCGCAGTATGGAGCCGCCCGCACCAGAGGCTCGCCCGGCGGCAGGATGCCCGCCACCGAGTGAACGGCGGTGACCTCCAGGGACTCCCGTCTGGTCAGCGGCGGCAGCACCCCGGGCAGTCGCTCGGCCAGCATGGTCTTGCCCGCGCCGGGCGGTCCGTGCAGCAGCAGGTGATGGCCGCCCGCCGCCGCGACCTCCAGTGCTGTCCGTGCGGCGCTCTGCCCGGCGACATCGGCCAGGTCCGGTCCTTCGCCGGGCTCCCTCGCCAGCCCCGTGCCGACTCCCGCGCCCGGCACCATCAGCCCGGCCAGCATGGGATCCGGACTTCCTTCCGGGACCGGCTCCTCCTCGGGCACCGGTTCATTGGTCAGTACGGCGATGAGCTGGCGCAGACTGCGGACGCCCAGCACCGAGACCCCCGGGACCAGCGAGGCCTCCCCGGCTGTCTGCTCAGGGACCACCACCTGCCGGTAGCCCGCCTCCGCGGCCGCGAGAACGGCGGGCAGCACTCCGCGTACGGGTCGCACCCTGCCGTCCAGGCCGAGTTCTCCGATCAGGACCAGATCGGCGATGTCCTTCGCATCGATGCGTTCCGCCGCACCGAGCACCGCGCAGGCCACCGCCAGATCGAAGCCGCTTCCCCCTTTCGGGACGGAAGCCGGGCTGAGCCCCACGGTCAGCTTCTTCTGCGGCCACTCCGCGCCGGAGTTGACCACCGCCGCCCTGACCCGGTCCCGGCTCTCCGAGAGGCTCTTGTCCGGGAGGCCCACCAGCGTGAAGGCGGCCACGCCCGGCTCCAGGTCCGCCTGGACCTCGACCACCACGCCCTCGACGCCGACCAGCGCCACGGAACACGCACGCGCGAACCCCATTACGCCACCCCCCGAGCGTGCTCGACGGTGGGGGCTCCGCGCCTGGGCATCACCACACCCACCAGGTCGATGCGCACGCCGCCGGGCGGCGGCCCGCCGGTGCGCTCCAGCCAGCATTCGGCGAGCCGTCTCAGCCGCTGTGCCTTCGTCGGCGTGACCGCCGCCATCGGATGCTCGAACGCGCCCGACCTGCGGGTCTTGACCTCGCAGACGACGACCGTGTCGCCGTCCCGGGCCACGATGTCGATCTCACCGGCCCGCCCGCAGCGCCAGTTCCTCGCCAGCACCGTCATTCCGGCCTCGGTCAGCAGCCGCGCCGCCAGATCCTCGCCGTACCGCCCCAGTGCCCCCGTAGCGTTCATATCGGCACCACCTCCGGCACCGACTGTGACGCGTCGGGCGTCAACTCGTGGATCTTGGTGGACAGCCCGTCGATTGTGGATAACTCAGTCACCCAGAAGTGGACTCACCTGGAAGTTCAGCCGCTGGGGAGTTCGAGATCGCTCTTGTTGAGCTCCTCGATGTTCACGTCCTTGAACGTCAGCACGCGCACCTGTTTGACGAACCTGGCCGGTCGATACATGTCCCAGACCCACGCGTCCGCCATCGAGACTTCGAAGAAGACCTCGCCCTGCACCGAGTGCACCTGCATCTCGTAATCGTTGGTGAGGTAGAAACGCCGCTCGGTCTCGATCACGTATTTGAACAGCCCGACGACGTCTCGGTACTCCCGGTAGAGCTTCAGCTCCATCTCGGTCTCGTACTTCTCGAGGTCCTCGGCGCTCATGGCATGTTCCCCTTCAGCCGTGCGTCCCCCTATTGTGCGCCAGCCCCGCGCGCCTCTAGACGATTTCGGGGGCCAGGACAACCGGCGCACTCGGAGGACCCTCGTCGAGCAGCGTTCGCAGCAGCTCGGCGAGCCTGGTCGGATACACCGTCTCACGGGCCGCCGACAGTTCGGCGGACGTCCACCACCTCAGACCCGCGACACTGCGCCGCTCAAGCTCCGTCAGTCCGCCCGGGGCCGTCGACGTCTGTGCCGTACGCGCAAGGAAGTACCACTCGTCCTGGTCCCAGCGGCGTCCGTCGAACGGAAAGGAGCAGGTCCGCTGCCACAGCACCGGTCCCAGTTCCACGTCTGTGATCCCCGTCTCCTCGGCCAGCTCGCGCAGCGCGGCCTCCTCCCGGGTCTCCTCGCCTTCCAGACCGCCGCCGGGGGTGAACCACCAGCGGTCGGCCGGATCCTCCGGCTCGTGCCCGTGAATCAGCAGAATGCGGTCATCGGGGTCGAGCAGGACGACGCGGGCCACCTTGCGCAGCTCGCCGGGCGCCGGCTCCTCATCCGACACCGGCGGTCGCCTTCGTGCGGCCGCCGCCTGCGGCCCCGCGCCGCCTCGCTGTCAGCTTCCGCGCGACGGGACCGTACGAAGCCCCGCCCACGATCAGTGCGGCCCCGACCACCACCGACACGACCAGTAGCTTCACCGGTCCGGGCGAGGACACCCCGCCCTGCAGCGCGGCGAAGCCCGCGGGCCGCTCCAGCAGGCCGCCGGTCAGGGGCCACGCAACGGCGTCCAGCCGTCCTTCGACGGCCGAGCGCGGCACCGACCCCTGCCCGGGGTCCTGAAGGTGTACGCGGGAGTCCTGTGACCCCATGCGCTCGTCGCCCAGCATGAACAGCTGCCCCTTGGGCACGGTCGCCGTGAAGGTGTTCGAAGCGGCTCCCTTGGTGCGCAGATACGGTTCCTCAATGGCCTTGCCGTTGATGGTCAGCTTGCCGCCGTCCCCGCAGCAGGCGACCGTGTCGCCGCCCACGCCGACGACGCGCTTCACCATGGGCATGTCGCCCCACTGTTTGTCCCGGAAGACCACGATGTCACCGCGCCGCACCTGGTCGCCGTCTATCCGCTCCGCAAGCACCCGGTCCCCGGCGTGCACGGTCGGCGTCATCGAGTCGGTCGGCACGGTGTAGGGCTGGTAGACCAGCGCCCCCCAGATGAACCCTCCGAGGAAGAGCACACAGCCGACGGCCACGGCCAGGCCCGACAGTGCGTTGCCGAGCCGGCCGTGGCCGTCGTCCGAACGTATCGTCCCGCTCATCCCAGCTGCTCCCCACTTCGGAGATTCGGTCCCCGGGCATCGAACCCCGGGAATCGGCGATCTGGGACGGCACCCTACCCGGCAGTACGCCCGGAGGTCAGCCTCCTCCGGCGCCGGAGAACGATCGGCAGGGCGCCGATCGTGCCCAACGCCAGGGGCGCGGCCGAGGCGGCGGCCGCGGCAGCGGAGTTGATCCCCGGCTGGTCGAAGGTCTCGGGCACCGGCAGTGTCGCCCAGCGGTTCAGCGGCCAGGCCACCACCACGGCTCGTCCGACGACCTTGTCGACGGGCACGAATCCGCCGTTCACGTCTTCCATGTGGTAGCGGGAGTCACGGGAGTTCTGGCGGTTGTCGCCCATGACCCAGATCCGGTCCTTCGGCACCTTGAAGGGCCCGAAGGGCTGGTCGTCGCAGGGGGTGCTGCCGGGGAAGGTGTACGGCTCGTCGAGCGCCCTGCCGTTGACCTTGACCGGGCCGCCCTTCTTGCATTCCACGGTGTCGCCGGCGACCGCGATCGTCCTCTTGATCAGATCCTTCTCCTCGGACGACGGCATCAGGCCGATGAAGCTGAGGAAGTTCTGCAGGGCGTTCGGTTTGGGGGTGGGCTCACCGTCCAGCCAGCCGCCCGGGTCGTGGAAGACGACGACCTCGCCGCGCTCCGGCTCGGAGCCGAACCACGGGGTGAGTTTGTCGACCAGCACCCGGTCGCCCCGCTGGAGGGTGTTCTGCATCGAGTCCGAGGGGATCGAGAACGCCTGCACCAGGAAGGTCTTGATGAGCAGCGCGAGAAGCAGCGCGATACCGATCAGGAGCGGCAGTTCCTTCCAGAAGGACCGCTGCTTCTTCTGTCCCGTACCACTGCCCTCGGAGGAACCGCCCTCGGGGCCCTCCTCGTCCACACCGCCCGCCGTCCCCGGCGGATGCGCCGCCGATTCGTCCGTCACGGCTGCGGGTGACTCGGCGGGTTCTTCCCCCGGCCTCTCCTCCGGCCCGTCGTGTCCGGATCGTGCGCCGACCGCCACGTCCCCCACATCCACTCCTCAGTCCGTGCGAACCGCCTGCCCCGAAGCCGGAGCAGGCCCACTACTCCCATAACGAGCGGGAGTTCCGCAGGGCTCGGGAGCGGGATCATTCCGTTCAGATCCTGAGGTGACACCCTATTCGACGGGTGGAGCGCTGATGTCGCCCCGGCGCGCGCGTTCGGTACGGATGCGTACGTCTCGGGCTCCTCCAGCTTCCGCCAGTGGCCGATCGGCCAGGCGATGACGACGGCGCGTCCGACGACCTGCTCCTCCGAGACGGTGCCGCGGTCCTTCTCGTCCAGGTGGAAGCGCGAGTCCGCCGAGTTGGCCCGGTGGTCGCCCATGACGAAGATCCGCCCGGCAGGCACCTTGACCTCGAACTTCAGGGTCGAAGGAACGTTTCCGGGGTTCAGATACGGCTCGATGAGCGGTACGCCGTTGACGGTGACCCGTCCGTCCTTGTCGCAGCACTTGACGGTGTCCCCGCCGACCGCGACCACGCGTTTGATCAGATCCTGCTCGTCGTCGGAGGGCAGCAGTCCGATGAAGGACAGGCCCACTTTCACCTGCTTGACGACGACCGGGTCGTTCTGCTTCGGATTCTGCTCCTGCCGGAGCCAACCGCCGGGGTCCTTGAACACGACGACGTCACCCCGCTGGGGCTTCGAGCCGAACCAGGGAGTGAGCTTGTCCACGAGCACGCGATCCTGGATGCGTATCGTCTGCTCCATCGAGCCTGACGGGATCACGAAGGCCTGCACCAGGAACGTCTTGAGAACCAGCGCGATCATCAGCGCCACGGTGATCAGGAGAGGTATCTCCTTCACGGCCGAACGTCGGCGCTTGCGCTTCACCTTCTGAGCGAGCCTGCGCCGTTCCGCACGGCCCGGCAGCGTCCGGGAACCGTTGGTCGGCCGGGTCCCTGTGGGCAGCCTGGTGTCGGCCCGGTGGCTCGCTCGACGCCCGCGGTTACCCATGGGCGCCGCCCGGCGTTCGTTTCGCCTCCGGGACGCGCGCAAAGGCACCCGACGGCTCCAGCGAGGTCCAGCGGCCGACCGGCCAGCCGATCCACTCCGCCCGTCCGATCACCTGGTCGACGGGCACCATGCCGCCGCCGGGCTCCCCGAGATGGTCGCGGGAGTCGCGCGAATTGCTCCGGTGGTCTCCCATGACCCACAAAGTGCCCTGCGGAACGACGATGTCGAAGGGGACCTCTGAGGGGACGTCACCAGGGTGCAGATATCCCTCGTCGACGGCTACGCCGTTCACCTCGACCCTTCCCCCCTTGTCGCAGCACACCACGCGGTCACCGCCCACGCCGACCACGCGCTTCACGAAGTCGGTCTCTGCGGGCTCGGCCAGCCCCAGCGCCGCGAAGACGCCCCGCGTCGCCGCGCTGACCGGGTTCTCCTCAAGTCCCTCCTGAACGAAGGATCCGGTGCCGTCGAAGACGACGACGTCCCCCCGCTCGGGCCCCGAACCGAAACGGTACGCCAGCTTGTTCACCAGAACGCGGTCCCCGACCTGAAGGGTGGGCTCCATCGAACTGCTGGGGATCTGGAACGGCTGCACCACGAAATGGCTGAACAGCAGCACAACGACGGTGCAGGCGAGGCCGAGAAGCCCGACCCTGCGCCACGACATCCCGGAGAGGCGCCTACCCAGGTGGCCGGAGGAGCGCGATGAACGCACAGAGCGCGACCCCTCTCCCTCTTCCCCGGTGTCGGGGGCGGAAGAGCGGTCGCGCTCCGTGTGCTTCGTTTCGGTGTCCATCGGGGCCAGAGCCTATCCGGCCACCATGTGAACCCGGCGTCAGTGTGAGCCGAAGCTCAGGCGCGAGAGGCGAGCCGGGGCTCAGTTGTCGCGCTTCTCCTTGATCTTGGCGGCCTTGCCGCGCAGGTCGCGGAGGTAGTACAGCTTCGCGCGACGGACGTCACCGCGGGTGACGAGCTCGATCTTCTCGAAGATCGGGCTGTGCACCGGGAAGGTGCGCTCGACGCCGACGGAGAAGGAGACCTTGCGGACCGTGAAAGTCTCGCTGACGCCCGAGCCCTGGCGGCGGATGACAACGCCCTTGAACTGCTGGATACGCGAGCGGTTGCCTTCGATGACACGCACGTGGACGTTCACGGTGTCGCCGGGGCGGAAGGCGGGGATGTCGCTGCGCAGCGAAGCCGCGTTGACGTTGTCGAGCAGGTGAGCCATGTTGGTCTGCTTCCTCGCTGATGCCACAGGTCATCAGCGGAACGATCGAGATGAGAATCAGGGTGCCGCTCACGTCGGGCGGGCGTCGTTCCCCCTGTGGCAGGGGCGCCGACCGGACGCACAGCAGCGGCCTATTCTTCCACGGCCTGGGGCCTGCGCCAAAATCGGCCGCCCGGCTCCGGCGCCCAGCCCAGAATGGACAGGATCTCCCGGTCCTTCTTGTCGAAGGCAGAGGCATCGCAACGCTCAATCAGATCCGGCCTGTTGGCGGCCGTGCGCCGCAGCGCCTCGTCCCGCCGCCAGCGCGCGATCTTCCCGTGGTGCCCGCTGACCAGCACGTCCGGAATGGCGCGACCACGCCACTCGGGCGGCTTGGTGTAGACGGGGCCTTCGAGCAGATTGGCCATGGCGCCGGGTGCGAAGGAATCGTCCCGGTGCGACTCGGCATTGCCCAGGACGCCCGGAAGCAGCCGGGCCACGGCCTCGGTGATCACCAGGACGGCGGCCTCGCCTCCGGCCAGGACGTAGTCCCCGATGGACACCTCGTACACCGGAATCCGGGTCGCGTACTCGTCGACGACCCGGCGGTCGATGCCCTCGTAGCGGGCGGGGGTGAAGATCAGCCAGGGCCGCTCGGAGAGCTCGACGGCGAGTTCCTGGGTGAAGGGGCGTCCGCTGGGGGTGGGCACGACCATGACCGGGCCGTGAGCGCCCGCCTCGTACCCGCCGGCCAGCGCGTCGTCGAGGGCGTCGCCCCACGGCTCGGTCTTCATGACCATGCCGGGACCGCCGCCGTACGGAGTGTCGTCGACGGTGCTGTGCCGGTCATACGTCCACCGGCGCAGGTCGTGCACATGGACGTCGAGCTGTCCACGCGCGCGTGCCTTGCCGACGAGCGAGACGTTCAGCGGTTCGAGGTACTCGGGGAAGATCGTGACGACGTCGAGCCGCATCAGGTTTCGTCCCGGCTTTCGTCCCGCGACGATGCGATCTCGGCCTCGCTGTCGTCGATCAGCCCGGGCGGCGGTGTGATGACCGCCCGCTGCTCCTCCAGGTCGATCTCGCTCACGATGTCCTCGACGAAGGGGATCATCACCTCGCTGCCGTCCGGCCGCTCCACGATGAAGAGGTCCTGCGAGGGCAGATGGCTGATCTCGGTGATCCGGCCGATCCCGGTGCCGTCGGCGAGGACGACATCGAGGTCCATCAGCTGGTGGTCGTAGTACTCGTCCGGTTCCCCGGGCAGCTCCTGCGGGTCCACGTCCGCGATCAGCAGGGTGTTGCGCAGGGCCTCGGCGGTGTTGCGGTCCCGTACGCCCTCGAAGCGCAGCAGCAGCCTGCCGCTGTGCACCCGGCCGGTCTCGATCGTCAGCGGACCCGCTGAGGCCGGGTCGGTGGCCAGCACGGCGCCGGGGGCGAGCCGCAGCTCCGGCTCGTCCGTGCGCACCTCGACGGTGACCTCGCCCTTGATGCCGTGGGCGCGGCCGATCCGCGCGACTACCAGCTGCACATGCTTCTCCTTCGATACGACTACGGGCCGGGGCGGGCTCGTAAGCCCTCCCCGGCCCGAGCCGGTGTTCAACAACGTGTCAGCGAACCTGGTCCACGTCGACGAGGTCGACGCGGATGCCACGGCCGCCGATGGCGCCCACGACGGTGCGCAGAGCGCGTGCGGTGCGACCGTTGCGGCCGATCACCTTACCGAGGTCGTCGGGGTGGACCCGGACCTCGAGCACACGCCCGCGGCGCAGGTTGCGCGAGGCGACCTGCACATCGTCCGGGTTGTCGACGATGCCCTTCACGAGGTGCTCGAGAGCCTCCTCGAGCATGCTCAGGCCTCGGTCGACTCAGCGGCGGATGCCGACGAGGCAGCCTCGGCCTCGTCCGCCTTCTTGTCGGCCTTCTTCGCCTTCGGGGTGATCGCCTCACCCTTCGGCTCGTCGCCCTCGATGGCCTTGGTGAAGGCCTCGAACGCGGCGCGCTTGTCCTTCGGCTCCGCGACGAGCAGCGGCGCCGGGGCCGGCAGGCCCTTGTGCTTCTGCCAGTCACCGGTGAGCTTCAGGATGGCGAGGACCGGCTCGGTCGGCTGGGCGCCGACGGACAGCCAGTACTGCGCGCGCTCGGAGTCGACCTCGATGCGCGAGGGGTTCTGCACCGGGTGGTACAGGCCGATCTCCTCGATGGCCCGGCCGTCACGGCGGGTACGGGAGTCGGCAACGACGATGCGGTAGTGAGGCGAACGGATCTTGCCCAGACGCTTCAGCTTGATCTTGACTGCCACGGAAGTGGTGTCTCCTGGTCTTGACGTGGTTGGGCACAACAAGATGCCACGTGGGGTTGCGGTACTCGGGTGCCCGATGGACGCGTCAGCCGGAGGCGAGAGGGTTCCTGTGCGGCTGTCGAGTACAGCTAGCCATTGTGCCACACACCTGCGGCAGCCTCGCACCCGACCGGAGTCGCACCGCCCCCGTCGGGCGGCCCGACCCGGCGGGCGGCGTCGATCAGCTCGCGGCGGCGACCGCTTCCGGGATCCGGAAGGGCTTGCCGCAGCCGCCGCAGACGATGGGGGCCTGGGCAAGAACGGACGGAACGACCCGGACGTTGCGCCCGCAGTCGCAGACCGCCTTCACCCGCACTCCGCCGCCGGACGAGCCGTGGCGGGCGGCAGGCCCGCGGAAGGAGCGCTTGGTGTCGGAGGCCGTGGCGACCGTGTGCGCCTTGAGCGCGCGCTGCAGTCTCTCGATCGTGGGTCGGTACCGCCTCTTCGCCTCGGGATTGAGCATGACCAGCGAGAAGCCGCTGCTCGGATGCGGCTCGTCGACATGGTCGAGGCCCATCTCCTCGGCGATCGCCAGGAATCGGCGGTTGTGATAGCGGCCGGCGCGTGAGGTGTCGCGGACACCTCGGGCGGCGGCGATGCCGTGGACTGCCTCATGGAGCAGTCGCTCGAAGGAGAGCTCGGCGCCGCAGGCGGACGAGGACTCTCCGATAAGGGACTCTGGCGCGGCAAGATCGGGCAGCTCGGGGTGGTGCCGCTGAATGTCGGCCCACGCCTGTGCCAGCTCTGCGGCGAGAACAGGTGGTGTCGTGCTCACGTCGTGATAACGAGCCGAAGCCCTCGCGGGTTCCATTCCGGGGCATCCCAAATAATTTGCACGTACCCGTCAGTTGCCGTTGATGCGTCCTGACGAGGGCGGGTGCGCTGATCTGCGGAGAAGCCTCGCAGGTCACAACAAGGTGGTACGTAGCGGCGCGTACGCCCCAGCGCGTAGACAAGTTTCGCGCGCCGGGGCGGCACCCGCTGCGGAGCAGCTCAAGCGTCAGTAGGCGCGGGCCACGATGGCGACAGTACCGGGAGCGTCGTCGGCATCCGGCACCGACCCGTCCTCGGCGACCAGACACCGTACCGACACCGCCTGCTCGGCGAGCCGGGCCTCGCCGTCCTGGCCCAGCGTCGACCAGGGGATACGTGCCCAGCCGCCCGCGACTGCGGCCTCGGCGGCCTCGTCGATCGTCCGCACCTCGGTCGTACGGGACTCACGGCGCTCCCGTGACTCCCGCAGCAGCTGCGCCTGGTCCTCCTCAAGAACCGCGGGCAACAGCTCGGCCAGCTCGTCGAGGCGCACCGGCTCCTTGCCCCCCGCGATACGGCGGGCCAGCATCGCGGTGCCCGCCTCCAGGTCCCGCGGACCGATCTCGATCCGTACGGGCACGCCCTTGAGCTCCCAGTCGACCGCGCGGCGCCCGAAGGGGGTGTCGGTGCGGTCGTCGACCTGCACGCGCAGCCCCGCCGCCTTGAGCCGGTCGCCGATCTCGCGGACCTTGGCAACGGCCTCGTCGCCCTTGATGGCCATGACGACGACCTGGACGGCCGCGAGGCGGGGCGGAACGCGCAGTCCGTTGTCGTCGCCGTGCGACATGATCAGGCCGCCGACCATCCGCGTGGAGCTGCCCCAGGAGGTCTGCCAGGCCAGCTCCTGCTTGCCGTCCTTCGACAAAGTTGGTGCCGAGCTCATGACTCGTGCCCATCTGCAGGGCCTTGCCGTCGCCCATCATGCCTTCGAGCGTGAGGGTGTTGATGGCGCCGGCGAAGCGCTCCCTGGGCGTCTTGCGGCCGAGCACCACGTCGATGCCGAGGACGTTGACCATGAAGTCCGCGTAGACCTCCTTGTGGATGTACGCGGCGTAGTCGCGGGCGTCCTCGTAGGTGGCGTGGGCGGTGTGGCCCTCCTGCCAGAGAAATTCCGTCGTACGGAGGAAGACGCGCGGACGCATCTCCCAACGGACCACATTGGCCCACTGGTTGATCAGGAGGGGCAGGTCGCGGTAGCTCTGGATCCACTTCGCGAAGTAGTCGTTGATGATCGTCTCGGAGGTGGGGCGTACGACGACGGGCTCCTCGAGCTCCTTGCCGCCCCCGTGGGTGACCACCGCGAGCTCGGGCGCGAAGCCCTCGACGTGCTCAGCTTCCCGAGTCAGGTAAGACTGTGGGATGAAGAGCGGGAAATAGGCGTTCTGGGCACCCGCGTCCTTGATGCGGGCGTCCATCTCCTGCTGCATCCGCTCCCACAGGCCGTATCCGTACGGTCGGATGACCATGGTGCCCCGCACCGGACCGTTGTCCGCCAGCTCGGCCTTGTTGATCAGGTCCTGGTACCAGCGTGGGAAGTCTTCCGCCTGGGGCGTGAGAACGGGTGCCTTTGCCATGGCGCGCATCGTACGGCGACAGCGGTGTCGACCGTGAATCGGCCAGCGTCCCGGGAGCGCACGCCGGTGGCACGCAAGCATTGCCATTCAACCCCTGGACTTGCGGACGCATGCGGAGTTCTCTGGCATACGGGGGAGCGCAGGCGTACGCACACGGGGGGCTGTCCTTCAGGGCTCGGCTGACCTCTTGGCGGATTGGGGCGCTTTCTTATGACACCAACGCTCGTCCAGCACCGACCCCATGCGGCGTCCGCGGCTCCGTCCCCGGCTCAGGCGGGCGCGCTGGCCCGGGACTGGGCCGAGATCCAGGAACGGATGCTGGTGCCGCTCTACGAGGCGGTGTACGAGCGCCTGGAGGTCGGTCCGGGCACGCGGCTGCTCGGCCTCGGCTGCGGGTCCGGTCTGGCGCTGCTGATCGCGTCGGCGCGCGGTGCGAGCGTGACCGGCTGCGACACGGATCGCGAACGGCTGGCGCTGGCGCGGGAACGGATGGCTTCGGACGCGGGTGCGCACCGTGATGTCGAACTGGTGGAGGGCGAGACGGCGGTGGATCCGGCGCGGCCGCCGTACAACCTGATCACCGCGTTTCAGCCGATTGGCTGTACGGCCGGTGACTCGGAGGGCCTCGTGCCCGCGCTGACGGCGGCCGTGGAACTGGCCGAGCACGGCAGCGCGGTGGTCCTGGCCGGCTGGGGCCCGCCGGAGCGCTGCGCCACGTCGGGCGTCCTGCGGGTGGCGGGCCGGCTGACGGACCCCGTGCGCACCGGCGGCTGGCGCCCGGCCCTGCGCGACGACCTGGAGGACGTCGCGTCCCGGGCGGGCCTGAAGCCGGACGGCTCGGGGCGAGTTGCATGCCCCTTCGGCTACGCGGACATGGAGAGCGCGGTGCGGGGGCTGCTCTCGACGGGGTTGTACGGGGCGGCGGTGCGGGCGACGGATCAGACGCGGGTTGAGAAGGAGATCACGGAGGCACTGCATGCGTATCGGCGGCGCGACGGGACGGTGTGGATGCCGAATGTGTTCCGGTACCTGATTACGCGGACGCGCTGAGGGGGCCAGTCGGGGCCGGGCTCGGGTCGTGGCCGCGCGGGGTTCCCCACCCACGGACGGCAACTCCGCGCAGGGGCAGGCCATTCGCGCCGATCCGGCGGCTGTCCGCGGCAGGCCCGGACGGCAAGGGCGAGGGCCTGCGCGAGGTGCGGGTCCCCTCGCGGCACCGTGGCACTCGTTCCGCAGCGGCCCCGGCCGGCCGACACCCCGTCACGCCTTCTCGTTGACCCGCACGATGCCGCCCGCGCGATGCCGCCCGCGCGATGCCGCCCGCGCGATGCCGCCCGCGCGATGCCGCCCGCGCGATGCCGCCTGCGCGGTACGCCACTTCTCCTCGGCGCACCCGCGAGCCCCCATGGTAGTCCCGCCGCCCAGCCGAACGCACAAGGGCCCGCGGCCGGTCCGGCCGCGGGCCCTTGTGGACCGCTGTCAGCCCATGAACTTCTTGAACTCGTCGGGCAGTTCGAAGTCCTTGCCCGGCTCGCCCGCCGGGAGTCCGAACGCCCCGCCCTGCGCCGCCTGCTCGCGGCGGGCCGCTGCCGCCTGCTCCTCGGCCTTGCGCTTCATCGGGTTGCCGCTCTTGCGCTTGCCCTTGGCCTGCTTGACCTGCTTCTTCTGACGGCCGGGGCCGCCACCCATGCCAGGCATCCCGGGCATTCCCGGCATCCCGCCGCCCTGGGCCATCCTCGACATCATCTTGCGGGCCTCGAAGAACCGCTCCACCAGACTCTTCACGGCGCTGACCTCGACACCCGAGCCCTTGGCGACACGGGCCCGGCGCGAGCCGTTGATGATCGTCGGGTCCTGGCGCTCGGCCGGGGTCATCGACTTGATGATCGCGGCGGTACGGTCCACGTCCCGCTCGTCGATGTTGTTGATCTGGTCCTTGATCTGGCCCATGCCGGGCAGCATCCCGAGCAGCTTGGAGATGGAGCCCATCTTCCTGACCTGCTCCATCTGGGCCAGGAAGTCGTCGAGCGTGAAGTCCTTGCCCTTGCTGCTCGCCAGCTTGGAGGCCATCTTGGCGGCCTCTTCCTGGCTGAAGGTCTGCTCGGCCTTCTCGATCAGGCTGAGCATGTCGCCCATGCCGAGGATGCGGGACGCCATGCGGTCCGGGTGGAACGCGTCGAAGTCGTCCAGCTTCTCGCCGTTGGAGGCGAACATGATCTGGCGACCGGTGACGTGCGCGATGGAGAGCGCGGCACCACCGCGGGCATCGCCGTCGAGCTTGGAGAGCACCACGCCGTCGAAGCCGACGCCGTCGCGGAAGGCCTCCGCGGTGTTGACCGCGTCCTGGCCGATCATCGCGTCGACGACGAAGAGGACCTCGTCGGGGCCGACGGCGTCGCGGATGTCCGCGGCCTGCTGCATCAGCTCCTGGTCGATGCCGAGGCGGCCGGCGGTGTCGACGATGACCACGTCGTACTGCTTGGCCCTGGCGTGTTCGACGGAGTCCTTGGCGACCTTGACCGGGTCGCCGACACCGTTGCCCGGCTCGGGCGCGTAGACCGCGACGCCGGCGCGCTCGGCGACGACGGCGAGCTGGTTGACCGCGTTGGGGCGCTGAAGGTCACAGGCGACGAGCAGCGGCGCGTGGCCCTGGCCCTTCAGCCAGAGGCCCAGCTTTCCGGCGAGCGTGGTCTTACCCGCACCCTGGAGACCGGCGAGCATGATCACGGTCGGCGGCTGCTTGGCGAAGCGCAGGCGGCGCGTCTCGCCACCGAGGATGCCGATGAGCTCCTCGTTGACAATCTTGATGACCTGCTGGGCCGGGTTCAGTGCCTGGGAGACCTCGGCGCCGGTCGCGCGTTCCTTGATCTGCTTGATGAAGGCACGGACGACGGGCAGCGCCACGTCGGCCTCGAGCAGCGCGATACGGATCTCGCGCGCCGTGGCGTCGATGTCCGCCTCGGACAGGCGGCCCTTGCCCCGGAGGTTCTTGAATGTCGCGGCAAGGCGGTCGGAGAGGGTGTCGAACACGGTGGTCGCGGGTCCTCAGATGTCGGGGGCGGGCGGACAGTGTCCCCCAGGGTATCCGGCCGCGCGAGGTGGGGTCTGCCCCGTGGGGGGTCTCACATCAGCCGCGCAGCAGCGCTTCCAGGGCACTGGCGGTTCTGGCCGCCTCCTCGGCGGGCAGTGGCGCCCCCTCGGCATCGGTCACATAGAAGGCGTCAACAGCGTTCGAGCCGAGGGTGGAGACATGGGCGCTGCGCACCCGTACCGCCTCGTCCTCCAGTGCCCGGCCGATCCGGTGCAGCAGACCCGGGGCGTCCTGGGCGCGGACCTCGATGACCGTGGCCAGGCTCGAACCGGCCGCGGCGACCGTTACCAGCGGTGGCGGGGCCTGAGCTCCACGGCGGCGCGGGTAGGCGGCCTCACGCTCGGCGAGCCTGGCCGGGATGTCGAGCGAGCCGTCCAGGGCCCGGACCAGATCGCTGCGCAGCCGGGCGGCCTGCGGCAGGGAGCCGTACTCCGCGGCGACGCGCCAGCTCAGCAGCAGTACGCCGGCGGGTCCACCCAGTTCGCTGGGCAGCTCGATGGAGCGCAGATCGGCGGCGCGCACGGTCAGCCGGTGCAGGGCGAGCACTCCGGCCGCGGCGGGCAGGACGCCCGGCTGGTCGGGCAGCGCGATCAGCAGCTCGACGCCGACCGGTCCGGGCTCGTCCCCGCCGGGCGCCTCGGGTTGCGCGTGCAGCGAGAGTACGGGTTCGCCGGTCCGCAGCGCCTCGATGGCGAGGCGTTCCTGTTCGGCGCTGGGTTCGGCGGGCTCCGGCTCGGCGGGGGCGTTGCCCGCGAGGACCGCCGCCACGCGGTTGACCAGGTCCGTCACGAGCGAGCCGCGCCAGGACGACCAGGCCGCGGGCCCGGTGGCGAGCGCGTCGGCCTCGGTGAGGGCGTGCAGCAGCTCCAGGGTGCTCACCGAACCCACGACGTCGGCGACGGAGGCGACCGTCGCGGGATCGTCCAGATCGCGCCGGGTGGCCGTTTCGATCAGCAGCAGGTGGTGGCGTACGAGTGTGGCGATGACGGCCACGTCCGCGCGGTCGAATCCGATCCGGGTGGCGACGTCCCGCGCGATGGTCTCGCCGGCCACCGAGTGGTCGCCGGGCCAGCCCTTGCCGATGTCGTGCAGCAGGGCGGCGATCAGCAGCAGGTCGGGGCGGCCGACGCGGCGGGTCAGCGACGAGGCCTTGACCGCGGCCTCGACGAGATGCCGGTCGACGGTCCAGGTGTGCACGGCGTTGCGCTGCGGGCGGCACCGTACACGCTCCCAGTCGGGCAGCAGCCGGGTGATCAGGCCCTCGGCCTCCAGCGCCTCCCACACACCGATCGTCGACTCCCCCGCGCCCAGCAGAGTGACCAGTTCCTCGCGCGCCTCGGCGGGCCAGGGCACGGGCAGCGGCTTGGTGGTGGCGGCGAGGCGGCGGACCGCGTGCAGGGAGATCGGCAGACCCGACTGCGCGGCCGCGGCGGCGGCTCGCAGCGGTAGCACGGGGTCGCGCTCGGGCTTGGCGGTGCGCGCGAGCACCACCTCACCGTCCTGCTCGACGACGCCTTCGGCGAGCGGGCTGCGCTCGGGCTGCTGTCCACGGCCACCGCTGAGCATGGCGCGCAACCGGGGTCGTACGGCCCGCGACCTGAGCACCCGGTTCACCTCGCGCCAGGTGACATCGGTGGCGTACGAGACGGTGCGCGCGGCCTCGTACACCTGGCGCAGCAGCGCGTCGGCGTCCAGCAGCCCCAGCTCGGCGGCGACCTGGTCCTGCTCCTGGAGGGCGAGGCGGTCGGTGGCCCGCCCGGTCGTCAGATGCAGCGCGTCGCGGGCGTCCAGGAGCGTCCGCCGCGCCTCGGCGAGCCCTTCGCGCGGCGCGTCGGCGAGCCAGGATGCGGCGACGGCACGCAGTGCGGTGGCGTCACGCAACCCGCCCCGCGCCTCCTTCAGGTCGGGCTCCAGCAGGAACTGCAGCTCCCCCTGGCGCTCGGCCCGTTCCCGGCAGAGCTCGTCGAGTTCGGGCAGCCGCTTGGGGGCCTGGTTGCGCCAGTCGGCCAGTACGGCAGTGCGCAGCCCGGCGACCAGACCCGGATCGCCCGCGACCGGGCGCGCGTCCAGGAGCCCCAGCTGCACCTTCAGGTCCTCCCCCGCGGTCTTGCGGGCCTCGCCGGGGGTGCGTACGGAATGGTCGAGGGCGAGCCCCAGGTCCCACACCGGGTACCAGATCCGGTCCGCGAGCGCGGCGAGAGCGCCCGCTTGGGCGCTCCCGTCGTGCAGCAGGAGCAGATCGAGGTCGCTGCGCGGCGACAGCTCCCCGCGTCCGTAGCCGCCGACGGCGACGAGCGCCGCGCCCCGCACCTTCGTCTCCAGACAGGCGGTGGTGAACAGCGCGGACAGCCACTCGTCGGTCAGCCTGGCCAGGGCAGCACGGCGCGGCGGCCCGGACTGCTCCTTCTCGTTGAGAAGGCGCAGCCGGGCCGCCGCATAGCCGCTGGGTCCCGAGTCTTCCGCTTCGGTGGTCACTTCCACGCTCGTCACCCAGTAGCTCCTGATTCTGTAAAGCGGTCGCGACTCAGAGCGCGTCGGGGCCGCGCTCGCCGGTTCGTACCCGTACGGCCGTGTCGACCGGGACGCTCCAGACCTTGCCGTCGCCGATCTTGCCGGTGCGGGCCGCCTTGACGACCACGTCGATGAGCTGTTCGGCGTCGTCGTCCTCGACCAGTACCTCGATACGGATCTTCGGCACCAGGTCGACGGTGTACTCCGCGCCCCGGTAGACCTCGGTGTGACCGCGCTGGCGGCCGTAACCACTGGCTTCCGTGACGGTGAGGCCCTGGACGCCGAAGGCCTGCAGGGCCTCCTTGATCTCGTCCAGCCGGTGTGGCTTCACGACTGCGGTGATGAGCTTCATGCGTCCACCTTCTTGTTCTCAGCAGCTGCCACGGTTTCGGCCGGCGTGGGCACGGCCTTGCGGGAGCCGGCGCCGCCGCCCGCACCGCTGAAGTCGTACGCCGTCTCGGCGTGCTCGTCCTGGTCGATTCCGGAGACCTCGACGTCCTCGTCCACCCGCATACCGATGGTCTTGTCGAGGATGAAGGCGAGGATCGCCGATGCCACCAGAGAGTAGGCCAGCACCGCGCCGACACCGATGGCCTGCTTGCCGAGCTGGTCGAGGCCGCCGCCGTAGAAGAGGCCCTTGGCGTCGGACTGGACGCCACCGGTGGCGAAGAAGCCGACGAGCAGGGAGCCGGCGACACCGCCGACGAGGTGGACACCGACGACGTCCAGGGAGTCGTCGTAGCCGAGCTTGAACTTCAGGCCGACCGCCATGGCGCACAGCACACCGGCGATGACACCGATCGCGATCGCGCCGAGCGGCGAGCAGGATCCGCCGGACGGGGTGATGGCGACCAGGCCGGCGACCGCGCCGGAGGCGGCACCGAGCGTGGTGAACGCACCGTGGCGGATCTTCTCGTACGCGAGCCAGGCGAGCATCGCGGCGGCCGTGGCGACCTGGGTGTTGACGAACATCACCGCGCCGACGCCGTCGTCGTTGCCCAGCCACGATCCGGCGTTGAAGCCGAACCAGCCGAACCACAGCAGACCGGCGCCGAGCATCACCAGCGGCAGGCTGTGCGGCCGCATCGGGTCCTTCTTGAAGCCCACACGCTTGCCGATGACCAGGATCACGCCGAGGGCCGCGGCTCCGGCGTTGATGTGGACGGCGGTACCGCCGGCGAAGTCGATGACGCCGAGCTCGAAGAGCCAGCCGCCCGCGCCCCACACCCAGTGCGCGACCGGGAAGTACACGACGGTGACCCAGAGCGTGATGAACAGCGCCCAGGCGGTGAACTTGACGCGGTCGGCGAGCGCACCGCTTATCAGCGCGGGCGTGATGATCGCGAACATCAGCTGGAAGACGGCGAAGACGTACACCGGGATGGTGTAGCCGTCCCACAGCTGGGTGAGGCCGAGGCCACTCAGTCCGACGTAGTCGGAGGTCCAGCCGATGAGGCCACCCTTGTCGGTGCCGAATGCGGCGCTGAATCCGTACAGCACCCAAAGGATCGTGACGATCCCGAGGCTGATGAAGCTCATCATCAGCATGTTCAGGGTGGACTTGACCCGGACCATGCCTCCATAGAAGAAGGCCAGGCCCGGAGTCATGATCATCACCAGGGCGGAGCAGATGAGCATGAAGCCGGTGTTGGCTGCAGACAGCGTCGGGGTGTCTGCTGCAAGCGTCGAGATGCCTGTTGGCATCGGCGTCTCCTCGTCGTCGGTGCGGCCGCGTGCGGGCGAAGCCTGAGCGGAAGGGCGGGCCGGTTATTCGCCCTGAGGTTGGCGCAATGCCGTTTCGGTCGATGCCGCACGATGTTTCGCCGCAGTGACGAAGAGGTCCGGCGTGTTACACCGCCATGAACTGCGGGGTCACGAGTACGTAACGGGAGTACCCTCTGCGCACGTCGCGGGCCTGAGGAATAACGGCTCGCAGGCCGCCTCGCTGAACCGGCCGCGACGTCACCCGGATGACCTGCGGCGGGGGAGCCGAGTCGGACTGTTCGGGGTGAGCGTCGCGGCCGGGGCCTTGAAGGAGCGGCCTCTCAGACCGCTTCCGCGGTCTCGGGCAGCTGGGAGGTGAGCTGGTCGGTGAGGTGGACGACCTCGGCCACGTCACCGAAGTCCCGGGCCGCGCTGTCGACGGTCTTGCGCAGCCGGGTGTTGACCCGCTCGGAGCGGACCCGCTTGGCGACCTTCAGCGCCTCCCCGGCCAGGGCAGTCGACTGTTCGGGCTCCCTCTTGAGCAGATGAACGGTGGCCATACCGATCAGGTTCAGCGCGTACGACCGCTGGTGCTCCTGGTCCTGGCCGAAGAGCTCCACGGCGCGCTGCATTATCGGCTCGGCGAGCGAGGCGTACGTGGGGCTGCGGCCTGCCACATAGGCCAGATCACGGTACGAGTGGGCGTTCTCGGCATTGAGCTCGGCCTCGGAGAAGAAGCGGATCCAGTCCGGCTCCGGCTCGCCGTCCATACCAGCGTCGGCGAAGGTGTCCTCGGCCATCCGGACGGCTCGCTTGCACTTGCTGGGCTGGCCCATATTGGCGTAAGCGCGGGCCTCCATCGCATACAGCATCGCCTGGGTGCGCGGGGTGGCGCAGTCGCGGCTGCCGTACTGCGCGAGATGAATGAGCTCCAGGGCGTCGTCCGGCCGCCCCAGGTGGATCATCTGGCGGCTCATGGAGGACAGGATGTACGAGCCGAGAGGCTTGTCGGCCGCCTCCTTGGCGGCGTGCAGCGCGAGCACGAAGTACTTCTGCGCGGTGGGCTGCAGGCCGACGTCGTAACTCATCCAGCCGGCCAGCTCGGCGAGCTCGGCCGCGCATGTGAACAGGCGCTGGGCCGTGCCTTCGGGCTGCGGCTCCTGCAACAGGTCGGTGACCTCGTGCAGTTGGCCCACCACGGCCTTGCGGCGCAGTCCGCCGCCGCACTGTGCGTCCCACTGGCGGAACATCGCCGTGGTGGACTCCAGCAGGTCGAGCTCGGGCTTTGACAGCCGTGAGGACCTGCGCGCTGCGGCCGGCTGCGCTGCCGGCTCGCCGGGCGGTGAGGCCACCAGCCAGCGCTGCATGGGCTCGACGAGGGCGGGGCCCGCGGCCAGGGCGAGTGAGGTGCCGAGGAAGCCGCGCCGCGCCAGCATCAGATCGCTGCGGGAGAACTCACCGAGGAGGGCGACGGTCTGCGGGCCGGCCCACGGCAGGTCGACCCCGGACACCGACGGTGACTGGTGCGCCGTGCGCAGACCGATGTCCTCGATGGCGACCACGCACCCGAAGCGCTCGGAGAACAGCTCGGAGAGAATGCGGGGGATCGGCTCGCGCGGCTGTTCCCCGTCGAGCCAGCGGCGCACCCGTGAGGTGTCCGTGCTGATGTGGTGTGCGCCCATCTGGCGCGCCCGGCGGTTCACTTGGCGCGCCAGCTCGCCCTTCGACCAACCGCTGCGCACGAACCACGAACTCAACTGCTCGTTCGGGCGCTTGCCGGTATTCGTACCGCCTGCGCCGGTGCCCGCCACTGGATTGCCCCCATCCGCTGAAACGCTGTGTCGCCCGAACCCTTACCAGAATGCCGTGAGTTGAGGCTCTCCGGTGGAGGTTGCACCCCATCGAGTGGGAAACCGAGTTGCCTCCGGCATACCCACGGATGTGCAGAACTCCAGGGCTCGTGTACTGAACGTAGCCCCACGATCACCCGTCCAGCGAGGGCGATTCCAGAAACGCCACCATTCGCCACCCCTTCGAATGAACTCACCTGCCGCCAGGCGCGATTCACTTGACACACGACGATCAGGAGTCGGCGGAGCGGTGCGCGCGCAGGCGCGCGACCCGGGCCGCGCCACCCCTCCTGCCACAATGCGCCGCCGGACCTTCACGGATTGCGACGCAGTGTAACGAGCAGACTTCAGGTGGTAACCACCGGCGATTCGACCCGTTGGAGGGGGCATGGGCTTCACGATCGGCGGCAGCCGGGGGATCAGGGAGATCAGGCCCGGCTCACGGCGCCGTGCCCGCACCGCGGAGTGCACCGTCGTGGCGGAGTACACGGGACTGTGGGGCTGGGACGTGGCGCCGGGGGCGCGAACGGCTTCCGGCGAGTGTTCCTGCGGGGCGGGCGACTGCCCGTCCCCGGGGGCCCATCCACTCGGCTTCGCCCCCGAGGTCCCCGCAGGCGCCACGGTGGACGAGGTCACCACGGCATGGGCCGAGGTACCCGGCGCGGCGCTCCTGCTGCCGGTCGGCCGCACCTTCGACATCCTGGACGTCGCCGCCCCGGCGGGCCGGCGGGCGCTGGTGCGCCTGGAGCGGATGGGCCTGCCGCTCGGCCCGGTGACGGCCACGCCGGACGGCCGCTGCCAGTTCTTCGTCGCGCCGGGCGCGGCCGACGAACTCCCGCAACTGCTCTACCGGATGGGCTGGGACGACGCGGACCTGGACCTGCACTGCCTGGGCCCCGGCGCGCACATCACGGCCCCGCCGTCGGACCACGCCGGCCTTGGCCCGGTCAGCTGGCTGCGCCCGCCGTCGCTGGACACGGCGGCGGCGCCGCCGGAGGCGCGGCTGCTGCTGGGGACGCTGGCGTACGTCTGCCACCGTTCCTGAAGCGGCGGCTTCGCCCGGGACCCCGCTCCTCAATATCCCCCGGACTTCGCGGCGGGACCCCCGAGCGGCTGGATGCGGCCGAAGGTCGCCCGCCGGGCCCCGGGGCAAAGCCTGGGCGCGATCTACTCGCCGATCAGTGCGTCCACGAACGCCTCCGGCTCGAACGGCGCCAGGTCGTCGGGCCCCTCGCCCAGACCCACCAGCTTCACCGGGACGCCCAGCTCGCGCTGGACCGCCACCACGATGCCGCCCTTGGCCGTGCCGTCCAGCTTGGTCAGCACGATGCCGGTGATGTCCACGACCTCTGCGAAGACCCGCGCCTGCACCAGGCCGTTCTGTCCGGTCGTCGCGTCCAGGACCAGCAGGATCTCGTCCAGCGGGCCATGTTTCTCGACGACGCGCTTGACCTTGCCGAGCTCGTCCATCAGGCCCGTCTTGGTGTGCAGCCGGCCCGCGGTGTCGATCAGTACGATGTCCGCGCCCTCGGCGATGCCCTCCTTGACCGCGTCGAACGCGATCGACGCCGGGTCGCCGCCCTCGGGGCCGCGCACGGTGCGCGCGCCGACCCGCTCGCCCCAGGTCTGGAGCTGGTCCGCGGCAGCCGCACGGAAGGTGTCCGCCGCTCCGAGTACGACCGAGCGGCCGTCCGCGACGAGCACCCGCGCCAGCTTTCCGGTCGTGGTGGTCTTTCCGGTGCCGTTGACACCGACAACCATGACGACGCCCGGGGTGTCAAGACCGCTCTCGGTCTTTACCGCACGGTCGAAGTCGGTGCCGAGGAGGTGCAGCAGCTCCTCGCGCAGCAGCCCGCGCAGCTCGTCGGGCGTACGCGTGCCGAGCACCTTCACCCGCTCGCGCAGCCGCTCGACCAGCTCCTGGGTCGGCGCGACGCCGACGTCCGCCGTGAGCAGGGTGTCCTCGATCTCCTCCCAGGTCTCCTCGTCGAGGTGCTCGCGCGACAGGAGTGTGAGCAGCCCCTTGCCGAGGGAGTTCTGGGAGCGGGCGAGACGCGCGCGTAGGCGGACCAGCCGGCCCGCGGTCGGCTCGGGGATCTCGATCTCGGGGGCGAGGGGCTCCTCGACGACGACCGGAGCCGTGGCTCCTGTGGTGTCGGGGAGGTCGACCTCCTCGATCGTGCGGCGCGGCTCCTCGACCGTCGGGGCGGCGTCCTCACCGACCTGAGGCTCGGCGGGCGGGGCAGTGATGGTCGGCGTGCTCGACGGTGCCGAGGGCGGCAGCTGCTTCTTCTTCTTGCGGCTGCTGACCACGAGCCCGCTGATCGCGCCGACCGCGACCAGGGCGATGACTACAGCAAGGATGAGGATTTCCATAACCCGTCCAGTATGCGTGACCTCGCAGATGGCCGTTTGCTCCCCCGGCCGGGCACGCAGCCCTTCCGACCGGGCCGGCCGGCCACCCTCCACGGCAGTGGCGGAACCGGGTCCGCCCCTCTATCAATCTGACACGACGTCAGCTACCGTCCCTCCTCGCCGTGCTCATACGCTGCGGAGGGGGACGTTCCCATGGCTTTCACGGTGGCCCGCTTCAATCTCGTCGATCCCGACGCGACACCCGAAACCCTTGCGGCCCGCTATCGCGCCGCCCTGGAGATGGCCGCGTACGCCGACGACCGCGGCATCGACACGATCCAGACCGAGGAGCACCACGGCGCCGGGAACAACTGGCTGCCCTCCCCCTTCGTCTTCGCCGGCGCCGTCCTCGGCTCCACCCGCCGTATCGCGGTCACCGTCTCCGCGATCATCGGTCCGCTGTACGACCCGTTGCGGCTGGCCGAGGACATCGCCGTGCTCGACCTGATCGGCAGGGGACGTCTGGTCACGGTCGCGGGCATCGGATACCGGCCCGAGGAGTACGAGGCCCACGGCGTCGACTGGGGCCGGCGCGGCAAGATCCAGGACCTGCTCCTGGAGACCCTCCTCAAGGCGTGGACGGGCGAGCCCTTCACCTACGAGGGCCGTACGGTACGGGTCACCCCGCGCCCGTACACCCAGCCGCACCCCCTGCTGCTCGTCGGCGGCTCGTCGCAGGCGGCGGCCCGCCGCGCCGCCCGCCTCGGACTGCCGTTCTTCCCGAGCGCGCATCTGCCGGAGCTGGAGTCGTACTACCAGGACAGGCTCGCCGAATACGGCACCGAGGGCTGGACGATGATGCCCGCCGAGAAGACGCCGCTCCTGCATCTCTCCGACGACCCCGACCGCACCTGGGCCGAGTACGGGAAGCACTTCCTCCACGAGGCTCGGATGTACGCCTCGTGGCAGTCCAAGGACATCCGTTCGGCGGTGAAGTCCACGGCCACCACCGTCGAGGAGCTCCGCGCCGAGGGTGTGTACCGGATCGTGACACCGGACGAGTGCGTGGCGCTGGGCGGGGAGAGCCTTGTACTGCATCCGCTGTGCGGCGGGATGCCGGTGGACGAGGGCTGGCGCAGCCTGCAGCTGCTGTGCGAACACGTACTGCCCCGGCTCACTGGTTGAGCCGGGGCAGTTCCGTGACGAGGAGAGGGGCAGCGGGGATTAGCCCATCTCCTCCAACGCCTTGCCCTTCGTCTCCTTGACGTACCTGAGCACGAAGGGGATCGAGAGCACGGCGAAGACTGTGTAGATGACATACGTGGCCGAGAGATTCCAGTCCGACAGGCTCGGGAAGCTCGCGGTGATGGCCCAGTTGGCGATCCACTGGGCGGAGGCCGCAACGCCGAGTGCCGCGGCACGGATCCGGTTGGGGAACATCTCGCCCAGGAACACCCAGACCACAACACCCCAGGACAGGGCGAAGAAGAGCACGAAGACATGGGCGGCGACCAGGGCCACGACACCCTGGGTGGTGGGCAGCTTGCCGTCGACGAGATCGGCGGAGAAGGCCCAGGCCTCAAAGGCCAGCGCGATCGCCATACCGGCGGAGCCGACGAGGGCGAGCGGACGCCGGCCGATCCTGTCCACGAACACCATCGCGATCACGGTGCCGATGATGTTGATGATCGAGGTGGTGAAGGAGTAGAGGAACGAGTCGGTCGGGTCGATGCCGACGGACTGCCACAGCGTCGAGGAGTAGTAGAACGCGACGTTGATACCGACGAGCTGCTGGAAGACCGAGAGTCCGATGCCGACCCAGACGATGGGCAGGAAGCCGAAGCGGCTGCCCAGCAGGTCCTTGAAGGTCGACTTGTGCTCGCTGCGCATCGCCTGGTCGATCTCGGCGACACGGGCGTACAGGTCGACGCCGTGGCCCTCGACCTCGCCGAGGACCTCCTTCGCCCGGTCCGCCCTGCCGACGGAGATCAGGAAGCGGGGCGACTCGGGGATCGCGAAGGACAGCAGTCCGTAGAGCACCGCGGGCACGACCATGACGCCGAGCATCCACTGCCAGGCCTCGAGCCCGCCGATCTCGCCGCGCTGCTCACCGTCGGCAAGCTGCAGGATGCCGTAGTTCACCAGCTGGGAGACGGCGATGCCGATGACGATCGCCGCCTGCTGGAAGGAGGCCAGCCGGCCGCGGTAGGCGGGCGGGGACACCTCGGCGATATAGGCCGGGCCGATGACCGATGCCATGCCGATGGCGAAGCCGCCGATGATCCGCCAGATGGCGAGGTCCCAGAGGGCGAAGGGCACGGCGGAGCCGACCGCGCTGATGGTGAAGAGCGTGGCGGCTATCTGCATACAGCGGATGCGGCCGATGCGGTCGGCGATCCGGCCGGCTGTGGCGGCGCCGATGGCGCAGCCGATCAGGGCGATCGCGATGACCTGGGCGAGCGTGCCGGAACCGATGTCGTAGCGGTCACGTATGGCCTCGACGGCACCGTTGATGACGGAGCTGTCGTAGCCGAAGAGGAAACCGCCCATCGCGGCGGCGGCCGTGATGAAGATGACATGGCCGAGGTGGTCGGGATGTGCCTCACGGGCCCCCGGTACAGGGGGGTGCTGCGCGGTGCTGGTCACGTGTACTCCTCGGGCGTCCGGCAGCGTCGCCGGGCGTGGGGGGCGAGCCCTTCAAGCGGCGTACAACAAGCCGCCGCCCACCACTTGAAGGTAAATGCAACGCAGCAGAGACTATTCGTTCACGTTTCGAAGTCAAGAGGCGGAACAAGCCGGATTCACGACGCAGCTCCCTAGCTTTTCGTTCAAGTGTTGAAGATGTGTTCAGAGTGCGGAGAAGCGTCAACGAAGGCGTTGGCTGATGACCTTGGAGACCCCGTCGCCCTGCATGGACACGCCGTACAGCGCGTCGGCGACCTCCATCGTCCGCTTCTGGTGCGTGATCACGATCAGCTGCGAGGACTCCTGGAGCTCCTGCATGATCCGGATCAGCCGCTGGAGGTTGGTGTCGTCGAGCGCCGCCTCGACCTCGTCCATGACATAGAACGGGCTCGGCCGCGCCTTGAAGATCGACACCAGCAGCGCCACCGCCGTCAGCGACCGCTCACCGCCCGAGAGCAGCGAGAGCCTTTTCACCTTCTTGCCGGGCGGCCGGGCCTCGACATCCACACCCGTGGTGAGCATGTTGTCGGGATCCGTCAGAATCAGCCGTCCCTCACCGCCGGGGAAGAGCCGCGAGAAGACGCCCTCGAACTCGCGCGCGGTGTCCCGGTACGCCTCGGTGAAGACCTGCTCGACGCGCTCGTCGACCTCCTTGATCACCTGAAGGAGGTCGGCCCTGGTCTTCTTCAGGTCTTCCAGCTGCTCGGAGAGGAACTTGTGGCGCTCCTCCAGTGCCGAGAACTCCTCCAGCGCAAGCGGATTCACCTTCCCGAGCTGCTGGTAGGCCCGTTCCGCGGACTTGAGGCGCTTCTCCTGCTCACCGCGTGCGAAAGGTTTCGGCAGGTTCCGCGGGTGCTCGGGGTCCTGTGGCAGTTCCTCGCCCTCGGCGGGCGGTGAGGGCGGCACCAGCTGGTCGGGCCCGTACTCCGCGATCAGCCCGGCCGGTTCCACGCCGAGCTCCTCAAGAGCTCTGGTCTCCAACTGCTCGATCCGCAGTCGCTTCTCGGCCCCGAGCACCTCGCCGCGGTGCACCGAGTCGGTCAGCTTGTCGAGTTCGCCCTTGAGGTCACGCCCCTGGCTGCGGGCGGCGCCGAGATCCTGTTCACGCTCGGCCTTGGCCGCCTCGGCGGCCACCCGTTCCGCCTCGGCCCGCACGAGGGAGACCTCGACATGGGCGAGCAGCTGACGGGCGCCGCTCGCCACCGCGGAGGCGACCTCGGCCTCGTGGCGCAGCCGGGCGCGCCGCTGTTCGGCCCGCGCCCGTGCCTCGCGCTCGGCGCGCGCTCCCCGGTCGAGCGCATCCGCCCGTCCCGCGAGCCCCTTGACACGCTCCTCGTGCGTACGAACCTGGAGGCGGGCCTCCATCTCGGTCTGGCGGGCGTTGGCTCCGTCGGCCGCGAGCCGGTCCCGTACATGCGTGTCGGGCTCCTCCTCGACAGGAGCCTCCTCGGCGACCAGCAGCCGCTCGGCCAGCTCCTCGGCCTCCTCACGGGCGCGCTCCAGCGCTTCCTGCGCCCGGGCCGCGGCCGCAGACGTCCGCTCGGCCTCGCCCGCTGCGCCGCGCGCCTGCCCGGCGAGCCGCCCGAGCTGCCCCGACACCGCGGACTTCTCGCGGTCGGCGGCCCGGCGGCGCTCCCCCAGCTCCTCCACCAGGGCGGCGCATTCACGCCGGCGATCAGCGGCCTGCTGCTGGGCGGCGGCCAGTTCCTCGCACCGGACGGCCAGCTCCTCCAGCTCGGCGGCGGCCTCGTCGACGGAGGCCTGCACCTCAAGCAGGCTCGGCGCACCGGCGGAGCCGCCCTGCGCGAAGTGCGCGCCGAGGACGTCGCCCTCGGCGGTCACGGCGGTGAACTCGGGCCGCGCATAGACCAGATGCTCGGCATCCTCCAGCGTCCCGACGACGACGATGCCTCGGAGCAGTCTGCGCACGGCGGGCATCAGCTCGTCGGGCCCGCGCACCAGATCGGCCGCGAACGGCGAAGGGTCGGGGCGCCGCTCGGGCGCCGGGGACTCGGGCGCGCCACTCAGCAGTATCGCGGCGCGTCCCGCGTCGGACTTGCGCAGCAGCCGCAGCGCTTCGGCTGCCGTCGCCGGGGTCGACACGGCCACGGCGTCCGCGGCAGCGCCGAGCGCCGCCGCCACCGGAACCTCGTATCCGGTGGCCACCGTCAGCAGCTGGGAGGCCGGGCCCAGCAATCCGCTCAGCCGGTCCTTCGCGGCGAGCAGCGCACCCGTGCCGTCCTTGCGGCGCAGACCCAGGGCGAGCGCTTCGCGGCGGGCGGCGACGGCGGCGCGCTCGCGTTCGGCGGCGGTGAGCGCCTCACGGGCCGAGCCGAGCGCGGCTTCCGCCTCTGCCAGCTCCCGCCGTGCAGCGTCGTGCTGCTCGCCGAGCGCGGAGTCCCCGGCGTCGAGACCGTCGACCTCGGCCTTGAGCTGCTCGTACTCCTCTTGTGCTGCGACGGCCCGCTCCTGGGCCTCGTCGCGTGCGGCGGCCAGCCGGTCGATCTCGGCCTGTGCCGAGGCGGCCCTGCTGCGTGCCGCGTTGACCTGACCGCCCAGCCGGGCAAGGCCCTCGCGCCGGTCGGCGATCGCCCGGGCGACGTCCTTGAGCCGCCGCTCCTCGACCGTCAGCTCCCGCTCAAGCTCGGCGCGGTGCGCGACGGTGTCCTCCAGGGCGCGCTCGGCCGCCTCCAGCGCGGCCTCCAGCTCCGCCTCCTGCTCACGGATCCTGGCGGCCTCGCGCTCCATGTCCTCCGGATCGCGTCCACGCCGCTCGTCCGCGGGCGCAGCGCTCGCGCTCTTGACCCGTGCGTCGGCCAGCGAGATCGTGCCGCGCACCCGCTCGGCCAGCTGGGAGAGCTCGTACCAGCTCTGCTGTGCCTGCTGCAGCCGTGGCGCGAGGCGCCGTACCTCGTCCTCCAGCTCCGCCTCGCGCGTCAGCGCCGCCTTGAGCTCCGCCTCGGCCGCGTCCTTGCGTTCCTTCAGCGCGGCCTCGTCGGCGATCTCACTGCGCAGCGCCTCCCGCAGCCGTACGAGATCGTCCGCGAGCAGCCGCAGCCGGGCGTCGCGCAGATCGGCCTGGATGACGGCGGCCCGCCGGGCAACGGCTGCCTGCCGCCCCAGCGGCTTGAGCTGGCGGCGCAGCTCGTCGGTCAGATCCTGTACGCGTGCGAGGTTGGCCTGCATCGCGTCCAGCTTCCGCAGCGCCTTCTCCTTGCGCTTGCGGTGCTTGAGGACACCCGCGGCCTCCTCGATGAAGGCCCTGCGTCCCGTCGGGTCGGCGTGCAGTACGGAGTCGAGCTGGCCCTGGCCGACGATGACGTGCATCTCGCGACCGATGCCGGAGTCGGACAGCAGTTCCTGGATGTCCAGGAGCCGGCAGGTGTCGCCGTTGAGCTGGTACTCGCTGCCGCCGTTGCGGAACATGATCCGCGTAATGGTGACTTCGGCGTAGTCGATGGGGAGCGCGCCGTCGGAGTTGTCGATGGTGAGGGAGACCTCGGCGCGGCCCAGCGGGGGCCGCCCGGTCGTCCCGGCGAAGATGACGTCCTCCATCTTGCCGCCGCGCAGCGACTTGGCCCCCTGCTCCCCCATGACCCAGGAGAGCGCGTCCACCACGTTGGACTTGCCCGAACCGTTGGGCCCCACGACGCAGGTGATGCCCGGCTCGAAGCGCAGCGTCGTGGCGGACGCGAAGGATTTGAACCCGCGAAGGGTCATGGCCTTGAGGTGCACGCAGCCGGACTCTACCGTGCGCTTCGCTCACAAGGCCGGAGCATGTTGGCTCGGGCCTGCCACATGGGGTTTCCTGCCGGGCCCCCGGGGGGGGTACCCGCCGGGGAAGACACAGTGCTCGCGGTTTCGCCCATGAAGGTGCAGGGCACATCTGACGGTAAGCGAACGACGGTAAGGGGCGGGACAAAGAAACAGGCGGGGCAAAGAAAGAAGGGACGCCGAGGCGTCCCTTGCATATCTTGTGCGCGATGATTCTCGAGCGGACACAGTGCTCAGGTGAGCGCCGGCTCCGCCTGGGGTACGTCGATGTCGATGCCTTCAAGCAACGACTCTCCAGGGTGCTGAGCGACGGCAGCGTTGAGCGCGTCGTTCTCGGACTGGATCCGTACAAGCTCGGATTCCAGGTCCTGGACGCGCTGCTGAAGCCGTCGCATCTCGGCGAGGAGTCGCGGGTCGTTACCGCCGACGTAACCGAGAAGCGCCTTTGCCATGATGGATGGTCCTCCACAATGAGTGACCGACCGAAGCGGTGTGGGTCGTGAGGGATTCGCACCCGCGGTGCTCGACAGTGCTTGTTAGTGATCGATATGGCTGCGGTACTTACTGCCAAACAGCTAAGGTGCGCGGGGCTTCCAGAGTCTCACCAAAAAGTTTGACGGTCAACACGATCACGCCCCGCATGAGCGGGCAAACCCGGGGGCATACGGCCGCGGAACGCGCGGCGGAGCCTCTGAAGCGGGGCCCAGGGGGCGTGGAGATCATTCTTCCTGGCGCAGCCTGACACGACAAGCCCTTCTTGGCAACCACCAGGCAATTTCTGCCAACGGCAGGTGCCCGGGGCATGCCGGCGAGGGCCGCTTCCGGGGAAAATGCGCGATGACCTCAGCGGATCGCGAAGCCGTCGTAGCCGCCGCGCGGGGTGTCCCAGATCTCGGTGACACCTTCGACCCGGCCGGGCGTGTCGTCCGACTGCAGCCACTCCAGCAGACGGTGGCAATTCTCACGTGGCCCCTCTGCCACAACCTGCACTCTGCCGTCGTCGAGATTGACGGCGAATCCCGTGATGCCGCCGATCTCCAGAGCATTCGCCCTGGTGAACCAGCGGAAGCCCACTCCCTGTACTCGGCCGCGTACCCAGGCGGTGAGCCGTGCGACATCGTTCATGCGTGCACGGTAACCGCCCAAATGCACTCAGAGCACTTCGCCCCCACGCGTCATGGCGTACAGTCCCGTCGCAATGAGCTTCACCCATTTGGGTGAGTCAGTTTGACGTTTGACCGTCGAGCTCCGTCGAGCACGAGGAAGGCACAGCAGATGGGACGCCATCGACGCTCCGCCGACGCACCCGCCCCGCACCACCACGCGGACGCAGCCGCAGGCCGGCACCGGGGTGGTACACGCCGGAAGAAGCGGTCGGGCATGCCTGTACGCACCGGGCTGCTCGGCGCCTCCGCAGCCATGGCCGTAGGCGCTGTCGCCGTCGCGTCCGGCCTGCTGCCGGGCGGCGACACGTTCAACGTCAGCGGCGGCAGTGAACCGAGCGGGAAGATTCGCGCCGAGGACTCCGCCCAGCTGCAGACCCAGGGCGACGCGAGCGCCGAGCCGACGAACGGGACCTCGCCGTCCGCGAGCCGGACCGCGCCGCGGCCGAAGGCACCGTCGAAGACTCCCTCCGCCAAGCCGGCCAAGCCCTCGGCGACTCCGTCGAAGCAGACGAAGGCCCCGGTGGTGGAGAAGAAGAAGACCGCCCCGGCCCGTACCGAGGCCCGCCCCTCCAGCCGTCCGCCCGAGCGGGCCAAGCCCGTCGTCTCGGGCGCGGCCGGCGCCGAGGCCGAGGTTCTCGCCCTGGTCAACAAGGAGCGGGCGAAGGTCGGCTGCAGCCCGGTACGTACCGATTCCGGTCTTGCGGATCTCGCCGGGGACTTCAGCGCCGACATGGCCGCGCGCGGCTTCTTCGACCACACCGACCCCGACGGGGACACTCCCTGGGACCGCGCCGACGAGGCGGGCGTCAGGGGCCTCGGCGGCGAGAACATAGCCCGTGGGCAGGCCGACGCGGCCGCGGTGATGAACTCCTGGATGAACAGCGACGGTCACCGCGCCAACATCCTCAACTGTGACTACAAGACGCTGGGCGTCGGTGTGGTCATGGGCGACGGCGGCCCCTGGTGGACCCAGGACTTCGGCTTTTGAGATAACAGCAGTTCAGGGGCTTACGAGCTCTTCCGGGCCGTCTCCGGGCCGTCTTGCGCAGGGTCGTGGTTATTGACGACTGATCCACGGCGGCCCGGGCCCGGGTCTCGCCTGTCGAGGTTTGCACGATCATTCATTCCTTGTTGCGGGCGCGGACGACGTTCTCCTGGCATTCCTTCGCGATGTCCCAAGCGCCTCTGCTGTTGGCCGTCAGGTCGTTGTCCTCGAATACGCCGCCACCCCCCTCGTGAATCCTTACTGCCGCATTTTTGTTGCGGTGAATCCGGTTGCGGCGCAGGGTGGGCTCCGCGCCCGTCTTGGTCTCAACACCCGCGTAGGCGTTGCCGGTGATGTCGTTGTCCTCCAGCGTGCCCCCGCCGCTGTCCTGGACGAACACGCCGTTCTGCTTGTTGTCGTGAATCTGGTTGCGGCGCAGGGTGGGGCTGCCACCCGTCCGGATCGTCACACCCGCGTAGGTGTTGCCGGTGATGTCGTTGGCCTCCAGCGTCCCCACGCCGCTGTCGTAGACGAAGACGCCACCACCCTTGTTGTCGCGGATCTGGTTGCCGCGCAGGGTGGGATTGCCGCCCGTCTTGATCTCAACACCCGCGTAGGCGTTGCCGGTGATGTCGTTGTCCTCCAGCGTCCCCACGCCGCTGTCCTGGACGAACACGCCGCTCTGCCTGTTGTCCCGAATCTGATTGCGGCGCAGGGTGGGGCTGCAACCCGCCTGGATCTCAACACCCGCCAAAGCGTTGCCGGTGATGTCGTTGTCCTCCAGCGTCCCCACGCCGCTGTCGTAGACGAAGACACCACCACCCTTGTTGTCGTGAATCTGGTTGCCGCGCAGGGTGGGGCTGCCTCCCGCCTTGATCGTGACACCCGCCAAAGCGCTGCCGGTGATGTCGTTGGCCTCCAGCGTCCCCACGCCGCTGTCCTGGACGAACACGCCGCTCTGCCTGTTGTCCCGAATCTGATTGCGGCGCAGGGTGGGGCTGCCACCCGTCCGGATCGTCACACCCGCCAAAGCGTTGCCGGTGATGTCGTTGTCCTCCAGCGTCCCCATGCCGCTGTCATGGACATAGACGCCGCCTCCCCCGTTGTCGCGGATCTGGTTGGCGCGCAGGGTGGGGTTGCCGCCCGTCTTGATCTCAACACCCGCGTAAGTGTTGCCGGTGATGTCGTTGTCCTCCAGCGTGCCCCCGCCGCCGTCACGGACGAAAACGCCGCTCTGCTTGTTGCCGTGGATCTGGTTGCGGCGCAGCCGCGGATCGGCGCCATTGCCGATGGCGACGCCGGCGAGCCCCTGGCTGCTGATGTCGCAGCCTTCAAGCTCCAGCCGCCCCTGGGTGATGTCCACGCCGTGCCACGCACCACCGGTCTGGCGCAAGGTGAGGTTCGCGACCCGGCCGATGCCGGCCCGAAACGCCAGGACGTACGAGTCGTGGGCGCGGATCTGGATGTCGGCGAGGGGCCCGTCGCCGAGGATTTCCAGGGGCTTGTCGACCACCAGGCCCTCCTCGTACAGGCCAGGCCGCACCAGGATCCGGTCACCCGGCTGCGCGGCCTTGATCGCCGCGCCGACCGTGGCGAAGTCACCCCGGTGATAAGGGTCCACCACATGCGTCGGCGGCTCGGACTTGGCCACGACCCTGGCAGTGTCGCCCGTCTGCTCCGTGGACCCGGCCGCTGCTCCGCCGGCTTCCGCAGTCCTGACGGGCCGCGCCCGGGTGGGCGCGGGCGGATGCCAGAAGGTATCCCGCATCCGCGACGCCAACTGCGCGATCGCCTTGCGCACCAGCGGTGAGGTGAACGGCTCGAACCGTAACTCCCGCCAGTCGGCGTGCTGCCGAGAAGCCAGCACCCGCGCCATCTCATCGGCCTCCCGCAGCTCGGGATCATCCAGCTCCCGGGCACTGATGTAGTACACGGGCAGGATCAGGCCCTGGCGGCCCAGCTCACCCTCCCGCTCCAGGAACCGTGCCACCTCCGCCCGGCAGGCGGGGCTGCGGAACAGACTCGGCGTGATGATGACCAGCAACAGGGTCACCGCGTCCAGCGCCTCATCGATGCGCTGCTGCCAGTTCTGCCCCCAGGCGACGTCATTGCGATCCTGGAAGATCGCGAACTCCTCGCCGGTCTGCGCCCGGACCTCGGTGCCCAGCCGTTCCCGGAGCTGAGTGAGCAGACCGTCATCGTGCTCGTCATTGAAACGGACATAGCTCATGAACGCCGCAGGCGTACCAGGCATGGCATCCCCTCCCCCGCCACAACGTGTGAATTGTGACACGCCGGACCCCAGGCCACCCATCGATTGTCCTCGGTTTCCAGCCCCTCCTGGAACGCTGACGAACAGCCGCTTACGAATAGTTAGCGCGCCGGAGTAGGGTGCCCCTCATGGACGACGGCGGCCACCCCTTCGACGTTTTCTCCAAGCAGTGCCCCTCACGCGGCACTCTCGAGCACGTGACGGGCCGCTGGGGCAGCCTGACGATCGGGGCCCTGCACGAGGGGACCTTCCGCTTCAACGAACTGCGCCGGCGCATCGACGGTGTGAGCGAGAAGATGCTCTCCCAGACCCTTCATGCGCTGGAGCGCGACGGCCTGGTCCACCGGGAAGCACAGACCACCAATCCCCCGCGCGTGGACTATGAACTCACCCCGCTGGGACGCGCCGTCGCCGAGCGGCTGCTCGGGCTGATCCACCTGATCGAGGGCCGGATGCCCGAGGTGCTTGCCGCCCGCGCGCGCTACGACGAGGAGCGCGAAGGCCTCGGCGCCCGCTGACAGCGCGGGCAGAAATAGCTGGAACGATTCATCCAGGGACGGCGGCGCATGGGTGTGCCGCAGCGTCGGCAGGGCTCGTCCTCGCGGCCGTACGCATCCAACGACCGGTCGAAATAGCCCGATTCGCCGTTCACGTTCACATACAGGCTGTCGAAGCTGGTGCCGCCGACGGCCAGGGCCGCGTTCATCACGTCCCGTACATGACCGAGCAGTTCAGCCGCGCGGGGGCGCGTCAGGGTCGCGGTGGGGCGCTCGTAGTGGAGCCGGGCGCGCCACAGTGCCTCGTCCGCATAGATGTTCCCGACGCCGCTGATCAGCGACTGGTCGAGCAGCGCACGCTTGACCGTCGTCCGGCGCAGCCGCAGCGCCACAGGGAAGGCCGCGTCGTCGAAGGCCGGGTCCAGCGGATCGCGGGCGATGTGGGCGATCGCGTCCGGGAGCCCTTGAGGCGTGTTGTCGTGCAAGGACAGACCCCCGAAGGTGCGCTGGTCGACAAAGCGCAGCTCGGTGCCGAGCCGGTCCTCGAAGCGGATCCGGATCCGCAGATGCTTCTCGTCGGCGGCGTCCTCGGGCTGTACGAGCAGCTGCCCGCTCATGCCGAGGTGGCCCAGGATCGATGTGTCGGTGTCTGCCAGTGGCAGCCAGAGGTACTTGCCGCGGCGGCGGGCGATCCCGACACTGTGGCCCTTGAGCCGGGCCGCGAAGTCCCCGGCGCCGGCCGGATGGCGGCGGACCGCACGCGGGTGCAGCACCTCGACCTCGGCGATCGTCCGCCCGCTGACCCAGCGCTGGAGTCCGCGACGTACGACTTCGACCTCGGGCAGCTCGGGCACAGGGCTCCTTCGGGCAACTCTCAGGGTGACGCCCGCAGCGTACCTCCGCGCCGGAGACGCAAAACCGCGAGGCCCCAGCGCTCCTGACGAGCGAGGGGCCCCGCGGTGAACTGCGGAAAGGGTGGACTCAGGCCGAGGCCCGGTCCCCGGATTCCGAGGCCGAAGGGGCGTCGGCGGCCCCTTCGTCACCAGCAGCGGTCGCTTTGGCCTCCGCCTCGGCCCGGGCCTTGGCCCCGGCCTCGGCTTCGGCCTTCGCGGCAGCCGCGCGCTCGTCCGCGGCGGCACGGATCTCCCGCCATGCGGACTCCGCCGCCTGCTGCTCCGCTTCCTTCTTGCTGCGGCCGGTGCCGGTGCCGTACGAGACACCACCGACGCGGGCGGCAGCAGTGAAGGTCTTCTCGTGGTCCGGGCCGGTCTCGGTGACGAGATACTCCGGAACTCCGAGCCCCTCGGCGGCGGTGAGCTCCTGGAGACTGGTTTTCCAGTCCAGGCCCGCGCCCAGGTTCGAGGACTTCTCGATCAGCGGGTCGAAGAGCCGGTGCACCAGCTCCGAGGCCGCTTCGAGGCCCTGGTCGAGATAGACCGCACCGATCACCGCTTCAAGGGTGTCGGCGAGGATGGACGCCTTGTCCCGGCCTCCCGTGCCTTCTTCGCCCCGGCCGAGCCGGATGAAGAGGCCGAGTTCGAGGCCGCGGCCGACCTCCGCCAGCGCACGCGAATTGACCACCGCGGCCCGCAGTTTGGCCAGCTGGCCTTCGGGCAGGTCGGGGTGGGTGCGGTACAGCGTGTCGGTGACCACCAGGCCGAGCACCGAATCCCCAAGGAATTCGAGACGCTCGTTGGTGGGCAGACCGCCGTTCTCGTACGCGTACGAACGGTGGGTCAGCGCACGCACCAGAAGGGCGGACTCGAGGTGATACCCGAGCCGCCCTTCCAGAAGCGTGTGGGACGAGGCTGCGTTGGCTGTGTTTACTGCGTCTGCCTGCTTCTTGGCATTGGACAGCTCAGACATCGGGCCTCTCACCAGCCGCTCAGACCTCGAGGACCTGGCGCTTGTTGTAGGTGCCGCAGCTCGGGCACGCGATGTGCTGCTGCTTCGGCTCCTGGCAACGCTCACACGAAACCAGAGTGGGGACCGCAGCCTTCCACTGCGACCGGCGGTGGCGCGTGTTGCTGCGCGACATCTTCCGCTTCGGAACAGCCACGGCTACTTCTCCTGCTTCTCGTCGACGCCCGCTTCGGCGCCGCCCATGTTGTCCTTCTCGCCGTCCTGAATGGTCTCGGCGAGTCCCTGCAGTGCCGCCCAACGAATGTCGACGGCGTCATGGTGGTGGTCCGGGTTCTCGTCCAGCCTGATCCCGCATTCGGGACACAGGCCGGCACACGTTTCCCGGCACACCGGCTGCATCGGCAGTGCGAGCACCACCGCATCACGCAGCACGGACTCGAGGTCGAACATGCCGTCCTCGAGAAAGAGCCTGTCCTCGTCCTCGGCGTCGTCGACCGGCTCCGCAGTGCGACTGCGGCCCCGGTCATCGGCGTCGGGGTACGAAAACATCTCCTGGAAGTCCGCCGCGACCTCTTGGCTCAGCGGCTCCAGACACCTTACGCACTCCCCTTTGGCCGATGCACGGGCGGTGCCTGTGACAAGCACACCTTCCATGACCGACTCCAGACGGAGTCCGAGTTCCACGGGCGCGCCTTCCGGCACGCCGATGACCCCTTCGATACCGAAGTCCCTGGGGGCATCGACCGAGCGGGTCAGCCGCTGGAGGGCACCAGGACGCCGCCCCAGCTCGTGTGTGTCGAACACGAGGGGGTTGCGGTGGTCGAGGCGCGTGCTCAGGACTTTTCCTGCTTTCGGGTCGTGGGGAGGGGCCGTCCCGGCTTCTGGGTGCGAAGCGGGCAGCCGTGATCGCGGAGCTACGCGCGACCGAAGAGCCAGGATACTGGACGGGCCGCCGTAGACCCAATCCGCGCCTTCGAGGTCCTGTCCGGTCGACCGGACAGGACCTAGCGCCCCTGCTCGTACCGGCGCAGCCGGTCCAGGTCGATCATGCCGGTGTCGAACAGGCTGGTCTCGTCGAGGGCGGCGCCCTGCTGCTGGACCTGCTGCTGCGGCTGGTGCTGGACCTGCTGCTGATACGCGTACGGGTCCTGCTGGGCGTACTGCTGCTGGTCGTAGCCCTGCTGCTGGTACGCGGCGTACGGATCGGACTGGTAGCCGGCGTACGCGTCCTGCGGCTGTCCCCCGTAGCCCGACGCGCCCCCGGCGTACGGATCGGGCTGGGCCGGGACCTGGGGCTGCTGCTCGGCCACGGGCTGGTACTGGTGCTGGGGCTGCGCCTGCGGCTCGGGCTCGGCCAGCTCCGCGAGCCCGGCCAGATAGTCGGCGTCGCTGGCATGCTGCCGGCCGCCCGCCGCATCCTGGGCGGCCATGTGCTCGCCCAGGGCGTCACTGGCGGTCCGGCCGTGCAGCTTCTGGCGGCCGCGGCCGACCGCGTCGAGCGTCTTGGAGAGCACGGCCTCGAAGGCACCCAGCTTGGTGTCCACGTACTCGTCGGCACGCTGGATCAGGGTCTGCGGGTCCGCGCTGTACTCGGGGGCGTCCTCGTCCGCGTAGCCCTGCTCGTCCAGGCCCGGGCCGCGGCCGAGCAGCTTCTCGCGGCCACGGTCGACGGAGCCGATGGTCTTGGTGAGGACGACCTCGAAGTTGGCGAGCTTGGAGTCGACGTAGTCGTCGGCCTCGGCACGGATCTCCTCGGCCTCCCGGCGGGCCTCCGCGAGGATGCGGTCGGCCTCCTCCTGGGACCGGCGGGCGACCTGGGTGTCCGAGATCAGTGAGCCGCGCTCGGCATGGGCGGTCTCGATGATCCGCTCGGCCTCCTGGCGGGCATGCTCGACCATCTGCTCACGGCCGCCGATCAGCTCCTGGGCCTGGGCCAGGGAACCCGGCAGGGCCTGACGGACCTCTTCGAGCATGGCGAGCAGCTCGGCGCGGTTGACCACGCAGGAGGCCGACATGGGCATGGACCGGGCGCTGCCGACCGCATCGACGATCTCGTCGAGCTTCTTCTGGACGTCCACCGTGCTTCGCCACTCTCTGCCTGATATGAGACGGACGGGACGACTGTACGGGCAGTCGGCGCCCGCCCGACACCGGGTGACGAACTGTCAGTTCGTCACTTCTCGGCCAGGCGACGGGTCAGGGCCTCGTTGACGACCGGAGGCAGCAGATGGGAGACGTCACCGCCCCAGGCGGCGACCTCCTTGACGAGGCTGGAGGACAGGAAGCTGTAGGTGGGGTTGGTCGGGACGAAGAGGGTCTCGACGCCCGAGAGGCCGTTGTTCATCTGGGCCATCTGCAGCTCGTAGTCGAAGTCGCTGACCGCGCGCAGTCCCTTGACGATGGCCGGGATGTCGCGCTGCTTGCAGAAGTCGACGAGAAGGCCGTGGTGGGACTCCACGACGACGTTCCCGTACTCGCTGGTGACCTGGCGGATCATGTCCATCCGCTCTCCGACCGTGAACAGTCCCTGCTTGGACTGGTTGATCATCACCGCGACATGTACGACGTCGTACAGCTTGGAGGCGCGGGCAATGATGTCGAGGTGCCCATTGGTGATGGGGTCGAATGACCCCGGACAGACTGCGCGGCGCAACTGAAGTCCCTCGCTCTCCGAACCGGTCATCGTGCGTCTTCGCACGTAGAGGCGGCGCGACCGTACCAAAGCGTGCCCTCGCCGTAGCGACGGGCCCGCAGTGGCTCGAAGCCCTGCGGCCAGACGAATTCGCCGCCTCTGGTGCTGCGCTCCACGGTGGCGAGCGCATCGTCCGCGAGCCAGCCCTGGCGACGGAGTGTGAGCAGAATCTCCCGAAGATCGTCATCGGTGACGGCGTACGGCGGGTCGAGGAAGACGACGTCGTACGGGAGCTCGGGCGCCGGTCCCGTCACGATCTGTTCCGCTTTGCCGGTACGGACTTCGGCACCGGGCAGTCCGAGCGCGCGGACGTTCTCCCGGACGATGCGGGCGGCGCGGTTGTCCGCCTCGACCAGGAGGGCGTGGGACGCGCCCCGGGACAGTGCCTCCAGGCCGACGGCGCCGGAGCCCGCGTACAGATCGGCGACACGGATGCCGCCGAGCGTGCCGAGGAGGGACTCCCAGCTGGAGAAGAGCCCCTCGCGAGCGCGGTCGGATGTGGGGCGGGTGCCGGTGCCGGGCGGGACGGCGATACGGCGCCCGCCGGCCGCGCCGGCGATCACGCGGGTCATCTGAGTCTGGTCCTTAAAGGCGGAGGCGGATGAGGCTTGAGGCTGCTGAGCGGAGCGCCGAGCTGCGGTGCTTGGCGGATGTGCTTAAACGATAGGCCGTCGCAGGGATTCGGTCCCCTCAGGCTGGGAGCCTCCGTATCAGTCCTCGGTCCGGTCGAGGCGGCGGGCACGGTCGTCCGCTCCCGGGCGAAGGCCGTTCCCGAGCCGGCGCGAACCGATGCGTGACGGTGAATGCCCCTCAGCGCATGACCGGCTGCACATGACCGGCTGCACATGACCGGCTGCACATCCGGTCAGCCAATGGCAGACGGCGAATCCCCGTCAGCCCTTGTCGAGGTACTGCTCCCGCTCCGTGTCGACCAACGCGTCCAGCGCCGTACGCAGCTCCGGCAGATGCTCGAGATCCGGATCCGCGGAGACGATCGCGACGGCCTCCTCCCGGGCCGCCGCGATGGTCTCCTCGTCGTCGATGACCGTGAGCATCCGCAGCGAGGAGCGCACACCGGACTGGGCCTGGCCGAGCACATCGCCCTCACGGCGCTGTTCGAGGTCGATACGGGAAAGCTCGAAGCCGTCCAGCGTGGAGGCGACCGCGCCGAGCCGGGCGCGGGCGGGTGCGGCCTCGGGCATGTCGGTGACCAGCAGACACAGCCCGGGGGCCGAGCCACGGCCGACCCGGCCGCGCAGCTGGTGCAGCTGCGACACCCCGAAACGGTCCGCGTCCATGATCACCATCGCGGTGGCGTTGGGAACATTGACGCCGACCTCGATGACGGTGGTGGCGACCAGGACATCGACATCGCCCGCGGCGAAGCGGCGCATGACGTCGTCCTTGTCGTCGGGCTGCATCCGGCCGTGCAGGACTTCCACCCGCAGGCCCTTCAGCGGGCCCGCCGCAAGCTGGCCGGCGATCTCGATCACGGCCAGCGGAGGGCGCTTCTCGGCCTCGTCCTCCACGGACTTCTTCCTCGGCTCCTCCTCTTCGTCACCGATGCGGGGGCACACCACATACGCCTGATGGCCACTCTGGACTTCTTCGCGCACCCGCTCCCAGGCCCGCGCGAGGAAGTGCGGCTTGTCCTGGGCGGGGACCACATGGCTGGCGATCGGCGAACGCCCGGCCGGCAGCTGGTCCAGGACCGAGGTCTCCAGGTCGCCGAAGACCGTCATCGCGACCGTACGCGGAATGGGGGTGGCCGTCATGACCAGCAGATGCGGCGGCTGCCTGCCCTTGGAACGCAGGGCGTCGCGCTGCTCCACGCCGAAGCGGTGCTGCTCGTCGACGACCACCAGCCCCAGATCGTGGAACTGCACCCTGTCCTCGATCAGCGCATGCGTTCCGATCACGATCCCGGCCTCGCCGGTCACCAGATCGAGCAGCGCCTGCCTGCGCGCGGCGGCGCCCATCGAGCCGGTCAGCAGCACCACCCTGGTCGCGTGCTCGGCGCCGCCGAGCATCCCTCCCTCGGCGAGCTCGCCCATCATCTCGATGATCGAGCGGTGGTGCTGCTGGGCGAGGACTTCGGTGGGCGCGAGCATGGCCGCCTGCCCGCCCGCGTCGACGACGGTGAGCATCGCCCGCAGGGCCACCATGGTCTTGCCCGATCCGACCTCTCCCTGGAGCAGGCGGTGCATGGGGTGCTCCGTCGCCAGGTCGTCGAAGATCTCCTTGGTGACCTTCTGCTGGCCCTCGGTCAGGGTGAAGGGCAGCTTGGCGTCGAAGGCGTCGAGCAGCCCGTCCGGCCGTGGTGTGCGGGCCACGGCGGGCAGTTGGGTGTCGGCGTACCGGCGGCGGGCGAGGGCGACCTGGAGGACGAAGGCCTCGTCCCACTTCAGGCGGTCGCGTGCGACGGCGATGTCCGCCTTGGTGTGCGGCCGGTGGATCTTCAACAGGGCCTCGGGGAGCGGAACGAGGTCGCGTCCTTCACGCAGTGCCTCCGGCAGGGGGTCGACGGCCTCCCGGGCTCTGGGCAGTGCGGCGTCGAGGGCCTTGGCGATCTTCCAGGACTCCAGCTTCGTGGTGGCCGGATAGATCGGGATGAGTGCTCCGGCCCAGGAGTCGACGGCCTCGTCGCTGTCTCCGTGGAGCAGTTCGTACGCGGGGTGGGCGAGCTGCAGCTTGCGGTTGAAGACCGACACCTTGCCGGCGAACATCGCGCGGGTGCCCGGCAGAAGGTCCTTGTGGGGCTTGTGAACGCCCTTGCCGAAGAAGACCAGTTGCAGTTGACCGCTGCCGTCCGTGATGACGACCTCCAGGCGCTGGCCCCGGCCCTTGGAGCCGCTGAAGGTGAGCACGCGGGCGCTCGCCACCTGGGCGACCACGGTGACGTGCTCGTCCAGCGGCAGGTCGGACAGGTGCGTGAGCTCGCCCCGCTCCGCGTACCTGCGCGGGTAGTGGTGGAGCAGATCGCCGAGGGTGTGCAGGTCCAGATGCTCGGCCATCACCTTGGCGGTGGCGGCTCCGAGCGTCTTCTTCAGAGGTTCGTCGAGCGCGGACACGCGATCCATTGCACACCACAGCACTGACAGACGTCGTGCACCTGTGGATAGCCGCTGGTCACAGCGGTGCCGCGAGCGCGGCACAGGTCCCCGCGCCGGCCGGGCGGCACCGCCTCCTACTCCACCCCGATCAGCAGCGGGGACGCCCCCCGGCCGCCCAGGTAGACCACCGTGTCCACCGCCAAGTGGCCTTCCCGCACATGCCGTTCCAGGCGCTCGGCCACCGCGTCCCCGTCCGGTACGTCGTCGCCCAGGATCAGCGTCACCAGTTCGCCGCCCGCCGCCAGCATCCTGTCCAGGACCGCTTCCGCCGTGCCCGGCAGGTCCGCGCCGATCACCGCCACGTCGCCGTCGATCAGGCCCAGGACGTCACCGGCCTGGCACACGCCCGCCGTCGTCCACGACTGCCGTTCCGCCACGGCCAGTTCGGCATGGCGGGTCGCCCCCGCCGCCGCCGTCATCGCGACGACGTCCTCGTCGAAACGGCGGTCAGGCTCGTGGACGGCGAGCGCCGCGATGCCCTGAACCGCGGCGCGGGTGGGGACGAGGGCGACCCGTACGCCCTCCGTACGGGCCTGTTCTGCGGCCGCCGCCGCGGTGTGCCGCAGCTCCGGCGAGTTCGGCAGCAGGACGACCTCGCGGGCATGCGCGCGCCGGATCGCGTCGACCAGTTCGCCGCTGGCCGGCGGCTCCCCGGGGCGCGCAAGCACAGTCGTCGCGCCCGCCTCGGCGCACAGGTCCGCCAGGCCCTCCCCGGGGACAACCACGACGACCGCCCGCTGCACCTGCTCGCGCGACATCTCCGCGGCGGAGTCGAAGTGGGTGATCCGGATCCGGTACGGCCGCCCGGCCTCGACGCCCGCCTCCACCGCGGCGCCCGCGTCATCGACGTGCACATGCACGTTCCACAGCCCGTCGCCGCCGACGACGACCAGCGAGTCGCCGAGCCCGTCCAGCCGGGTGCGCAGCCGGGCCACGGCCGCGTCCTCGGCCTCCAGGAGGTAGATCACCTCGAACGCCGGCCCTCCGTCCGCACACGGTTCGCCGCCTCCCTCCGCGACGGCCACCATCGCAGCGGGGTGTACATGCGTGGGCCCCGGCGCGGCCGGGACCTCCCCCGTCACCGCCTCCACGAGCGCGCCCAGCACCGCCAGCAGCCCGCGCCCGCCCGCGTCCACGACCCCCGCGCGGTCCAGCACGGCAAGCTGCCCCGGCGTCGCGTCCAGCGCGGCTCGCGCTCCCTCGTAGGCGGCGCGCACGGGATCGTCCGGTGAGGACTCCGCGGCGCGGGCCGCAGCAGCCGCAACCGTCAGGATCGTGCCCTCGACGGGATGCGCGACCGCCTCGCGCGCCAGAGCAGCCGCCCGGCGCATCGCGTCGGCGATGTGGTCTCCGGCCCCGAGCCGTTCCGCCATGCCCCGCAGCAACTGCGCCAGGATCGTCCCGGAGTTCCCCCGGGCGCCTATCAGCGCGCCATGGGCCATCGCCCGGACCACATCGGCGGGCCGGGGGGCCGAGCCTTCGGTCTCGTGCGCGGAGAAGACCGCCTCCACGGCCCGGGCCGCGGACTCGACAGTCAGATACAGATTCGTGCCGGTGTCCCCGTCCGCGACCGGGTAGACGTTGATCGCGTCGATCTCCTCGCGCTCCCGGCCCAGCGCTTCCAGTGCCAGTGAGCACCAGGTGCGTACCGCTGTGGCGTCGAGGGTCTGCGGCACCTGGTGATCCTCCTTGAGCGGCCGGAAGGGCCCTGAGCAGCGGGTTGCACCGCAGGGTAGACCCCAGGTGGGAGCGGGGTCCGGGCCGGGGGCGGGAGAAGCCATGGTAGTTTCGTATCTCGGACGCAGTCGTTGTATGCTGCTCCGGTTGCCCGATGAGAGTCGGGCCATTCCCCCGGCAAAGCCACCAATCAGATCACTGATCCGGCGCGCCGGAATTCACTGTAAGTGCATCTGAAGTCTTTGGAGTGACCCGTGGCTGCCAACTGCGACGTCTGCGGCAAGGGGCCGGGCTTCGGCAACAACATTTCGCACTCGCACCGCCGTACGTCCCGTCGCTGGAACCCGAACATCCAGCGTGTGCGTGCCGTGGTCGGTCGGACGCCGAAGCGGCTCAACGTCTGCACCTCGTGCATCAAGGCCGGCAAGGTCTCGCGCTAACCGCGACGTTTCGTCGTAGCGCAGCCCCTCCGGTTGCCTTGAAAGCCGGTCCACCTCGGTGGGCCGGCTTTTTGCCGTGCCCGGGGTGCGGTCACCGGACGGCAATCACCGGACGGCAGGCCGGCGGTCAGCGCAGACGCCAGCCGTGATCCACCGGGCCGATCCCTCCCCCCAGTGCGAACCCCGCGGTGATCGCCCCCGTGACGTACTCCTTGGCGACCCGTACGGCTTCCGGCACCTCCATCCCCTTCGCCAGCCCCGAAGCGAGGGCGGAGGCCAGCGTGCAGCCCGTCCCGTGCGTGTGCCGGTTGTCGTGCCGGGGCGCACGCAGCCAGTGTTCCTGCTCGCCGTCCGTCAGCAGGTCCACCGCGTCGCCCGCGAGATGCCCGCCCTTGATCAGCGCCCACCGCGGCCCGAGGCCCAGGACCGCGTCCGCGGCCCGGCGCAGATCCGCCTCGGCCCGCACCCGTACGCCCGTCAGCTGCTCGACCTCGTCCAGATTCGGGGTGGCCACGGTCGCGAGGGGCAGCAGCCTGCCGCGTACGGAGTCGAGCGCGGAGGCGGCCAGCAGCGGATCCCCGTGCTTGGAGACGCCCACCGGGTCCACGACGACCGGCGCCTCCGTTCCGGCCAGTAGCTCGGCGACCGTCTCGACCAGAGGCGCGGAGGCCAGCATGCCGGTCTTCACGGCCTGTACACCGATGTCGTCGACGACGCTGCGGTACTGGGCCCGTACCGCGTCGACGGGCAGTTCCCACGTGTCCTGCACACCCAGCGAGTTCTGCGCGGTGACCACGGTGAGCACGCTCATGCCGTGCACACCGAGCGCCAGCATCGTCTTCAGATCGGCCTGAATGCCCGCACCGCCGCCGGAGTCGGACCCGGCGACGGTGAGCACGCGAGGAGGCAGGGCAGGTACGTCCATACCGCCGAATCTACTTGCCGTCCTCGATGTCCCCGAAGTGGTCCCAGCCGCTCTTGTTGGTCCAGGGCGCACCGTCGACCGTCACCTGCGGAAGCGCCGACGGGTTGAGCACCTCGCCGATCACCTTCCAGCGGGCCGGAAGCTTAGCGTCCGGCGGGAAGGTCGCGACGATCGCGTGGTCCTCTCCCCCGGTCAGCACCCACTGGAGCGGGTCGACGCCGACGGCCTGACCGATGTCGTTCATCTGCGAGGGGATGTCGATGGAGCCCGAGCGCAGATCGATACGGACCTTGCTGGCCTCCGCGATGTGCCCGAGGTCGGCTACGAGTCCGTCGCTGACGTCGGTCATGGCGGTGGCGCCGAGTCCGGCCGCCGCGGGGCCGGCGTGGTAGGGCGGCTCGGGCCTGCGGTGTGCCTCGACAAAGGCGCGCGGCGAGCGGAAGCCGCGGGAGAGCACCGCGTGCCCGGCGGCCGACCAGCCCAACCAGCCGGTGTACGCGACGACATCGCCGGGCTGGGCGCCGGCCCGGGTGACCGGCTCGTGGTTGCGCAGATCACCGAGCGCGGTGATCGCGAGGGTGATGAGGTCTCCGCGTACGACATCGCCGCCGACCACCGCCGCCCCGGCCACCTGGCACTCGTCGCGGATGCCGTCCATGAGCTCGGTGGCCCAGGTGACCGGGAGTTCGGCCGGGACGACCAGGCCGAGCAGCAGCGCGGTCGGGACCGCGCCCATCGCGGCGATGTCGGCCAGATTCTGTGCGGCGGCCTTGCGCCCCACGTCGTATGCCGTCGACCAGTCACGGCGGAAGTGCCGCCCCTCCAGGAGCACGTCCGTGCTCGCCACGACCCTGCGGTCGGGTGCGGCCACGACCGCCGCGTCGTCACCGGGTCCGAGCCGGACCGCCGGGGTGGAGGTGAGCCGTGAGGTGAGTTCCCTGATGAGCCCGAACTCCCCCAACTCGCCCACAGTGCCCTTCACCGAGTCTCACCTCTCCGTCGTCCTGCCGGGACCTCCGGCAGTGCTGCTCGCTTGCGGTCGCGAGCGGTGTGCGCCCTGGGTACCGTCAAGAGATACGTCAACTTCTGCTCTCCGTACGCCACGCTGCGGGCGTCACCCGGCGCGCGGGTCTCCCCGCGGCCCGCGGCGACGCGATACCGTGGCGTCCCTTCCCCCCACATGATCCTCGTGGCCGCCCTGGAGGTTCCGTGGTACAGGCGTACATCCTCATTCAGACCGAGGTGGGCAAGGCGTCGACCGTCGCCGAGACCATCGGCAAGATTCCGGGAGTGATTCAGGCCGAGGACGTGACCGGTCCCTATGACGTGATTGTGCGCGCCCAGGCCGAGACGGTAGACGATCTCGGCCGCATGGTGGTCGCCAAGGTCCAGCAGGTGGACGGCATCACCCGCACCCTGACCTGCCCGGTCGTGCACCTGTAGCCCCCGTCTACGCTTGGCCGGTGACATCTTCCCGCCGCCGGCCTTTCTTTCTGTCCGCTGCCGCCCTGGTGCTGCTGGCTGCCGCGGGCTGCGACTCCACGGACGCAGCGGCGTCGGTCACGGTTCCCAGCCCGCCCTCGGACCAGGCTGCACTGTGCGGCGCGCTGCACAAGGAGCTGCCGAAGTCCGTGGCCGGTCAGGACCGCAACGACCCCGAGCCGGCTTCCGATCTGACCGCCGGCTGGGGCGACGCGGCGATCGTACTGCGCTGTGGAGTCCCACGGCCCGCGAAGATGAGCGACGCCCAGTCGCAGGCAGTGGAGGCGGACGGGGTCAACTGGCTCCTGGAGGAGCGGCCCGAGGGCCCCCGCCTGACCACCACGTACCGCAAGACCTACGTCGAGGTCACGATGGACGAGCGGTTCGCCCACGATGTCACGCCGCTCGCCGAACTGGCCGGCGCCGTCAAAAAGACGGTGCCGGCCACCCTCGTGGTCCCGTAAAGAGCCCTAGCGCAGGCCGGTCGAGCGGCGCAGCGCCGCCTGGATCAGCCGGTCGACGAGATCGGAGTAGTCGATACCGCTCTCCTGCCACATGCGCGGGTACATCGAGATCGGCGTGAAGCCGGGCATGGTGTTGATCTCGTTGATGACGAACTCGCCGTCCTCGGTGAGGAAGAAGTCCGCTCGTACGAGACCCTCGCAGGACGCGGCGTCGAACGCCTCGACCGCGAGCCGGCGTACCTCGGCGGTCTGCTCCTCGGTCAGCGGCGCGGGCACCAGACCGGCCGCCGAGTCGATGTACTTGGCCTCGAAGTCGTAGAACTCGTGGGCCGTGACGGGCGGGATCTCGGCCGGGACGCTGGCACGCGGGCCGTCCTCGAACTCCAGCACCCCGCACTCGATCTCGCGGCCGCGCAGCAGCGACTCCACAAGGATCTTGGGGTCGTGGCGCTGCGCCTCGCCGATCGCCTCGTCCAGGCCGGAGATGTCGTCGACCCTGCTGATGCCGATGGAGGATCCGGCACGCGCGGGCTTGATGAAGAGCGGCCAGCCGTGCTCACCCGCGAAGTCGATGATCTTCTTGCGGGCGGCGGAGGGGTCGAGCTCCCACTCGCGGGGGCGGATGACCGTGTACGGGCCGACGGGCAGGCCGAAGGAGATGAAGACACGCTTCATGTACTCCTTGTCCTGGCCGACGGCCGAGGCGAGAACGCCAGAGCCGACGTACGGGACGCCGGACAACTCCAGGAGGCCCTGGAGGGTGCCGTCCTCGCCGTACGGGCCGTGCAGCACGGGGAAGACGACGTCGACCTCGCCGAGCGCCTTGGGGACGGCGCCGGGCTCGCTGTAGACGACCTCGCGGTTGGCGGGGTCCACGGAGAGCACGACGCCGCCCTCGGTGGAGTCGGCGAGCTCCTCGACGCTGGGCGTACGGCGGTCGGCGATGGCCATCCGCTCCGGCTCGTCGGCGGTCAGCGCCCACCGGCCATCCGACGTGATGCCGATCGGCAGCACGTCGTACTTCGTACGGTCGATGGCGCGCAGTACGGCGCCGGCGGTGACCACGGAGATCCCGTGTTCGGAGCTGCGACCGCCGAAGACGACGGCTACGCGCGGCTTGCGCGGCTGCTGCTCAGGGCTCTGGGGGAGGTTCTCGCTGCTCATATCGCGTTGAGACTACCCGCTGGCTGGAATCACGTCAGTGCCGCTCGGCCTTGGCGCTGCGCGACATGAGTTCCTTCAGCGCGACGACCGGCGGCTTGCCCTCGTGGACGATGCCGACGACCGTCTCGGTGATCGGCATGTCGACGCCGTGCCTGCGGGCCAGATCCAGTACCGACTCGCAGGACTTGACACCCTCGGCGGTCTGCTTGGTGGCCGCGATGGTCTCCTCGAGCGTCATCCCGCGGCCGAGGTTGGTGCCGAAGGTGTGGTTGCGGGAGAGCGGCGAGGAGCAGGTCGCGACCAGGTCGCCCAGTCCGGCGAGCCCGGAGAAGGTCATCGGGTCGGCGCCCATCGCGAGACCGAGGCGGGTGGTTTCGGCGAGGCCACGCGTGATCAGCGAACCCTTGGCGTTGTCTCCGAGGCCCATGCCGTCCGCGATGCCGACGGCGAGGCCGATGACGTTCTTGACGGCGCCGCCCAGTTCACAGCCGACCACATCTGTGTTCGTGTACGGCCGGAAGTACGGGGTGTGGCAGGCGGACTGGAGCCGCTGGGCGACGCTCTCGTCACGGCTGGCGACCACCGCGGCGGCGGGTCGGCGTTGAGCGATCTCCTTGGCGAGGTTGGGGCCCGTGACGACGGCGACGCGTTCGGCGGGGACCTTGGCGACCTCTTCGATGACCTCGCTCATGCGCTTGGCCGTGCCGAGTTCGATGCCCTTCATCAGGGAGACGAGCACGGTGTCCGGCGCGAGGAGCGGTGCCCACGCGGCAAGGTTGCCCCGCAGGGTCTGGGAGGGGATCGCCAGAACCGTGAACTCGGCCCCGGCAGCCGCATCGGCGGGGTCGCTGGTCGCCCGTACCGCCTCGGGAAGCTCAATTCCCGGCAGATAGTCGGGGTTGGTCCGGGTCGCGTTGACCGATTCGGCGAGTTCGGCGCGGCGGGCCCACAGGCTCACCTCGCAACCGGCGTCGGCGAGAATCATGGCGAAGGCCGTGCCCCAGGAGCCGGTTCCGAAAACTGCTGCCTTGGTGGCGGCGCGCGTCACTTAGTGCCCTCCTCGGCGGCCTTGCGGCGCTGCTGCGCGAGGACTTCGCGCAGATCGAACGGCTTGTCCGGGGCCTTCTCGCCGCGGATCTCCTCCAGCAGGGCGGTGATCGCGGCCATGATGTCCCCGGTCGCCTCCTTCAGCACCTCGGGCGTCGGCTCCTGGCCGTAGAAGCGGTCGAGGTCGACCGGCGGGCCGGCTTTCACCTGAAGCGTCTTGCGCGGGAAGAGACGGAGCTTGTTCTCCTTGGCGTACGGCGGCATTGCCAAGTTCGCGCCCCATTGGGCGACCGGAATGACCGGCGCTTTGGTCAGCAGCGCCGCGCGTGCGACTCCGGTCTTCGCCGTCATCGGCCACATGCCGGGATCGCGGGTGAGCGTGCTCTCCGGGTAGAAGGCGACGCATTCACCGCGCTCGATGGCGTCGACGGCCGCGCGGAAGGCGCCGAAGGCGTTGGAGGACTCCCGGTAGACGGGAATCTGGCCCGTGCCCCGCAGGAGGGTGCCGACCACGGGCGCCTTGAAGAGCGCGGCCTTGGCCAGGAATCGGGGCACACGTCCGCTGTTGTACTGGAAGTGCCCGTAGGAGAACATGTCGAGGTACGAGTTGTGATTGATAGCGGTGATGAATCCGCCGTCCGCCGGAATGTGTTCCATTCCCTGCCAGTCCCGCTTGAACAGAACCAACAGCGGCGGTTTAGCGATGACCGCCGCCAGGCGGTACCAGAAGCCGATTCTACGGCGGGACACTCGGACACCTTCCTCTATTGCCGGGCTGCCGCCCGGCTGCTGGGGGTCAAGTGTCGCCCCAGGCCCCTGGTCTGTCGAGAACACCGTACGCCTCGGCTCCGGGACCGGGCCCCCGGTCCGTCAAGGGCTCGCGCCACAATGGGGTCCGATGCGCATGGACGGAGAGCTCGCCACGAACACCGACGCGACGAACGGCTGGTCCCTGGTGGTCCCGCTGAAGCCCCTTGTTCTGGCCAAGAGCAGGCTCGCGGGGACCGCGGCGGGCATTCTGCGGCCGCATCTCGCGCTCGCCTTTGCCCAGGACACGGTGGCCGCGGCGCTGGCGTGCGATGGAGTACGGGATGTGGCGGTCGTCACGGACGATCCGGCGGCGGCCGGCGAGCTGGCCGCGCTGGGGGCCCGGATCGTCCCGGACTCCCCGGGCGCCGGTCTCAACGCGGCGCTCGCGCACGGGGCCGAGGCAGTACGGGCGCTGCGTCCCGACGCGGCCGTCGCGGTACTCAACGCCGATCTTCCCGCTTTGCGTCCCGAGGAATTGGCCCGGGTACTGGTTCGCGCTTCGGTATTTCCCCGGGCATTTCTGACGGATGCGGCCGGAATCGGCACGACATTCCTCTCCGCGGCACCGGGGACGGAATTGCGTCCCGCTTTCGGCGGCCGGTCCCGCCGTCGGCATTTGGCGTCGGGGGTCGCGGAAATCCTGCTCGACGGCGTGGATTCGGTGCGGCAGGACGTGGACACGGGAGCCGATCTGGCGGCCGCGCTGGCCCTGGGAGTGGGCCCGCGGACCGCGGAGCGCTGGGCTGCGGGCGCCCACGCACCGTAGAGAGACACCCCCTAAGCTGCCGGTATGCAGGCGACCTCGTACACCTACGACTCCGACACCCGCAGCGGCAGTGTGCTGCTCGACGACGGCACCCCCGTGGAGTTCGATGCCGCGGCCTTCGACGCGGGCGGTCTGCGGCTGCTGCGGCCGGGCCAGCGGGTACGTATCGAGACCGAGGGCGAGGGCGAGGCCCTGCGCATCACGCTGGTGACCCTGGCCACGCTCTGAAACGCCGCGGGCCGGGCTCCCCGAGGGGAGCCCGGCCCGGCGCGTGAATGGCCCTGTGACCTTGTGCCGCTTACTTCCTGGCGGCGGTCTTCTTCGCGGCGGTCTTGCGCGCCGTCGTCTTCCTGGCGGGCGCCTTCTTGGCCGGCGCGGTCTTCTTGGCGGCGGCCTTCTTGGCGGTCGTCTTCTTTGCCGCCGCCTTGGCCGGGACCGCCTTCTTCGCGGCGGTCTTCTTCACTGCCGCCTTCTTGGCGACCGTCTTCTTCGCCGCGGTCTTCTTCACTGCGGCCTTCTTGGCGACCGTCTTCTTCGCGGCGGCCTTCTTCGCGACCGTCTTCTTCGCAGCAGCCTTCTTGACGGTCGTGCGGGCGGCGGCGATGCCGCCGGTGAGGCTGCCCTTGGGGGCCTTCTTGACCGCGACTTCGCCGCCCCTGGGGAGCTTCTTCGAGCCGCTCACCAGGTCCTTGAAGCCCTGCCCCGCACGGAAGCGCGGAACCGAGGTCTTCTTGACCCGCACGCGCTCACCCGTCTGCGGGTTGCGGGCGTAACGAGCAGGACGGTCGACCTTCTCGAACGAGCCGAAGCCGGTGACCGAAACCCGGTCTCCGCCGACAACTGCGCGGACGATCGCGTCAAGTACCGCGTCGACAGCGTCTGCGGCCTGCTGACGGCCGCCGACCTTGTCGGCAATCGCTTCTACGAGCTGCGCCTTGTTCACGTCTTCCCCTTCGGAGACATTGGCCGGAACGAATGCGTCCTGGCTTTTTCGCACGTTAGGCAGATATATACCGCAAATCAAACACGAAACGGGCTAATCACCCTAGTGCCGCAACGAAGTCGACCGTCGCGGAACTTCGGGTGTCAGTCGCCTTCAGGGAATCGGCCCTCGTCGAGGTCCTTCATCAAGCGGTCCAGACGCCTAGCCGCATCCGGGAGATCGTGCTTCGCCGCTGCCGTGACGACCAGCAGCTTCCGGGACAGCGCCATCCTTACGCCCTCCGGGACTTGCAGTGCGCGCACTCTTGTGTGCGCTTCCTTCAGTCGGGCGGCGACTGCCTCGTAGAGCTCGAGTTGGCTGTCGCGTTCCATGCACCGATTGTGCCATCTGGGGCGAGTTGTCGCCCGGCAGGGTCTCAACAAGCGACTGCGCCCCCCACCGGACGGTGGGGGGCGCAGTACGGTAAAAGCGCTGCTCAGGCCTGAATTGTGCGGGGCTTGAAGGCCGGCCGGGACGCCTCGTAAGCCGCGATGTCGGCTTCGTTCTGAAGGGTGAGGCTGATGTCGTCCAGCCCGTTCAGCAGCCTCCATCGGGCGTTCTCGTCAAGCTCGAAGTCGGCCGTGATGCCTTCGGCCAGAACCTGTCGTTTTTCCAAGTCCACGGAGACTTCGGCCGTCGGGTCGGCCTCGGTCAGCTCCCAGAGCGCGTCCACGACCTTCTGGTCCAGAACCACGGTCAGCAGACCGTTCTTGAGCGAGTTGCCGCGGAAGATGTCGGCGAACCGGGAGGAGATGACGGCCTTGAAGCCGTAGTTCTGCAGGGCCCACACGGCGTGCTCGCGGGAGGAGCCGGTGCCGAAGTCGGGGCCCGCCACCAGAACCGTGGCGCCCTGCCGCTCGGGCTGATTGAGGACGAAGGAGGAGTCCTTGCGCCAGGCCTCGAAGAGCCCGTCCTCGAAGCCGTCGCGGGTGACCTTCTTCAGCCAGTGGGCGGGGATGATCTGGTCGGTGTCGACGTTGCTGCGGCGCAGCGGGACGGCCCGGCCGGTGTGTGCGGTGAAAGCTTCCATGGTGCTCAGACTCCGGCGGTCGCGGGGGCTTCGGACAGGTCGGCGGGCGAGGCCAGATGGCCCAGTACCGCGGTGGCGGCGGCGACCTGCGGCGAGACCAGATGGGTGCGTCCGCCCTTGCCCTGCCTGCCCTCGAAGTTACGGTTGGAGGTGGACGCGGAGCGCTCGCCGGGGGCCAGTTGGTCGGGGTTCATGCCCAGACACATCGAGCAGCCCGCATGCCGCCATTCGGCTCCCGCCTCGGTGAAGACCTTGTTCAGGCCCTCCTCGACGGCCTGCAGCGCGACCCGCACGGAGCCGGGGACCACCAGCATCCGTACGCCGTCGGCGACTTTGCGGCCGTCCAGAATGGCGGCTGCCGAGCGCAGGTCTTCGATACGGCCGTTGGTGCAGGAGCCTACGAAGACGGTGTCCACCTTGATGTCGCGCAGCGGCTGGCCGGCGCTCAACCCCATGTATTCCAGGGCCTTTTCGGCGGCGTGGCGCTCCGAAGCGTCCTCGTACGAAGCCGGGTCGGGGACGCTGGCCGACAGTGGCGCGCCCTGGCCGGGGTTGGTGCCCCAGGTGACGAACGGCGCCAGTTCGGTGGCGTCGATGAACACCTCGGCGTCGAAGACGGCGTCGTCGTCGGTGCGCAGCGTCTTCCAGTACGCGACGGCGGCGTCCCAGTCCTCGCTCTTGGGGGCGTGGTCACGGCCCCGCAGATAGTCGAAGGTGGTCTGGTCCGGGGCGATCATTCCGGCCCGGGCGCCCGCCTCGATCGACATGTTGCAGATGGTCATCCGGGCCTCCATCGAGAGCTTCTCGATGGCCGAGCCGCGGTACTCCAGGATGTAGCCCTGGCCGCCGCCGGTGCCGATGCGGGCGATGACGGCCAGGATCAGGTCCTTGGCGGTGACGTCCTCGGGCAGTTCGCCGTCGACCGTGATGGCCATGGTCCTGGGGCGTGCCAGCGGCAGCGTCTGGGTGGCCAGGACATGCTCCACCTGGGAGGTGCCGATGCCGAACGCCAGCGCACCGAACGCGCCGTGGGTGGAGGTGTGGGAGTCACCGCAGACCACGGTGGTGCCGGGCTGGGTCAGACCCAGCTGGGGGCCCACGACGTGGACGACGCCCTGCTCGATGTCACCCAGCGGGTGCAGCCGTACACCGAACTCCGCGCAGTTCTTGCGCAGCGTCTCCAGTTGGGCGCGGGAGACCGGGTCCGCGATGGGCTTGTCGATATCGAGCGTCGGGGTGTTGTGGTCCTCGGTCGCGATGGTGAGATCGAGCCGCCGCACCGGCCGGGCATTCTGACGAAGACCGTCGAAAGCCTGCGGGCTGGTCACCTCGTGCAGCAGGTGCAGATCGATGAAGAGGAGGTCGGGCTCGCCCTCGGCGCGCCGGACGACATGGTCGTCCCAGACCTTCTCCGCCAGTGTCCTACCCATCGCTTTCCCTCCGGCCGGCTGGTTCGCCGACACAACTAGAGATCTTGTGCAGAGCCCGTTGGTCCGCGGGCCGCCACTACAGACTCGCAAGTTCCCGGGAAAATTGAACTTGCGTTTCACAGTGTGAGACGTGAATATCGTTGCATGGACAACTCTAGCGGCGTCGGCGTTCTCGACAAGGCAGCTCTGGTACTGAGCGCTCTGGAGTCCGGTCCGGCCACCCTCGCCGGGCTGGTCGCGGCGACAGGGCTTGCACGACCCACGGCACATCGCCTTGCCGTGGCACTGGAACACCACCGGATGGTGGCGAGGGACATGCAGGGCCGGTTCATCCTGGGCCCGCGGCTGGCCGAGCTCGCCGCGGCGGCGGGCGAGGACCGGCTGCTGGCCACGGCGGGGCCGGTACTCACGCATCTGCGCGATGTGACGGGCGAGAGCGCGCAGCTCTACCGCCGGCAGGGCGACATGCGTATCTGCGTGGCAGCGGCGGAGCGGCTGTCCGGACTGCGGGACACCGTGCCGGTCGGCTCCACGCTCACCATGAAGGCCGGGTCCTCGGCCCAGATCCTGATGGCCTGGGAGGAACCGGAGCGCCTGCACCGGGGCCTGCAGGGCGCCCGCTTCACGGCCACCGCCCTGTCCGGCGTACGGCGCCGGGGCTGGGCCCAGTCGATCGGCGAACGCGAGCCGGGCGTGGCCTCGGTCTCGGCGCCGGTGCGAGGGCCATCGAACCGGGTCGTGGCCGCGGTGTCGGTCTCGGGGCCGATCGAGCGGCTGACCCGGCACCCGGGCAGGATGCACGCGCAGGCGGTCATCGACGCGGCGGCGCGCCTGAGCGAGGCACTGCGCCGCAGCGGCTGACCCTGCGGGCCGCTTTCACCGCGCAAGGCACAGGGCGTCGTCCGCCATGGGCCACGCCCGGCCCGGCCCCGGCAGGACGAAACCGCAAAGCGTCCCGGCGGGGGCGGCGGGAGCGGGTGCACGTCCCCGTGCCCGGTCTCGGTGATCATCCGCCCCGGCGGCCCCGCGACCCCGCCCGGTAGCTGTCCGTGTACCGCAGGAGCTGGGCGACCCGGTCCACCGGTCGGCGGCCGAGGTACATGGACTCGGCGGTGGTGTCGAGTGTGCCCACTCCCCCGGCGCGTGTTCAAAGCCGCCCGGAGCTCGGTCAGTTGACACGATGGTCTCCCAGCCGCAGACCCGGTGTGTCGTCCCATCCCACGAGTGCGATCACATTCCGCAGATGCGGGGCGAGTCCCGTCAACTCCACATGGTCGCCCGGCTTTCGGGTCCGGGCGAAGCCGATCAGCATGCGCAGTCCCCCGATGTCGAGGAACTCCAGCCCGGAAAGGTCGAGTTGAAGATCCCCTTCGATGGAGGCGATCACGTCGAGGGCACCGTGCAGATGGCGGTGTGCATGGATGTCGACGACGCCCTCGATCCTGAGGCCCGGGGGCTGTTCGATGCGCAAGATACGTAACTCCGCGGTCCGTACGAGAGGTTCCGCGCCTGCAGCATCCATGCGCGGAGTATCCGCCAGGAGCTGGTGCCGCAGGAAGGTCCGTACGCCAAGAACGCGAAGAGGCCCTCCGCGACGAGCGGAGGGCCTCTTCGATGTGTACCCCCGACCGGATTCGAACCGGCGCTACCGCCTTGAGAGGGCGGCGTGCTAGGCCGCTACACAACGGGGGCCTTGCGGATGAGCTCCGCGAGCTGGCCTACCAGGACTCGAACCTAGAATGACGGTACCAGAAACCGTAGTGTTGCCAATTACACCATAGGCCATGGTGGTTTAGACCAGTACCCCCGACCGGATTCGAACCGGCGCTACCGCCTTGAGAGGGCGGCGTGCTAGGCCGCTACACAACGGGGGCCCTAGCGATCCCACCCGGCAGAGCCGGGTGATGTCACTGCGCGGTCATCGGGTGCGACCCTGATGATCAGCAGGATGGATCTGTACCCCCGACCGGATTCGAACCGGCGCTACTGCCTTGAGAGGGCAGCGTGCTAGGCCGCTACACAACGGGGGCTTTGCAGAAGATCTCTGCGAGCTGGGCTACCAGGACTCGAACCTAGACTAACTGAACCAGAATCAGTCGTGCTGCCAATTACACCATAGCCCACCAAAACTCAACCCCCTGGAGGGGGGTTTGTTTGGTTTGCGCTCTCCGGCCGGACCTCTCGGCCCTCTCGGGCGGCGCAGGAAGAACATTACCCGAAGGTGTCCGGCGCTCCAAAACGGGTATCGCGCCACAGCAGGCCGGGGAGCTGGGCGAGACCGGTGATACGACGGAGGTCAGGACGCCCTCCGAGACCGTTGCGGTCCAGCCAGATGCCGGTGAGCCCCGCGGCCGCGGCCCCCTGCGCGTCGATGTCCGGATGGTCCCCCACATACGCGACCTCTCCCGGGGGCAGCGCGAGGGCGACGCAGGCCGCGTGGAACGCCTCGGCCGCGGGCTTGGACACACCCAGCTCGTCCGCGCACAGGATCGTCTCGAACCGGTCGCGTACCCCGAGGACGCGCAGCTTGCGGTCCTGGTTGTGGAGCGAGGAGTTGGACAGGACGGCATGGCGGTAGTGGCCGGCGAGCAGGTCGAGCGCGGGGACGGCGTCCGGAAACAGGGACCAGGCGGCCTCGAAGTGCACGATGTAGCGCGCGAACCAGTCGTCGGCCTCGGCGTCGCAAAGTGGCCGGCCGGTGAAGGACCGGACTCGGTCGCGTCGCTGGCCCTGCCAGTCGGTCTCACCGGCGGAGAAGCGCGCCCAGTGCTGGTCGGTGATCTCGCGCCAGCGGCCGAGGGCCTGGTCGACGGAGTCGTATCCGTCGACCAGGCCCTCGGCTTCGAGGTGCCGCTGCATACCGGCGCGGTCGGCGCGGGAGTAGTCGAAGATCGTGTCGTCGATGTCCCACAGGACCGCGCGTATCGGCATGAACCCGAGCTTAGGACGCGAGCTTGTCCAGCGCCGCGTCGATGCGGGCCAGGGTCTTGCCCTTGCCCAGGATCTCCAGAGACTCGAAGAGCGGCAGACCCACCGTGCGGCCCGTGACCGCGACGCGGACCGGGGCCTGGGCCTTGCCGAGCTTCAGGCCGTGCTCCTCGCCCGCCGCCAGGACCGCGTTCTTCAGGGACTCGGGGCTGGACCAGTCGGCGTCGGCCAGCTTCTCGCGGGCCGTGCGCAGCAGCGCGTCGGAGCCCTCCTTCATCGCCTTCGTCCAGGACGCCTCGTCCTCGACCGGCGCGTCCAGGAAGAGGAAGTCGACATTGGCCGTGATGTCCGAGAGGACGGTCAGCCGGGTCTGGGCGTGCGGGGCGATCGCCTCCCAGGCCGCCCGGTCGAACTGCTCGGGGGCCCAGTTGGCGTGCGGGGCCCGCAGCCAGGTGCCGCACGCCTCGGTGAAGGCCTTCACGTCGAGGCGGCGGATGTGGTCGGCGTTGATCGCCTCGGCCTTCTTCAGGTCGAAGCGGGCCGGGTTGGCGTTGACGTCCGCGACGTCGAACTTCGCCACCATCTCCTCGATCGAGAAGACGTCCTGGTCGGCCGAGAAGGACCAGCCGAGGAGGGAGAGGTAGTTGAGCAGGCCCTCCGGGAGGAAGCCGCGCTCCCGGTAGACGTTCAGGGACGCCTGGGGGTCGCGCTTGGAGAGCTTCTTGTTGCCCTCGCCCATGACGTACGGGAGGTGCCCGAACGCGGGGATCTCCTTGGCGATGCCCAGCTCGATCAGCGCCTTGTAGAGCGCGATCTGGCGCGGGGTCGAGGAGAGCAGGTCCTCGCCGCGCAGGACGTGCGTGATCTCCATCAGCGCGTCGTCGACAGGGTTGACCAGTGTGTACAGCGGGGCACCGTTGGCGCGGACGATCCCGTAGTCGGGCACGTTGTCCGGGGTGAAGGTGAGTTCACCGCGGACCAGGTCGGTGAAGGTGATCGGCTCGTCGGGCATCTTGAAGCGGACGATGGCCGGGCGGCCCTCGTCCTTGTACCGGGCGATGCGCTCGGTGGAGAGGTTGCGGCACGTGCCGTCGTAACCGGACGGCTTGCCGGCAAGACGGGCGGCGTCGCGGCGGGCCTCCAACTCGACTGCGGTGCAGAAGCACTCGTACGCGTAGCCGCCGGCCATCAGCTTCTCGGCGACGTCCCGGTAGATGTCCATCCGCTGCGACTGGCGGTAGGGGGCGTGCGGGCCGCCCGCCTCCGGGCCCTCGTCCCAGTCCAGGCCCAGCCAGCGCATCGAGTCGAGCAGCTGGTTGTACGACTCCTCGGAGTCGCGGGCCGCGTCGGTGTCCTCGATACGGAAGACCATGGTGCCGCCGGTGTGCCGGGCGTAGGCCCAGTTGAACAGGGCGGTGCGGACCAGGCCCACATGGGGGTTGCCGGTCGGGGACGGACAGAAACGTACGCGGACGTTCGCGTTAGCCACGCTGGATCACCTTGTTGGTGAGAGTGCCGATGCCTTGAATGGTGACGGCGACCTCGTCGCCGACGTTGAGCGGGCCGACCCCGGCCGGAGTGCCGGTGAGGACGACGTCGCCGGGGAGCAGTGTCATCGCCTCGGAGGCATTGACGACCAGCTCCTCGATGGAGTGGATCATCTGGCTCGTACGGCCGAGCTGGCGCTGTTCGCCGTTGACCGTGCACTGGATGGCCAGGTCGCTCGGGTCGAGGTCGGTCTCCACCCAGGGGCCGAGCGGGCAGGAGCTGTCGAAGCCCTTGGCCCGCGCCCATTGCTTCTCGCGCCTCTGGACATCGCGGGCGGTGACGTCGTTGGCGCAGGTGTAGCCGAGGATGACGTCCTTGACCCGCTCACGCGGGACCTCGCGGCACATCCGGCCGATGACCACGGCCAGTTCGGCCTCGTGGTGGAGTTCCTGCGAGAACGAGGGGTACGCGATGGGGTCGCCGGGGCCGATCACCGAGGTGGACGGCTTGAAGAAGGCGAACGGCGCGTCGGGGACCTCGTTGCCGAGCTCCGCCGCGTGCTCCGCGTAGTTGCGGCCGAAGGCCACGACCTTGCTGGGAAGCACGGGCGGCAGCAGCCGGACCCTGTCCTTGGAGCCGGGAGCCAGCGGGACCTTGGTGCCGGAGAGCTCGAAGTCCGCGAACGGGATGCCCTTGATGATGTCGAGGACGAGGCCGTCGGGGCCTTCGCCCTCGACCGCGCCGAAGGCCACATTGCCGTCGATGGAGAACCTGGCGATGCGCACGGGTTGCGGGTGCCCCTCTTTTGGTGACGCTGGCTGGAGTCTGACGCTCCAGGCTAACGCGGGTGCGAGGGCCGCCTCGCGTATTACTGGGCGGGGGCGTCCATCAGGACCGTGCGGCGGGGGTTGGCCGTCTGCGTGGGAAGATCGAGTGCGTGCTCCGGCTGCTCCGGCGTCTGCAGTTCGTCCGCGTCCGTGAGGTGCGCGAGCGTGGTGCGCCGGGGGTTGGCTATGTTGCGGAACATCATCGTCGTCCTCATCGGTTGTTTCAGACCCTGTCGGTGTGCGGGCGCTGCGATTAACGCCGGGTTGACGGATTGCCCATCCCTGTAAAGCGTCAGGCTAAACATCCAATTCCCCGGGAAAGTCCGGAAGACTCAGCGATCTACATGTGAGTTTCCTCACGAGTTGACGGTCAATTCGGGCATTCCGGATAGCGGGTCAGTTGCATGGAAACGGACATTGCGCCACTGAAGCGACCATTCCGCTCCTGATCATCGCGACTGGGACACCCCCCACCCCTAGGGGACTCGTAAGGAAAAGTCCGTTTCATCCGCGAACTGTTTGTACGCTTTGTGACGCGACACTTACACCGTGTCATCCAGGTCACAGGCCGGTACATGACTCTTGTTGGAGATCCGGCACTGTGCTGGAATTCCACGCACCGCCGCGGTTTACAGGCCGGCGCGCATGGGGCGCAACGCAGCGCCGAGTGGCGGCGGGAGAGGGGGGACAGCGCCGGTCACTCACCGACCACCAAGGGGCACTGTTTTTCCGCCCCGAGACGCCGACACCGTCCCACCGTGAGAGCGGAGGGACGCCTGGTCCAGAGGTTGCGACGCTAGTGCAGGGACGTTTCAAGAGGGATGGCAGCGCTGCGGCGGAACAGGAGCCGCGCGGCGGGACCGACCGCGGCTCCTCGCCCCAGCACACCCAGAACCAGGGACCGGCAGCGCCCGGCGACAGCGGCGAACGTGCCGCGCGCCCCGGCGTGGCGGCACCCGGCGGCGACAGGGCAACAGCCCCGCTGAAGCCGAAGGGACCGACGGACACGGGGCCGCGAATAGCCCTGCGCAACTGGCGCATCAGCACGCGCCTCGTCTCGCTTCTGACCCTGCCGGTCGTCGCGGCGACCACGCTGGGCGGACTCCGTATCAACGAGTCCATGGAAGACATGAAGCAGCTGGATCACATGCAGCTGCTCACCAAGATGACCAAGCAGGCGACCGAACTGGCGACGCAGCTCCAGACGGAGCGCGACCTGTCGGCGGGCCCGCTGGCCAACGATCCTGCCGCCGTCAAGGACTTCAAGGTCACCGGTCCCCGTACCGCGACCGACCGGGCCAGGAACGCGTTCCTCGAGGCCACTCGCGACATCCCCAACACGGATGACGACGAGGCCCTGGAGAGCATCCGGGCCAACGCCAACCAGATCGCCGTTCAGGTCCACGAGCTCAACGGCATCCGGGCCAACGCGTACAAGCCGGGCCAGCCGACGTCCCTCACCATCGACAAGTACAGTCGGCTGATCGACGCCCTGCTGAGCCTGTCCCAGGACATGGCCCAGGCGACGAACAACCCGGAGATGATCAAGCGGACCCGGGCTCTGGCGGCCTTCTCGTCCGCCAAGGAGTACGCCTCCATCCAGCGCGCGGTCATCGCCGCGGCGCTCCCGGTCGGTGACACCGGCAAGGTCCCCGGCCTGACCGAGCCCGACCGGCAGTACGGCCAGGCGGCCCGCGACAGCGGCAACACCCAGCTCAAGGCCTTCAAGGCGGTCTACGAGTCCTCCGGCGGCAACGCCGACGAGCTGACCGAACCGATGGAGGACGGCAACCCGACCATCGAGGCGTCCGAGCTCTACGCCAAGCGCGTGCTGGACACCAAGAACGGTCTGGCGTCGCAGCCCATCCGTTCGCACCTGGACTGGACCGACGACTACACGGTCCGTATCAACGCCATGAAGACCATCGAGGCCACGCTGCTCAGCCAGATGGAGAGCAAGGCCCGTGAACTGCGCGAGGCCTCGCAGCGCGAAGCGATCATCAATGGTGCGCTGATCCTGATCGTCCTCGGTGTCTCCCTCGTGGGCGCCTTCGTCGTGGCACGCTCCATGATCCGCTCGCTGCGCCGGCTGCAGGACACCGCGACCAGGGTCGCCCAGGACCGCCTGCCCGAGCTGGTCAAGCAGCTGTCCGAGTCGGACCCGCAGGACGTCGACACCTCCGTCGAGTCGGTCGGTGTGCACTCGCGGGACGAGATCGGCCAGGTGGCCGCGGCCTTCGACGACGTGCACCGCGAGGCCGTCCGCCTCGCCGCCGAGCAGGCGCTGCTGCGAGGCAACGTCAACGCGATGTTCACCAACCTCTCGCGCCGCAGCCAGGGTCTTATCCAGCGTCAGCTCTCCCTCATCTCCGAGCTGGAGTCGCGCGAGGCCGACCCGGACCAGCTGTCGTCCCTCTTCAAGCTGGACCACCTCGCGACCCGTATGCGCCGGAACGGCGAAAACCTCCTCGTCCTCGCGGGCGAGGAGCCGGGCCGCCGGTGGACCCGGCCGGTCCCGCTGGTCGACGTGCTCCGTGCCGCCGCCTCCGAGGTGGAGCAGTACGAGCGCATCGAACTGGCCTCGGTCCCCGCGACCGAGGTCGCGGGCCGCGTCGTCAACGACCTCGTGCACCTCCTCGCCGAGCTGCTCGAGAATGCGACCTCCTTCTCCTCGCCGCAGACCAAGGTCCGCGTCACCGGTCACGCGCTGCCCGACGGCCGTGTGCTGGTCGAGATCCACGACACCGGCATCGGCCTCTCCCCCGAGGACCTCGCCGCGATCAACGAGCGGCTGGCGTCGCCGCCCACCGTGGACGTCTCGGTCTCGCGCCGCATGGGTCTGTTCGTGGTCGGCCGGCTGTCCCTGCGACACGGCATCCGCATCCAGCTGCGCCCCTCCGACTCCGGCGGCACGACCGCGCTGGTCATGCTGCCCGTCGATGTCGCCCACGGCGGCAAGAAGCCTCCGACCGGCATGCCCGGTGCGGGCGGCCAGGGCGCCGTTCCCCCGGCGCAGGGTGGTCCGGCGGGTCTCGGCGGCCGTCCCGGCGGTTCGGGCGGCTCAGGCCGTCCCGGTCTCGGCGGCGGACCCGGTGCGGGTCCCGCAGGGGCTCCCGCGGGCGGCAGGCTCGGTGCGGGATCGGGCGCGCGTGCCGCGCTGCCGGCTCGTGACGGTGCTCAGGGACAGGGGCAGGGCCGCGGTCTCGCCGGAGCCTTCGGCGCCGGTGCGGGTCGTGGCGCGCAGAACGCTCCCGCCCGCAACGAGCGGCAGAACGGCTTCCCGCAGAGCGCGCCGGACGCGGGCGGCCGCGGCCGCCAGCTTCCTGCGTCCGGCGGTCCGCGCGCCGAGCTCCCCGGCGGCCCGCGCCGCGAGGAGCCGCAGCGCCCGCAGCGTCCGCAGACCACCAGCTGGGGCAACGAGCAGCAGGGCGCCCCGCAGCGTCATGCCGCGGACTCGCCGCGCGGGCACGAGGACAGCGACTCCGGGCGCGGTCAGGGCTCGACGTCGGAGTTCGCGCGCCCCGACTACAACGCGGCCCCGCCGCAGGGTGGTGCCGGTTCCACCGGGCAGTTCGTACGGCCCGACGTGTTCGGCGCTGCGGACTCCTCGTCCACGGGTCAGTACGCCCGCCCGGATGGCCAGGGAGCCGGTTCTCAGGATGCGGCGTCCACCGCGCAGTTCGCGCGTCCGGACTTCAACTCCCCGCAGCCGCCCGCTCCCGCCCATGCTCCGCGTCCGCGCGCTGGCCAGGACGGGTTCCGCGCCCCGCGCCCCGCGAATGCGCTGCCCCCGCAGCCACAGCCCGAGGCGCTGCCGCCCGCCGGTCCCGGCGACGGCCGTACACCCCTGTACGACACACTGGAAACGAACTGGTTCCACGGCGCGCGTGGCGGTCAGCCCGCTCAGCAGCAGCCGCAGGGACCGTCGGCAGCTGTCCCGCAGCAACCTGCGGAGCGTCCCGTTCCGCCGATGCCGCAGCGCTCCCCCGCGCAGAGCCCGGCGACCCCGGGCAACGCGCCCCACGCGAGTGGTGCCGCATGGCGCTCCTCGCCCAATGACGAGTTGGTACGCCAGGCCGAGCGGGTCAGGAAGCCCGCGGCGGGCGGCGTCACCACCTCGGGTCTGCCCCGTCGGGTCCCGCGCGCCAACCTTGTGCCGGGAACCGCCCAGGAGCAGAACCACCAGTCCGGACCGCAGGTTTCGCGTGCACCCGATGATGTACGCGGCCGGCTGACCAACCTCCGTCGTGGCATTCAGCAGGGCCGTCAGCAGAATTCGACGACCGGCAGCTTCAACCTCGGCCCCACTCACCAGCAGGAGCACTAGTTGAGCCCGATGAGCCAGGCGGCGCAGAATCTGAACTGGTTGATCACGAACTTCGTGGACAACACCCCCGGGGTGAGCCACACAGTGGTGGTCTCCGCCGATGGTCTTCTGTTGGCAATGTCAGAAGGATTCCCGCGCGACCGCGCCGATCAGCTGGCGGCCGTGGCCTCCGGTCTGACCTCGCTGACCGCGGGTGCCTCCCGGATCTTCGAAGGCGGCCCGGTCAGCCAGACCGTGGTCGAGATGGAGCGCGGTTTCCTGTTCCTCATGTCCGTCTCCGACGGTTCCTCGCTGGCCGTACTCGCACACCCCGAGTGCGACATCGGCCTCGTGGGATACGAGATGGCTCTCCTGGTCGACCGGGCGGGCAGTGTCCTCACTCCGGACCTGCGCGCCGAACTCCAGGGAAGCCTGCTGCACTGAAATCCGCCTCCCCCACGAGGTGCTTCAGATAGACGCCACCGCACAGTTACCGTCAGGCCGCCCACAGGCCCCCCACCGGCTCCACTCAGACGGCACGCAGACCACTTGCTGTCACGCCCGGAGGATTCATGACCCCGCCACCCGCCTCTCACGATCCGTACGGCGCCTCAGTCGACGCGTCGTACGGAGAAGGCGATCAGCCGCTGGTTCGTCCGTACGCCATGACCGGCGGCCGGACCCGGCCGCGCTACCAGCTCGCGATAGAGGCACTGGTCAGCACCACGGCCGACCCGGCGCATCTGGCCGGGCTGCTGCCGGAGCACCAGCGGATCTGCCACCTGTGCCGTGAGGTCAAATCGGTGGCCGAGGTCTCGGCGCTGCTGTCGATGCCGCTCGGGGTTGCCCGTATCCTCGTCGCCGACCTGGCGGAGGCGGGCATGGTGGCCATCCATCAGCCGGGCAACGGAGAGGCCGGCGGCACGCCGGATGTGACACTGCTCGAAAGGGTGCTCAGTGGACTTCGCAAGCTCTAGCGGCGGTGCAGCCCGATCGACCACCAGCGCGAAGATCGTGGTGGCGGGCGGCTTCGGCGTGGGCAAGACCACGTTCGTCGGCGCCGTCTCGGAGATCAACCCGCTGCGTACCGAAGCCGTCATGACCAGCGCGTCCGCGGGCATCGACGACCTCACCCACACCGGAGACAAGACCACCACCACGGTGGCCATGGACTTCGGCCGCATCACCCTGGACCAGGACCTGATCCTGTACCTGTTCGGCACACCCGGACAGGACCGCTTCTGGTTCATGTGGGACGACCTCGTCCGCGGCGCCATCGGCGCCGTCGTCCTCGTCGACACACGCCGACTCGCCGACTGCTTCCCCGCAGTCGACTACTTCGAGAACAGCGGCCTGCCCTTCGTCATCGCCCTCAACGGCTTCGACGGACACCAGCCCTACAACCCCGAAGAAGTACGCGAGGCACTCCAGATCGGCCCGGACGCTCCGATCATCACGACGGACGCCCGGCATCGGGCCGATGCCAAGTCTGCGCTGATCACGCTGGTGGAGCACGCCCTGATGGCCCGCCTCAAGTAGACGCCGACATACGGCAGTTGTCGTAGTTGTGCGTGGGCGGGCTGTGTCCTTTGACACGGCCCGCCCTCGTGTTCATAACGTTTCGACAGAGAATTAAGATGGATTGGCCACCCGGTGCATCCAGCCGGTGCCACTGTGCTCACATTTGACCCCCAATTTGGCAGGACTCGCTCTTTTTGCCCGTTTTATCCCTGACCTGCACACACGGAATGGCCGATTCCAACTGTTTGGAACGGGACCCCTCCGCATGCTGGAATTCGACGAACTCCCGAGTAGTAGAGCTCTGAACGAAACACGGCACAGCGTAGGTGCCGACGCCGAGAGGTTGTTGGTCGAGTGAGGCGAAGCATGACGAGCTCCGCAGAGCAGCAGGCGCGGGGCAACTTCACCCCGCCGCCGCGCACAGCGGCGTCGCCTGCGGATGCGCCCGGTCCGTCCCCGGCCACCGGAAGCTCCAGCCGGCTGTCCCCGCGTAACTGGCGAGTGCCCACCCGCCTGAACGCGATCCTGCTCATACCCGTGCTCGTCGGCCTGGTGATGGGCGGCTTCCAGGTCAAGTCGTCCATCGACACCTGGAAAGAGGCGCAGGACGCCGAGAAGACGGCGCTGATCGTGCGCGCCGCCTCGGAGTACGGCCAGGCGCTCCTCAACGAGCGTGACCTCACGGCGCCGTATCTGCTCGCCAATGACCGCCAGAACGCGAAGGTCACCCAGGCGTACGCGACCACGGACAACGCCAAGCAGAAGTTCGACGACGCCGTCCAGGATCTGCCCGAGGGGCAGGGCCTGGAGCGCCGTCTGAGCCTGTTCCGGGGCGTGGAGCCCGAGCTCGCCGACATCCGCAAGCTCGCCTACACCCAGGCCGTCGAGCCCAAGTCCGCGGTCGGCACCGAAGAGAGCTACGTCAAGGTCCAGCACTCGCTGATGGAGTTCTCCAACGAGCTCGGCCTCGGCACCGGCAACATCACCAGCTACGGCCGTACGGTCTACGCGGTCCAGCTGGCCAAGGCCGCCGAGTCGCTGCAGCGGTCCATCGGTATGCACCTGCTGATCCGTCCCAGCGAGGACGACACGATCCGCGCGAAGCAGACCATCGCGTTCAACTCGTACAACTACCTCGAGCAGATCGCGCTCGCCGAGTACGTCTCCGGCGGTACGCAGGACGACGCCGACAAGCTCGAGCAGATCATGACGGCCAAGGCCGTCGAGGGCGCCAAGCAGCTCAAGGCCGCCGATCTCAACCCGCCGAAGGACGACAAGGGCTCGGTCCTTGCGGGCATGTCCGCCAAGATCGGCCAGGGGCTCAGCCCCAAGGAGCTGAAGAAGCTCGACACCACGCCCACAGTCTGGATGGGCGCGGCCACCGCCAAGTTCGACGGCTACACCGAGATCGAGAACGACCTCGTCGACAAGGCCGTGACCGAGGCCGCCGAGATCTCCGACGACGCCAAGCGCGATGCCATCACCAACGGCGGCATTGTCGTAATCGCCCTGCTCACCGCCTTCATCCTGGCCGGTCTCATGGCCCGCCAGATGAGCCGCTCGATGCGCCAGCTGCGCACCGCCGCCTTCGGCATCGCCGAGCAGCGTCTGCCGATGCTGGTCGATCAGCTCTCGCGCACCGAGCCGGGCCGCGTCGACACCCGGGTGCAGCCGATCCCGATCGACAGCCAGGACGAGATCGGCGAAGTCGCCCGCGCCTTCGACCAGGTCCACCGGGAAGCCGTGCGACTCGCCGCCGAGCAGGCCATGCTCCGTGGCAACGTCAACGCGATCTTCACCAACCTCTCGCGCCGCAACCAGTCGCTGATCGAGGGCCAGCTGACCCTGATCACCGACCTGGAGAACAACGAGGCCGACCCCGACCAGCTGGAGAACCTCTTCCGACTGGACCACCTGGCGACCCGTATGCGCCGCAACGGCGAAAACCTCCTGGTCCTCGCGGGCGAGGAGCCGGGCCGCCGCTGGAACCAGCCGGTGCCGCTCGTCGACGTCCTGCGGGCCGCCTCCTCCGAGGTGGAGTCGTACGAGCGCATCGAGCTCACCGGTGTCCCGGAGACGGACATCCACGGCCAGGCCGTGACCGACCTCGTGCACCTGCTGGCCGAGCTGCTGGAGAACGCCACGACGTTCTCCTCGCCGCAGACCAAGGTTCGGGTGACGGCCACCCGTCTCCCCGACGGTCGGGTCATGATCGAGATCCACGACAAGGGCATCGGCCTGACCGCCGAGGACTTCGCCGACATCAACCACAAGCTGGCCAACCCGCCGACGGTGGACGCCGCCGTCTCGCAGCGCATGGGCCTGTTCGTGGTCGGCCGCCTCGCCGACCGGCACGGCATCCGCGTCCAGCTGCGCCCCTCCGGCGAGCAGGCGGGCACCACCTCGCTGGTCATGCTCCCCGACGCCATCACCCACGGTGGCGGTGGCGAGGCGCTCCCCGATGACGACTTCACGGTCTCCCAGATCATTCCCGAGCAGCAGTCCTTCGAGTACGCCCAGCTCCAGAGCGCGGCGCCGATGCGTACGGCCGCGGAACTCGGCTTCGACGACTCGCGGTACGAGGAGCAGTCCGAGTCCTCCGCACAGCTCGACCCGGTGGGCCGCTCGCTGATACGCGAGGAGCGCCGTGCGGCGCTGGAGGCGCAGACTCAGGGCGGTGACCGTCCCCTCTTCCGCGACGAGCGGGACTACCCGCAGGAGCAGTACACCTCCGAGTACGGCCAGGAGTTCCAGGAGCAGGGTTACGCCCAGGACCAGCAGCAGGCGTACGACGGCTACCAGACGCCCGGTGGCTACTCCGAGCACCAGGAGTACCAGGAGCACCAGAACGAGCCCACAGGCGCATATGCGGAAGCCGACTACCAGGCTTCACAGGCGGCCGACGGCTCCTACGACGGCCAGTACGACACCGCATCCCACCAGGCAGAGTGGTCGGAGCAAGGTACGTACCAGGGTTCGTACGAGCCGGAGTACCGGGCGGAAGCGGAATCTACCCCCGGCGCTCCCGCCAACGCCCCCGAGCGCGTAGGCTTCGAGCGTCCCGGGCCCGCTCCGAGCAGCAGTCACGCGGTGACCAACGCCGGTCTGCCGCGGCGCGGCAGCAACCAGCAGCCGCAGTCCCAGCAGCAGTGGCAGCAGCCCGCCGAGCAGGACCTAGAAGCTCCGCAGAGCGATCAGGCCGAGGCCGCCGGCAACAGCCAGGGCGTCGGCGGCTCCGAGGACTGGCGCTCGACCAACGACGAGCGCTGGCATCGGGCGGAGAAGCTCCGTGAGCCGAAGGCGGGCGGAGTCACCTCCTCCGGTCTTCCACGGCGGATGCCCAAGGCCAATCTCATCGAGGGCACCGCGGAGCAGACGCCCCAGGGCGGCCCCCAGGTCTCCCGCGCCCCGGAGGCCGTGCGCGGCAGGTTGAGCAACCTGCGGCGCGGCGTCCAGCAGGGACGCAGCGCGGGAACGGACACGAACGGACTGGGCTTCGGCCCGGGCAGTACCTACAACCAGGAGCGTTAGTGTGAGCCCGATGAGCCAGGCGGCGCAGAATCTGAACTGGTTGATCACCAACTTCGTGGACAACACCCCCGGGGTGTCCCACACCGTGGTGGTCTCCGCCGACGGACTCCTGCTGGCGATGTCCGAGGGTTTCCCGAGGGACCGAGCCGATCAGCTGGCGGCAGTGGCCTCCGGTCTGACCTCGCTGACCGCGGGGGCGTCAAGGATTTTCGAAGGCGGTGCGGTCAACCAGACGGTGGTGGAGATGGAACGGGGCTTCCTCTTCATCATGTCCATCTCCGACGGTTCCTCGCTGGCTGTTCTCGCACACCCCGAGGCCGACATCGGTCTGGTGGGTTACGAGATGGCTCTGCTGGTGGACCGTGCGGGGAGCGTTTTGACGCCGGACCTCCGTGCGGAGCTCCAGGGAAGTCTTCTCAACTAACAGTCAGACAGTGCGTTTCACGCCACCGCACCATAGGGTGCGGTGGCGCGGCTCCACAGGGACAGGGACCGGCGACCGGCAGTCGGAGGAGGAAACGTGGCAACACCACCGGGCGGACGCCCTTATGACGATGCTCACCAAACGCCGGGTGATCACTCTCAGAACCGTTTCAACTTTCCTTCCACGCCGAGCAGACAGGGCGCCCAGCAGCCCTACCAGCAGCCGCAGTCGCCGTACGACCCCTCGTACAACCAGCCGCCGCAGCCGCGCATTCAGCCGGTACAGCCCCGTCGGGCACCGGAAGGCGCACCGGCGCAGGGCACGCACAACCCGTTGGTGCGGCCGTACGCCATGACCGGCGGCCGGACCCGGCCGCGCTACCAGCTCGCCATCGAGGCACTGGTCAGCACCACGGCCGATCCGTCGAGGCTGCAAGGGCAGTTGCCCGAGCACCAGCGGATCTGCCGGCTGTGCATCGAGATCAAGTCGGTCGCGGAGATCTCGGCACTTCTCACCATCCCCCTCGGCGTTGCCCGTATCCTCGTCGCCGACCTGGCGGAGGCCGGACTTGTCGCCATCCACCAGCCCGGCGGCGACGAGTCCGCCGGCGGCCAGCCAGATGTGACACTGCTCGAAAGGGTGCTCAGTGGACTTCGCAAGCTCTAGCGGCGGTGCAGCCCGCTCAACCACCAGCGCGAAGATCGTGGTGGCGGGCGGCTTCGGCGTGGGCAAGACCACGTTCGTCGGCGCCGTCTCGGAGATCAACCCGCTGCGTACCGAAGCCGTCATGACCAGCGCGTCCGCGGGCATCGACGACCTCACCCACACCGGAGACAAGACCACCACCACGGTGGCCATGGACTTCGGCCGCATCACCCTGGACCAGGACCTGATCCTGTACCTGTTCGGCACACCCGGACAGGACCGCTTCTGGTTCATGTGGGACGACCTCGTCCGCGGCGCCATCGGCGCCGTCGTCCTCGTCGACACACGCCGACTCGCCGACTGCTTCCCCGCAGTCGACTACTTCGAGAACAGCGGCCTGCCCTTCGTCATCGCCCTCAACGGCTTCGACGGACACCAGCCCTACAACCCCGAAGAAGTACGCGAGGCACTCCAGATCGGCCCGGACACCCCGATCATCACGACGGACGCCCGGCATCGGGCGGACGCGAAGAGCGCGCTCATCACCCTGGTTGAGCACGCCCTGATGGCGCGCCTGCGGTAAGCCGGTTACCGCGGTCGCCTGTCTGTCTCTGTGGGGAAGCCCCCGCGCTCCTTCGGGAGGGCGGGGGCTTTCTCATATCCGGGGCTCCGGCCCCCCGTAGGGGGAGGGGAAGGTGGGGAAAAGGCTGCGGCCCCGCCCACCAACACGGTGGTCGGAGCCGCAGAAGGCCTCTGGAGGGCCGGGCGTCAGCCCTGCCAGCTGTGGGACGGCTGGAAGCCGCGCTGGCGCTCCAGGCGCCGCCAGCCGGCCGTGGAGCTGCCACGGTGCGCGGCCGGAGCCTCGGGCTGCGTGGCCGCACGCGCGAGCAGCACCGCGGTGATCGCGGCCAGCTCCTCGGGGTCGGCGTGACCCTTCTCGACGCGCAGCAGAGAGGAGGACAGGGGGTTCTCGGCGGAAGTACTCATGGGCGATCAAGCTCCAGTCTTCGCAGGGTCACTGCGGGGGGTTGCCGTGTTTGCGGGAGGGCAGGTCGGCGTGCTTGGTGCGGAGCATGGCGAGGGATGCGATCAGCACCCCGCGGGTCTCGGCCGGGTCGATGACGTCGTCGACCAGACCGCGCTCGGCGGCGTAGTAGGGGTGCATCAGCTCGGCCTTGTACTCCTTGACCATGCGCACCCGCATCGCCTCGGGGTCCTCGGCATCGGCGATCTGCCGGCGGAAGATGACATTGGCGGCACCCTCGGCGCCCATCACCGCGATCTCGTTCGTCGGCCACGCGTAGGTCAGGTCCGCGCCGATGGACTGGGAGTCCATCACGATGTACGCCCCGCCGTACGCCTTGCGCAGGATCAGCGAAATACGCGGCACCGTGGCATTGCAGTACGCGTACAGCAGCTTGGCGCCGTGCCGGATGATCCCGCCGTGCTCCTGGTCCACCCCCGGCAAGAAGCCGGGCACGTCCAGCAGCGTAATGATCGGGATGTTGAAGGCGTCGCACATCTGCACGAACCGGGCCGCCTTCTCGGAGGCCTCGATGTCCAGCACCCCCGCCAGCGACTGCGGCTGGTTGGCCACGATGCCCACCACCTGCCCGTCCAGGCGGGCCAGGGCGCAGATGATGTTGCGGGCCCAGCGTTCGTGGATCTCCAGGTAGTCGCCGTCGTCGACGAGCTCCTCGATCACCTTGTGCATGTCGTAGGGCCGGTTGCCGTCCGCGGGAACCAGGTCCAGCAGCGCCTCGCCACGCCGGTCCGCGGGGTCCTCGGCCGCGACGGACGGCGGGTTCTCCCGGTTGTTGGACGGCAGCATCGCCAGCAGGTAGCGCACCTCGGCGATGCAGGTCTCCTCGTCGTCGTACGCGAAGTGCGCGACACCCGAGGTCTCGGCGTGCACGTCCGCGCCGCCCAGCCCGTTCTGCGTGATCTCCTCGCCGGTCACCGCCTTGACCACATCCGGGCCGGTGATGAACATCTGCGAGGTCTCCCGCACCATGAACACAAAGTCGGTCAGCGCCGGACTGTAGGCAGCCCCGCCCGCGCACGGGCCGAGCATCACCGAGATCTGCGGAATCACCCCCGACGCGCGGGTGTTGCGCTGGAAGATGCCTCCGTACCCGGCCAGCGCCGAGACACCCTCCTGGATCCGGGCCCCCGCGCCGTCGTTCAGCGACACCAGCGGCGCACCCGCCGAGATCGCCATGTCCATAATCTTGTGGATCTTCGTCGCATGAGCCTCACCCAGCGCCCCGCCGAAAATCCGGAAATCATGCGCGTACACGAACACCGTGCGGCCCTCGACCGTGCCCCACCCGGTGATCACACCATCCGTGTACGGCTTCTTCGCCTCCAGACCGAACCCCGTCGCCCGATGCCGGCGCAACTGCTCGACCTCATGGAACGACCCCTCATCCAGCAGCAGCCCGATCCGCTCCCGCGCCGTCAGCTTGCCCTTCGCATGCTGCGCCTCGGTCGCCCTCTCACTCGGCCCACGACGGGCCTCCTCACGAAGGGCATGCAGCTCCGCCACACGTCCCCGGGCGTCACTCGGCTCGCTGGTGGTCTCGTCCAAAACGGTCATGCATCGACCCTACGGATCCGACCAAGAAAACAGTCCCGTCGACTCCACACAGTCTCCGGAGCGTTCTCCTGTCACCACCTGACAGAACACTTGCCCACTGCAGCCCTAGTACCAGCCGAGTGCCACCAAGCTTTGTGGAGGTTCAACAAGGCGTTCACCTGAGAGCCACTTCACAGTGATGGGTGGCTCCAGCGGTGCCCCCGCTGATCCGCAGCCGCAGCGAGCTTCCGGTGGCGAGGACTTCGATCGACGCGTCCTTGCTGGTCACCTTACGCACCGGGTGGTGCCAGGTGATCTCCAGCGGCACTCCCGTGCGCGGCGGCTCGCTGAAATGAAGGCTCGCTGTGTGCCGATTACTCCGAACGAGGGCACTCGCCGGTGCCTTCAGAGTGAGCGGGCCCACCGTACCGGGCTGCCAGAAGTTCGCCGCGGTCAGTCCCAGGGAGCGGACGGCGACGGCCTGGCAAGCCCCGCTGTTGGCGAGGATCCGCAGCCATCCCTCGTCCCGGGCGCGGGCGGCGAGTACCCGGTGTCCCGCCCCGGGCATCAGCAGATACGCGTACGAGGCGTCCACCGGGTCCGTCCCGTGGTCGAGCCAGAGGGTCTGGTAGAGGCGGGTGGCACGCCGGGTCGAGCTGGTGGTGTTGATGTCGCTCCAGGCTCCGGTGCGCTCCTCGCGCAGGGTGCACAGTCGCTGCATGCCGCCCGGGAAGACCCAGCCGCCGTGGCCTTCGAGGTGGGCCCAGCCGCGGCCGATGGTGAGCCTGCTCGTGCCGTCGGCGCCGAGGTTGCGGTTGTCGACGATCGTCTCGACGGGTACGCCGTCAGTGCTGGTGATTCCGGCGCCCAGGCAGATGACCGCGTCCGCGACGCAGAACCAGGACTTGCGGGCCACAAGGGTGGAACCGAGGCCAAGCAGGTGCTGGCCGACGGCCGCGAACTCGCCGTCGCTCGCCCCGCCGACCCACTGCGCGACGGGCTTGGGTTCGCCCCATTCGCCACCCGCCCGGTCGGCAAGTCGCTTGGTCGACACTGTCGTTCCGGGCAGCCGGTAGAAGTCGACGGTGGGCCAGAACCAGTCGGTGTACTGGCCGCCGTTGTCCGGAGTCCACCAGTAGGTCATTCCGGCGCCGGTGTGCCAGCCCCGCGGATTCTCGCCGTTGCCGCACTCGTAGTACGCGATCCGCTCCGAGGCCATGGCGATGTTCGCGGCCCAGCCGGGCCGGCGGTGCACGGCCCGGTCCATGGAGGCGAAGAGCTGATGGCCGACCGGCTCGGGCGCCGCGGCCACGGGCGCGGCAGCGACCGCGTGCAGCCGGGCGAGGTCGGCGACGCCGAACTGCCCGGCGGTGAGGACCGGGGTGGTGGTGTCCCGCTCGATCCAGCCCTTGATCCGGGCGTGCCACCTGTCCCGCTCGGCCGCCGAGGCCCCGCCCGCGAGCAGCGCGATCGCGGCGATGACCCCCTGTCCGTGGAAGTGGTCGCTGCGCATGATCCCGCGGTCGTCGCTCTTGAGGTAACCCCTGCTGATGGCCCGGCCGTTGACGCTGTCCATCATCAGCCCGTCGTGGATCAGCGGCGCGTACGCGTGCTCGACGCTGTCCAGGATGATCTGCCGGCCCGGGTCGGTGACGGCCCAGGCCGAGCCCGCGAGCAGGGCGAAGAGGCGGCCGAGACCGTCCAGCAGGACCTGTCCGTACGTGCCGGAGTAGGCGACCCAGGTGTGCTGGACGAACGAGCCGTCGGCGTAGAGGCCGTCGCCCTTGGTGGCGTAGGGGAAGACGGGCGAGAGGGCGTCCCTGGCGAGGGCGATCTTGGCCGGGTTCCTGCCGAGGACGCCGCGCAGCGCGACGGAGCGGCACAGGTCGACGCGGTTGGCGCCGGTGGAGGTGCCGCTGTAGTCGCCGAGCGCCGCGTCGGAGACGAAGTGGTCGAGGGTCGCGAATGCGGCCTCGCGCTGTGCGGCGGTGAGCCGATCGTGCAGGACGGCGACGCTGTCCATGAGGAGGCGGGGACTGCCTATCTGCCATTCCCACCAGTTGCCGTAGCGGGTGGTGGAAGGGTTGTAGATCTTCGCCGCGAGATGGTCGAGGCCGCGGACGATGTCGGCGAGGAGTCCCGGGTCTTCTGTGAGCCCGGTGCCCTGTTGTGCGTACGCCTGGGTCATGGTCCACAGGCGGCTGTAGCTCTGGGTGATCCCGGAGGGCGGGTCGAAGGGGTAGCCGGGCCACAGGGAAGTGTCGCCGGGGGCCATCGAGGCACGGAATCCGGCGGCGAGCCGTCCGGTCTCGGCAAGGCGGGAGGCGTAGGGCTCGGCGGTCGGGTCGTAGCCGGTACCGAGGCTGATGTCCAGCCAGCGCTGCCGGAGAGTCTCGTACGGATCGTCGGCCAAGGCGGGTCCGGGGGAGGCGAGGATGAGTGCGCTCGCCGACATCATCCCGAGAACGCTACGGCGTGACCACACGGCAGCCTCCAGTACGTGATGGGAAGCGCTTGCCCCCAGGGTCTGCGCTCAACACGAGGGGCAAGCGCGGCTCATTTACCCCGGGGCTCCGCACCGGAATCGCGCACTGCCCCAGTCGGCGTGGTCGTTGCCGTTCCCGTCGCCGCCGTCGCCGACGACCAGATCGACATACGAGGCGCCGGTGACGTCCGCGGTCAGCTGCCAGGCCGCGTCGGCGGCCTTCAGGACCGGCGACTTCACCTGCTCGGCGCCGTCCGCCAGGACGCTGAACTGGACGCTGCCGCGCGAGATCTGGACGTCGTCCACCCCCACCTCGGCGGTGAAGGACGTGCACTGCCCGCCCAGGTAGTAGCGGACCTTCGCGGGAGCGTGGGTGCCGAGCCCCTTGGCGTACGCCACTCCCCCGATGGTCAGCGGGGCGCCGTCGCCCGTGCCCGTCTCGCCGTTGGAGACATCGCGCTCGACCGGCCCCCAGCCGTTCTCCGCGCTCGCCCAGTCGAGGTCACTGGCCCAGGCGTCGGCGGCGGGCGGTGGCGGCAGGGTGCGTACCGAGGCTGCGGCAGCGAGCTTTTGAGCCGAACCGCCGACGTCGTACGTGACCTGCGAACCAAGCGTGTACGTCTGGTACTTGGCGTCCCGCGGCGGTGTGACCTGCCAACTGCCGCCGGCCTTCGCCCCCGGCGCGACCTCGTCGAATGACAGGGGTCCCGAGGGCTCCGCCGTCCACCCCTCGGGCAGGGCCAGAGCGATCGAGACGCCGGTCGCGGGCTGCGCCTCGTAGTTGGTGAACACCGCCTTGACCTCGTTCTTCCGGCCGGGCTCCAGGGTCTCGGCGGCCGGTTCGACGCTCAGCGTCCCGCAGGCCGCCTGCCCCGCCGCCGGACCGAGGTCCGTGACGGTGAAGCCGTCGAGGACGAAGTCGGCGCCGTCCGGGGCGTCGTCCCGCTTGCGCAGACCGGTCCAGGTGTCGCCGCAGCCCGCCGTGACGGTCTCGGTGAAGTGCCCGGTGGTCCCCTGCTGCCCCATCGGCGTGCGACGGGTCTCCACGGAGCCCGGGGTCCCGTCCGCGCCGATCCTGTCGTATCCGGTGACCCACTCGTACGCACCCGCGTGGCTCGACTGGTAGTCGTACTCGACCCGGTAGCTGTGCCCGTTGCTCATCGGCACGGTCCAGGGTGCCGTTCGGTAGACGAGACCGGCGTTCTCCTCGTGGGACTTCAAGGACTCGCCGCCGTCCAGCACATCGTCGATCAGCTTCCTGTTCCAGCCCACCTGGGTGTACGGGGCGTGCTTCTGCGCGATGTGGGTGCGCGGGTCGGTGACGCCGCCCGCGTCGCCCTTGAGGAAGGGGCCCCACCCCTGGTCGACCGCCTCGAAGTCCTCGTACGCAACGGTGCCCGGCCTGGTGGCGGGTGCACTCTTGACGACGCGTACGTCGTCGATCCGCACACGCGCCGAACTGCCGCTCGCTGCCTCGGCCTTGAGGGTGGCCGTGCCGTCCGCGGGCGCGGTGAAGTGCACCTTGGCCCGCTGGAAGTAGCTGTCGTGCCGGTCGGACGCGGCGACCTGGTCCTTCGCGGTCGAGCGCTCGACGGTGACGGACGCGCCGCCCGCGGACAGGGTCGTACGCCGCTCCCTGCCCGGCTGGACCTCGATCCAGGCGGACGCGCTGTAGCGGGCCCCGGGGGTGAGCCCGGTCAGCCGCTGGGAGAGCGAGGCGGCGGACGTCCCGCTCAGGGCGGCACTGTTGCGGCCGTGGTCGTCGGTGTCCCGGACGACCGTGCCGCGCTTGGACCAGTCGTCCAGACCCACGTCGTTGAAGCCGGGGTCGGCGACCGGCCCGCCCTCGCCCCACCGCGGGTCCGCGGGGGCGGGCGCGCGGTCCGGGTAGAGGACGTACGGCTGTCCTGCGGCGGCGGTCAGGCTGATCCGGCCGCCGGCCGGGCGTACGGTGCCGGTCTTCACGCGTCCGTTGTCGGTGAGCTTGTAGACGGTGTACGAGGCCGCACCGCGCACGGCCCAACTGCTGCTGCCACCCGCCTTGTTGTAGTGGTAGAGCTTCCTGCCGCCGTCCCACGGCAGGAGGTAGGCGTCGCCGTCCAGGACCTTGCGGCCGTGGTCGTAGAAGCTGCGGCGGCCGTCCTCGACCGTGCCCCGGACTTGGCCGGTGAAGGTCAGGTCGTTGCCGTTCCAGCGGGTGATCTGCTGGTGCTGGAGGTATTTGGCGGGCAGATCGCGCTGCCAGACATTGGCGTAGAAGGCGTTCCAGTCGCTCTCGCCCGTCCAGCCCTCGAAATCCTCCAGTGCACTCTGGCCGAGGACCGGGTGATTGTTCCAGACGTCCTTCTCGCCGTTGCGGATGAAACGGATGATCTGGGAGTTGAGGCCCTTGTTGGTGGCCCCGCCGTAGTCGAGGTCATTGGCCCAGTGCGACCAGAGCGAGGCCCGCTCGAACTTGTCGGCCCATTCGGTGGCGACGTTCCAGCCCTGCGCCTGCACGGCCTGGAGGGTCTTGTCGGCGATCCAGCCGTGCGTGTGGTAGACGTCGATGTAGAGGAGGGAGAGATTCGGGTCGGTCTCGTCCCTCAACTGCTGGAATCTGCGGGCGAGATCACCGCTGTTGATGTCGCGGCGCTGGTCGATGTAATAGCTCTGGTTCAGCCAGTTCCAGCCCGGCTTGGTCTTGTCGACGAGGGTTTCGCTGAAGCTCTTCGCCTCCGGGTACGACTCGGTCGCGTTCACATGCACACCGAAGGCCGCGCCCCACTTCCTGCCCTTCTTGAGCAGCGTATTGAGGTCGGCCAGTCCCCCGGCCCGCTTGTTGTAGTGACCGCCGTAGTCGGGGTGGGCGGAGTCGTGGCCCTCGGAGCCGTATCCCTTCAGCAGCGCCAGCTGGCCGAGTCCGTCGGTGGCGAGCGAGATCCGCTTGACGTCGTCCAGGGTGCGCAGGAAGGGGTGGGTGGCCTGGCTGGCGAAGTTGAACGGGATGTGGGTGATCACCCGGTCCGGCGTCCGCTCGCTGCCCGGGGCCCTGGCCCCGATCGAGCGGAAGGCCACGGCGCCGTCCTGCCAGTCGACCTTCCTGTCGCCGTTGGCGTCGGGGGTGACCACGACCTTCGCCCAGGGCAGGTCCCTGCCGCTCGCGGGCTGCGGGGCACCGCTCCCCCGGTAGGTCCACTGCCCCGACCAGACTCCGACGCGCGTGCTGCCGTCCGCGGCCTTGCGGGCCTGGTGCCAGAAGCGGGCGTCGTCGCCTCCGGTGGCTCCGCCGGGCCTGTCGTAGCTGGAGTTGGACTCGACGGCGGCGGCGAGGGAGCCGGTGTTGACGAGAGCGTAGGAGGCTCCGACGGGTGCCAGGTCCGCCGCCGTCCCGTCCGTGACCCCGGCAAAGACGTCGGCGGTCTTCGTCGAGTCGGGGTCCAGGCGCGTGAAGGCGGTCGCGGCGCCGGACTCCGTACTGCCGACCGAGACGAGGTCGTGCCCGGGGATGTCGATCGTGCCCACACGGAAGGCCTCGGTGTCGCGCACCGCGGTGACCTTGAAGGTCACGGCCCGTCCGGCGACGGTCAGCCCCGCGTCGATCTCGACCCCGGGCAGGGCGGCGAAGGCCAGGGTGTACGCGGCACTCGACGCCGTGAGGGCGGGCGCGCCCTTCAACTGCACCGCGTACGCAGTGCCGTTGAGGACGACCTCGGTGACCGGGTTCGTGCTCCCGAGGAGCGTGGCCCCACCCGCCCGGTCGCTGTACGAGAGGACCCGCGGGAAGTCCTCGGCGACGGTGACCGAGAGCTGCGGTGAACCGATGACGGCAGGTGCATCGGCCTCGCCCGCGGCGGCGGGGAGTGCGGGTCCGGCGAGGGCGAACACGGCGGATGAGACTGCGGCGAGGGCACGGGCCGCACGGAGTCTTCGTGGCATGGGGACTGAGTAGCCCTCCGCTCTCGCCACCGTCAACGAAGTCGTGCGCGGAGGCGAGCGGCAGTCCAACAACCGCCGTGCGTTAGTCCAAGTCGGCTGCCGCCCCGTGGGTCGCGGCGAAGGTGGCTGCGAGATGGGCGGCCAGCTGCTTCGGGTCCGGCGGACAGAGGCGGGCGCCGAGGTGGCCGTCCGGGCGGATCACGAAGGCCGTCGGCTGCTCCACGGCGTAGAGGCGGGCGAACTCGCCGCGGCTGTCGCGGTAGACCGGCAGGAGCGTCGCGCCGGCCGGGGCATCGGCCTCCAGGACCACGCAGGTCTCCACCCGGCCCCCGGACGACTCCCGGGCCGCCTCGGCGAGTTCGAGCCCGTGCCCGTTCCCGTTCCCGTGCCCGCTTCCGAACAGCAGCAGTATGTGGCCGCGGTCCCGGAGGAGGTCGTACAGGCGCAGCGGGTAGGCGGCGATCGGGCCGGTGAGACCGCCGCAGTCCGGGGCCCGGTCGCCCGGCCGGGGTCCGGGGCCGTCGCCGGGCGGGTCCGCGAGCGGGCTGCCCCGGTAGGAGACGAGCAGCTGCGCCTCGCGCAGCATCAGGGTCGCCGGGTCGGCGGGGTCGGCCTGGACTCCCTCGGTGGCATGCCGCACGGTACGGCCGACGACCTCCTCGCCGACCGGCCGGCGTTCGGCGTCGTAGCTCGCGAGCAGGCCGGGGTGGGCCGCCCCCTCGACCGCCAGCGCGAGCTTCCAGGCCAGGTTCCAGGCGTCCTGGATACCGGTGTTCATGCCCTGGGCGCCCGTCGGCGGGTGAATGTGCGCCGCGTCCCCGGCGACGAAGACCCGGCCCTCTCCGTACCGGTCCACGAGCCGGTGGCTGATGCGGAACACCGAGGCCCAGCGGATGGCCGAGGCGGTCGTCTGCTGCGGGGAGAGCCGGTCCAGGACGGCCTGGATGTCGGAGAGCCCGGGGGCCCGTCCGCCCTCCAGGCCGTGCGCCACCCCATCGGACGCCCCGGCGGCCTCGGCCTGCCGTGCGGTCGAGAGCTCGGGCGGTACCAGCATCGACATCCGGTACCGGCCCGAGCCGGGCAGCGGGATGCAGACCAGCAGGTCGTCGACCGCGCCGTCGCCGTCCCGGTGCATGGCACGTACGCCGTACCCGGGCGGGAGGTCCCAGTCGACCTCCACGTCGGCGAGCATGTACTCCTCGGGGAAGGCGCCGCCTTCGAAGCTGAGCCCGAGCCCCTTCCGGACGAGGCTGTGCGCGCCGTCGCAGCCCACCAGGAAGCGGGTCCGCAGCTCTTCCTCCGCGCCGGAGGGGGTACGCAGCCGGCTGGTCACCCCATCGGCGTCCTGGGCGAACGACACCAGTTCCGTGCCGCGCTCGATCCGGGTCCCGTACCGCGTGAGGAACTCCTCGAGGATGCGCTCGGTCTCGTACTGCGGAAGCGCGGCGAAGCCGTACGGCACCTCGGGCGGCAGGGCGAGGTCTATGCGGGGCTGCTCGGCACCGTCGACGTAGGTCAGCTGGCCCCGCATCGGGACGGCCGCGTCCATGGCGGCGCGGACCAGGCCCATCCGGTCCCAGATCTCCAGGGTGCGCGGCTGGATGCCCACGGCCTTCGCGAACGGCAGCCGGGCGGGCAGCCGGTCCACGATCCGGCAGGAGACCTGGCGCCTGCGCAGTTCCGCGGCCGTGGTCAGGCCGACCGGGCCGGCACCCACGACCAGTACGTCCGTTGCGTAGGTGTGCGCCACTGGCGCCTCCCTGGATTGCCGCCCCCGGACAAGGCGGTGCAACTCCATGGTCACCGGTCGTCCGGCGGTCGGCATCCTTCCCGGCCGCGAGTGCACGCCCGGGCAGCGGGTGCGGGACAGCCGCCGACCGGGCGCCCCAGGGCGGGGGCTCAGCAGCCGCCGCAGTTGTAGTAGAGGACATCCCAGTGGCTGCCCTCGTCCGCGTAGATGTTCCCCGACCCCGACCTCCACTGCGGAGCCCCGTCACCCGGCCGCGCTCCGATGTACGTGAAGGTGTTCCTGATGTAGTTCCCGACGCATGTGTACTTGCTGAAGTCGAGCTTGTAGCCGTTCCAGTGCGAGTACGTACCGCTCGCGTGCCCGGTCTCCGTACCGCCGGTGATGTTGAGCGCGCATCCGCTCGCGCTCTTGAGCGTCTGCGCGCCCTTAGCGGTCGCGAGGTTCAGCTGCTCGAAGGAAGTACAGGTGGGGTTGTTGCGGTTGGAGCAGCCGCCGGACGAGGACCATGTGATCCCCGACGAGCGGAACATCGACGTCGCCGTGGCATGGCTGATCTTGGTGACGGCGTGGGCGTCCGTCGCGCCGGTGATGACGCCGAAGCCGGGGGCGAAGAGCGCGCCGGTGACAAGGGCGAGCGAGACGAGTGCGGGGCGGATTCTCATGGCGGGGGCCTCCTGCTGATGACCGCCCGGACCGTGCGTTCCGGTGCGGACCGGGCATTCGGTGGGACGGCAGTGCAGGTGGAGCAGTCCGATGGTGCCCGAGTTCTACGCGCGTCGCCAGAGGCCTGCCGCGACCTCTCGGTGAACCTGGCGCAAAAGAAATCGAACTTGTTGAACTTTGAAGGGAATATGCCTACAGTCGACGTCGTTGAAGCTTAAACAACACGCAAACACGTCCCCCAAGGAGCGCGTCATGGGTCTCTTCAACCGCAAGGCCGACACTGCCGCAGGCACTGCCACCACCACCCGCGAGGTGGACCCGGCACTGGTCGCCCTCACAGGCGACTACAACCTCGATCCGGCCCACAGCAGCATCGGCTTCACCGTCCGCCACGCCATGGTCACCAACGTCCGCGGCTCGTTCGGGGACTTCTCCGGCAGCCTGCACCTGAACGGCGCCGACCCCCACCGCTCGACCGCCGAGATCGACGTCAAGATCTCCAGCATCGACACCGGGATCGCCGACCGCGACGGCCACCTGCGCAGCGGTGACTTCTTCGAGGCCGAGCAGTTCCCGCTGATGACGTTCCGCTCCACGCACGCCGAGCAGCTGGGCGGCGACACGTACCGCATCACCGGTGACCTGACGATCAAGGACGTCACGCGCCCGCTCGCCATCGACCTGGAGTTCAACGGCTCCGCCACCGACCCCTACGGCAACGAGCGCGTCGGCTTCGAGGGCAAGGCCGAGATTCTGCGCTCCGACTGGGGCCTGACCTGGAACGCGGCGCTGGAGACCGGCGGCGTCATGGTCAGCGACAAGGTCAAGCTGAGCTTCGACATCTCCGCCATCAAGGCCGCCGCCTGATCCCGGCCCCCGACCCCCTGAGCGCGCCCGCCCTGCCGTCCCCCGCGGCCTGGGCGGGCGCTCGGTCGTGCGGCTGAACCGATCCCGTGGCTCAGAGACCGTCGGTGTAGAGGATCTTGTTGGGCGACCCGGCACTGAGACCGGCCAGGACATTCTTGGTGGACCAGGTGTTGAGCCAGGCAGCGACCTGATCCGGCGCCGCGGTCGGGTTGATCGCCTTGTAGAGCGCGGCAGCCCCCGTGACATGCGGAGAGGCCATGGATGTGCCGCTCAGGGAGACGCTGCCGCCGCCGAGCTTCGCGGAGACGATGTCGGCGCCCGGAGCGTAGAGCGCGACACAGTCGCCGAAGTTCGAGAAGTCGGTCTCCTTGTCGTTGCGCCCGGACGCGGCGACCGTGACCACGCCGTCCGCGGACGCCGGCGAGACGTTGCAGGCGTCCGCCGCTTCGTTCCCCGCCGCGACGACCGGCAGCACGCCGCTCTCCGAGAGCGCGGTCGCCGCTTCGTTCACCGTGACGGACTTGGAGCCACCGAGGGAGGCGTTGAGCACGGCGGGCTGCACGGCGTTCTCGGCCACCCAGTCGAACCCCGCAAGGACACCCGACCAGGAGCCCGTGCCCTCACAGTCGAGTACGCGGACGCTCACCAGCGAAACACCGCGCGCCACACCGTGGGTCGCGCCGCCGACCGTGCCCGCGACATGCGTTCCGTGCCCCTGGCAGTCCCGGCCGCGCCGGCCGTCCCCGACGACGTCGAAGCCGTACGTGGCGCGCCCGCCGAACTCGCTGTGGCCGAAGTCGATTCCGGTGTCGAGGATGTACGCGGTGACACCGATGCCGGTGCCGTTCACCTTGAACTGGCTGTTGAGCGGCAGACGGCGCTGATCGATCCGGTCGAGACCCCAGGACGCGGCCGGTACGCGCTCGGCACCGGCCTCCTCCATGGGCAGCGCGGTGACCTCGGCATCCTCCTCGACGGCGGCAACACCGGGCGTCGTACGCACGGTCTTGAGCTGAAGCGCGGTCAGCGGGGCGGCGAAGCCGCGCAGTGCGGACTTGTAGGAGTAGTGAGACGTCAGGCCGAGCTTGCGCACCACCTCGTCCGGGTCGGCGCTCGGGCTGAGCGACACGATGTAGCGGCCTTTCAGGGCCTTCGGGGAGTGGTACAGCGGGGCCGGGGCGGGGGCATACGGCTCGGCGGACGCGGACAGCGGCCCGGCGGACATCACGGCGGCGGCAAAGGCCGCGGCGGCAAAGGCTTTGAGCCTCGTTCGGTTTGGCATGCGCTCGAGGCAAGCACGCAAAAACGATCACAGTCAATCACGCGCGGTCGCTGTTCGAGCACTTTCCGTAGTTGATTCGATTTCCGCCCCCCATGTGGACCGGTCGTCGAGTCGTACAGCCGGGTTGTACGGCACGTGACGGCTCAAGCGAGCCCTGCGAGGGGAGGCGGCACATATACACACGACGAAACGGCCCGAGCGGGTCCGGACGCCCGGGCCGCCTTCGTCGCCGTGCGCCGAGTCAGGCGCGGAGGTGATCCACCCGCTCCCCGGTGTGGGTCTCGATCTCCGCCGCCGCCTCGTGCAGCAGCCGATGTGTCAACTCGCTGAGGGCACGGGCCACAGCCAGTTCGTCTCCGATGTGCGGGACGTTCTGGTCGGCACGATTGCGGTGTGCCGTTCCCTCTCCGACGATCAGTTCCGCGCTCTGGCCGCGCAGCCGGGCCTCGGCCTTGGTCAGGTGATTGTTCTCCGTGATGACGATCTCGACATTCCACTTCTTGGTCTGCATCAGAAACCACCGCCTCCGTCGAATCCGCCCCCGCCGTCGAAGCCTCCGCCGCCTCCCCAGTCGCCTCCGCCGAAGTCGGAGGAGTTGAAGTCGGCGCCGGAGTAGTCACCACCGCCGAAGTCGCCACCGCCGTACTCCGCCGCGTACGCCGGGGTGGACAGCGCGCTGCCCAGCAGCGTGCCGACGAGCAGGCCGGGCAGGAGGCCGCCGCCGAAGTAGCCGCCCGCCCATGGGCCGTACGCGGGGCCCGCGTCCCAGTACGGGCGGTGGCCGGACGCGGTTTCGACCATGCGTGCCTGCGGGTCCTCGCCGTCCTCCAGGCGGGCCGCGTCGGCGGCGCAGACCGGGACCTCGCGGGGCATGCCGCCCGCCGGAATCCACATCATGTCCGTCGTGGAGGGACCGTGGCGCGGGTCGAAGAAGCAGGGGGCGCGGCGCTCGGGAATGGCCTCGCCCGTGCGGCGGGCGTCCAGGACCGCGAGCGAGAACCGGCCGTCCTCAAGAGCCTGGGTGACGGGGCGTACGTCACTGGGGTGTTGGGCCGAACCCATCAGGGACTTCGCCTTGTCGTACGAGTCGAGTGCGCGCTCGTAGTCGGCGCGCATGGCATCGTCCGCGCCCTTTTCGGAGGGGTGGAAGTCGAGCCGGTCGAGTTCCTCGCCGAAGGCGGTGATGTCCTCGTCGACGACGACGCGCAGCTTGTCGAGAGCGGCCCGCTCCTCCGCGGCCTTCCGCTGGCGGTTGCGGCGGACGATCGTGTACGCGCCCGCACCGCCTGCGGCCAGGACCGCGCCGAGCACGACCAGGGTTCCGTAGTCCGTCCCGTCGTCGGGGCCTGCACCCCACGAGGCGGGAGCGCTGCCGCGCAGCTGGGGAAGGGCCTGGTCGACGAAGTTGTTCAGCTGGGTTTCGGCGTCGGTGCCAGGGGGCGTCCTGACCGCGGTGACCAGGTTCCGCACGGCCTGGCCGGACATGACACTGCGGTCCGCTCCCGCGTTGAAACCGTTGCCGAGACGGACGGCGTACAGGCCGGTGATGCCGGTCTCGGTACGGAGGTTGCGCAGGACCGAGCCCGGCGGGAACTCCGCGGCATTGGGGAGGACGGCCACGAAGAGGGGCTTGTCGGCGTCCTTGATCTTCTTGGCGAGGGCGTCGGCGTCGGCCTTCGAGAGCTGGCCGGAGGCGCGGGGATCGACGTAGACCGGGCTCTTCTTCAGCGCTGCCGCCACTGTCTCGGGGCCGGTGGCCGCGTGCGCTTCCGGCGTCGCGAGGAGGGCGGTCGCGGGGAAGGCGAGCAGCAGGCCGGACAGGGCGGTGAGCAGCCGGGTCTTCATACTTCGACGCTACCCGAATAGGGGTGAATGCGGACAGCTCGGGCCTTACGGAACCCGAACGTGGTCGCCTGCGGCAGGCATGTTCCCGACCCCGACCCCCTACGGCCTGGCGGCCGTGGGGGGGTGCCCCCATCCCGTACCGAGGGGCTACGCCCCCTGGACCCCGTATGCGACCTTCGGCCGCATGTCCTCAATCGCCGGACGGGCTGAAATGTGCGGCTCGGCCGCACATTTGGCCCCGTGGGGGTCCCCCCGGACGAAGTCTGGGGGAGTTTGAGGAGCGGGGGTCCGGGGGCAGAGCCCCCGGGGCTGGGGACTACCCCCGCCTGAACGCCACCGTCAGGGCGGCCACCGCTCCCGTCACGTCACCCCCCAGCGCAAGGTGATCCGCCTCCGCGAACGGCTTCGACACCGCCGCCGTCACATGCCGGCCGGTCTTCTGCTGGACGATCAGCCGCGCCTGGGAGACAAGCGCACGAGCCTCCGGGGAGTCCCCACGTCCCGCCGCCTGAAGGACCCTGGCCGCGAGGGCGATCGCCTTGAGGGTGAGTTCCCCGCCCCGCGGGGGCTTTTGCAGCGTGGTCAGACCCCACCCGTAGGGATACTGCGGGTCGTACGCCGCGTCGCCGACGTTGATCGGCAGCTGGTTCGCCGACTTGGGCCAGGTGACCGGGAGCTGCCCGGTGAAGGGCCGCTTGCCGTAGAGGACATCGGCGACTCCGTCGCCCTCCGTGCCGGGGAGCCAGGAGGCGACGAGCGCGTCGATGTCGCCGAGGCGGTCCCCGATCAGCTGGGGGCGGCCCGAGACGATCAGGACCGCGCACTTCATGGCCCCGCAGACCTTGTCGACTGCCGCCTTGTCCGCCGCGCCGAGCTCCAGGTCGTGGCCGTTGCCGACGTCGCCGATGCCCTCGGCGTACGGGGTTTCGCCGACGACGACCACTCCGACGTCATGGCCGTCCATCGGCGCGGAGGCGTCCTTGGAGTAGGTGGGGGCCGTGTCCGGCGCGGCCTTCTTCATGGCCTCCAGAATCGTCGTGCCGGTGGTGATCTTTCCGGAGGAGCCCTGCCAGGTGACGGTCCAGCCGCCGGCCTGGTTGCCGAGGTCGTCGGCATTGGACCCGGCGACGTACACCTTCTGCGACGGCTTCAGCGGCAGGACCGCGCCGTCGTTCTTCAGCAGGACCTGGGACTTGGCGGCGGCCTCGCGTGCGACCGCACGGTGTGCGGCCGAGCCGACGGTGCCGATGTTGGCCGTGTCCGCGTACGGCTTCTCGAAGAGGCCGAGCGTGAACTTCTGCGTCAGGATCCGGGAGACCGCGTCGTCGATCCGGGCCCGGCTGATGCGGCCCGTGTTCACCTCCTCCTGCAGCGTCCGGTGGAAGTCGGGGTATGCCGTCGGGACCATGATCATGTCGAGTCCGGCGTTGACGGACGTCCGCACATCGCTCGCGTAGTCGCCCGGAATCTGGTCGATCGCCTGCCAGTCGCTGATGACGAATCCCTTGAAGCCCATGCGGTCCTTGAGCACGCCGTTGATCATCTCCGCACTGGCGTGCATCTTCACCGGGCCCTTGTCGTCGCCGACGATGTCGAGCGAGGAGTACGAGGGCATGACCGAGCCGGTGCCGCGCTTCACCGCTTCGGCGAAAGGCGCGAGGTGTACCGCTTCCAGCTCCTGACGGGTGACCTTGGTGATGCCCTGGTCGATCGTGTACGAGCCGGTGGTGGACGAGCCGTACTCCGTGCCGCCGTCGCCGGCGAAGTGCTTCGCGGTGGCCAGCACCTTGTCGTTGCGAGCGAGGTCCTTGCCCGAGGGCGGTCCCTGCATGCCTCTGATGACGGTCTCCATGGCGGTGACCAGCGCCGGGTCCTCGCCGAAGGACTCGTACGAGCGACCCCAGCGCTCGTCGCGGGTGACGCAGAGGCAGGGTGCGAAGTCCCACGGAACGCCGGTGGCGCGTACTTCCTTCGCCGTCACCGCTCCGGCCTTCTCGGCGACGGCCGGGTCACGGGTGGCCCCGATGCCGATGTTGTGCGGCATGATCGTCGACCCGATGACATTGTTGTGGCCGTGGACGGCGTCCACACCGTAGATCAGCGGGATCTGGAACCGCGTTGCCTGGGCGCGCAGTTGGTAGGCGTCCACCATCCTGGCCCAGGCCTCGGGGGCGTTGGGCGTGGGCACCGAACCGCCGCCGGAGAGCAGTGAACCGAGGTCGTAACGTGCGATGTCACCCTGCGACTTGAGGGCGTTGCGCTCGGCCTGGGTCATCTGGCCGGCCTTCTCCGCGAGCGTCATCCGGGAGAGGAGGTCGGCGACGCGCTTCTTCACGGGGAGCCGGGCGTCGAGATACGGGAGTCCGTGAGCGTCGACGACGACCTGCGGAGTCTCGGCCGGGGGCTTGGCGCCGGTGACGGTGAGTTTGATCGGGATCGTCTCGGCGGACTCGGCCGCGGTGTCCTTCTTGGTGGCGACGGCGACGGTCCGGGACGTACCGGAGACCGATCCCGCCGGGAAGGTGACGGTGCCGGAGACCGGGGCGTAGTCCGTGCCCGCTTCGGCGGTGCCGCCCTCGGTCGTGTACGCGACGGTCACGGGCTCGTCGATCGGGCCGGATCCTGTGGTCGCCACGGAGATCTTCACCTGGGCGGTGCCGCCCTCGTCGACCGGGTACACGGCGGCGTCGGTGACGACCTTCGCCTTCAGCGCCGGGTCGGCCTTGCCGTACAGCTCGACGCCGTCCATCGCGAACCTGCCGGGCGCGCCGGTGGGGAGTGTCAGCGCGTATCCCCAGATCTCGTTGAGGCCGAGGACCTGGTCGATGCCACCGACAGGCTGGTAGTCGGCGCGGTAGACGAAGTCGGCGAAGGGGATCTCGACGAGATGCCAGCCCTCCCAGTCGTCGGTGAACGATGTGGTCCACAGCTCGGAGGCCTCGCCGTTGGCACCGCCGTCCTTGAGCTCGAAGTTGATGCGCTTGCCGGAACCGGGCGGCAGGGGTGCGGTGTTCTGGCCGTACCACCAGAAGCGGATGCCCTGGTGCGCCGTCCAGTCGTGGGCGGGCTTGTCGAAGGCGAAGTCGTGGGTGAGGCCGCCCCAGGCGCTGATGTCATAACTGCCTTCGAGGACCTTGGCGCCTTCAGGGGCGTCCGCGCGCTCCTTGAACTCCAGCCTGGGCTGGTCGTCGGCGTCGCTGCCCCAGGTGAAGATGCCCTCGGCGGGCGGATTCGCGAAGGGGACCTCGCCCTCGAAGCGGTCGACGGCGACAGGGGCGGGGTCGTCGACTGCGGCGCTGGGGACAGCGGCGGCCAGGAGACCGGTGAGCACGGCGGTCGCGGCGAGCACCGCGGTTCCCCTTCCTGCTCTGCTTCGAAAGCGCGTGCGGGTGCGAGGTGGCATTGCGGCTCCTTCGTGGGTCATGACGCGGTGACAGGGCAGGGCGTGGTGACAGGCAAGGGCGCGTGACGGCCAAGGGCGCGTGACGGGCAAGGGCGCGTGACGGGCAAGGACAGCGACTGGTCAGGGCGCGGCGACTGGTCAGGGCGCGGATCGGCGGACGACCAATTCCGTCGGGAGGACGACCGGTTCCTCCGAGGCCGGGGTACCGCCGAGATGGGCGAGCAGCATCCGCGCCGCCGTTTCGCCCATCTCCCGCATGGGCTGGCGCACGGTCGTCAGGGGCGGTTCGGTCTGCTGCGCGACGGGCAGGTCGTCGAAGCCGACGACGGCGATGTCGTCGGGCACGCTCCGGCCGGCGGCACGCAGGGCCCGCAGCACGCCGACCGCGCTGAGGTCGTTGTGCGCGAAGACGGAGTCGAAAGGGGTGCCGTCGGCGAGGTGCCGTTCGACCGCGAGCTGTCCGGAGAGCTCGGTGAAGTCGCCCTCGGCGATCAGAGGGGTCGGCAGGACGCCGCGGAAGCCGTCGAGCCGGTCGCGTACGCAGCCGAAGTGGCGGCGGCCGGTGACGATCAGCGGGCGGGTGCGGCCCGAGGCCAGCAGATGCCGGGCAGCCGAGGCTCCGCCCTCCAGGTTGGTGGTCGCGACGGAGGGGAATTCGGGGTGGTGGCCGCGGTCGTCGATGAGGACGACCGGGAGGCCCTTTCGGTGCTTCGCGGTGATCGTGCCGAGGGTGTTCTCCGGTTCGATCACGAGGAGTCCGTCGAAGGCGCGGGCCGAGACCTGGCTGGTGAAGCGCTCGACGGACTCGGCGCCGCGGTTGCAGGTGAAGAGCAGCAGTCCGTAGCCGGCGGCCTCGACGGTGTCGACGACTCCCTGGAGAACCTCGCCCATCCAGGGCCAGGTGAGCGGGGGCGTGAGCATCCCGACCGTACGGCTGGCGCCGCGGGCCAGGCCGACGGCGCCGCTGCTGGGTACATACCCGAGGCTTGCGATCACTTCACGAACACGGGCGGCCGTGCCGGAGTCCACTTCGCCCTTGGTGTTCAGGACACGGGACACAGTGGTCTTGCTGACCCCGGCCTCCCGTGCGACGTCGGCGATCGTGACTCGCATCGGGGCCTCCGCGTCGAGGTGGTGGGCGGTGCTGGAACCGGTCCCGGAACCGGTCCCGGGGTCTGGGCGGTGAGTTAACCCCGGGGGAAGAATGCCGTCAATACTTCACGCCGAGATTGGTCAGATCTCAACTCCCACGCGGATCTTGGCCGTTATGCGTTCAGGTCCTGAATACACAAAGCCTTGACGTCGGTACCCAACGGCAGTTCACTCACGCACGTCCCCCACACCACTGCCGGAGAGGGCCCAGCCCATGGCGCGACGTACGAGAACGATCAGGATCCTGCTCGCATCCGCCCTGGCCGCCGCGGGACTGACCGGTCTGACGACCGGCTCGGCGCAGGCCGCGGGCGAGCAGGTGAACATCTGGCTCACCACCACCGACGACGCCGGCGGCAGGCACGTCACACGCGGGCTCCAGCAACAGACGCCCCTCACCTTCCAGGCGGGCAGCGGCGGTTCGGGCACCAACATCACCGTCGACGAGAACACCCGCTTCCAGACCTTCACCGGCGGCGGAGCCTCCTTCACAGACACCGCGGCCTGGCTGATGAAGAGCAGCGGTGCACTGTCGCAGGCGACCCGCGACGAGACAATGAAGAAGCTCTTCTCCCCCACCGAGGGAATCGGGCTCTCCTTCGTCCGCAATCCGATGGGCGGCTCCGACCTGGCCCGCTTCGGCTACACCTACGACGACATCCCCGCGGGCCAGAGTGATCCCTCGCTGTCGAAGTTCTCCGTGGCGCACGATCTCGCCGACGTCCTTCCGCTGACCGGGCAGGCCAAGCGGCTCAACCCGGCGCTGACGACCGTGGCATCGCCGTGGACCGCGCCCGCGTGGATGAAGGACAGCGGACAACTCAACGGCGGCTGGCTGAAGTCGGAGTTCTACGGCACCTACGCCGACTACTTCGTGAAGTATCTCCAGGCCTACCGCGACCAGGGCATCCCGGTCGACTACGTCACCGCTCAGAACGAGCCGACCTGCTGCGACGGCTATCCGTCGATGAGCTGGAACGCCTCGGGTCTGGCCTACTTCACCAAGAGCGAACTGCTGCCCAGGCTCCGCTCGGCGGGCCTGCCCACCAAGGTGCTCGCGCACGACTGGAACTGGGACACCTACGACGCGTACGCCGCGGCCACGGTGAATGACGCGGCGGTGCGCAGCCATCCGAACTTCGGCGGGATCGCCTGGCACGGCTACGGCGGCAACGTGTCCCGGCAGACCGAGGTGCACAACCAGTACCCGCAGCTGGACGCCTTCCAGACCGAGCACTCGGGCGGCACCTGGATCGGCAACCAGCAGCGCGAGGACATGCTGAACATCGTCGACTACACCCGTAACTGGGCGAAGTCGGTGACCAAATGGTCCCTGGCCGTCGACCAGAACCGGGGTCCGCACAACGGCGGCTGCGGCGTCTGCGACGGGCTGATCACCGTCCACAACGGGGACAGCAGGCATGGCCAGGTCGACTACATGATCGAGTACTACACCATGGGCCACCTCACGAAGTTCGTCCGGCCCGGCGCCCAGCGGATCGCCTCCTCGGCGAGCTCGGCCGTGCCGAACGTGGCCTGGCGCAACCCGGACGGTTCGAAGGCGCTGATCGCGTACAACGACTCCTCGTCGGCGCAGTCCCTCACCGTCAACTGGGGCGGGCAGCACGCCACGTACTCGCTGCCCGGCAGGACATCCGCGACCTTCACCTGGTCGGGCACGCAGGGCGGCGGTACGGACACGACGGGCAGCCTCGTCGGACTGGCCGGAAAGTGCCTCGACGTGGCGGGCGGCTCCAGCGCGGACGGTACGGCCGTACAGCTGTGGGACTGCAACGGCTCGGCCGCCCAGCGCTGGACGGTCCGCTCCGACGGCACCGTCCAGGCGCTCGGCAAGTGCCTTGACGTGACCGCGGGATCGACAGCGGACGGCGCGAAGGTCCAGCTGTACGGGTGCAACGGCTCGGGCGCGCAGCAGTGGCGGTGGCAGGCGTCCACCGGCGACCTGGTCAACGCCCCGGCCGACAAGTGCCTGGACGTGAGTGACCATTCGACGGCGAACGGCGCCCGGTCCCAGATCTGGTCGTGCACGGGAGCCGCCAACCAGAAGTGGCGGCTCCAGCCCTGACCCGTCCGGCCGCTACTCGGCGGGCTCGACCCCGGCGCGCAGCAGGCCGTAGGTGTACGCGTCCTCCAGTGCCTGCCAGGAGGCGGCGATGACATTGTCGGCGACGCCGACCGTGGCCCACTCGCCCCCTCCGTCGCCCGTGGTGATCAGAACGCGGGTGGTGGACTCGGTGCCGTGGCGGCCTTCGAGGATACGGACCTTGTAGTCGATCAGCTCCAGCTTGGCGAGCTGCGGGTAGATCTTCTCCAGGCCGCCTTTCATCGCCCGGTCGAGGGCGTTGACCGGGCCGTTGCCCTCGGCGGTGGCGACGATACGCTCGCCCTTGGCCCACAGCTTCACCGTGGCCTCGTTGGCGTGGGTGCCGTCGGGCCGGTCCTCGACGATGGCCCGCCAGGACTCCGTACGGAAGTAACGGCGCGCCCGGCCCTCCGCCTCCTCGCGCAGCAGCAGCTCGAAGGAGGCGTCCGCGGCCTCGTAGGTGTAGCCCTTGAGCTCGCGCTCCTTGACCCGCTCGACGACCCGGCCGACCAGCTCGCGGTCGCCACCGAGGTCGATGCCGAGCTCTTTGCCCTTGAGCTCGATGGAGGCACGGCCCGCCATGTCGGAGACGAGCATCCGCATGGTGTTGCCGACCAGCTCGGGGTCGATGTGCTGGTACAGATCGGGGTCGACCTTGATGGCGGAGGCGTGCAGTCCGGCCTTGTGGGCGAAGGCCGACACCCCGACGTAGGGCTGGTGGGTCGACGGCGTGAGGTTGACGACCTCGGCGATGGCGTGCGAGATACGGGTCATCTCGGCCAGCGCGCCCTCGGGCAGCACCTTCTTCGCGTACTTGAGCTCCAGGGCGGCGACGACCGGGAAGAGATTGGCGTTGCCGACGCGCTCGCCGTAGCCGTTGGCGGTGCACTGGACGTGCGTCGCGCCGGCATCGACGGCGGCGAGGGTGTTGGCGACGGCGCATCCGGTGTCGTCCTGGGCGTGGATGCCCAGGCGCGCGCCGGTGTCGGCGAGGACGGTGGACACGACGGCCTGGATCTGGGCCGGGAGCATGCCCCCGTTGGTGTCGCACAGCACGACGACATCGGCGCCCGCGTCGGCCGCGGCGCGCACCACGGACTTGGCGTACTCCGGATTGGCGCGGTAGCCGTCGAAGAAGTGCTCACAGTCCACGAACACGCGGCGGCCCTGTTCGCGCAGGTGGGCGACGGTGTCGCGGACCATCTCCAGGTTCTCCTCGAGGGTCGTGCGCAGGGCCAGCTCGACATGCCGGTCGTGCGATTTGGCGACCAGCGTGATCACCGGGGCGCCCGACTCCAGGAGCGCCCTGACCTGCGGGTCCTCAGCGGCCCTGGCGCCCGGGCGGCGGGTGGCGCCGAAGGCGACGAGCTGGGCGTGCTTGAAGGTGATCTCCTGCTGGGCGCGGGAGAAGAACTCCGTGTCCCGGGGGTTGGCGCCGGGCCAGCCGCCCTCGATGAAGCCCACGCCGAATTCGTCCAGGTGCCGGGCGATGGTCAGCTTGTCCGCGACGGTGAGGTTGATCCCCTCGCGCTGGGCTCCGTCGCGGAGCGTCGTGTCGAAGACATGGAAGCTGTCGTCGGTCTCCGTGGTCATGGCTGATTGACTCCTGTCGGATTCGTGGCTCCGGAAGTTCTGGCTCCACTTGCCCCCATCTTCGCGCGGTTCGCTCCTTGGCCGGGGTGGGGCCGTAAAACGAAAAAACCTCTCGCGGGTGCGAGAGGTCTGCGCGCGGGTCTGGGGCACGGTGCCGCTGCCGCGGGGGGTTACTGTCCACGGGTCAGCGGTCACTGCGGACCGGCGCGCTCTTGCCGATAATCATGGCGAATGAGAGCACGGTGGCAGTCTGCCACAGCCGGGGCGGGCGTGGACGGTGGTCTCACTATGCGGGCACCAGGGCGCCCGCGCTCAGAGCGAGCCGTCGAGGAACTCCCTCACATGAGCCAGCACCTGGGGCCGCCCGGTGCCCGGTATGCCGACGGCGACATGGACGCTGAAACCGTCGAGGAGGGCCCGCAGCCGGGCGGCGTAGCGGTCGGGGTCGACCGCACGGAACTCGCCGCGCGAGATCCCCTCGGCGAGCAGCGCGACCAGATCCCGGTGCCAGGCCCCCTCGATGGCCGCCTGGCGGGCCCGGGCATCGGGGTCGGCGCTCTGCGAGCGGTTCCAGACTTCGAGCCAGAGCGTCCAGTGGGGGTCGCGCGGCCCGTCGGGCACATACAGATCGACATACGCGTCGAGCCGCTCGCGCACCGGGCCCTGCCGGGAGAGCAGCGAACTGCGCTCGGCCCCGAGGCGGCCCTCGCTCCACTCCAGTGTCTGGAGCAGCAGCTCGTCCTTGGTGCGGAAGTAGTAGAGCAGATGCCCACTGCTCATTCCCACCTCCCGCCCGAGTCCGGCCATCGTCAGCCCGTCGAGCCCGCGCTCGGCGATGGTGGCCATGGCGGCTTCGAGCACGGACTCTCGGGGCGGCGCGATGTTGCGGCGGCGCGGAGCGGGGGTCATACGGCGGCAACCGCGGTCAGGGGCACGTTCACCCGTATTTTCTACCTGATCACGAACCGACGGGCGGGGCGGACGATGAGACCCTTGGCTGCTGTTGCGTGATGCAGTGGATGCCGCCGCCCCCGGCGAAGATCGTCCGGGCGTCGACCAGCGTGACCGAGCGGTCCGGGTACAGCCTGCGGAAGATGCCCGCCGCCGTCTCGTCGCGCGGGTCGTCGAAGGCGCACAGCACCACGCCGTCGTTGCAGACGTAGTGGTTGACGTAGGAGTAGTCGGCCCAGCGGCCGTCCTCGGCCCGCGTGAGGGTCGGCGCGGGAATCTCGACGATCTCGATGCGGCGGCCGCGCGCGTCCGTCTGGAGCTTGAGCATGTCCACGTTCTCCTTGCAGAGTTCGTGGTCGGGGTGGGCCGGGTCGGGCTGAGTGTGGGCGACGATGACGCCCGGACCGGCGAAGGCGGCGACGATGTCGACGTGGCCGAGGGTGCCGAAGCCGTGCGGCGGGTAGTCGGCGGTCAGGCCGCGCCGCAGCCAGATCGCCTTGGTCGTGCCGAGCTTCCCGTGGATCTCGGCCTCGACCTCGTCCCTCGTCCAGCCGGGGTTGCGCTCCGGGCCCAGCTGCACCGTTTCCGTGAGCAGTACGGTGCCTTCGCCGTCGACGTGGATGCCGCCGCCCTCGTTGACGAGAGGCGAGCTGTGAACGGGCACGCCGGCGAGGTCCGCGACATGGCGGGCGATCTTCGCGTCATGGTCCCAGGTGGCCCAGCTCTGTGCGCCCCAGCCGTTGAACACCCAGTCCACGGCGGCCAGTTGCCTCCCGTCGGTGACGAAGGTCGGACCGGTGTCGCGCATCCACGCGTCGTCCAGTTCGCACTCGGCGAGGTCGATGTCCGGGCCGAGGAGCGCGCGTGCCCCTGCCGCCTGGCCGGGCCCGACGACCATCGTGACCGGTTCGAAGCGGCGCACCGCCCGGGCGACCGACGCCCAGGCGCGGCGGGAAGCGGCGAGGTCGTCGCCGGTGAAGGTGACGTTCGGGCCGGGCCAGGCCATCCAGGTGCGCTCGTGCGGGGCCCACTCGGGCGGCATACGGAAGGTCATCGGGAATCCCTTACAGGAAGTAGAGGCGGTTGAGGGAGATCGAGTCGGCGGGTTCGGAGCGCAGTGGGCCGCCGTCGAGTGTGACCAGGCCGGTGCGGCCGTCCACTCCCACCTCGCCGATGCGGGAGTTGAGCCGCAGGTCGGCCGGGCCGATACCGCGGGTGCCGCGCACCGCGACCCGGCGGCGGCGGGTCGGCATCATGTCGGAGCCAAGTTCGATCGCGGCCGCGGCGACGAAGGCGACCGAGATGTCCGCGGCGGTCGCTCCGTAGGACCCGAACTGCGGCCCGAGGACGAGTGGTTCGCAGGTGTCGGTGGCGGCGTTCGGGTCGCCCGTCACCCCGTACGCCGGGAAGCCCGACTTCAGGACGAGCTGCGGCTTCGCCCCGAAGTACTGCGGCTTCCACAGCACGATGTCCGCGAGCTTGCCCACGTCGATGGAGCCGATCTCGTGTGCGAGCCCGTGCGCGATGGCGGGGTTGATCGTCAGCTTGGCCATGTAGCGCAGCACGCGCGCGTTGTCGTCGTGCGCGCCGTCGCCCTCCATCGGTCCCAGCTCGGCCTTCATCTTCCCGGCCATCGCGAAGGTGCGGCGTACGGTCTCGCCTGCGCGCCCCATGCCCTGCGCGTCCGAGGAGGTGATGCCGATCGCGCCGAGGTCGTGCAGTACGTCCTCCGCGCCCATCGTCCCTGCCCGGATCCGGTCACGGGCCATGGCGGCGTCGCCGGGCAGGTCGGTCTTGAGATCGTGTACGGAAACGATCATCCCGTAGTGCTCGGCGACCGCGTCCCGGCCGAAGGGCAGGGTCGGGTTGGTGGAGGAGCCGATGACGTTCGGCACGCCCGCCATCTTGAGCACGTTCGGTACGTGGCCGCCGCCGCAGCCCTCGATGTGGAAGGCGTGGATCGTACGGCCGTCGAGGACGTTGAGGGTGTCCTCGACCGACAGGCATTCGTTCAGGCCGTCGCTGTGCAGGGCGACCTGGACGTCGTACTCCTCGGCGACCCGCAGGGCGGTGTCGAGGGCGCGGGTGTGCGCGCCCATGTCCTCGTGGACCTTGAATCCGGACGCGCCGCCCTCGGCGAGCGCCTCGACGAGCGGCGCGTCGTTCGAGGACGAACCGCGGGCGAGGAAGCCGATGTTGACCGGCCAGGCGTCGAAGGCGCTGAAGGCGTGCCGCAGGGCCCACGGCGAGTTGACGCCGACACCCCAGACCGGCCCGAACTCCTGGCCGATGACGGTGGTGACGCCTGAGGCGAGCGAGGCCTCCATGATCCGCGGCGAGAGCAGATGGACATGCGTGTCGACGGCGCCGGCGGTGGCGATCATGCCCTCGCCCGGGACGATCGAAGTGCCCGTGCCGACGACCACGTCGACACCGTCGAGGGTGTCGGGGTTCCCGGCCCGCCCGATGGCCGCGATACGGCCCTCCCGGATGCCGACGGAGACCTTGCGGATGCCCTGCACGGGGTCGATGACCAGAACGTTGCTGATCACGACGTCGCAGGTCTCGCGTACGGCCGCAGCCTTGAGGTGCAGCCCGTCGCGCGCGGTCTTGCCGAAACCGGCGAGGAACTCGTCGCCGGGCTTCTGGGCGTCCGACTCGACGCGGACGACGAGTCCGCTGTCGCCCAGGACGACGCGGTCCCCGGCGCGGGGGCCGTGCACGGATGCGTACTCCTGCGGGTCCATCAGGCGCCCTCCGCTCCTCGGTAGCCGCAGGCCGCCGCGCGCCGCAGGGCCTCTTCCTTCGCGCCCGGCGCGTCCAGCGGGCCGTCGACCAGTCCGGCGAAGCCGATCGCGATCCGGTCGCCGCCGATGGGCAGCAGGCCGACCTCGGCCTCGGCGCCCGGGTCGAAGCGGACCGAGGATCCGGCGGGAACGCTCAGGCGCATGCCGTAGGCCGCGGCCCGGTCGAAGTCGAGCCGGGGGTTCGCCTCGAAGAAGTGGAAGTGCGAGGTGACGCTGACGGGGACGGCCGCGGTGTTGCGCACGGGGAGCCGCAGGGCGGGCTCGGGCTCGGCGCCGGCGGGGCCGGGCAGGACCGCACCGGGTGCGCCGGCTCCCAGACCGCCGCCGCCAATCGGGCTGGAGACCACGGCGAGCCGTGAGCCGTCGTCGAAGACGGCCTCCACATGGACCTCGGTGACCACGTCCGCCACACCGGGGAGGACGTCGTCGGGGCCCAGCACGCCGCGCGCGGCCTCGATCGCCTCGGCGAGCCTGCGTCCGTCGCGCGCGGCCTCGCAGACGGTGTCCGCGACGATCGCGGTGGCCTCGGGGACGTTGAGCCTCAGGCCGCGTGCCCGGCGGGCCCGGGCCAGTTCGGCGGCGCCGAAGATCAGCAGCCGGTCCCGCTCGGTCGGGGTCAGTCGCACGTCACCACACCTCCTGTTTGAACGACACTCTAACCATGAGTTTCGCTTCAGGGAAGCATTGATGTATCACTCCCCACCGAGTCATATTGAGCGTCACTCAAACAGTCGCGTCCGGGGCGGCATCTACTGGTACCGCGCGGGCTGGAACATCAGCGCCACGGCGTCCTGGGCCCTGGGCGCGGCGGCCGGCCTGGCCGCGGCCTCCACGACCGTCCACGAAGACCCGCTGCTCGCCCTGACCGGCGGGGTGGACTGCGGCTTCATCCTTTCGGGCATGGTCGGCGGCCTGACCTACCTGCTGCTGACCCTGAGGGCTCCGGCCACCGCCACGGCCGGAGTGCCGGAACCCACCACGGTGGAGGCGTCCGCCTGACGAGGGGCGCCGGGGACGGCACGGACGTCGAAGGCCCGCCCCGGTTCACACCGGTGGCGGGCCTTCGTACATACAGCGGCCGGCGTCAGCCCAGCTGGTGGGTCCAGCCGTGGACGTCCTCGGCCTTGCCCGTCTGGATGTCCAGCAGCGCCTTGCGCAGCTTCAGCGTGACCTCGCCCGGCTGCCCGCCGGACTGCTTCCACTCGCCGCCCGCGGACTTGACCAGGCCGACCGGGGTGATGACCGCGGCCGTGCCGCAGGCGAAGACCTCGGTGAGCGTGCCGTTCTCGGTGTCGGCCTTCCACTGGTCGATGGAGACGCGGCTCTCCTCCGACTCGTAGCCGAGGTCCTTGGCGAGATTGAGGAGCGAGTCACGGGTGATGCCGGCGAGCAGCGAGCCGGTGAGCTCGGGGGTCACGATGCGGTTCCCGTACACGAAGTACAGGTTCATGCCTCCCAGTTCCTCGACCCACTTGTGCTCCACGGCGTCGAGGTAGGCGACCTGGTCGCAGCCCTTCGCGGCGGCCTCGGCCTGGGCGAGCAGGGACGCGGCGTAGTTGCCGCCGGTCTTGGCGTCGCCCATGCCGCCGGGGACGGCGCGCACACGGTCCTCGGACAGCCAGATGGAGACCGGCTTGACGCCGCCGGGGAAGTACGCGCCGGCGGGTGAGGCGATCACGATGAAGAGGTACTCGTTGGCCGGGCGCACGCCCAGGCCGACCTCGGTGGCGATCATGAACGGGCGCAGGTACAGCGACTCCTCGCCGCCGTGTGCGGGCACCCAGGCGCTGTCCTGCTGGACCAGTGCGTCACAGGCCGCGATGAAGGTCTCGACCGGCAGCTCCGGCATCGCCAGGCGGCGGGCCGACCTCTGGAAGCGCTCGGCGTTGGCCTCCGGGCGGAAGGTCACGACGGAGCCGTCGGGGCGGCGGTAGGCCTTGAGGCCCTCGAAGATCTCCTGCGCGTAGTGCAGCGTCATATTGGCCGGATCGATCGACAGCGGCGCGTACGGGACGAGCTCCGCGTCGTGCCAGCCACGCCCCTCCGTCCACTTGATCGTCACCATGTGGTCGGTGAAGTGGCGGCCGAATCCGGGGTTGACCAGGATCGCCTCGCGCTCCGCGTCGGACAGCGGGTGCGAGGAGGGCTTGAGCTCGATCGTGGGCGTCGTCATGAGTGCAGTGTCCTTCACCGGTTGTTTGTGACGGACCGCGCTCACGCCGCTGCGACTGCTAGGACGTCCGAGCTTTCCCGCATGTCGCGGCCCGCGTTCGATTATCGCCCGCGGGGCACCGTGCACGAAACGGGGTGAATGCGATCCAGAGATGAATGGTGGCACCCGGAGGCCGCACAGGAGAAGCCGCCGGGTGCGGTTGCGACCCGGCGGCTTGGTGGAGGCGTCGGGTCAGCTCGCTACTCGTACCGCGAGCGCGTCGCCGATCTCGTCCGTCGTACGGACCGTGCTGCCGTCGCGGCCCGCAAGGTCCGCGGAGACGGCCTCCTCGATACGCACGGCCTCGGCCTCGAAGCCGAGGTGGCGCAGCAGGAGGGCGACGGACAGGATCGTGGCCGTCGGGTCGGCCTTGCCGGTGCCCGCGATGTCGGGCGCCGAGCCGTGGACGGGCTCGAACATCGACGGGAAGGCTCCCGTCGGGTTGATGTTGCCGGACGCGGCCAGGCCGATACCGCCGGTCACGGCAGCGGCGAGGTCGGTGAGGATGTCACCGAAGAGGTTGTCGGTGACGATGACGTCGAAGCGCTCCGGCTGGGTGACGAAGAAGATCGTCGCCGCGTCGACGTGCAGATAGTCGGTGGTGACCTCGGGGTATTCCGTGCCGACCTTGTCGAAGATGTTCTTCCACATGTGGCCGGCGTACACGAGGACGTTGTTCTTGTGGACCAGCGTCAGCTTCTTGCGGGGGCGGGCGTTCGCCCGCTCGTACGCGTCACGGACGACGCGCTCGACACCGAACGCCGTGTTCAGGCTGACCTCGGTGGCGACTTCGTGCTCGGTACCGGTTCGGAGCGAACCGCCGTTGCCGGTGTACGGGCCCTCGGTGCCCTCGCGGACGACGACGAAGTCGATGTCGGGACGGCCGGCCAGCGGGGTCGCGGTGTTGGGGAACAGCTTCGACGGACGCAGGTTGACGTAGTGGTCGAAGGCGAAGCGGAGCTTGAGCAGCAGCCCGCGTTCCAGCACACCGGACGGCACGGACGGGTCGCCGATCGCGCCGAGCAGGATGGCGTCGTGGTTCTTGAGAGAGTCGAGCTCCGCGTCGGGGAGGGTCTCTCCGGTGCGGTGCCAGCGCCGGGCGCCGAGGTCGTACTCCTTGGTCTCCAGCTTCACATCCTGTGGGAGGACGGCTCTGAGGACCTTCAGGCCCTGGGCCACGACCTCCTGGCCGATGCCGTCACCGGGGATCACTGCGAGATTGATGCTGCGAGACATGTCGGGCACCCTACTCCGCGTCCCATCCAATGACATGCGACGTCCACCATCTGGACGACCCGAGCTCCACGGATCAACCAACTCCGGTTTGGATTTCGTTCATCCGACTACGAGCGAACGGACGCCATCAAGGGCGGCGAGGTCGGCAAGCCTGTGCCGATCGGGGGTGGAGGCGGAGGCCGGTACGGCGCCGGCCCTGAAGGTCTCCGCGCTCGCCGAGAGCGGGGAAGCGCATCGACTACTTCGAGGTCAGGCGTTCGTCGAGCTGAGGCCCTGCAGTGGGCAGGACCTAGTGGCCGGTGGAACCGCCGTTGTCCCTGCGGTCGAGGGCTCGCTGCAGGGCGGCGGCGGCATTCTTGCGGTCGGACTCCCCCGTACGGGAGGAACGGCGGACGCGACGTGCGGTCTCAGCGTGCATGATGATCGACTCCTTGGAATCACTCTGATTCGAGGCGCCGGAAGGGGCGGGGAGCTGTGCCGCAGGGGTTGCCTGCTCAAGGGCACGTGCTCACGACCGCCATTCGCTGGATCGAGCGAGACGTTCGGCTTCTACAAAGCTAGGACAGCTACGCGCTTCTGTCTCCACAATTAGTCGGACTTCCTACTATCTGAGACGGCGATCACCCGGAGGGGGCTCTCGGCTCGCGGATCAGGGCCCTTACGCCGAGACTTCACCGGCCGTGTCGAAACCCGGACGGACGCTAGAGGACGTCGCCGTCGCGCCAGTCGAAGAGCAGCGCGGCGGACGGGTCGGGCAGCGGACGGGCGGCGGCGGGCCGCACATAGGTGGAGTCCTCCTCGTCCGGGAGACGCACCGCTCCGCCCGGGCCGAGCGCCTCGATCCGGCCCGGCCACAGCTGCCAGCCGCGCGCCCGGTACAGCCCGGCCCCGTCGTCGGAGGCGGAGAGAGCGCCCAATGCGTAGGCCCCGTCGATGACCCGCTCCAGCGTTTCCACCACCAGGCCGCCGAGCCCGCGCCGCCGCCGGTCGGCGCGCACGGCCACGGCCTCGATGTAGCCGATTCGCAGTGAGCGGCCACGATGGATCACCCGGCGCTGGATCACGCTGCCGTGCGCGACGAGTTCCCCGTCCTCGTGCACCAGCGCATGGATCCCGCCCAGGCTGTGGTCCCAGTCCTCGTCGCCGAAGGTGCCGGCAAAGGCGTCCGTCAACAGGGCGCGGATCTCCAGCAGTTCGGCGGGGCCGAGTTCGAAGGTGTGGGCGGTGCGCAGCGTCCGACTCATGCCCGGCATCCTCTCAGGCCATAAGCGCAACCGATGGGTTGCACTGCAATCCCAGACGTGCAACCATCGAGTAGCACGTCACAGCCGAACAGGAGGCAGGGATCATGAGCAGGGACCGCATCGAACGAGAGATCACCATCGCCGCACCGGTGGAGCGCGTGTGGGCGGTACTCACCGAGCCCGAGCATGTCGGCTCGTGGTTCGGCCAGGGCAGGCCGACCCCGGTCGACCTGCGCCCCGGCGGGACCATGCAGCTCGACCACGGCGAGTACGGCCAGTTCCCGACCACGATCGTGAAGGTCGACCCGCCGCACCACTTCTCGTACCGCTGGGCGAGCGCCTTCCCGGGGGAGCAGGCCGTCGAGGGCAACTCCACGCTGGTGGAGTTCACCCTCACCCCGGACGGCGACGGCACCCGTCTGCGCGTGGTGGAGACCGGCTTCGCCGCCCTCTCCATCCCCGAGGACAAGGCCGCGACCGCCGGATACGACAGCCACTCGACAGGCTGGACCGAGGTGGTCGGCAACCTCCAGAAGTACGCGGAGCAGCTCGCCGCATGACGACGGAATCGAGCCAGGACGCCGTGACGGAGGTCCTGTCGGCCCTGGCCGACCCGACCCGCCGCCGGATACTCGACGCCCTCGCCACGCACGGCGAGGCTACCGCCACGGTCCTGGCGACGGAGCTGCCGGTCAGCCGGCAGGCCGTCGTCAAGCATCTCGCGGTCCTCGCCCGGGCCGGCCTGGTGGCCGGACACCGGGAGGGCCGTGAGGCGCGCTACACGGTGCTGCCTGCGCGGCTGGGTGTCACGGCGCGGTGGATGGACCGTGTGGCATCCGAGTGGGACGCCCGGCTGTCGGCGATCAAGCACATCGCCGAGGCGGCGACCAAGGCGGAGACCGAGGACTGAGGCGCCTACGACGCAACCTTCCGGCCGAGGTCCAGGGCGAGCCGGGCTATGAACTCGCCGAACTCCTGCCGATGATGCGCCTGTCCCCCGCACAGGGCGCTGACCTGCGCGTCGCTGAGCCGGTTCGGCCCTTCCACGGTCAGCAGGGCGTTCAGTTCGCTCAGTACGGAGGCCAGCCGCACGGCATCGGTGTGCTCGACCGGATCGACCCCGTGCCCGGCCTTCAACGTCGTTGAACCTGGCATCACGCCCTCCTTCCGGTGCCCCTTCAAGCAGCGTAGACCGCTGCGACGTGGACCGCCCCCGGCCCGGCGTGGGGGCCGGGCCGGGGGCGGGGTTCAGGGGTTCACGCGAAGGGGTTCACGCGAGGGACGTCAGCCCATGTGCGGGTAGGAGTAGTCCGTCGGCGGGACCAGCGTCTCCTTGATCGCGCGGGTCAGCGTCCAGCGCATCAGGTTCTGCGGGGCGCCCGCCTTGTCGTTCGTGCCGGACGCGCGGCCGCCACCGAAGGGCTGCTGGCCGACCACCGCACCGGTGGACTTGTCGTTGATGTAGAAGTTGCCCGCCGCGTACCGCAGCTTCTCCATCGTGTGGGCCGCCGCCGCACGGTCGTTCGCGATGACCGCGCCGGTCAGGGCGTACGCCGACACCGATTCCATCTGCTCCAGCATCGCGTCGTACTGGTCGTCCTCGTAGACGTGGACCGCGAGGAAGGGGCCGAAGTACTCGGTCGTGAAGACCTCGTTGGCCGGGTCCGAGCACTCCACGACCGTCGGGCGGACGAAGTAGCCGACCGAGTCGTCATAGGTCCCGCCCGCGACGATCGTGCAGCTCGGGTCCGCCTTCGCGCGGTCGATCGCGGCCTTGTTCTTGGCGAAGGCCCGCTCGTCGATCACGGCGCCGATGAAGTTCGACAGGTCCGTGACATCACCCATCGTGATGCCGTCGACCTCGGCCGCGAACTCCTCCCTGAAGCCGGAGTTCCAGATCGAGGCGGGGATGTAGGCACGCGAGGACGCCGAGCACTTCTGGCCCTGGTACTCGAAGGAGCCACGGGTCAGCGCGGTCTTCAGCGCGGCACGGTCGGCGCTCGGGTGGGCGACGACGAAGTCCTTGCCGCCCGTCTCACCGACGATGCGCGGGTAGGAGCGGTACTTCTCGATGTTGCTGCCGACCGTCTTCCACAGGTGCTGGAAGGTCCTGGTCGAGCCGGTGAAGTGGATACCGGCGAGGTCGGGGTGGTTCAGCGCCACCTCGGAGACGGCGATGCCGTCACCGGTCACCAGGTTGATGACGCCCTTGGGCAGGCCGGCCTCCTCCAGGAGCTGCATCAGCAGCACGGCGGCGTGCGTCTGCGTCGGGGACGGCTTCCACACCACGACATTTCCCATCAGGGCGGGCGCGGTGGGCAGGTTGCCCGCGATGGCCGTGAAGTTGAAGGGTGTGATCGCGTAGACGAAGCCTTCGAGCGGGCGGTGGTCCAGACGGTTCCACACACCCGGCGAGTTGGTCGGCGGCTGCTCGGCGAGCAGGTCGCGGGCGTACTTGACGTTGAAGCGCCAGAAGTCGACGAGCTCACACGGGGTGTCGATCTCGGCCTGCTGCGCCGTCTTGGACTGGCCCAGCATGGTGGAGGCGGCGAGCGTCTCGCGCCACGGACCGGCCAGCAGCTCGGCCGCCCGCAGGATGATCGCGGCGCGGTCGTCGAAGGACATCGCGCGCCAGGCCGGGGCGGCGGCGAGCGCGGCGTCGATCGCGTCCTGCGCGTCCTGCTGGGTGGCCCCGGCGAAGGTGCCGATGACTGCCTTGTGGTTGTGGGGCTGTACGACGTCGACGCGCTCACCGCCGCCCATCCGCCTGACGCCGCCGATCGTCATCGGCAGCTCGATCGGGTTCTCGGACAGCTCCTTGAGCTTGGCCTCCAGACGGGCGCGCTCGGGGGAACCGGGGGCGTAGCCGTGCACCGGCTCGTTGACCGGGGCGGGGACCTGGGTCACAGCGTCCATGAGTTCCGTTACTCCTTTATGAGGGGTGGGAGGGCTCAGCCCTTGGTGATCATCGACCGGACGAAGAAGAGCAGGTTGGCCGGCTTCTCGGCGAGACGGCGCATGAAGTAGCCGTACCAGTCGGTTCCGTACGCCGTGTAGACGCGCATCCGGTGGCCCTCCGCCGCGAGCCGGACGTGCTCGTCACTGCGGATGCCGTACAGCATCTGGAATTCGTACTCGTCCAGTTTGCGCCCGGCGCGGCGGGCGAGCTCCTGGGTGACGGCGATGAGGCGCGGGTCGTGGGACCCGATCATCGGGTAACCCTCGCCCTCCATGAGGGTCTTGAGGATGCGGACGTACGCCGTGTCGATCTCGGCCTTGCTCTGGTACGCGACGGTCGCGGGCTCCTTGTACGCGCCCTTCACGAGTCGGACGCGGCTGCCGGCCTCGGCGAGGCGGCGGGCGTCGTCCTCGGTGCGGAACAGATACGCCTGGATCACACAGCCGGTCTGCGGATAGTCCTTCCGCAGCTCCTCGTGGATCGCGAACATCGAGTCGAGGGTGGTGTGGTCCTCCGCGTCCAGGGTGACCGTGGTGCCGATGGAGTCGGCGGCCTCGACGACGGGGCGGATATTGGCGAGTGCCAGCTCGTGGCCGCCCTCGAGGGACTGGCCGAACATCGACAGCTTGACCGACATCTCGGCCTTCGTGCCCAGGCCGAGGTCTTCGAGGTGCTCGATCAGTTCCATGTAGGCGTCGCGCGCGGCGTAGGCCTGATCGCGGGTGGTGATGTCCTCGCCCACTACGTCGAGGGTGACTTCGAGGCCCTTGGCGACCGTCTCCTTGACGATCGGAATGACCTGCTCGACCGTTTCACCGGCGATGAACCGGGAGACGACCTGCCTGGTCCCCGGGGCGGCCGAGACGAAACGACGCATCTTGTCGCTGCGGGACGCGGCGAGGATCACGGGACCCAGCACGGGGCACCTCCACGGAAACGGCGGTAGAAGGAGGCCGGGACCGAACGAATCGGGAACGGCGCGAAGAACCACCGTGAAACCTAAGGATCGCTCCGATCCTCTGCCATCGACAGCTGTCACGCATCCGTGGCCCGGATCTCAGACATATGTCTGAAGGGGTGCGAGAATGTCCGGGTGAAAGGCGATTACCAGGACCTGGTCGACGAGATCTCGGCGCTGCTGGCCGTCCCCGCGACGCTGGAGAACCGCGACTTCGGGCTGATCGCCTTCGGCGCGCACGACAGCGACGACGACACCGCGATGGACCCCGTCAGGACCCGCTCGATCCTGACTCGCAAGTCCACACCGGCGGTCCGCGCCTGGTTCGAGGGCTTCGGCATCGCCCGCGCGACCGGCCCGGTCCGCATTCCGGCTGCCCCGGACGCGGGGGTCAACCGGGAGCGGATCTGTCTTCCCGTACGCCACCGGGGCATCGTGCTCGGTTACGTATGGCTGCTCGACGCGACACCCGGCCCCACCGAGACGCAGCTGGCCGCCGCGATGGAGGTCACGGCGCGGATCGGCACACTGCTCGCGGACGAGGAGCGGGCGGGGGCCGATCTGTCGCGGGAGCTGCGCGCGGTCCTGACGGCGGAGCGCGGCTGGCAGTACGACATGGCCGTGGCCGCGCTGCGCACCGCCCTGGGGGACGGGGGCACGGAGGGGCTGCACACGGTGGTGTGCGTGAGTCCGTGGGCGGCGGCCGACGCCCCGTCGTCCAGGTCACTGCCGGGGACGGCGGCGCTGTGCACGGTGCGCAGGGGTACCGCCTCGGCGGGCGCGGGCGGCGAGGGTGACGGCGCGGCTTCGGGTACGGGGGCGGAAGGTTCTGCGGGTGGGGACCCCATGGACGCGGCCGACGGGGACGAGGCCGCGGAATCGTCCGCGCTCGCCGTGCTCGTACGCCTGCGGTCGGCCGACGCGCTCTCCCCCGTCCGCACCTCGGCGGACCGACTCCGCGCCGACGCGGGCGCGGCCGGGGCGACCGCCGGGTTCGCGACCCCGCGACGTGGGCTCGCCGACCTCAACACCGCCTGGCTGGAAGCGACTTCAGCGGCCCGCGCCGCACGGGCGCAGCCCGGACTCGGACCGGTCGCGCAGTGGTCGGAGATCGGCCCGTACCGCATGCTGACCGCGCTCCCCGCGGACCGTGCGCAGGACCCCGCCGTACGCGAACTGCTCGACCGGTCCCACGCCGAACTGGCCCGCACTGCCGAGGTGTTCCTGGACCGCTCGGGCCAGGCGGGCCGCACGGCGGCCGCACTGGGCATCCACCGGCAGACGCTCTACTACAGGCTCTCGCGTGTCGAGCAGCTCACCGGCCTGGACCTGGCGGAGGGCGAGGACCGGCTGCTGCTGCACATGGCGCTCAAAGCGGCGCGCCTATGACGACCGGGCGGCGGCCTGCATGACGCGTCGCAGCCCTTCCGTCAGTTCGTCCGCCCGCGTGGCCGTCTGGGGGTCGAACACCCACTGGGCGATGAGGCCCGTCATGAGCGTCATGTAGAACTTGCCCAGCGTGTCGACGTCCTCGTCACTGACGTCGGACTCCTCGCCACCCATGAGCATCGGGATGATGCCGCGCCCGCCCTCGCGCTGGGCCAGCGCCAAGTGGTCGCGTACTTCTGGCAGTTGATCACCCATGACCACGATCTCCATACTGAGCCGCCACATCGACTCGGGCCCCTGCATGGTGCCGATGACGTTCGACCAGACCTCCTGGAACCGCTCCAGCGAACCCGGCGGTGTCTCGGTCGTCGCCTGCTCGGTGGCGTCGAAGTCGTCGGAGACCCCCTCGACCAGAGCGATGTACGCCTGCGCGAGCAGCTGGTCCTTCGAACCGTAGTGGTATCCGATCGACGCCAGGTTCGTCCCCGACTCCTTCACGATGTCGCGCGCCGTGGTGCGCACGAACCCCTTCTCCAGCAGGCAGCGCTTCGCGCCTTCGAGCAGATCCTCACGATGTCCCATGTCAGCAGCGTACCGCGGGGACATACAACCGTCCCAGACCAACGTCTTATACGCTCGTACTAGACAGATGTTTTATACGACCGTACATTGCTCTGCATGACGAACTCCACCGCACTTCGCGCCGGACGCCGGGAATGGACCGCCTTCGTGGTGCTCCTGCTGCCGCTCCTCCTGGTCTCGATGGACGTCTCGGTCCTCTACTTCGCCATCCCGGCGATCAGCCGCGAACTGGATCCCAGCAGCACGCAGCAGCTGTGGATCTTCGACATCTACGCCTTCGCCCTCGCCGGGCTCCTGATCACCATGGGCTCGCTCGGCGACCGCATCGGCCGCCGCAGGCTCCTGCTGATCGGGGCCACGGCCTTCGGGATCGCCTCGGTCGGCGCGGCGTACGCGCAGAGCGCCGAAATGCTCATCGGCGCACGGGCGTTGCTCGGCATCGGCGGGGCCACGCTGATGCCCTCGACCATGGCCCTGGTCCGCAATATGTTCACGGACGACAAGCAGCGCAGTCAGGCCATAGGCATCTGGTCGGGCGCCATGGCCGCTGGTATCGCCCTCGGTTCGGTCATGAGCGGCGTCATGCTCAACCACTTCTGGTGGGGCTCGGTCTTCCTGATCAATGTGCCGGCGATGCTGCTTCTGCTGATCCTGGTGCCGGTCCTGGTACCGGAGTTCAAGGACCCCGCCCCCGGCCGTTTCGACCTGGTGAGCGTGCCGCTGTCGATGGGCGCCGTCCTGCCCGTGGTGTACGGCCTCAAAGAGATGGCGGCCGAAGGCTTCAGCCTCGCGATGGCCCTGTGCATCGCGGCCGGTCTGGCCGTCGGCGCGCTCTTCGTACGCCGCCAGCGGAGCCGCACCGACGCGATGATCAGCCGTGAGCTGTTCCGAGGACGCGTCTTCGGCTCAGGGATCGCGCTCAACACCATCGCCGCCTTCGCGATGTTGGGCTCGGCCTACTTCACCACCCAGTACCTGCAGTCCGTGCTCGGTATGGGCACCATGGAGGCCGCGCTGTGGAGCCTGGCCCCGTCCCTGGCGGTCGGCGCCGCGGCTCCGACAGCCACGGCGGTCGGCCAGAAGACCGACCGGGCGTATGTCATCGCCGCGGGATTCCTCATCGCCGCTGTCGGGTTCGCCCTGCTCACCCTCACCGGCACGGACTCGCTCCGGATGCTGCTGGCCGGGGCGGCCGTCATCGGCTGCGGCATCGTCACCGTCATGGCGCTGATCTCGGACCTGGCGCTGGCCTCGGCCCCGGCGGAGAAGGCCGGATCGGCCGCATCCCTGCTGGAGACCGGCCAGGAGTTCGGCGGAGCGCTGGGCATGGCCGTACTCGGCTCCATCGGTACGGCGGTCTACCGCGCGGATCTCACGGACTCCGTGCCCCGGGGTGTGCCGGCCGAGGCGGTGGGCACGGTCCGCGAGACGCTGGGCGGCGCGGCGGCGGTCGCCGGGCAGCTGCCGGACAGGCTCGGCGATTCGGTACTGGGTGCCGCCCGGGAAGCTTTCACGCACGGCATGCAGCTGGCGGCAGCCGACGCGGGGGTGCTGCTGCTCGCGGCGGCGGTACTGGCGGCGGCGCTGCTGCGGCAGGCACCGGCCGCGGAGGGGGCACCGGACGCCGAACTGGTCGACGCGCACTGATCGTTGGCCGATGCGAAAGGGCCCGGTGAGCCGGGCCCTTTCGCGTACAAGTGCGTCAGTCGGTGAGGTTCACCGAGCGCGCCGACGCCGCGCCGATCTCGTCCGCGATCTCCCCCAGCACCGCCGGCGGCACCGTGTCGTCCACCGTGAGCACGACGACCGCCTCGCCGCCCTCCTCCGCGCGCGAGACCTGCATGCCCGCGATGTTCAGCCCGGCCTCACCGAGGATCCGGCCGACCGTGCCGACGACGCCGGGACGGTCCTCGTACCGCAGGACGACCATGTGGTCGGCGAGCGCCAGGTCGATGTCGTAGTCACCGATGGCGACGATCTTCTGGAGGTGCTTGGGACCGGCCAGCGTGCCGGAGACCGCGACCTCCTCACCGCCCGAGAGCGTGCCGCGGACGGTGACGACGTTGCGGTGGTCCGGGGACTCCGAACTCGTCGTCAGCCGGACCTCGACGCCGCGCTCCTGCGCGAACAGCGGGGCGTTGACATACGAGACCGTCTCGTCGACGACATCCTCGAACACGCCCTTGAGCGCGGACAGTTCGAGCACCTTGACGTCGTGCTGGGTGATCTCGCCGTACACCTCGACATCGAGCCGTACCGCGACCTCGCCCGCCAGCGCGGTGAAGATCCGGCCGAGCTTCTCGGCGAGCGGCAGACCCGGGCGCACGTCCTCGGCGATCACGCCGCCCTGGACGTTCACCGCGTCGGGCACGAGCTCACCGGCGAGCGCGAGACGCACCGAGCGGGCAACCGCGATGCCCGCCTTCTCCTGCGCCTCGTCGGTGGACGCTCCGAGGTGCGGGGTGCAGACGACCTGGTCGAGCTCGAAGAGCGGGGAGTCGGTGCACGGCTCCTTCGCGTACACGTCCAGGCCCGCTCCGGCGACCCGGCCCTCCTTGAGCGCCGAGTACAGCGCCGCCTCGTCGACGATCCCGCCGCGCGCGGCGTTGACGATCCGGACCGACGGCTTGACCTTGTGCAGCGCCTCGTTGCCGATCAGACCGAGGGTCTCGGGGGTCTTCGGCAGGTGGACGGTGATGAAGTCGGAGACCTCCAGCAGCTCGTCGAGCGTCAGCAGCTTGACGCCCATCTGAGCGGCACGCGCGGGCTGCACATAGGGGTCGTACGCGACGATCTTCATGCCGAAGGCCGACATCCGCTGGGCGACCAGAACGCCGATGCGGCCGAGGCCCACCACGCCGAGGGTCTTCTCGCTCAGCTCCACGCCGGTGTACTTGGACCGCTTCCACTCGCCGTTCTTCAGGGCGGTGTTGGCCTGCGGAATATTGCGCGCGGTGGCGACCAGCAGACCGCAGGCGAGCTCGGCGGCCGTGACGATGTTCGACGTGGGGGCGTTGACGACCATCACGCCGGCCTTGGTGGCGACGGAGACGTCGACATTGTCCAGCCCGACGCCCGCGCGGGCGACGACGCGCAGCTTCCTCGCGGCGGCGATGGCCTCGGCGTCGACCTTGGTGGCGCTGCGCACGAGGATCGCGTCGACATCGGCGATGGCGGGGAGCAGCTCCGCTCGGTCGGCGCCGTTGCATTGCCGGATCTCGAAGTCCGGGCCCAGCGCGTCGACGGTGGCGGGCGACAGCTCTTCAGCGATGAGTACGACAGGTTTCGAGCTCACGTGGGTCCTCACAAGTCCAGTGCGGACGGCCGTCCCGACGGCCGCAGGCGGTGGAGGGGCTAGCCGCGTGGAAGACGCACGACACTGTGGGCCTGAACGCGTATGTCTGAGAAGTGTAGTGCTGTCAGGAGGTGCGTCGTGCGCCTCGAAGGCAGGATCACCCGTCCGTGGCTGGACGGAGTGGAGAAGCCACCGGGTCGCGGCGGTACGCCGTGGCGGGGGCCGGGACGCATCCGTCCCGGCCCCCGGCCCAAGGCTTACGCCTCTTCGTTGTCGACCCAGCTCATGAGCTTGCGAAGCTCCTTGCCGGTGGTCTCCAGCAGGTGGTTCTCGTCCTGCGTCTTGTACTCGTTGTACTTCTTCAGACCGCCGTGGTACTCGTCCATCCAGTTCCGGGCGAAGGTGCCGTCCTGGATCTCGGAGAGGACCTTCTTCATCTCGGCCTTGGTCTGGTCCGTGATGATGCGGGGGCCGGTGACGTAGTCGCCCCACTCGGCGGTCTCGGAGACCGACCAGCGCATCTTCTCCAGGCCGCCCTCGTACATCAGGTCCACGATCAGCTTCAGCTCGTGGAGGCACTCGAAGTACGCGATCTCCGGCTGGTAGCCGGCCTCGACCAGTGTCTCGAAGCCCGCCTTGACCAGCGCGGACGTACCACCGCAGAGGACGGCCTGCTCACCGAACAGGTCGGTCTCGGTCTCCTCGGTGAAGGTGGTCTTGATGACTCCGGCGCGGGTGCCGCCGATGGCCTTCGCGTACGAGAGGGCCAGGGCGAACGCATTGCCGGAGGCATCCTGCTCGACAGCGGCGATCGCCGGGACGCCGCGGCCCTCCTCGTACTGGCGGCGGACCAGGTGGCCCGGGCCCTTGGGGGCGACGAGGGCGACGTCCACACCGGCCGGGACCTTGATGAAGCCGAAGCGGATGTTGAAGCCGTGGGCGAAGAACAGCGCGTCGCCGTCCTTCAGGTTGTCCTTGATGGACTCCTCGTACACCTGGGCCTGGATCGGGTCCGGGATGAGGATCATGATGACGTCGGCCTCGGCCGCGGCCTCGGCGGGCGTCACGACGCGCAGACCCTGCTCCTCGGCCTTGGCCTTGGACTTGGAGCCCTCGTGCAGACCGACACGGACGTCGACACCCGAGTCACGCAGCGACAGCGCGTGGGCGTGGCCCTGGCTGCCGTAGCCGATGACCGCGACCTTGCGGTTCTGGATGATGGACAGGTCGGCATCGTCGTCGTAGAACAGCTCGGCCACTGGGATATCTCCTTGGTGTGCAGTGTTACGTCCCACCGTACGGCGGGAGGGGGTGGGGACGGCGAAGAGTCTCGCTAGGCGGAACGGTCCAGGGCCCGCAGGGACCGGTCCGTGATGGACCGGGCGCCGCGCCCTATGGCGATCGTGCCGGACTGGACGAGCTCCTTGATACCGAACTGCTCCAGCATCTTGAGCATGGCGTCCAGCTTGTCGGCACCGCCGGTTGCCTCGATCGTGACCGCCTCGGGTGAGACGTCCACCGTCTTGGCGCGGAACAGCTGGACGATCTCGACGATCTGCGAGCGGGTCTCGTTGTCGGCGCGGACCTTCACCAGAACGAGTTCACGCTGGATCGCGCCGGCGGGCTCGAGTTCGACGATCTTCAGAACGTTGACGAGCTTGTTGAGCTGCTTGGTCACCTGCTCCAGCGGCAGGTCCTCGACATTGACCACGATCGTGATGCGGGAGATGTCGGGGTGCTCGGTGACACCGACGGCGAGCGAGTCGATGTTGAACCCGCGGCGTGAGAACAGCGCGGCGATCCGGGCGAGGATGCCTGGCGTGTTCTCGACCAGGACGGAGAGCGTGTGCTTGGACATGGTCGTCGTTCCTCTTCCTACGGCTCTCAGTCGTCTTCGTTGTCGCCGAAGTCGGGGCGGACGCCGCGCGCCGCCATGACCTCGTCGTTGGAGGTGCCCGCGGCGACCATCGGCCAGACCTGCGCGTCTTCGTGGACGATGAAGTCGATCACGACGGGGCGGTCGTTGATCGCGTTGGCCTCGGCGATGACCTTGTCCAGCTCGTCCGGGGACTCACAGCGGATCGCGTGGCAGCCCATGGCCTCGGACAGCTTGACGAAGTCCGGGACGCGGGTGCCCTTGCGCGCCGAGGTGCTCGCGCCGACCTGGGAGCCCGCCATGTGGTGGCCCGTGTCGTCCGCGTGCAGGACGGTGCTGGAGTAGCGCTGGTTGTAGAAGAGGGTCTGCCACTGGCGGACCATCCCCAGCGCGCCGTTGTTGATGATCGCGACCTTGATCGGGATGTTGTTCAGGGCACAGGTGGTGAGCTCCTGATTGGTCATCTGGAAGCAGCCGTCACCATCGATCGCCCAGACCGTGCGGTCCGGCGCCCCCGCCTTGGCCCCCATCGCGGCCGGGACCGCGTAGCCCATCGTCCCCGCGCCGCCGGAGTTCAGCCAGGTGGCGGGCTTCTCGTACTGGATGAAGTGCGCGGCCCACATCTGGTGCTGGCCGACGCCCGCGGCGTAGATGGTGCCCTCGGGGGCCAGTTCGCCGATGCGCTGGATGACCTGCTGCGGTGAGAGGCTGCCGTCGTCCGGCTGGTCGTAACCGAGCGGGTAGGTCTCGCGCCAGCGGCTCAGATCCTTCCACCAGGCGGCGTAGTCGCCCGTGTGGCCGTCGCTGTGCTCGGCCTGGACGGCCTGGACCAGATCGGCGATGACCTCGCGGGCGTCTCCGACGATCGGGACGTCGGCGGTGCGGTTCTTGCCGATCTCGGCCGGATCGATGTCGGCGTGGACGATCTTCGCGTACGGAGCGAAGCTGTCCAGCTTTCCGGTGACGCGGTCGTCGAAACGGGCTCCGAGGGCGACGATCAGGTCGGCCTTCTGCAGCGCGGTGACGGCGGTGACCGCACCGTGCATGCCCGGCATTCCCACATGCAGCGGGTGGCTGTCGGGGAACGCGCCCAGCGCCATCAGGGTGGTGGTGACGGGGGCTCCGGTGAGCTCGGCGAGAACCTTCAGCTCGGTGGTGGCGCCGGACTTGATGACGCCGCCGCCGACGTACAGGACGGGACGCTTGGCCTGGACGATCAGCTTCGCCGCCTCGCGGATCTGCTTGGCGTGCGGCTTGGTCACGGGCCGGTAGCCGGGCAGGTCGGTCTGCGGCGGCCAGCTGAAGACCGTCTGCGCCTGAAGCGCGTCCTTGGCGATGTCGACCAGGACCGGGCCCGGGCGTCCCGTCGAGGCGATGTGGAAGGCCTCGGCGATGGTGCGCGGGATGTCGTCGGCCTTGGTGACCAGGAAGTTGTGCTTGGTGATCGGCATCGTGATGCCGCAGATGTCCGCCTCCTGGAAGGCGTCGGTACCGATCGCCTTGGAGGCCACCTGCCCGGTGATCGCGACGAGGGGCACGGAATCCATGTGGGCGTCGGCGATCGGGGTGACCAGGTTGGTGGCGCCGGGGCCCGAGGTGGCCATGCAGACGCCGACCTTGCCGGTGGCCTGCGCGTAGCCGGTGGCCGCGTGGCCGGCGCCCTGCTCGTGGCGGACCAGGACGTGACGGACCTTGGTGGAGTCCATCATCGGGTCGTACGCGGGGAGGATGGCGCCGCCGGGGATGCCGAACACCGTGTCGGCCCCCACTTCCTCGAGAGAACGGATGAGGGACTGCGCGCCCGTGACGTGCTCAACTGCGGCGGTCTGCTGTCCGCCGGTACGGGCCCGCGGCTGCGGATGGTGGGCCCCGGTGGCCTGCTCGGTCATCGGCATTCTCTTCTCGAAGCTGAGGGTTTTTGCGAGGGTTTGGGGTGTTCCAGTGCAACAAAAAACCCCTCGTGCCGTATGGCAAGCGAGGGGAGCGCGTCGGGAGGGGTCTGCAGGGCTTCCATGAGGCCTTGCTCAGCCGACGCGCTTTCCAAGTACGAGAATTCGGGTGCGCATGGCACTGACCCTCTCCCCGGCGCACTGTCAGTGTCAAGTGGGTGGGACGCGCGTCTCACTATTTGAGCCATTGCAGGCAGGGAACGCGCCACCCGTCAGGGCGGGCAGGGCGATTTCGCCGGGCACCGGGAACTCGCCGCGCACCAGGGCGCGGCGCAGCCGGTACTCGTCCAGTGCTCCGGAGAATGCCATGCCCTGGCCGTGCGTACACCCCATGGCGCGCAGGGCGAGCACCTGCTCCGGCACATCCACGCCGTCCGCCACGGACTGCATGCCGAGATCGCAGGCGATCCGCAGCAGCCCCGCGGTGATCTTGTGCAGCCGGGCGGACTCGACGACACCCTCCACCAGACCCCTGTCCAGTTTCAGTACGTCCACGGGGAGCCTGCGCAGTGCGTTGATCGCGGCGTAACCGCTGCCGAAACCGTCCAGCGCGATCCGTACACCGAGTCTGCGCAACGAAACCAGGCGCTTCTCCAGATCGTCGAAGGAGATCCGCGGATCGCTGTCCGCGAGCTCGATGATCAGGGCGCCCGAGGGCAGCCCGTGCCGGGTGAGCAGGGCCTCGATGGAGCCGAGTGGGAGCGACGTGTCCAGCAGCCTGCCGGCCGAGAGCCGCACCGACACCGGCACCCGGTGACCCAGCCTGCTTCGCTCGGCGGCCTGCTCAACGGCCTCTTCGAGCAGCCAGCGGCCGAGCTCGGCGGTGCGGATGCCCTCCTGGGTGTCCGCGGCGGCGTCCACGACCCGCAGGAACTCGGCCTGCGTGAACAAGATCCCCTGGGCCGATCGCCAGCGGGCCTGGGCGGCCACGGCGGTGACCTGCCCGGTGGCAAGACTCACCACGGGCTGGTGCAACAGCGCGAACTCACCCTCGTGCAGTGCGCTGCGCAGCCGGGCGGCCAGCTCGCTGCGGCGCACCACCTCGGCCTGCATCTGCGGGGCATACAGCTCGACGCGGTCCTTGCCCGCCCCCTTGGCGCGATACATGGCGAGATCGGCGTTGCGCATGAGGTTGGTGGGGGTGATGCCGGGTTCGGCGAAGGCCACCCCGATGGAGGCGGCCACCCGCACTTCGCTGCCGTCGATGCGGTACGGCTGGGAGAGGGTAAGGCGCAGCCGGTCGGCGATCTCCTGCACCTGGTACTCACGGGCCGACTCGTCGCGGGAACCGTCGCCGACGATCAGGGCTGCGAACTCGTCGCCGCCCAGGCGGGCGGCCGTGTCCCCGCTGCGTACCGAGTCCTGGAGGCGGCGGGCCGCCTGGATCAGCAGCTCGTCGCCCGCCTGGTGGCCCAGGCGGTCGTTGACCCCCTTGAAGCCGTCGAGGTCGATGAAGAGCACAGCGGTGCCCGAGTCGCCCGCGCGGCGGCCGGTGAGCGCCCGGCGGACGCGCTCGGTGAACAGCGCGCGGTTGGGCAGGTCGGTGAGCGGGTCGTGCTCGGCGTTGTGCTGCAACTGCGCCTGGAGGCGTACCCGTTCGGTGACATCCCGGCTGTTGAAGATCAGGCCGCCCTGGTGGCGGTTGACCGTGGACTCCACATTGAGCCAGTCGCCGGTGCCGGACTTGAAGCGGCACTCGATCCGGGTGGTGGGCTCCTCCTCGGGAGGAGAGGCCAGAAACCGGCGCACTTCGCGGACCACCCGGTCGAGATCCTGCGGGTGGATGAGGGAGGCCAGCTCGGAGCCGATGAGCTCCTCCGCCTCGCGGCCGTAGACACCGGAGGCGGCCGGGCTGACGTAGCGCAGTACCCCGGTGGGGGCGGCGATCATGATGACATCGCTCGATCCCTGCACCAGCGAGCGGAAGTGGTTCTCCTTCTGGGCCAGTTCATGGGTGAGGGCGATGTTGTCGAGGAGCATGATGCCCTGGCGGACGACGAGGGCGAGGACGACGGTGCAGCCGGTGAGGACGACGACCCGGTCCACACGGCGGCCCTCGATGACGTTGTAGAGGATCCCGAGGGTGCACACGGCGGCCGCGAGATACGGCGTGAGGGCGGCCAGCGAGCCGGCGACGGGGCGGGTGAGGTGGCGCGGGCCGCGCGGTGTGCGCGTCGCCTCCGGCGAACGGCGGGCGCCCCAGGGGGCGTACGCCAGCAGCAGCGAACCGGCGAACCACCCGGCGTCCAGAAGCTGGCCCGAGTGGTAGCTGTCCCGCAGCAGCTGCGAGGTGAACAGCGCATCGCACAGGACGGTCAGGGCGAGCGCGGCAATGGCGGTGTTCACCGCTGACCGGTTGGCGGACGAGCGCCGGAAGTGCAGCGCGAGCACCATGCTGACCAGCACGATGTCGAGCAGCGGATAGGCGAGCGCGAGGGCGGCGGGTGCCACGCTCTCGCCCTGCGCATGCGCGGTGTGGGCGAGCGCGAGACTCCAGGACAGGGTGAGCAGCGAGCCGCCGATCAGCCAGGCGTCCAGCGCGAGACAGACCCAGCCGGCCCTGGTGACCGGTCGTTTGGCGAGGACGAGGAGGCCGACGATGGCCGGCGGCGCGAAGCAGAGGAAGAACAGGTCGGCGACGGAGGGGCTCGGCACCTCACGCTCCAGTACGACCTCGTACCAGCCCCAGACGGCGTTACCGCCGGAGGCCATCGCGGAGGAGATCGCGAACAGCAGCCAGGCGGGCCGAAAGCAGCCCTTCCCCCGGCGGGCGTAGACAAGGCAGGAGACGGCGGCGATCAGGGCCGCGGCGCTCAGCCCGAAGTCGCCCATGATCAGAGCCACTTCGGGCGATCCCCAGCCGAAGGCGGCGCCCAGGCCGTACCCGGCGCAGACCGCGGCAAGGAGGAGTCGGGGCAGCAGTCCGGTGGGGCCGCCCGAGACCGTCTGCCGGGTCATGAGCGCACCCGGGGCGCTCACCGGGCTGCCCCGGGGAGCACCGGCGCCTGCCTGACCGTCGCCGGCCCGGCCTGTGGCGGCCCGGCCTGCGGCGCTGGGAACATCGCCGGTTCGACCGGCGCCGCATCGGGTCTGCGCCCAGGAGCGTACGAGGGTCGCCGTCGGCGGTCCTGCCGCGTCGGATGCTTCGTCCACTGGCCGTTCATCGCCCGTCGCCCCCCTCGAAGCTTGATCGGCAATCAGGTCGCGGCGCGGCACCGCCCCGTGCTTGGTGCAGCCCCCCGTCGGGACGATACACCAGAACGGTCACTCAGGGACATAGTTCCTCTACTCTCAGTGACCATGGCAGTCATGGGCGGCACGCGGCGCATTCGAGTGACTTCACAGAGTGCCCGAAGTGGGCGGGCCGGGCAGCTATTCGGTCGTGAACACCACGTTGCGAACCGGATCGCCCGCGGCGAATCGCGTGATCTGCCCGGCGAGCAGCCGCTTGGCGCGCGGCATGAACGCCGAGGTGGAGCCGCCCACATGGGGGCTGATGAGCACCCCCGGGGCATGCCACAGGGGGTGCCCGGCGGGCAGCGGCTCCGGATCGGTGACATCCAGCGCGGCGGTGATACGCCCGCTCTGCACCTCGGCGAGCAGCGCCTTGGTGTCGACGACCGGGCCACGCGCGACGTTGACCAGCAGCGCACCGTCCTTCATCCGGGCCAGGAAGCCGGCGTTCGCCAGACCCTTCGTCTGCTCTGTGAGCGGGGTGGAAAGGATCACAATGTCCGCTTCGGGCAGCACATCGGGCAGATCGGCGAGTGCGCGCACTTCACCGCGCTCCGATGTACGGGCGGAGCGCGCGACGCGCGCCACCCGCGCACATTCGAACGGCGTGAGCCGGTCCTCGATCGCGGCACCGATCGACCCGTAGCCGACGATGAGTACCGCCTTGTCGGCGAGCGCCGGATAGAAGCCCGCGCGCCATTCCTCCTGGTCCTGGCCGCGCACGAAACCGGGGAGACCGCGCAGCGAGGCAAGGATCAGGGCGAGCGTGAGCTCGGCCGTCGAGGCTTCATGGACGCCCTTGGCATTGCACAGGCGTACCCCTGGGGGGAGCGAGCCGAGCCCCGGCTCCACATGGTCTATTCCGGCGGAGAGGGTCTGGACGACGCGTACCGCCGTCATCGCGGCCAGCGGACGGACCGCGACCTCCGTGCCCTTCATGTACGGGACGGCATAGAAGGCACAGTCGGCGGGGTCGGCGGGGAAGTCCGGGCCGCCGTCCCAGAACCGGTAGGTCAGGCCCGAGTCCGAAGGGTCGGGAAGCCCGTCGATCTCGTCGGCCGGAATCGGGAGCCACACGTCTGCAGTCATGGTCAGGAGGCTATGCGAAGGACCGCCGGCCGCATTGGTTGGTTTGGTCGGCGGCCGGGCCTGAGGAGGGGTACGGGCAGGTGCAGCGCAGGACAATCGGTGCGGCGGCGCTCGAAGTGGGCGCGATCGGGCTCGGCTGTATGCCGATGAGCTGGGCGTACCGGCTCCCAGCAGCGCGGGGACCGCTCCCTTCGTACTGTGCACGCCGCGCTCGACGCCGGCTCCAGCCTGCTGGACACGGCCGACATGTACGGGCCCTTCACCAATGAACTGCTGATCGGCCGGGTGCTCAGGGAACGGCGCCGGGACGCGTTCGTGTCGACGAAGGTCGGGCTTCTCGTCGGCGATCAGCATGTGGTCGCCGACGGCCGGCCGGGGTACGTGAAGCGGGCCTGTGACGCCTCGCTGCGGGGCAGGGGACGGAAGTGATCGACCTCTATCAGCTCCACCGGGCAGATCCGAAGGTTCCGGTCGAGGAGACCTGGGGCGCGATGGCTGAGCTGGTGAGCGCGGGGAAGGTACGGGCGCTGGGGCTGTGCGCGGTGGGGGCGCGGGCCTCGCGCCGCGGCCGGGGAGACCTGTACGACGGAACGATCCGGCAGCTGGAGCGGGTGCAGCAGGTGTTCCCGGTGAGCGCGGTGCAGGCGGAGCTCTCGGTGTGGTCGCCCGAGGCGCTGGAGCGGCTGCTGCCCTGGTGCGAGGCGCGGGGGGTGGGTTTCCTGGCGGCGATGCCGCTGGGCAATGGCTTCCTGACCGGGACGCTCACTCCCGGCCAGGGATTCTAGCCGGACGATGTGCGGGCGCGGCATCCGCGGTTCACGGCCGAGATGATGGCGGCGAACCAGCCGGTCGTGGCGGGGCTGAGGCGGATCGCCAAGCGGCACGGCGGCGACACGACACCGGCGCGGGTGGCGCCGGCGTGGGTACTGGCACAGGCACGTCATGTGGTGGCGGTGCCGGGGGCGAAGCGGGAGGCGTGGGCCGTGGAGAACGCGGGGGCGGCCGATCTGGAGCTCACCGGGCGGGATGTGGCTGAGATGGCGGGACTGCCGCGGGCGAGGGGATCCTGGGACTGAGTGCACCGCAGGGTTCCCCTTCTTGTCGCCCTTCCCGGCAGATCGGGTACCTCTGAGGCGGCTGCGGTGTAAGAACAGTAGTCAGGCAGCTGAAGCAGCCCTCGAAGGGATCAGAACTGTGCAACGTCCTGCTGTGACGGCCGCGTTGGCCACTGCCGTGCTTCTGCTCGCGGCCGGTTGCTCGTCCGGTGACGCCGAGCCGCCGGCCGGCTCCACGGGGGCGGCATCGGCACCGGCCGCCTCCTCTTCCGGCGTGGGCGGCTCGCCGGGCCCCACCGCCCCGCCGGCCAAGGGCTCGGTGAAGGTGGTGTCCACACTGACCGAGGGCCTGGAGTCCCCATGGGGCGTCGCCGCGCTGGCCGACGGCGATCTGCTGGTCGCCTCTCGCGACGAGGGGACGATCACCCGGGTCGACGGGGAGAGCGGCAAGCAGACGTTGATCGGCTCGGTGCCCGGGGTTTCTCCGGGCGGCGAGGGCGGGCTGCTGGGCCTGGCCCTGTCCCCGTCGTTCGCCTCGGACCACCAGGTGTACGCGTACTTCACCACCGAGTCGGACAACCGCATCGCCCGCATGCTGTACGACGAACAGAAGCCTGCGGGTCAGCAACTCGGCGCGCCGGACACGATCTTGAGGGGCATCCCCAAGGGCAGCATCCACAACGGCGGACGGATTGCGTTCGGCCCGGACAAGATGCTCTACGCGGGCACGGGCGAGACCGGTGACATGTCGCTCGCCCAGAACAAGAAGTCACTGGGCGGCAAGATCCTGCGGATGACGCCGGACGGCCGGCCGGTGCACGGCAATCCCGAGGCCGACTCCGTCGTCTACTCCTGGGGTCACCGCAACGTGCAGGGACTCGCCTGGGACTCCGACAAGCGCCTGTGGGCGGCGGAGTTCGGCCAGAACACCTGGGACGAGCTCAATCTGATCGAGCCGGGAAAGAACTACGGCTGGCCGGAGGTGGAAGGCAGGGGCGGCAAGCCGGGCTTCGTGGACCCGGTCGCCCAGTGGAGGACGGCGGACGCGTCACCGAGCGGCATCGCGTACGCCGAGGGCTCGATCTGGATGGCCTCGCTGAGGGGCGAAAGGCTCTGGCGCATCCCGCTCGCGGGCGCGAAACCTTCGGCGCAACCCCAGTCGTTCCTGCAGGGGAAGTACGGACGGCTGCGCACGGTCGTCGCGGTGGGTGGCGCGAAGCTCTGGCTCGTGACGAGCGAGACGGACAACCGGGGCACACCCCGGCCGGGGGACGACAGGATCCTTCAGCTGGAGGTGAAGTAGAGCCCGGGCTCCCGCCTGGCATCCAGCCGCGTCACGCCGACGCCGCCACGTCCCCCGCCTCCCCGGGCGGGAACAGTCGCAGCCGGTGCGCCAGCGCCGCCGCCTCACCACGGCCCGAGACGCCCAGTTTCCCCAGGATGTTGGAGACGTGGACACTCGCCGTCTTCGGCGAGATGAACAGCTCTTCGGCAATCTGACGGTTGCTGCGGCCCGCCGCGACCAGCCGCAGGACGTCCTCCTCGCGGCGGGTCAGCCCCAGCGCCGGCCCCGTGGCCGGCGCAGGCGGGGACGGTTCGCCCGCGAGGGAGACGCGGGCCCGCTGGGCAAGCAGGGCGATGTCCTCCGACAGGGGCCGCGCGCCCAGGTCTCCGGCCGTCGCCGCAGCCTGCCGGAGCAGATCCGTGGCCTGTGCGCGGTGGGACTGAAGCAGGGCCTCCGCCCAGCGGTGGCGGACCCTCGCCAGGTCGTACGGCCGCTCCAGCGCCTCGAAGGCCGCCGCCGCCTCGGCCCAGTCGAGGGCCGTGTCCTCGCCACCGGCGCGCAGCAGTTCGGCACGGGTCCAGCGTTCGTGCGCCATCCAGACGGGCACCGCGCTGACCATGGTCCTGGCCGCCTTGCGGATCCGGTCCAGTGCCTCGGCGCGGCCGGGCTCCGCCGCGGGCAGCCCGCGGGTGTCCGCCTCCAGCGCCGCCGCGGCCCGCAGCAGCGGCCAGCCGTAGCGCTGGGTGCCCGGCGGGAAGCCCGCCGTCGCGGCCCGCTCGAACTCCGCCCGGGCGTCCAGCACACGCCCCTGCGCGGCAGCAATGCTCAGCGCCAGCATGTGCATCGGTATGGAGCTCTGCGGCATCGGGTCATGCGGCCCGAAGTGCTCGCGTGCCGCCTGAAGACACTCGGCGGCCTTCGCCGCATCGCCCCGCTCCAGGGCCAGGACGGCCCACTTGAACGCGGCGAACCCCCGCGGCTTGGGGCTCAGCGCGATCCGCGCCGCCCGGTCCGCCGCCTGCGCCGTCTCGGTCCAGCGCCCCAGCGAGAAATACGATTCGGCCAGGTTGTTCAGGACCCATGCCTCGGTGTCCGACAGACCGTACTTACGGGAGAGTTCAACCCCTTCGGTGAGGACCTCCACGGACTCCCGCGAGCGGCCGACACCCTCCAGCACGGACGGTAGATTCACATGTGTACGCCCCACGAGCGAGGGCGTGCCGAGGGCGACGACTCGCTCCTTGACCGCGTACATCTCCGCGAGCCCGTCGTCCACGTGGCCCGCGTCGACCATGAGGCTGCCGAGGATGAGCCGCGCGCGCAGTTCGTTGTCCTCCTCGCCGACCATGCGCGCGTACTGCACCGCGCGCTCGGCGGTCGCCAGGCTCCCCGGCCCGGGGTCGTGCACCATGCCCCAGCCAGCCGCCTCCGCGAGCACCTCCGCGTGGACGGCGGACGGCGGCAGTCCGCGCACCAGCTCCTGCGCCTGGGCCAGCTCCGCCCAGCCGTCGCCGCGGCCGAGTGCGGAGACCAGCAGGGAGCGCTGGAGCGTGAACCAGGCGCTGCGCAGCGGATCGTCCTCCGCAGCTGCCAGCCGCTGCCCGCGCTTGGTGATCTTCAGCGCGTGTTCGCGTTCACCGCTGAGGCGGCCCGCGACGGACGCCTCGGCCATCAGGTCGAGGAAGCGCAGCGGTGTGGTGTCGGGGTCACAGCCGCAGGGAGGGTACGCCTCGGCGTAGTCCACGGGCCGCAGCGCCGCCCGCACCTCGTCCGGGGCGCTGTCCCACAGTTCCATCGCCCGGTCCAGCAGCTTCAGTTGCTCGGCGTAGGCATGCCGCCGCCGGGCCTCGATCGAGGCGCTGAGCACGGCCGGAAGGGCCTTGGCGGGGTCGTGCGCCTGGTACCAGTAGCTGGCGAGCCGGGTGGCCCGCTCCTCGTCCCGTACGAGCCAGGGATCGGCCTCCAGCGCCTGCGCGTACCTCAGGTTGAGCCGGGAGCGCTCGCCGGGCAGCAGGTCGTCGCTGACGGCCTCGCGCGCGAGGGAGTGCCGGAAGCGGTAGCCGTCCCCGTCGGGCGTGGCCTGGAGGATGTTCGCGCCGACCGCGGCCCGCAGCGCCTCGATGAGGTCGTCCTCGCCCAGCCGGGCCACGGCGAGCAGGAGACCGTACTCCACGGTCGAGCCGCCTTCGGCGACGATCCGCGCGATCTGCTGGGCGCCCTCGGGCAGTGCCTCGATGCGTACGAGAAGAATGTCGCGCAGCGAGTCCGACAGGCCCGTCGCGCAGCCCCCGGCGATGCTGCAGGCAAGCTCCTCGACGAAGAAGGCATTGCCGTCGGAGCGCTCGAAGACCCGGTCCACCAGGGCCGGTTCGGGCTCGCTGGCCAGGATGCCGGCCATCTGGCGGTGGACTTCGCCGCGGTTGAAGCGGGTCAGCTCGATGCGCTGCACGGTGCGCATGCGGTCGAGCTCGGCGAGGAAGGGCCGCAGGGGGTGGCGCCGGTGGACGTCGTCGGAGCGATAGGTCGCGATCACGACGAGCCTGCCGCGGCGCAGCGTCCTGAAGAGGTACGCGAGCAGATGGCGGGTGGAGGCGTCGGCCCAGTGCATGTCCTCCAGGACGAGCACGACCGTGCGGTCCGCGGCGACGCGCTCCAGGAGGCGCGCGGTGAGCTCGAACAGGCGGGCCATGCTCTCTTCGTCGTGTCTGCTTCTGGCTCTGCGGCTCTCTCCCAACTCGGGCAGCAGCCGGGCCAGTTCGTCCTCCTGCCCGGCCGCGGCCGCCGCCAGCTCCTTGGGCAGCTGGCGGTGGAGCGCGCGCAGTGCGGTCGAGATCGGCGCGAACGGAAGCCCGTCCGCGCCGATCTCGACACATCCCCCGACCGCGACGACAGCCTGACGGCGGCACGCCTCGGTGAGCAGCTCCTCGACGAGCCGGGTCTTGCCGACTCCGGCCTCACCGCCGATGAGCAGCGCCTGCGGCTCGCCCGCGGCACCGGTGGCGGCGCGGGCGAGCGCGTCGCCGAGCACGGTCAGTTCACCGGCGCGACCGACGAACACGGGGCTGACGGACCTGGTCTCCACGGTGCCGAGCATCGCACAGCCCTCGGACAATGCAGCACCCTTGATCGGAACGACGGTTGTCACGCGCGGCCACGCCCGCTCAAGCGGCTCGCTCGTAGCGGGTGCTGTGGCGACTCACCGGCCCCTCCCCTGTGTCCTTGGCGGACCGTCTGGCGGCGCGGCGGGCCCTGCGCACCTGCCGGACGAGGCGCGCGTTCTCGGCCTCACGGAGCAGGTCGGCCAGCCGGAGCTCGTGCATCCTGTACTCGAACATGTCGTACTCCCTGGTTGCGAGTTGTCTCGGCGTCTTGCGATGCCTCAACTTTCGTTTCCCAGGGGGGTCCGCCACATCGGGAGGGTTCCGCATCTTGGCGGCGTCGGGGTCCTTAGACGCGTCCCCATACCGGCGACCGCGTCCTAAGGCCCCTTCGGCGGGGGCCTCAGACCTCAGGGGGTCGGCCCGCCGACGTCTCGTAGACGTAAGGAGTGGTGGTGCTCAGCGCCGCGAAGCCGAGCCGTTGCAGGATGGGACGGCTCTGGTCCGAGGCGTCGACCTGAAGGAAGCGGCAGCCGTTCGCGGCGGCGACACGGGCCCGGTGAGCGATCAGTGCCCGGTAGATGCCGCGGCCCCGCCAGTCGGCGACGGTGCCGCCGCCCCACAGGCCGGCGAAGCCGGTGCCCGGGTGAAGCTCCATGCGCGCCCCGCAGACCGGACGGTCCCCGGCCATCGCTACGGTCATGAGGACGGTGTCCGGGGTCTGCGCCAGCTGGGCGATGAGCTGTTCGCGCAGCCGGGCGCCGCCCGCGCCGAAGGCCTGCTCGTGCACGTCCACCAGGAGTTCCACGCCTGCGGCGTCGGTGACGGTCTCCAGCCGGATGCCGTCGGGGAGTTGGACGGCGGTGGGCAGATCGCGGGTCTCGGCGACCATGACCGTCTCCTCGGGCCCGGGTGTGAAGCCCGCTGCCCGCAGCCGGGTGCCCAGGTCGTGCGGCTGGTCGTACCCGTAGAGTTTCCACTCGAAGTCACGCCCCAGGGCGGTGAAGTACCGCACCTGCCGGGCGATCGCGGTGTCGGCCGTGGCCGGGTCCAGGCCGGACCAGACGATGCCGTTCCAGTCGCCCTCGGCGCCGACCTGGCGCACCACGTCGCCGATCCGCTCGCCGCCTGGTGCGTGCCGTCGCATCCGGTGGTCGAACCGGCCGAGCACCTCGTCGTGATCCATCCGCCCATTGCAGCAGCGCGCGGATGGACTCACCAACGACTTTCGGGTGCCGCCTAAGGGCTGTCCCGCAATACCCGGCGGATGAGCGCGCGGCGTCAGATGCGGTGCATCGCAAGGCGGAGAGTCGTCCTCATACTGGGCGTATTCGGGCGATTCGACAACGCAGCGAGGTGCCGTAGCTGTCGTCGCGCGCCCGGCGGGTATTGCGGGACAGCCCTTAGGAGCCGGTGGTGGGCAAGGACAGGAGGAGGTCGAAGTACATGCCGGCGGAGACGATCATTCCAAGGACGCCGAGGGCGACTCCGGCGACGGCGAAAGCACGCACCCAGCCGGCCTTCTGGGGCAGGGCGAGCACGGCCGCACCGACGATCAGGGCGAGCAGCGCGAAGATGCCGTTGACCAGGGCCGTGGTGTGCCAGGCATCGCCGTAGACCGCGGCGATCTGCTGGGCGGGGGTGCCGCCCTGCGAGGTCTTGATCTGGCCAATCAGGGTCTGGCGCTCGGAGGCGACCTTCCCGACCCAGCTGCCGCTGAGCGCGACAACGCCGAGTCCGGCGGCCACGACGGCCGCGGCGGAGGCCCCGATGCCAGACGTGCGCGGAGTCTCCTCTGCGTCGTCGGTCCCGTCGTCAAGGGCGTCGGCCGACACCGCGGCCGCGTCGGTCCCGACCGGCTCGGCGGCCGCGTCGGCGCCCTCGTCCTTCAGCGCGGCCGCGGTGGTCGCTTCGGCCTGCTCGGTGGTCTTTTCGGTATCGGTGGGGTTCATGCGCCGCACGCTAGGCGGCCTGTCTGAGAGTCCCCTTAACGACCCGGCGCCCGTCTATCGAGCGGAGGCCGCATCCCTCGCCCGCAGGCTGCGCCATTGAGGCGCGAGCACCGACCAGACCTCCATGTCGTGCCGTACGCCCCGGTACGGATAGGCCTCCCGCAGCACCCCGTCGCGGGTCATCCCCAGCCGCTGCGCCACCTTGAGGCTCGCCGTGTTCCCGGCCGCCGCCATCCACTCGACGCGGTGCATCCCCCGCTCCTGGACCGCCCAGTCGATCAGCACCCGTACGGCCCGGGTGACCAGACCGCGGCCCGCCGCCGAGGGCTCCAGCCAGCAGCCGGCCTCGCAGTACTCGAGGGCGGTGTCGAAGACTCGGAAGAGGACCCCGCCGACGAGCGTCCCGTCCAGCCAGATCCCGTAGATCCGCCCTGTGTCGGCGGCCTGCTTCTCGGCGTACGACTGGAGGAAACCGCGCGCCGAATCGATGTCGGCCGCGGCGGCCGCGAGTCCTATGTACCGGCCGATGAATTCCCGCCCGCGATCGATGTGGGCCAGGAACTCCTCGGCCTGCCAGGGCTCCAGGGGGCGCAGTTCCGCTCCGTCGTCGCCCAGGGATATCGCGAACATCGTCTTCCTCCGGCCCGTTTACGCCTCTATGGCACGAGCTGGGTGTCCTCGCTCGCGCGCTGCCCAGGGATCTTCGCATGCACAGGGCGCTCGGGCGCCTCGATGCTGATGCGCGGCAGCCTGCGGTCGAGCCAGCGCGGCAGCCACCAGTTCGCCCCGCCCAGCATGTGCATCAGGGCAGGGACCAGGAGCGTACGCAGCACGAACGCGTCCAGCGCGACCGCGGCCGCGAGTGCTATGCCGAACATCGCGATGACCCGGTCGCCGCTGAGCACGAAGGCGAGGAAGACCGAAATCATGATCACGGCCGCGGAGTTGATCACCCGGCTGGTCTCGGCGAGGCCGACCCGTACGGCCCGGCGGTTGTCGCCGGTCTCCAGCCACTCCTCGTACATCCGGCTCACCAGGAAGACCTGGTAGTCCATCGACAGTCCGAAGAGCACCGAGACCATGATCACCGGAAGGAAGGGCTCGATGGGGCCCGCCCGCCCGAGCCCGAGCAGCTCACTGCCCCAGCCCCACTGGAAGATCGCGACGACGATCCCGAAGGACGAGGCGACGGCGGCCACATTCATCAGGGCGGCCTTGAGCGGGATGCCGATCGAACGGAAGGCCAGCAACAGAAGCAGACAGCCGAGGACGATGACGACACCGACGAAGAGCGGGAGCTTGCCGATGATGATCTCGGCGAAGTCGTCGTAGCTCGCCGTCACCCCGCCGACGTGGACCTGCAGCGAAGAGCCGTCCGCCGCGGTGGGCAGGAGGTCGTCGCGCAGCCGGTCGACGAGCTCGCTGGTCGCCTTCGACTGGGGCGCCGATTCCGGTACGACGGTGAGCACCGCCGTGTCACCGCTGCCGTTGTACGTCGTCGCGCCGACGGACTCGATGCCCTTGGCGCCTCGCAGGGTGCCGGGCAGCTTGTCCATCGCCAGCCGGTCGTCGGCGCCGTCGAGATGGGCGACCACGGTGAGGGGGCCGTTGACACCGGGGCCGAAGCCTTCGGCGAGCCGGTCGTACGCCTGGCGGGTGGTGGAGGTGGCGGCGCCGTTGCCCTGGTCGGAGGTGCCGAGCTGGAGCGAGAACGTCGGCAGGGCGAGCACGAGCATGACCACCGCGGCGACGGCCCCGAGCAGCTTCGGGTGGCGTTCGACGAAGGCGGACCAGCGGGCGGCGAAGCCGGTCGGCAGCTCGGGCTCAGGGCCGTGTTCGTCCAGTCGGCGCCGTTCGCGCCTGCTGAGGGCCCGCATACCGATGAACGACAGCAGTGCGGGCAGCAGAGTCACCGAAGCGGCCACGGTGAGGACGACGGTCAGACAGGCCGCAATCGCGACGCCGTTGAGGAAGCTGAGCCGCAGGATGAGCATGCCGAGCAGGGCGATGCAGACGGTGGCGCCCGCGAAGACGACCGCGCGGCCGGTGGTGGCGACGGCCTCGCGGGCGGCCTGGGCCACCGGCAGTCCGCGCCGCAGGCCCTTGCGGTGTCTGGTCACGATGAACAGCGCGTAGTCGATGCCGACGCCGAGCCCGACCAGCATGCCGAGCATAGGGGCGAAGTCGGCGACGCTCATCACATGCCCGAGCAGGACGATGCCCGCAAAGGCGGTGCCGACCGAGACGAGCGCGGTGGCTATGGGGAGCAGGCTGGCGGCGAGCGAGCCGAAGGCGAGGAAGAGGACGACCGCGGCGACGGCCACGCCGACGATCTCGGCCACATGGGCTGTGGACGCCTCGGTGAGCGCGATGGCGCTTCCGCCGAGCTCGACCTCGAGCCCGCCCGTCTCGGCCGCCTTCGCGGTGGCGACGACCGCTTCGGCCTGCGCCTCGGGGATGGCGTCGGCCTGCTGGTCGAAGGTGACGGTGGCGTAGGCGGTGTGCCCGTCCGCGCTGGTCTGGCCGATGCCTTCGGTGGCGTAGGGGCTGGTGACGGAGGCGACCCCGTCGAGCTTGGCGACCTTGTCGAGCATCTGGGAGACGGGCTGCCGTACGCCGGCGGCGCGGACGCTGCCGGTGTCCATGTGCCAGACGATGGTGTCGCTGTCCCCGCCCTGGCCGTGGAAGCCTTCCTGCAGGAGGGCGGTCGCACGGCCGGACTCGGTGCCCGGGACCTCGTAGTCGTTGGAGTAGGCGGTGCCCGCGACGCCGGCGGCGGCTGCGACGCCGACGAAAGCCAGCAGCCACAGGACTACGGCTGTGAGTCGGTGCGTGACGCACCAGCGGGCGATTGCTGCCAACGGACTTGCTCCCTGGGTGGTTCGTGGATCTTTGATCGGGAACAGCCCGCAAAGAACTCATGACCAACGAAACCTACGAAGAGACACTCTCGCAGTAGAACGTGATTCTTTGTCCCTTTCGTGTGCTTCCTCACAGCAGCACCAGGGGCCCGAGGTCAGCCCTCCGGACCCCTGTTCACCTGCTCTTTTGTGCCCCAGCCGCCAGCCCGAGACGCTCGCTTCCCCGTTTTCGATGTGACCCATCAGACGGCGGCGGAAGCCGGATTCGCGGTCGGCGGTCACCTCGATGTCGTACCAGCCGTGCGCGTCGGCCGCCGAGTGGACGACGCTGCGGCTGCGCCCCGGCTTCACCGTGACCGTGCGGGTCCAGTCCGTGAGGTCGGCCTCGTCGACGTAGGCCGGCGGCCGGAGGGTGAAGGTGACCGGCTTGCTGCCCTCGTTGCGCAGCGTGAGGTGGAGATCACGGTCGCGGTGGTCGATCGAGGAGGAGACCTCGGCCGTGCCGCCCGCTCCGCCCGCGAACTCACGGCGGAAGCCGTTCGGCCCGGTGATCGTGAAGCGGTAGGCGTCCTTGGTCTGATGCCGCTGATAACCGCCCGGAACGCAGTGAAGCCGGATGGCGTGAGGAAGTCCCGTGGACGGCGCAGCGGTGAACGTCCAAGTGTCCGTCGCAAGAGTCCAAACCGGGGATGGCCGGGGGGAGTTACCGGCAATTACCTGCCCCCAGCCGTCCCGAGACTGTACGCCCGGTGTACCCGTGCTGTTCCGCGGCCGTAAATCCCCATCCGTGCGGCAGGCGTTGTCGGCGGCGGCTGGCACGATGGGTGACATGGAAAACACGGGGACCAACCAGCCGATCGTTTGGCCCGGCGACGCCGCGGACTTCGCCCTGACGCTCCATGACACACCTGACCCGTACTTCGGCCAAGCCCCGGTTCCGGTGCTGGCGTACGAACCGGGGGCCTCGCTGCGGGACCGGCGGGAGGCCTTCCGGGAGGTGTACGCCGCGATCGTGGCCCGGATCGGCGAGCCCACGCTCTACGGCGGCTCGGCGGAAGGCCCCAGCATCCGCTGGCGCGACTGCAGAAGGGTGGTGCTCCTCGCGGGCAATCGCCGCCTCGCGCACCTGTCGGTCCACGACACGGACACCCTGGAGAACGACGAACGGCGCACCTTCGAATGGGGCGGCACCTGGTCGGCGGACGAACCGCACGACTTCGCCTTCCTGCCGTACGTCTGGCAGTTGGACCGGAGCGGGCCGGGCCTTCGGCCCGTCGAGCGGCCGCGCGGGAGCATGGCCTCCAGCCTCGAACACTTCCAGAGCGCGCTGGAGTTGCTGCTCATGGCCTGGGTCGAGCAGCTTTCGGTGCAGGTCGGCGGCGACTGGGCGAGCTTCAGCGTGACCAGCGGGGCGGACCGCGGCCGGCAGCTTCAGATCTCGTACGCGCTGGAGGACGGGCTGCATGTCTCCGTCGACGACCGCGACGGCGAGGACAGCCAGGAGCGGGCCGGGCTGATGCGCTCACGCGGCTGGCAGTCCCTCGACCGTGGCTGGTGGCAGACGGACTTCCCCGAGCCGGAGCGCCCGGAGGTGGCGGCGGTGGCCCGCCTGGCGATCACGGAACTGCGGGCACGGGGCACCAAGGAGCCGGAGGAACTGCGCGCGAGGGACGTCAGCTGCAAGGACCGCGGCGAGCTGTGGCTCCCGGGCCTTGGCATACGCCACTGAGCAGCAGGCCCCACCCGGCACCGGGTCGTCGTGCGAGGGCCACTTGAACAGCTCGCCTCGGGACTCCGGCGCCGCGGCGGAAGGCGTCGTCCGGGGCGCCCGGGTTGCCCGAGCCCCGACGCCAGGAGCCCCGGCACCCGGCACGCCGTGTCCCGCGCCCCGGATCCACCGTCCCATCCACCAGCGCCCCGGTGGAACGCCGGAGGCGGCCCGCACCCGCAGGTGCGAACCGCCTCTCGTTGCGCGAGCGTCAGCCCTCGACGCCGAGCTTCTGAAGGATCAGCTCCTTGACGCGCGCCGCGTCCGCCTGGCCGCGGGTCGTCTTCATGACCGCGCCGACCAGCGCGCCAACCGCCGCGACCTTGCCGCCGCGGATCTTGTCGGCGATCGCCGCGTTGCCCGCGATCGCCTCGTCGACGGCCGCGCCGAGCGCGCCCTCGTCCGAGACGACCTTGAGGCCGCGCTTCTCGACGACGTCGTCCGGGCCGCCCTCGCCCGCGAGCACACCCTCGATGACCTGGCGGGCCAGCTTGTCATTGAGGTCGCCGGACGCGACCAGCGCCGCCACCCGGGCCACCTGGGCCGGGGTGATGGGCAGCGAGGACAGCTCGACGCCCTCCTCGTTGGAGCGGCGGGCGAGCCCGCCCATCCACCACTTGCGCGCGGCCGCGGCATCCGCACCCGCGTCGATCGTGGCGGCGATCAGGTCGACCGCACCCGCGTTGAGGATCGACTGCATGTCGTGCTCGGAGATGCCCCACTCCTCGCGCAGGCGGTTGCGCCGCACCCGCGGGAGTTCGGGCAGCGTGGCGCGAAGCTCCTCGACCCACGCGCGCGCAGGCGCGACGGGGACGAGGTCGGGCTCCGGGAAGTACCGGTAGTCCTCCGCCTCCTCCTTCACGCGGCCGGACGTCGTGGAGCCGTCGTCCTCGTGGAAGTGGCGGGTCTCCTGGATGATCGTGCCGCCGGACGAGAGCACCGCCGCGTGGCGCTGGATCTCGAACCGTGCCGCACGCTCGACCGACCGCAGCGAGTTGACGTTCTTCGTCTCGGAGCGCGTGCCGAACTTCTCGGCACCCCGCGGCCGCAGCGAAAGGTTCACGTCGCAGCGCATCTGGCCCTGCTCCATGCGGGCCTCGGAGACACCGAGCGCCTTGATGAGTTCGCGCAGTTCGGCGACGTACGCCTTGGCGACCTCCGGCGCGCGCTCGCCCGCGCCCTCGATCGGCTTGGTGACGATCTCGATCAGGGGGATGCCGGCGCGGTTGTAGTCCAGCAGGGAGTGGGACGCGCCGTGGATACGGCCGGTGGCGCCGCCGACGTGCGTCGACTTGCCGGTGTCCTCCTCCATGTGGGCGCGCTCGATCTGTACGCGGAAGACCTCCCCGTCCTCCAGCTGGACGTCCAGATAGCCGTCGAAGGCGATCGGCTCGTCGTACTGCGAGGTCTGGAAGTTCTTCGGCATGTCCGGATAGAAGTAGTTCTTCCGGGCGAAGCGGCACCACTCGGCGATCTCGCAGTTCAGCGCGAGGCCGATCTTGACGGCCGACTCGACGCCGATCGCGTTGACGACGGGGAGCGAGCCGGGCATGCCGAGACAGGTCGGGCAGGTCTGCGAGTTGGGCTCGGCGCCCAGCTCGGTCGAGCAGCCGCAGAACATCTTGGTCTTGGTGCCGAGTTCGACATGGACCTCGAGGCCCATGACGGGGTCGTAGGCAGCGAGGGCGTCCTCGTACGACACCAGTTCAGTGACGGTCACGGTGAAACTTTCCCTCTCAGCCCAGCAGGACGTCGTCGTCGCCCAGGCGCCTGAGCTCGCGGTAGAGCAGGGCCAGGCCGGTGACGATGGCGGCAGCGGATACGGCGGCGTCGATCAGCCGGAGCATGTCGCCCTCGTTGCGGGCCTTCTTGGCCTGCTTGGCGACGCTGATCGCGCCGAAGGCGGTGGTTCCGATCGACAGATACGTACCGGTCTTGGACTTCTTGAAGCCCTTGGCCTTGGTCAGTGCCTTACTCACAGCGACGGAGCCTCCTCGAGCAGCGGGTGGCCCCACTTTTCCACGAAGGCCGCCTCGACGGCCGCGCCGACCTTGTACAGCCGGTCGTCCTTCATGGCGGGGGCGATGATCTGCAGTCCGACCGGCAGTCCGTCCTCCGGCGCGAGACCGCAGGGCAGCGACATCGCGGCGTTGCCGGCCAGGTTGGTCGGGATGGTGCACAGGTCCGCGAGGTACATCGCCATCGGGTCGTCGGCGCGCTCGCCGATCGGGAAGGCGGTGGTGGGCGTGGTCGGCGAGACGATCACGTCGACCTGCTCGAAGGCCTTCTCGAAGTCCCGGGTGATGAGCGTGCGCACCTTCTGCGCGGAGCCGTAGTACGCGTCGTAGTAGCCGGAGCTGAGCGCGTACGTACCGAGCATGATGCGGCGCTTGACCTCGTCACCGAAGCCGGCCTCGCGGGTGAGCGCGGTGACCTCCTCGGCCGACTTCGTGCCGTCGTCGCCGACCCGCAAGCCGTAGCGCATGGCGTCGAAGCGGGCCAGGTTGGAGGAGCACTCGGACGGCGCGATCAGGTAGTACGCGGAGAGCCCGAGGTCGAAGGACGGGCAGTCCAGCTCGACGATCGTGGCGCCAAGACCGCGCAGCAGCTCCACGGACTCGTCGAAGCGCTGGACGACACCGGCCTGGTAGCCCTCGCCGCGGAACTGCTTGACGACGCCGACGCGCATCCCCGCGACCGAGCCGTTCTTCGCGGCCTCGACGACCGGCGGGACCGGGGCGTCGATGGACGTCGAGTCCAGCGGGTCGTGACCGGCGATGACCTCGTGCAGCAGGGCCGCGTCCAGGACCGTACGGGCGCAGGGGCCGCCCTGGTCGAGGGAGGAGGAGAAGGCGACCATGCCGAAGCGGGAGACGCCGCCGTAGGTGGGCTTGACGCCGACCGTGCCGGTGACGGCGGCGGGCTGGCGGATGGAGCCGCCGGTGTCCGTGCCGATGGCGAGCGGTGCCTCGTACGAGGCGAGGGCCGCGCTCGACCCGCCGCCGGAACCGCCGGGGATACGGGTGAGGTCCCAGGGGTTGCCGGTCGGGCCGTATGCGCTGTTCTCGGTGGAGGACCCCATGGCGAACTCGTCCATGTTGGTCTTGCCGAGGATGACGACGTCCGCTGCCTTGAGCTTCTTGGTCACCGTCGCGTCGTACGGCGGGATCCAGCCCTCGAGGATCTTGGAACCGACGGTGGTCGGGATGCCCTCGGTGGTGAAGATGTCCTTCAGCGCGAGCGGCACACCGGCCAGCGCGCCGAGCTTCTCGCCCGCCTCGCGCTTGGCGTCGACGGCGCGGGCCTGCGCGAGCGCTCCCTCACGGTCGACGTGCAGGAAGGCGTGCACCTTCTCGTCGACGGCCTCGATCCTGGCCAGGTGCGCCTCGGTGACCTCGACGGCCGTGAGCTCGCCGGAAGCGATCTTCGCGGCGATCTCTGCGGCGGTGAGCCTGATGATGGTGACGTTGGTGTCCGTCATGGTGATTAGTCCTCCCCCAGGATCTGCGGCACCTTGAAACGCTGCTGCTCCTGGGCAGGGGCGCCGGAGAGCGCCTGCTCGGGGGTGAGCGACGGACGAACCTCGTCCGCGCGCATGACATTGGTCAGCGGCAGCGGGTGGGAGGTCGGGGGTACGTCTTGGTCGGCGACCTCGGAGACGCGGGCGACCGCGCCGATGATGTCGTCGAGCTGTCCGGCGAAGTGGTCGAGCTCTTCGTCCTTCAGCTCCAGACGCGCCAGCCGGGCGAGGTGGGCGACCTCCTCGCGCGTAATGCCAGGCATGCAGCGATCCTCAGGGGTGAGTGTGTGGTTTTGAGCTCAATCCTATGGGGCACGGTCCACTGCCCACGAAACGGTGTGCGGCCGGGACCTCCCGGGCCTTGCTCCGGCGTCTCCCGGGACCCTGCCGAATCAGGGAACGACCTGGCCGGAGGGCTCACTGGTCGGGCTGGCGGGAGGCCGCGTCGCGTCCGCCGTGGCGGCGGGCAGTTCCGCGGCCCGGTGCCAGCCGCGCTCGCCGCGCGCCCGCAGCCACGCCGTGGCCTCCTGCGGCGGCATCGCGGCCGCGACCAGCCACCCCTGGACGGCGTCGCAGCCCAGATCGCGCAGCCGCTCCCAGGTCTCGTCGTCCTCGACGCCCTCGGCGACGACGAGCAGGCCCAGCGAGTGGGCGAGGTCGACGGTGCAGCGGACGATCGCGGCGTCCTCGTTGTCGACGGCGAGCCGGGCCACGAAGGAGCGGTCGATCTTGAGCTCGCTGACCGGGAGCTTGCGCAGATGCACGAGGGAGGAGTAGCCGGTGCCGAAGTCGTCCAGGGACATCTTCACGCCGTGCTCGGTGAGCCCGGCGAGCGTGTCGGCGGCGCGCTGGGGGTCCTCCAGGAGGACGTGCTCCGTGATCTCCAGTTGGAGGGAGCCGGCCGGGACGCCGTGGCGGGCGAGGCGGGCGGCGACGGATCCGGCGAATCCGGGGGTGTGGACGTCGCGCGGCGAGACATTCACGGCCACCGGCACGTCGAGCCCCTGGGCACGCCACTTGGCGACCTGCCCGAGGGCCGTGTCCAGCACGTACTCCGTCAGATGCGGCATCAGGCCCGAGGACTCGGCGATCGCGATGAACTCGTCCGGGGGGACCCGGCCGCGCTCCGGGTGGACCCAGCGGACCAGCGCCTCCAGTCCGGCGACATGGCCGTCGAAGCGGACCTTGGGCTGGTAGTGCAGCTCCACGTCACCGGCGTCCAGCGCACGGCGCAGATCGCCCAGCAGGCCGAGCCGGTCAGGAGTGTTGCTGTCCCGCTTGGACTCATACACCTCCACGCCCGTGCGGTCCCGCTTCGCCTGGTACATCGCGACGTCCGCGCGCCGCAGCAGCCCTTCCGCGTCCAGTGCGTGCTCGGGGAAGACGGCGACGCCCGCGCTGGCCTCCAGGACGAGGGTGAGCCCGTCGAGATCGAGCGGCGAGGACAGCTCGGCGACGAGGTGACGGGCGACGCGCTGGGCGCTGGTGGCGGAGTCGGCGGTCGGGAGCAGTACGGCGAACTCGTCGCCGCCGAGCCGGGCCGCCTCGGCACCGCGGGGCAGGGCGAGCCTGAGCCGGTCGGCGATCTGGAGCAACAGCCGGTCCCCCGCGAGATGGCCGAGTGTGTCATTGACGGAACGAAAGCGGTCGAGATCGATCAGCACGAGAGCCGAGCGGGCACCGCTGCCCTCGGCGTCCGCGAGGGCGGACCAGGTCCGTTCCAGGAGCCACTGACGGTTCGGCAGACCCGTCAGGGGGTCGCGCAACTGCTCCTCTGCTCTGGCCCGGGCGATCCACAGCGTGGAATCGAGGGCGATCAGCGGTACGGCGAACAAGGGCAGCAGCAGCGGCAGGGCGACGGCGACGACACAGATCAGCGGGGCGATGCCGAGCAGGGCGACCGCAACAAGGCCCTGCCGCAGCAGGGCCGTACGGGCGGCGGTGGGCAGACCGCCCCCCTGGGGGGCGAGGACATACCACAGGAGCAGCCGGGTCACCACGAGATAGGCGGTGGCCGCGAGAATCACTTCCGGGGCGGCCTCGATGCCCCATTCGAGTGGCGTCCAGGGCGCCTCGACGCTCGGCTCCACCCCGAACACCGCAAGAACGAGAGCGGCGGCGCCGATCCCGAGGATGTCCACGGAGCCGTGCAATACGCCCTGGCGCCAGCGGTTTCTGCGGGCGGCGGCGACCAGCGCGACGACGGCGAGGCTGACCAGTCCGGCAGGCACCCAGCCGAACAGGAGCAGGACGGCGAGCGTGAGTGCGGCACCGGAACCGGTGCCGCCCCACCAGCGGTCGCGGCCGAGCGCGACGAGATGGCCGACGATGATCCCGGTGAGGACGGCGAGCGACCAGCCCGCGGTGGAACCGGGGAACAGCGCAAGGCCCTCCCCCAGCGTGCTGAAGACTCCGAAGGCGAGCAGTGCGGCGGCGCATACGACGGCGGCGACGGGCAGTCCCGGCGTCATGCCCGCAAGGGCCGCGAATCCACGCGGCCGTGAGACCGTGGCGGCGCTCTCGGTCGGTTTCATTCCCGTCCCTCTCACAGCCGGCGGTGCCGATGCCTCGCGATGGCTCCCGTTGTCATGCCACCACGACTGAAATCCCACCACGCAGCCGTGCACGACAGGCGCACGTCTCAACAGTAGGCCGCAGAAGGCTCGGACGGGCAGCGCTCTACAGCTCTTGCCCGAATGAGACCTGGCCACCCTTATCCATCTGGTATGCGCTGAACGGGTGACCTGTACCGGTCGTTCGGAGGCTGAATCCGGCGTCCGATTCCCGCCCCGTGCGCCCCCTCTTGGCCCCTTGACGAGCCCCTCCCAAGCCCCGCGCACGCCCCCTCCGTCACGCCTCGGGAGGCACAGCGGCCTCACGTGCCGCGTCCGGGCCCTGTTCAAGGAGTACGGCGAAGCCCTCCTCGTCCAGCACCGGCACCTTCAGCTGCATTGCCTTGTCATACTTGGAACCGGGGTTGTCGCCGACGACCACGAAGCTCGTTTTCTTCGAAACAGAACCGGCCACTTTCGCGCCGCGGCTCTGGAGGGCTTCTTTTGCGCCATCCCTGGTGTAGTCGGCGAGGGTGCCCGTGACGACGACGGTGAGTCCGTCCAGCGGCCGCGGGCCCTGTTCCTCGCCCGCGCCCTCTTCCTCCGTACGGACGCCCGCCGCCCGCCACTTGCGCAGGATCTCGCGGTGCCAGTCCTCCTCGAACCACTGCTTGAGGGAGGCGGCGATGGTCGGTCCCACGCCGTCGACGGCCGCGAGCTCCGCCTCATCGGCCTGCTCGATCCGCTCGATCGACCGGAACTCGCGGGCCAGGGCCTCGGCCGCGACCGGGCCGACATGACGGATCGACAGACCGGTGATGATCCGGGCCAGCGGGCGCTCCTTGGCGGCCTGGATGTTCTCCAGCATCGCCAGGGCGTTCTTCTTCGGCTCGCCCAGCTGGTTGGCGAAGACCGTGACGACCTTCTCCTCACCGGTCTTCGGATCGCGCTTGGGCAGTCCACTGTCCTGGTCCAGGACATACGCCTTGATGGGCAGCAGCTGCTCGACGGCGAGGTCGAAGAGATCGCCCTCGTCGCTCAGAGGCGGCTGCGCGGGCTCCAGCGGCTTGGTGAGCGCCGCCGCCGCCACATAGCCGAAGTTCTCGATGTCCAGCGACTTGCGCCCGGCGAGATAGAAGAGACGTTCACGCAACTGGGCCGGGCAGGAACGGGCGTTGGGGCAGCGCAGATCGACGTCGCCCTCCTTCATGGGGCGCAGCGGGGTGCCGCACTCCGGGCACTCGGAGGGCATCACGAACTCCCGCTCGGTGCCGTCCCGCAGATCCACGACCGGGCCGAGGATCTCCGGAATGACGTCGCCCGCCTTGCGCAGCACCACCGTGTCGCCGATCAGCACGCCCTTGGCCTTGACCACGTCCTGGTTGTGCAGGGTGGCGAACTCGACCTCGGAGCCCGCGACCGTGACCGGCTCCACCTGGGCGTACGGCGTGACGCGGCCGGTGCGGCCGACGCCCACCCGGATGTTGACCAGCTTGGTGTTGACCTCCTCCGGGGCGTATTTCCACGCGATCGCCCAGCGAGGCGCCCGCGAGGTGGAGCCGAGACGCCCCTGGAGCGGGATCTCGTCGAGTTTGACGACCACTCCGTCGATCTCGTGCTCCATGGAGTGCCGGTTCTCGCCGTAGTAGGCGATGAACTTCCGCACGCCTTCGAGCGAGTCCACGACCTTGTAGTGCTTGGCGGTGGGCAGGCCCCAGGCACGCAGCAGGTCGTAGGCCTGGGAGAGGCGGTCGATGCCGAAGCCCTCACGCGCGCCGATGCCGTGCACCACCATGTGCAGCGGAAGGGTCGCGGTGACCTTCGGGTCCTTCTGGCGCAGCGAACCGGACGCGGAGTTGCGCGGGTTGGCGTACGGCTGCTCACCGGCCTCCACCCGCCGGGCGTTGAGCTCCTGGAACTTGTCCATCGGGAAGAAGACCTCGCCGCGGATCTCCACGAGATCCGGGACATGGTCGCCGTGCAGTCGGTCCGGAATGTCCGCGATGGTACGGACATTGGGAGTGATGTCCTCGCCGACGCGACCGTCGCCGCGGGTCGCCGCGCGCGTGAGTCTGCCCTTCTCGTACGTGAGGTTCACGGCGAGGCCGTCCACCTTGAGCTCGCACAGGAAGCGGTAGTCGGACGAGCCGACCTCGCGCGCGACGCGCTCGGCCCAGGAGGCCAGTTCCTCCTCGTCGAAGGCATTGTCCAGGGAGAGCATCCGCTCGCGGTGCTCGACCTTCGCCAGCTCCGTCTCGTACTGCCCCGCGACCTTCTGGGTCGGCGAGTCGGGCGTGCGCAGCTCGGAGTACTGCTCCTCCAGCGCCTCCAGCTCGCGCAGCAGCTTGTCGAACTCGCCGTCGCTGATGACGGGGCTGTCCTTCACGTAATACCGGAAGCGGTGCCCCTCGACCTGCTCAGCCAGCCGGGCATGCTTCTCCCGTGCCTCGGCGGGCACGGACCCTTGCTGTTCGACAGCCACCGTGTCGTCCTCCCGTTACTCAGGGTTGTCTGCGAGCGATCTCGCGGCCCGGACGCAGTGGGCGAGCGCCGCGCGTGCGTACGCCGGTGAGGCGCCCGCGAGCCCGCATGCCGGGGTGATCACCACGGACTCGCTCAGAGTCCCCGGACTCAGCCCCAACCTGCGCCACAACGTCCTGACACCCATGACGCTACCGGCAGGGTCTGACAATGGAGCATCGCTGGAGGGCACCACACCCGCGAACAGCTGCGTACCTCCTTCGACGGCCTCACCGATCTGTTCCTCCTCACGCTCGGTGAGCAGACCGACATCGAACGAGACACCCCCGGCCCCTGCCCGGCGCAGCAGCGCGAACGGCACCTCCGGCGCGCACGAGTGGATCGTGACGGGCTCGTCGCTCACCCCGATCACCTCCCGCAGCGTGCCCTCGACGAGCTGGCGGTCCACCGCCCTGTGGGTGCGATACCCGCTGGCGGTCCTGACCTGTCCTCGCAGTACGGCGGTCAGCGAGGGCTCGTCGAGCTGGAGCACCACGCGGGCGCCGGGCACGCGGCGGTGTACATCCGCCAGATGCGAGCGCAGCCCTTCGGCGAGCGAGGCCGCGAGGTCCCGGACGGCGCCCGGATCACCCAGCGACGCCTCGCCGTTGCGCAGCTCCAGCGCGGCGGCGAGCGTCCACGGCCCCACCGCCTGGACCTTGAGCGGCCCCTCGTAGCCCTGGGTGTGCTCCTCCAGCGCGTCAAGATCCTCGCCGAGCCAGGAGCGGGCCCGGCGGGTGTCGCGTCCCGGCCGGTCGCTGAACCGCCAGCCGCTCGGCTCGACATGCGCGTACATCTCGACGAGCAGCCCGATGGTCCGCCCGATCATGTCGGCTCCGGGCCCGCGGGCGGGTAGTTCGGGCAGATGCGGAAAGTCCTCGAAGGATCCGGCGACGGTCTTCGCGGCTTCGCGGGCGTCCCCGCCGGGCATGGATCCGACCCCGGTCGCGGGGCCCCATGGGAATGCGTTCATCGCCCGGGCCGCACCGTCACGTCGTTGATCTCGGCGTCGCGCGGCAGGTCGATCGCCGTGATGATCGTCGTCGCGACGGACTCCGGGTCGATCCAGCGGGACGCGTCGTACTCCTTGCCCTCCTGCGAGTGCACCTTGGCCTGCATCGGGCTCGCGGTGCGGCCCGGGTAGACCGAGGTCACGCGGACGCCGTTGCCGTGCTCCTCGTGGCGCAGGGAGTCTGCGAGCGCCTTGAGGCCGTGCTTGGAGGCGGCGTAAGCGCCCCATTCCGCATGGGCGTTGAGGCCGGCGCCGGAGTTGACGAAGACCACCTGGCCCTTGACGGCCCGTAGGTGCGGCAGGAAAAGCCTGGTCAGCTCGGCGGGCGAGACCAGATTGGCGTTGAGCTGCTGGTGCCAGGTCTTGGGGCGCAGCTCCGCGATCGGGCCGAGGTCGACGATGCCCGCGATGTGCAGAAGGGAGTCCAGACGCTCCGGCATGGGCTGCATGCCGAGCGACTTGGAGATGCGGTCGGGGTCGGCGAGGTCGGCGACGAGGGTACGGGCGCCCTCGTAGTGAGCGGCGAGCTCCTTGGCGCGGCCCGCGTCGCGCGCCAGAAGGATCAGCTCGTCCCCGCGCGCGTGCAGGCGGCGCGCGACGGCCGCGCCGATGCCGGAGCCCGCCCCTGTGATCAGATGTGTAGCCATACGGGCCATGCTCGCACTCCTGCGGGAACCGGGAAGAAGTGCGGCCCGGCCGGTGCTGTCCCCGGTATGGCCAAAGGACACACGATCACCATCGAGCAGAGCACCGTCCATGTACGCGTGGCACGGGGCGAGGACATTCTCGCGGAGAGCCGGTGCCCCCTCGTCCTGCGCGAGACGGGCTGCCCCGTGCGCTACTACCTCCCCGAGGAGGACGTACGCACGGACCTGCTGAAGCCCTCCGAGACGCAGACCTACTGCCCCTTCAAGGGAACGGCCTCCTACTGGTCGCTGCCGGACGCGCAGGACTTGGTGTGGGGATACCCCGAGCCCAAGGACGAAGTGGCGCAGATCAAGGGCCACTTCTGCTTCTACGACACCGAGGTCGTCGAAGCCTGACGCGGGAGTTCACCGGGAGACGGCTCGCGTGGATCCGGCCGGTCGGGCCGGATCTACGCGACCGACGCGGTCCCCGCCCGCTCGGTCGTCGCGATCGTCGCCGAGCCGACCACGCGGGTGCCGTCGTACAGCACGATCGCCTGGCCGGGAGCCACGCCCCGGACCGGCTCGGTGAAGGTCACGTTCAGCGTGGAGCCGACGAGCTCCGCCGTCACCGACGTCTCACCGCCGTGGGCGCGCAGCTGCGCGGTGTACGTCCCGGGGCCCGCCGGGGCCACCCCGCACCAGCGCGGCTTGATCGCCGTGAGGGCCGCGACGTCGAGCGCCTCGACCGGGCCGACCGTTACCGTGTTGTTCACCGGAGAGATGTCCAGGACATAGCGCGGCTTGCCGTCGGGCGCCGGGTGGCCGATGCGCAGGCCCTTGCGCTGGCCGATCGTGAAGCCGAAGGCCCCTTCGTGCGTGCCCAGCTTCGTGCCCGACTCGTCGACGATGTCGCCCTCCGCCGTACCCAGGCGGTTGGCGAGGAAGCCCTGGGTGTCGCCGTCGGCGATGAAGCAGATGTCGTGACTGTCGGGCTTCTTGGCGACGGCCAGGCCCCTGCGCTCGGCCTCGGCCCGGATCTCGTCCTTGGTGGTGAGGGTGTCACCGAGCGGGAACATCGCGTGCGCCAGCTGCCGCTCGTCGAGCACGCCGAGGACATAGGACTGGTCCTTGGCCATGTCGGAAGCCCGGTGCAGCTCGCGGCTGCCGTCCTCGCCGGTCACGACCGTGGCGTAGTGGCCGGTGCACACGGCGTCGAAGCCGAGCGCGAGCGCCTTGTCCAGCAACGCCGCGAACTTGATCTTCTCGTTGCAGCGCAGACAGGGGTTGGGCGTGCGGCCCGCCTCGTACTCCGCGATGAAGTCCTCGACCACGTCCTCGCGGAAGCGCTCGGCGAGATCCCACACGTAGAAGGGGATGCCGATGACGTCCGCGGCGCGGCGGGCGTCACGGGAGTCCTCGATGGTGCAGCAGCCGCGCGCGCCCGTACGGAAGGACTGCGGGTTCGCGGAGAGTGCGAGGTGCACACCGGTGACATCGTGCCCGGCCTCGGCGGCTCGGGCGGCGGCGACGGCGGAGTCCACGCCGCCCGACATTGCGGCGAGCACACGAAGGGGACGCTGGGGAGTCTGAGGAGTCATAGCTCTACCAGGGTAAGGGGACCTGGGAACCGAAAGCTCGCGAGTATGCGTTGGGCATCGCATGGGGAGTGAATCGAAAGGCGGCGACAAGCAGGCCGAGGGTCGGGGCGTCAGCCGGCGGGCCGTGCTGATCGGGGGCGGGGCCGTGGTGGTGGGCGTCGGTGTGCTCGCCCGGGACGAGCTGCGGCATGCCTGGTGGCGGCTGCCGGGGATGGCCAAGCCCCGGAAGGAAGGTGAGCTGGACCACCTGGGCGCGGAGTGGACGGCGGCGTCCCGGGCGAACTGGCGGCTCGCGGACCGGCCCGACGACTACGACATCGACATGGTGGTCATCCATGTCGTCCAGGGCAGCTATCCGACGGCGCTGAGGGTCTTCAAGGACCCGGGGCACGGTGCCGCGGCGCACTATGTCGTCCGCAAGGACGGACATGTGGCCCAGATGATCCGCGAGCTGGACGTGGCCTTCCACTCGGGCAACCGCTCCTACAACGAACGCAGCGTCGGCATAGAACACGAAGGCTTCGTGGACCGCCCGGGCGACTTCACGGACGCGATGTACCAGGCATCCGCGCAGCTCACGGCCGGGATATGCACGCGCTACGGCATACCCGTCGACCGGAAGCACATCATCGGTCACGTCGAGGTGCCGGGGACTGACCACACGGATCCAGGGCCGCACTGGGACTGGAACCGCTATCTCGCGCTGGTGCGCAAGGCGCTGCCGACGGCGCGGAAGGCGGCCGAGGCCCGGACGCCTGGATGAGACCCAGCTAGGGCCTGTCGTTTGGATCAGGCGAGCCCGGCAAGATCCGAACGACAGGCCCTAACTGAGTCCTGCCGTACGGGCGCGCTCCACGGCGGGGCCTATGGCCTCGGCGACCGCCTTCACGTCGGCCTTGGTGGAGGTGTGGCCGAGGCTGAACCGCAGGGTGCCGCGCGCGAGGTCAGGGTCGGTGCCGGTGGCCAGGAGGACATGGCTTGGCTGGGCCACACCCGCCGTGCAGGCGGAGCCGGTGGAGCACTCGATGCCCTGCGCGTCGAGCAGCAGGAGCAGGGAGTCGCCCTCGCAGCCCGGGAAGGTGAAGTGGGCGTTGGCGGGGAGGCGGTCGTCCGGGTCGCCGCCGAGGATCGCGTCGGGGACGGCCGCACGTACGGCGTCGACCAGCTCGTCGCGCAGGGCGCCGATCTCGCGGGCGAAGTCCTCGTGGCGCTCGGCGGCGATGCGCCCTGCGACGGCGAAGGAGGCGACCGCGGGGGCGTCGAGGGTGCCGGAGCGGACATGGCGCTCCTGGCCGCCGCCGTGCAGGACGGGGACGGGGGTGTACTCCCGGCCGAGCAGCAGCGCGCCGATGCCGTACGGGCCGCCGATCTTGTGCCCGGACACCGTCATCGCGGCGAGGCCCGAGGCGGCGAAGCCGACGTCGAGCTGACCGAACGCCTGAACCGCGTCGGCGTGCAGCGGGACGTCGAACTCCCTTGCCACCGCGGAGAGTTCGGTGACCGGCATGACAGTGCCGATCTCATTGTTGGCCCACATCACGGTGGCGAGCGCGACATCGTCGGGACTGCGCTCGATGGCCTCGCGCAACGCCTCGGGGTGCACCCGCCCGTACGCATCGACCGGCAGGTACTCCACGGTCGCGCCCTCGTGCTCGCCGAGCCAGTCGACGGCGTCGAGGACGGCATGGTGCTCGACCGGGCTGGCGAGGACACGGGTCCTCGCCGGTTCGGCGTCGCGCCGCTGCCAGTACAGACCCTTCACGGCGAGGTTGTCGGCCTCAGTGCCGCCGGAGGTGAAGACCACCTCGCTGGGGCGCGCGCCGAGAGCGTCGGCCAGGGACTCGCGGGCCTCCTCGACCGTACGACGGGCGCGGCGCCCGGCGGCGTGCAGCGCGGAGGCGTTGCCGGTGACGGTGAGCTGCGCGGTCAGCGCCTCGACCGCCTCCGGCAGCATCGGAGTGGTCGCAGCGTGGTCGAGGTAGGCCATGGTGGCCCCGATTCTACGAGGCCCTGTGGGGGCGCGGGCGAGGCGCAGGGGTGCACGGGCGCGCGGGTGCCGTTTTTGTCCTGCTGCGGGTGCCGGTGTCAGCCGCCGATGCCCCAGACGACGGTTCCGTTCACGGTGACCAGCACGGCGAGTACGGCCAGGTCGGCGACGCCGAGGGCGAGTCCGAGCAGGGCGCGGCCGCGGCGTGCGGTGCCGCGCCTGAGGGCGATGCCGGACAGGACGACGGCGATCGGGCCGAGCACGATGTTCATCACGAGCAGGCCGACGAGGCCGAGGACGAAGGCGGCGACGGCCATGCCGTCGGCGTCCCGCCGGCCCGCGGACTTGGCGTCGGGCGTGCTGCCGGGCGTCGTTCCCGCGGTCTCCCGGAGGGCGGTTCCCCCGTGGGTGCTCTCGGTCCGCGCGGTGCGCGCGGTGCGTGCGGCGGCGGTGAGCTGCATGGCGGTTGGCTCCTTCCGGATCAGTGGTGGTGACGTGCGCGACGCTCGCGCACGGCGAAGACGAGCAGCCAGGCACCGATCACGGTGCAGGCCACGAGGGAGGCGGAGAGGGGAAGTTGGGCCACGGCGCCCAGCATGATTCCCAGGAGGAGAAGCGCTGCGACGAGGGCGATCATCGTCTTCCTTTCTAATTCTCGGTGAGCACTTGGGAGTACGACTGTTCACTGACTCCAGAGTCTACTCTTCCCTTCTTCGGAGAACGGTTGTTTACTGAATGGTATGAGTCACACCACGGGGATCCGTCAGGCCCAGAAACAGAAGACCCGTCAGGCCCTCCTGGACGCCGCGCTGCAGTTGCTGGAGGAGCAGAGCCTGAGCAGCCTCGGCCTGCGCGAGGTGACCCGGGCCGTGGGTGTGGCGCCGACCGCGTTCTACCGGCACTTCCGGGACATGGCAGATCTCGGCGTCGCGCTCGTCGAGGAGGCGCTCGGCAGCCTGCATGCCACGATCGGCGAGGCGCTCGCCGAGAACGGTGACGATGTACGCATCGACCGCACCGTGGCGCTCATCGCCGACCTGGTGCGTACCTCCCCCGGGCACGTCCGCTTCATCGCCCGCGAACGACACGGCGGCGTGCAGCCCGTTCGTGAGGCGATCGAAGCCCAACTGCGCCGGTTCGGCGACGAGGTGGCGGCGGCGTTCGCCCGGGAGCCGGAGACGGCGGGGTGGAGCGAGGAGGATCTGGCGATGCTCGCGGGCGTGTATGTGGACCACATGGTGATGACGGCCAGCACCTTCCTGGAAGCCGGGCCTCAGGGCGAGGAGCGGGTCTCCTGCGTGGCACGTCGTCAGCTGCGGCTGATCAGCCTCGGCCGCCGTCACTGGCTGGACTGACGGAGCCGCCGTCACTGGCTGGACCGACGGCCCCGTACAGGTCGACCACCGCGGCGGCCGCGCGGGCCAGCTCCACGCGGGCCTCGGGCGGTGAGAGCACCTCCACGCTCTCGCCGAAGGTGAGCAGCGCGCGGGCCGCCATGACCTCCGTGAGCGCGAGTTCGACGCACGTCCACTCCCCCTCGGTGACCGGCTCGGCGGCGAGCCTGCCCGCCTGGATCCGCAGAAACATGTCCAGGCGATCGGCCCTCACCCGCACCCTGACCCGTACATCCGCGGGACGCTCCTCGACCTGGCGGCGCAACACCTCCCAGACGTCCGCCAGCTCCTGGCCGGCGCGCCGCTGCTCCGGCCCATCGGTGATCGTGGCCGCGAGCACCCGGTCCGCACGGAACAGCCGGGGCCGGGCCCGGTGGTCGGCGACCAGGTACCAGACACCCGCCTTCACGACGAGTCCGTACGGATCGAGGGTGTACGTCCGTGGTTCGGTCGTCCCGCTGTGGCGGTAACTCAGCCGCAGCCGCCGGTCGGTGAAGACGGCGGTGTTCAGTATGTCGAGGTCCACGGCCGGCCGCCGGTGCGTCCTCATCCAGCGGTCCGGATCGACCAGGATCCGCCGGCTCGTCAACTCGGCCGCGGGCCGGTGCGGTTCGGGCAGCGCGGCCATCACCTTGCGCAGGGCCGAGCCGAGCGCCTCGTCCAGGCCGAGCGCGGCGTGCGCACCCTGGGCCGCCAGGACGAACAGGGCGCGGGACTCGTCGGCGGTCAGTCCGGTGACGTCGGTACGGAAGCCGGGCAGCAGAGCGATGCCTCCGTTGCGGCCGCGCTCGGCGTAAACGGGAACGCCGGATGACGAAAGCGCCTCGATGTCGCGGTAGATGGTGCGTACGGAGACTTCGAGCCGCTCGGCCAGTTCGGCGGCCGGGACAAGACCACGGGTCTGGAGGAGCAGCAGGATCGAGAGCAGCCGGTCGGACTTCACGGGTCTGAGGGTCTCCGGAAAACATGACGGGGGATGTCAGGTTATCCGTGCAGAGTGCGGTTCGTCAGCGAGACCGGTGATGAGGAGATGGACACCATGAACGATCCGCGCCCCCTGTTCGAGCGTGCGGCCGACCAGTTCGCGAGCCTGGTGAAGCTTGTGACGCCGCAGCGGCTGAGCGATCCGACGCCATGTACGGAGTTCGACGTACGGACGCTGCTGTCCCATGTCGCGGGGGCCACCCACCGGATCGCCCTCATCGGCGAGGGCGGCGACGGCCTCTCCCTGCCGGCCCGCGTCGACGGCGTCCCGGACGACGGCTGGCCCGCGGCCTACGAGGAGGCACGCGCCCGCTTCACCTCGGCATGGGCCGACGACACCAAACTCGGCCGCGAGGTCACGGTCCCGTGGGGCGTGGTGCCCGGGGCCGCGGCGCTCGGCGGCTATGTGATGGAGACGGTCACCCACACCTGGGACCTCTCCAAGGCGCTGGGCCACCCGCTGGCCCTGGACGAGGAGTTGGCCGAGATCATCCTGCCGATCGCCCACGAGGCACTCCCGGCGCAGGCGCGAGTGGAGGGGGTGCCGTTCGGGGTGGTGCGTCAGGCGCCGCAGGGTGCGGATGCGTATGGGAGGTTGGCGGCGTGGCTGGGCCGGGAGGTGTGACGGCGCGGTGCCGGGGCGCGGGGCCTGTTCCCACCCCGCCTTCCCCTGCGGCCCAGCGGCCGGGGGAGGTACCCCTGTCCCGACTGTGCCATGTTGCGGCTCCGCCGCGTGGCGGGGCTCCGCCCGGACCCCCGCTCCTCAAACTCCCCCAGACTTCGTCCGGGGGACCCCCACGGGGCTGATTGTTCAGCCAGTCCGGCGTTTGAGGACATGCCGCCCACGGCGCGGGCCCGGCGGACCACACCGGCGAAGGTCGCACACGGGGTCCGGGGGCTTGCCCCCGGTTCGGCGAGGGGGGTGGGGGAAAGCCCGCCTGCGGCGGGCTTTCCCCCACCGCCGGACGTCAGCCGCGCGGCGCCTTCGCCAGTTGCCGCGACTGCGCCACCAGGCGGTCCGCGCTGTCCCACACCTCCGCGTCCTCCTCCAGGAAGCCGCCCGCCAGATTCCGCGTCGTGATCGACACCCGCAGCGGCCCGGGCGCCGGGCGGCAGCGGATGTGCGTGGTGAGTTCGACCGTCGGGGTCCAGCCCTTCAGGCCCAGCTCGAAGGATGTCGGCGGCAGCGCGTCGACCGTGAGCAGCAGCGAGAGCGGGTCCGCGTCGCGGCCGTCCGCGAGCGAGAACCAGCCGCGCATCTGCCCCTTGCCGGAGGGCGCGCCGACGGCCCAGCCGACGGTCGCCGGGTCGAGCTTGATGCTCAGTCGCCCGGTGATCGCCGAGCTTCCCGGGATCGCCGCGGGGCCGTCGGACGGCCCGAGGCAGTCCTGGAGCGCCGGCATGACGGGCGGCATCGCCGACGTCTGTACGTCGTCGGAAAGCTCGTCCAGATCGCCGTACGTCGCCAGCACGCGGATGCGCTCGACCTCGGCGCCGTTCTCGTCGTACTGGACGAGCGAGGCCTGGCCGGTCGAGAGGGTGCGCCCAGTACGGACGGTCTCGGTGCGGACCACCGCGGGACCCGGCTGAGACGCGCTCAGATAGTGCGCCGAGACGGTGAACGGGTCGGGGTGCGGCAGCGCGTCGCCCAGGGCCCGGCCGAGCAGGGCCAGCAGGTAGCCGCCGTTGACGGCCTGGATGATCGTCCAGCCTGCGGAGAGCTCCGCGTCGTAGACGCCCGGTGCGCGCAGGGTGACGGCGGTGTCGCGGTCGAACTCGCTGTCCCCGATGGATGCCTGAACTGCCTGTGCCATGGCAGCACGGTACAACAAGTAATTACTGAGCGGTAGCTTTTTGCCTTCCCGGACCGGGGCGGCTCAGCCCTCTTCGACAGCCGACGAGCGCCGGTTCCAGGCGCGCGGTGCCCTCCAGTGGAATCGCATCGCGAGCAGACGCAGGACGAACGCGGTCACCACGGCCAGTCCGCTGGTGATCGCGTTGAGCACGTCGAACTGGATGCAGAGCACCACCATGGTCGCTCCGACGATGGCGGGGACGGCGTAGAGATCGCGGTCCCAGCGCAGCAGCGACGGCACCTCGTTGGCCAGTACGTCACGCAGCACACCGCCGCCGACAGCGGTGGCCAGACCGAGGACCGCGGAGTAGGTCAGGCCGAGCCCGTACTCGTACGCCTTGGTCGTGCCGGTGACACAGAACAGCCCGAGGCCGGCGGCGTCGAAGACGTTCACACCGACCTGGATGCGCTCGACCTGCGGGTGCAGGAAGAAGACGAGGGCCGTCGCCACGAGGGGCATCAGGAAGTACCCGGTGTCGGTGAAGGCGGCCGGCGGGACGGCCCCGATGATCAGGTCACGCAGAAGCCCTCCGCCCAGCGCCGTGACCTCGGCGAGCACTGCGATGCCGAAGACGTCAAAGTTCTTGCGTACGGCGAGCAGTGCGCCGGAGATCGCGAATACGAAGATCCCGGCGAGGTCGAGCGCATGCTGGACGGAGGGCGTGAACAGTTCTTGGAGCACCGGACGATTGTGCCGGTTCTACTCCTTGGTGCTGTCCCCCGAGTCCCCGGAAGCGGGGATGCCCTCGTCGTCGGCGGCCTCCGAGGCATCGCCCTCGGCGGACTCGGCCTCGTCGGCGTCGACGGCCTCGGGCTCGCTGCTTTCAGCGTCGCCCTCGGCAACGTCCGCGTCCGCGGCAGAAACAGCCTCCGCCTCGCCGGCCGCAGCGTCGCCGTCGACCTTGGCGATGTCCGCCTCAGCCTCCGCCGCGTCGCCGTCGACCTTGGCAACGCCCGCGACCGCCGCCGCGTCCACCGACGCTTCCGCGCTCTTCGGCGTCGACTCGACGACCTCGATCGCGTCCCGCGCCGCCGACAGCAGCGCCACGTCCTGCGGCGCCTGGTCCTCCGCGTTCTCCGGGTGGTGGCAGGCCACCTGGTGGCCCGTCTTCAGGGCCAGCAGCGGCGGCTCCTGCGTCTTGCAGATCTCCGTCGCCTTCCAGCACCGCGTGTGGAAGCGGCAGCCCGACGGCGGGGAGATCGGCGAGGGCACGTCGCCCTTGAGCAGGATGCGCTCGCTCTTGCCGGCGCCGCCCCGCCGCGGGTCCGGCACCGGCACCGCGGACAGCAGTGCCTTGGTGTACGGGTGCATCGGCGCCTCGTACAGCGACTTACGGTCGGTCAGCTCGACGATCTTGCCGAGGTACATCACCGCGATACGGTCCGAGACATGCCGGATGACCGACAGGTCGTGGGCGATGATCACGTACGTCAGGCCCAGCTCGTCCTGGAGGTCGTCCAGCAGGTTCACCACCTGCGCCTGGATGGACACGTCCAGCGCCGAGACCGGCTCGTCCGCCACGACCAGCTTCGGCTTCAGCGCGAGCGCACGCGCGATGCCGATGCGCTGGCGCTGGCCGCCGGAGAACTCGTGCGGGTACCGGTTGTAGTGCTCGGGGCTGAGGCCCACCAGCTCCAGGAGGTGCTGGACCTCCTTCTTGATGCCGCCCTCGGGCTCGACGCCCTGCAGCCGGAACGGCGCGCTGACGATCGAGCCGACCGTGTGGCGGGGGTTGAGCGAGCCGTACGGGTCCTGGAAGATCATCTGCACGTCGCGGCGCAGCGGGCGCATACCGCCGGTGCCCAGGTGCGTGATGTCCGTGCCGTCGAACTCGACCTTGCCGCCCGTCGGTTCGAGCAGCCGGGTGATCAGCCGTCCCATCGTCGACTTGCCGCAGCCCGATTCGCCCACGACGCCGAGGGTCTCCCCGCGGCGTACGTCGAAGTCGATCCCGTCGACGGCCTTCACGGCGCCGACCTGTCGCTGCAGCAGCCCCTTCTTGATGGGGAAGTGCTTGACCAGGCCCTGGACCTTGAGCAGTGGCTCGGGCGACCCGGCGGCCTGCTCCGGGATGGCGACGTCGTCAGTGGTCTTCTTCGTATCGGTCACAGCTTCGGCGCAATCTCTTCGGTCCAGATCCGCGTGCGGTCCTCCTGCGACATGTGGCAGGCGGAGAAGTGCCGACTGCCGACCTCGCGGAGCTCCGGGCGCTCGGTGCGGGTGATCCCGCCCTTGGGCACATCCGCGTACGGGCAGCGCGGGTTGAAGGCGCAGCCGGAGGGGACGTTGATGAGGCTGGGCGGCGCGCCCTTGACCGGGATGAGGCGCTCGGTCTGTTCGCGGTCGATACGCGGCATCGAGCCCAGCAGACCCCAGGTGTACGGGTGCTGCGGAGCGTAGAAGATGTCGTCGACCGGACCGCGCTCGATGCACCGGCCCGCGTACATCACCAGGATGTCGTCGGCGATCTCGGCGACGACGCCCAGGTCGTGGGTGATGATGATGACCGCGGAGCCGAACTCCTTCTGCAAATCCCGGATCAGGTCGAGGATCTGCGCCTGGACGGTGACGTCCAGGGCGGTGGTCGGCTCGTCCGCGATGAGCAGTTCGGGGTTGTTGACCAGTGCCATCGCGATCATGGCGCGCTGGCGCATACCGCCGGAGAACTCGTGCGGATAGCTGTCCACCCGCTTGTTGGGCTCGGGGATGCCGACCCGGTCGAGCAGCTCGATCGCGCGCTTGCGGGCGATCTTCTTGCTCACGTCGTTGTGGACGCGGTAGGCCTCCACGATCTGGGTGCCGACCGTGTAGTACGGGTGCATCGCGGACAGCGGATCCTGGAAGATCATCGCCATCTCGCGGCCGCGCATCCGGCGGACCTCGTCCGGGTCGGCGGCGACGAGCTCCTGTCCGCCGAGCCAGATCTCGCCGGACATCTGCACGTTCTTGCCGCGGGCGCCCTGGCGGTGCAGGCCCATCACGGCGAGGGAGGTCACGGACTTGCCGGACCCGGACTCGCCGACGATCCCGAGGGTCTTGCCCTTCTCCAGCTGGAAGCTGAGTCCGTCGACGGACTTGACCAGACCGTCGTCGGTCGGGAAGTGCACCTTGAGGTCGCGCACTTCGAGGAAGGCGTCCGGGGCTGGCGAGTCCCCGGACCGCACCGGCTCGCCAACGGCGGCACCGGTTTTGGACAGTTCGGTCACGAGAGCCTCACGCGCGGGTCGACGGCGGCGTACAGCAGGTCCACCAGGAGATTGCAGATCACGACGAAGAAGGCGGCCACGAGCGTGACGCCGAGGATCGGCGGCAGGTCGTTGGCCGTAATCGACTGGACCGCGTATTCGCCGATTCCGTGGAGGGAGAAAACGTGCTCGGTGATCAGCGCACCGCCGAGCAGCAGTCCGAGGTCCATGCCGAAGACCGTGATGATCGGGGTGAGCGCGGCGCGCAGGCCGTGCCGGGCGATCACCTTGCGCTCACGCAGACCCTTGGCGCGCGCGGTGCGGATGAAGTCCTCGTTCATCGTCTCCAGCATCCCCGAGCGGGTGAGCCGGGCGTAGATGGCGGAGTAGAGCAGCGCGAGCGAACACCAGGGGAGGAACAGGGTGTTGGCCCACTGAGCCGGGTTCTCCGTGAACGGCACATACGTCCTGCCGAAGATCTCCAGCTTGTAGCTGAAGAGCAGCAGGGCGAGCTGACCGGTGAAGAACATGGGGAGCGACACGCCGGCGAGCGAGATGCCCATGGCGGCGCGGTCGAAGATCGATCCGGGCTTGAGCGCGGAGATGACACCCGCGGTGACGCCCGAGAGCAGCCAGATCACGGCCGCTCCGCTGGCCAGCGAGATGGTGACCGGCAGCCGGTCCATCAGCTGGGGCCAGACCTCGACATGGTCCTTGAAGGAGTAGCCGAAGCAAGGTGCGCTGCAGTGCGCGGTGGTGGGGCCGAGGTCATAGTCGGCGCCGACGACGATCCCCTTGATGAAGTCCCAGTACTGGATGTAGATGGGCTGGTCGAGACCAAGGTTCTGCTTGACCGCCGCAATGTCCTCGGGCGTGGGGTTCTTGCCGATGTACTGCTGGGCAAGCTGGTCGACGGTCTGACCGGCCAGCTTCGGCAGCACGAAGAAGATGCCGAAGGTGACCGCGGTGACAACCAGCAGCAGGATCACTGCTGCGATTATCCGGCGGAGGATGTACGAGATCACGGGGACCGGCGCTGGTGCCCGCGGGCGGCGAAGCCCGCGGGCACCAATGCCTTCACCTGCCTTCCGGGGCTGCTACTTCGTGGTGCCGATGTTGAGGTAGTCGTACTGACCGCTGAAGGCAGCCGTGGACACCAGGTTGGTGGCGTTCGGCGAGCGGTACAGCAGGACCTTGAAGTAGGACAGCGGGACGATGACCGCCTGCTCCATGACCTTCTTGTCCACCTCGGTGTAGGCCTTGTTACGGGCCGCCTCGTCGGTGTTCGCGATGGCGTCGTCAAGGAGCTTGTTGACCGCCGGGTCGTTCAGCTCGGAGAGGTTCGTGTTACCGGAGGCGCCGATGGCCTTGCCGTGCACGATCTGCTGCAGGAAGCCGTAGCCGGTCGGCCAGTCGGAGCCCCACTGCATCATGATGAGGCCGATGCCCTCCTTCTTCGTGAACGCCGGGACGCCCGCGTAGTCGGAGAAGTACTTGCTCGACGGGTACTGCTTGATGCTCGCCTCGATGCCGACCTTCTTCAGCGCCTCGACGATCGCGGTGGCCGAGTCGACCTCGCTCTGGCGGTCGCTGCGGGCGGAGATGACGGTCTTGAAGCCCTTCTCCTGGCCACAGGCCTTCAGGTGCTCCTTGGCCTTGGCCACGTCACCCTTGCCACCTTCGGTGGCGTACATGTCGGCCTTCTCGTAGCCCTTGACGTCCGTCGGCAGCACCGTGCTGGCGATGTCACCACGGATCGAGCCGCCCATCGCGGTCTGCACGGAGGCCTTGTCGATGGCGTACTGGACGGCCTTGCGGCACTCGACGTTGTCGAACGGGGCGACCTTGGTGTTGATCGCCGTGTAGACGAGACGGCCACCTGCGGTGTTGTCTGTGCTCGCCTTGAGGTCCGGCTTGCTGAGCACCTGGGCCTGGGTCTGGGTGTCCACACCGCGGCCCGCCAGGTCGGCGTGGATCGTGCCGGCCAGCAGGTCCTTGTCGATGGTCGACTGCGAGACCTTCAGGTTCAGGACGATCTTGTCCGGGTACTGCTTGCGCAGCGGGTCGGTCTTGGCGTCCCAGTTCGGGTTGCGGACGAGGGTGACCTGCTTGCCCTCCTGGTAGCTCTCGAACTTGTAGGAGCCGGAGGAGACGACGGACTTGGTGTAGTCCACGCCCTTGTCCTTGGCCTTCGGCACCGGGGCGGTCTGCGGGGCGCTGACCAGGTAGTCGAAGTCCGCGAAGGGCTTGCTGAGCTTGAAGACGATGGTGTTGTCGTCCGGGGTCTCGATGGACGCGAGGCCCTTGTCGCTCTTGTCCTTGTACGGACCCTTGTACTTGGCCGGGTCGGCCAGCAGCTGCTGGAAGTAGTTCGGGCCGAGGGAGAGCACGTCACGCGCGAAGTTGGAGCGCTCGACGGCGTACTTGACGTCCTTCGAGGTCACCACGGTGCCGTCGTCGTACTTGACGCCTGCGCGGATCTTGTACGTCCAGGTCTTGCCGCCCTCGGACGGCGTGCCCTTGGCCTCGGCCAGGTCGGGGACGAGCTCGTTGCCCGCCTCGCCCGGAGCGGGCTTGAACGTCATCAGCGGACGGGCGTACAGCCGGCTGAAGTTGTAGATGAAGGCGTAGTACGTGTTGCCCGGGTCGAAGGACTCCGGGGCGTCGGCCATCGCGTAGGTGACCGTGCCGCCCTTCTTGTCGGAGACATTGACCATGGACTTCGTGGCGGCGTTGGCGCCGGCGGCCTTGCCGTTGCCACCGTCCTTGTCCTCGGCCTTACTGCAGCCCGCGAGCACGAGGCTCGCGCTGCTGATGACCGCGAGTGCGGCCACTGCTGACCTTCGCATGATGGTCGGTTCCCCTTCGTTGTCGGAAACTTGATTGGGACTCAGCCCGGCAGACATCAGCGGCTGCGTGGGTCGAGCGCATCCCGGAGGCCGTCACCGAGCAGGTTGAACGCCAGCACGGTGACGAAGATGGCAAGGCCGGGCACGACCATGTACTGCGGGTCGACCTCGAAGAAGTCCTTTGCCTGGTTGAGCATTCCTCCCCAGGAGGCCTGGGGAGGCTGGATCCCGACGCCGAGGAAGCTGAGCGAAGCCTCGAAGATGATGTTGGTCGGGATGAGCAGCGTCGAGTAGACGATGATCGGCGCGACGAGGTTCGGCAGCAGTTCCTTGAAGAGGATGTAGGGGCCGCGGGCCCCCATCCCGCGCGCGGCGTCCACGAACTCCCGCTCACGCAGCGCCAGCGCCTGACCCCGGACAATCCGGCCCATATAGGGCCAGTTGAAGAAGCCGATGACAAAGATCAGTACGAGGAGGTGGAGCGGCAGGCCTTCGAGACCGAAGGCGCCGCCCTGCAGCGTGGCGGAGATGGCGATGGCGAACAGCAGCAGCGGGAACGCGAGGAACGTGTCCATCAGGCGGCTGATGACCGTGTCGACCCGCCCGCCGTAGTAGCCGGCCACGACACCCAGGATGGTGCCGATGGCGTTGGAGAGAACCGTGGCACCGAAGGCCACCACGAGGGACACCCAGGAGCCCTCAAGGATGCGGGCGAGGATGTCGCGGCCGAACTTCGGCTCGACACCCAGCGGGTGGTCCCAGCTCATTCCGCCGAAGTCGCCCTTGGGAAGGGTGGTGTTCGGGTCGATGAGGTCCTGGTGGAACTGGTTCGGGTCGAGCCCGAGCATCGACTGGATCGGTCTCGAGAGCGCGGCTGTCAGAATCAGCAGCACCACGACGATGCCGCCTACGACGGCCACCTTGTCGCGCTTGAAGCGCGTCCAGGCGATCTGCCCGAGCGAACGGCCCTCGATCTGCTTGGACTCGACGCCCTTCAGCACAGCCTCGGGCGCAACGTCGGTCTGCGATCCAGTGGTCTCAATGGGTGCGGTCATCGTCCCTCGTGCTAGCCCGTGCCGGCGGTTGCCGACGGTGCGCTGACGCCCGCACCGGGTCGACGGTGCGATCGTCCGGCTGCTGTATTACCGGTGATGCGGGTGGTTTGGCGGGTTGGGGCGCGTGAGCCATTGAACTCAACTGCACACATGTCCGACGCCCCGCGCCTGCCGGGAGTCTTCAACGCTCTCGCGATCACCCGCCAGACCCCCCGGGGAATGTTTGCTCAAACGTGATGAGGGGAGGAGTGTTCCGTTATACGGACGGCGGCGCCGACTGAGCGGACCGTCAGCTACCGCAAATGGGTTGATAGTTGAGCGAGATATCGCCATGCGGACAGCAAGAGCTCATTCGAATACCAGGCATTTGAAGTCTCAAGCACGCACATTCGGCCCCGAACACCGGTGCGCAGCATGGAAATAGGAACGACCGCTTCGCAAAAAGGGTGAAATCGCCCTCGACTCAGGGGCCGTGGGGCGGAGGGTAGCCGTAGCCTCCGCCTGCTGGTGCGCCGCCGTGAGCGTCGCGGTCGTAGAAGGGGCGGGCATTGGCCCGCAGCCACATCGTCACCGGGTCGTACTCGTCGGACATCGCGACCGTGGAGACCGGCAGCCCGTCAGGGACCGCGGCGATCGACTGCTGCATCATCGCCCGCACCGTGTCCACGGACTGCCTGCTCGTGTCGTACAGATCGAGCCCGATGGCGAGATACGGAGCACCGAGCGCGGGCTGCACCCAGGCACGGCGCAGGGAGCGGACCGCGGGTGTGCGGTGGGCGTTCTGCGAGAGCAGGGCGTAGAACTGCGGGATCTCGATGGCCGGTTCGGACAGCCGCAGGGGTCCTGCGGGCATTCGGTCGAGTCCGGTGGCGATCCGGCGAAGGTCGAGCCAGGGGATGCCGACGCCGCCGCCGGGGGCATGCGGATTGAGCCAGATCCCCCAGCGCTCGGGATAGAGGGCGCGGGCGATGTCGGGGCCGCCGATCACTTCGTGCGCGCGGTTCCAGCCCGAGGCGGAGAGCTCCTGGGCGGAGGTCACGCACGGCGCGTAGCCGACGCCGTCGACCTCCATGTTCCCGTACTGGGCGTCGGGTGAGCCGGACTGGCCGTGCCAGAGCAGCATCCAGAGCCTGCCGCCCGCCGGGTCGGCGATGGCCTGCAGCAGCGCCTCGTACGCGTCGTAGCGTCCGGGTGTCACCTGGCGCAGCATGTGCTCGACCTGCCCCGCCGCCGCGGTGCCTGACGCACTCACCCTGGGTCCCGCCCCTCTTCGATCGACCAGTCCAGCTTAGACGGCAGCACTGACACCGGCGTGACGCGTACGCATGCCGGACGGCTACGCGTGCTGTCGTTGGTAGAAGGGCCGCACGCGCTCAAGCATCCACTGTCCGACCGGGTCCTGCGCGACATCCAGAAGTACGAGATTGACCGGCCAGGGCACCTGGACCCGGCCCAGCGCCCGGCCGAGGGCGTCCATGGGGGCATTGCGTTCGACGGCCTCCCGGGAGGAGACCTGGACACCGACGAAAAGGGAGGGCGGCTCGCCCTCGACGGATGCGAGCGCGCGGCGGGCGCTCAGGACCACCCCTGAAGACTCGAACTCGCCGGCCGCGGCGGCCAGGAAGTCCACGGGCTCCTCCTGCCAGTCCGGCTCGAAGAGCCTGACCCTGCCGCCGCTCGCGGGGCCGTCCAGGGGCGTGCGGCCGACCCTGCACAGTTCGGCGACGGCGAGCGGGGGCAGCGGGGCACCGACGGTGCCGCCCGGATTGACGGCGATGCCGAGCTGCGGAGGCAGTCCGCGGGCGAACTCGCGGGCGGGGGCCACGGTGAAGGACATATGGCTGCCGACGCAGGCCATGAACTGCTGCTCGGAGCTGAAGACCGGGACGTATGCGGCGCCCTCGATCTCCATCGTGGGCAGATCGAGATTCGGACTGTCGTTGCTGCCGCCGTTGGGCAGCGGCACCCAGACCTGGCTGCGGCCGAGCACCTCGACGAGACGCCCTCCGGCGGATGCGTTGCCGAGGGAGGCAGCGAGCACCTCTTCGAGCTCGTTGGCCGGCCAGCCGCCGTAGGGGTGCGGTTGGGCGTGCTCGGGTGTGTGCATGGCGGTCCTTGTCCCCCGGACGTTGTGCGGTCTGCCCGTCGACGATAACGCGGGCCGGGGGGGCGTTCCCCACCCCGCCTACCGGAAGCCGACCCGTCCCAGCGCCCCCGCCGCGTCGCGGTCGAGCAGGACCGCCGACGCGCAGCCCACCGGCAGCCGCCCGGCCTCCGCGTCCGCGATCAGGCGGCCCACCGCCCGCCGGTGCCGGGCGAAGGCGTATCCGGAGACGCCGCGGCCGCGCTCACGCTGGCCCGCACGCGCGACCTTCGGGCTCACGTCGAGCAGGAGCAGATGCAGCCCGCTCCCCCGGCGCCGCGCCTCGCGGGCCAGCCAGCGCCGCACCCAGGCCTGGGTGCCGCAGTCGTGTACGACGACGCTCTCGCCGGAGCGCAGCGCGCGCCGCAGTCCGGCGTAGTGGGCTAGGCGGACCAGCGGGCGGTAGACGGCGTACGGCAGCAGCCGCGGCATCCGCGCGTCCCACCGGTCGCGGGTGTCCTGCGAGTCGATGCCGCGCCCGGTCGCCGCGCGCCGGATCAGCGTGGACTTTCCGCTGCCGGGCAGGCCGGAGACGACGACCACGTCGCCGACGGCGAAGACCAGACTTCTCGGGCTGCGCCCGGAGCGGTCCCTGAGGTCACGCAGCACGGGCACGGGCGCCCCGAGCAGTCGCCGCGCGGGCAGGGCCGGCCGGGCCGGCACCCCCGCGGTCGTCGCGCAGGCCTCGGACCTCTGCAACGTCATCACCCTCCCCATGTCGGGTTACCCACCCTTGCCCATGAAGTGTAAAGAAACGGTAATGCGGCACAACCGTTTTGCAGTGAGGCCGGGGACCCCACTTCGCCGGAATGCGTGCAATGATGTGCGCGCCAACTGCATACCGGCCGCTTGAATCCACGCGGGAGAGTCCTGGCCACTGTGCGCCGGGCGCCGAAGGAGCAAGTCCCTCCCTTGAATCTCTCAGGCCCCGTACCGCGTGTGATGAGGCAGATCTGAAAAGCGAGCCGCTGTCGAGTGGCTCCACCCAAGGTGCAAGTCGCAACCACCTGTACGTACGGTTGCGACGAACCTCTCAGGTTCCGATGACAGATGGGGAGGATCGTCCTCATCGGCCTGCCCTGGGAGCCACATCTATGTGCAACGCCCCCCGTCTGACTGCCCTCGACGCCCTGCACCGGTCTCTCGGCGCGACCATGACCGACTTCGCGGGCTGGGACATGCCGCTGCGGTACGCCAGTGAGCGCGACGAGCACAATGCCGTCCGTACGAAGGCGGGACTCTTCGACCTCTCCCACATGGGCGAGATCACGGTCACCGGTCCCCGGGCCGCCGATCTGCTCGACTACGCGCTGGTCGGCAACATCGGTTCCGTCGGCGTCGGCCGCGCCCGCTACACGATGATCTGCCGGGAGGACGGCGGCATCGTCGACGATCTGATCGTGTACCGCCTCGGCGAGAGCGAGTACATGGTCGTCGCCAACGCGGGCAACGCGCAGATCGTTCTCGACGCGCTGACCGAGCGCTCCCGCGGCTTCGACGCCGAGGTCCGCGACGACCGCGACGCGTACGCCCTGATCGCTGTCCAGGGCCCCGAGTCCCCCGGCATCCTGAAGTCCCTCACCGACGCCGACCTCGACGGCCTCAAGTACTACGCGGGCCTGCCCGGCACCGTCGCGGGCGTCCCCGCCCTGATCGCCCGCACCGGCTACACCGGTGAGGACGGCTTCGAGCTCTTCGTCGAGCCGCAGTACGCCGAGAAGCTCTGGCAGGCGCTGACCGAGGCCGGTGCCCCGGTCGGTCTGATCCCCTGTGGGCTCTCCTGCCGCGACACCCTGCGCCTGGAGGCGGGCATGCCGCTGTACGGGCATGAGCTGACCACCGCGCTGACCCCGTTCGACGCGGGTCTCGGCCGGGTCGTGAAGTTCGAGAAGACCACCAACGACAGCCGCTTCGTGGGCCGCGAGGCCCTGCAGGCCGCCGCCGAACGCGCCGAGACCGAGCCGCCGCGCAGGCTCGTAGGTCTGATCGCCGAGGGCCGCCGGGTCCCGCGCGCCGGCATGTCCGTCGTCGCCGGCGGCGAGGTGATCGGTGAGGTCACCTCGGGCGCCCCTTCGCCGACCCTGGGCAAGCCGATCGCCATGGCCTACGTGGACCCGGCGCACGCCGCACCGGGCACTCAGGGCGTCGGCGTGGACATCCGCGGTACGCATGAGCCGTACGAGGTTGTCGCGCTGCCGTTCTACAAGCGCCAGAAGTGACCTTCAGCACCACCATGCCCTTCACCAGCACTCCCCCGCGTACAGGAGAATTCAGGCCATGAGCAACCCCCAGCAGCTGCGCTACAGCAAGGAGCACGAGTGGCTGTCGGCCGCCGAGGACGGCGTGTCGACGGTCGGTATCACGGAGCACGCGGCCAACGCGCTCGGCGACGTGGTGTTCGTACAGCTCCCGGAGGTCGGTGACACGGTGACCGCGGGCGAGACCTGCGGCGAGCTGGAGTCGACCAAGTCCGTCAGCGACCTGTACTCCCCGGTCACCGGTGAGGTCGTCGCGGCCAACCAGGACGTCGTGGACGACCCGTCGCTGGTGAACTCCGCCCCCTTCGAGGGTGGCTGGCTGTTCAAGGTGCGCGTCGCGGAGGAGCCGAAGGATCTTCTCTCCGCCGACGAGTACACCCAGTTCTCCGGCTGACCACGAGACCGTAGGGATCGCCTGATGTCGCTTCTCAACACCCCTCTCCACGAGCTGGACCCGGACGTCGCCGCCGCCGTCGACGCCGAGCTCCACCGCCAGCAGTCCACCCTCGAGATGATCGCCTCGGAGAACTTCGCTCCGGTCGCCGTCATGGAGGCCCAGGGCTCCGTCCTCACCAACAAGTACGCCGAGGGCTATCCGGGCCGCCGCTACTACGGCGGCTGCGAGCACGTCGATGTCGTCGAGCAGATCGCCATCGACCGCATCAAGGCCCTGTTCGGCGCCGAGCACGCCAACGTGCAGCCGCACTCGGGCGCCCAGGCGAACGCGGCCGCGATGTTCGCGCTGCTCAAGCCGGGCGACACGATCATGGGCCTGAACCTCGCCCACGGCGGTCACCTGACCCACGGCATGAAGATCAACTTCTCCGGCAAGCTGTACAACGTGGTCGCGTACCACGTCGACGAGCAGACCGGTCAGGTCGACATGGCCGAGGTCGAGCGGCTCGCCAAGGAGTCCAAGCCGAAGCTGATCGTGGCCGGCTGGTCCGCGTACCCGCGTCAGCTGGACTTCGCCGCCTTCCGCCGGATCGCGGACGAGGTCGGCGCGTATCTGATGGTCGACATGGCCCACTTCGCGGGCCTGGTCGCCGCCGGGCTGCACCCCAACCCGGTGCCGCACGCGCATGTCGTCACCACCACCACGCACAAGACCCTCGGCGGTCCGCGTGGCGGTGTGATCCTTTCGACGCAGGAACTCGCCAAGAAGATCAACTCTGCGGTCTTCCCGGGCCAGCAGGGCGGCCCGCTGGAGCACGTCATCGCGGCGAAGGCGGTCTCCTTCAAGGTCGCGGCCTCCGAGGAATTCAAGGAGCGCCAGCAGCGCACGCTGGACGGCGCCCGCATCCTCGCGGAGCGCCTGGTCCAGGACGACGTCACGGAGCACGGCGTCTCCGTCCTGTCGGGCGGCACGGACGTGCACCTGGTGCTGGTCGACCTGCGCAATTCCGAGCTGGACGGCCGGCAGGCCGAGGACCGCCTCCACGAGGTGGGCATCACGGTCAACCGCAACGCCATTCCGAACGACCCCCGGCCGCCGATGGTCACGTCGGGTCTGCGGATCGGCACCCCGGCGCTGGCCACCCGCGGCTTCACGGACGAGGACTTCCGCGAGGTCGCGGACATCATCGCCGAGGCGCTGAAGCCGTCGTACGACACCGAGGCACTGAGCGCACGGGTCTCGGCGCTCGCCGCGAAGCACCCGCTCTACCCCGGTCTGTAACAGCCCGGGTCAAAACAAACGGGGCACCACGCACACTGGTGTGGGCGTGGTGCCCCAAACCACATACCCCATTTCTGCACGACCCCGGCAGACAACGGCGTCTACCAACCCCGCTAGGAGTTCCCGTGGCCATCTCGGTCTTCGACCTGTTCTCGATCGGCATCGGCCCGTCCAGCTCCCATACGGTCGGCCCGATGCGCGCCGCCCGTATGTTCGCGCGGCGCCTCAAGAACGAGGGCCTGCTGGCCCACACCACCGCGATACGGGCCGAGCTCTTCGGCTCGCTCGGGGCGACCGGCCACGGCCACGGCACCCCCAAGGCCGTCCTGCTGGGCCTGGAGGGCAACTCCCCGCGCACCGTCGATGTCGAGACCGCGGACGCCCAGGTCGAGGCCATCCGCAGCAGCGGCAGGCTCAGTCTGCTCGGGGTTCACGAGATCGGCTTCGACTTCGACGAGGACCTGGTGCTGCACCGCCGCAAGGCGCTGCCGTACCACGCCAACGGCATGACGATCTTTGCCTACGACGCCGCGGGCTCCCTGGTCCTGGAGAAGACGTACTACTCGGTCGGCGGCGGTTTCGTGGTCGACGAGGACGCGGTGGGCGAGGACCGGATCGTCCTCGACGACACCGTGCTCAAGTACCCCTTCCGCACCGGCGACGACCTGCTGCGGCTCACCGGGGAGACCGGCCTGTCCATCTCCGCCCTGATGCTGGAGAACGAGAAGGCCTGGCGCTCCGAGGAGGAGATCCGCGAGGGTCTGCTGGAGATCTGGCGGGTCATGCAGGCCTGTGTTGCGCGCGGCATGTCCCGCGAGGGCATCCTTCCCGGCGGCCTCAAGGTCCGCCGCCGCGCGGCCAACTCCGCCCGTCAGCTGCGCGCCGCGGGCGACCCGCTGGCCCACGCCATGGAGTGGATCACGCTCTACGCGATGGCCGTGAACGAGGAGAACGCCGCGGGCGGCCGGGTCGTCACCGCCCCCACCAACGGCGCCGCGGGCATCATCCCGGCCGTGCTGCACTACTACATGAACTTCGTGCCCGGCGCCGACGAGGAGGGCGTGGTCCGTTTCCTGCTCGCCGCGGGCGCGATCGGCATGCTCTTCAAGGAGAACGCCTCCATCTCGGGCGCCGAGGTCGGCTGCCAGGGCGAGGTCGGCTCGGCCTGCTCGATGGCGGCGGGCGCGCTCGCCGAGGTGCTGGGCGGCACCCCCGAGCAGGTCGAGAACGCCGCCGAGATCGGCATGGAACACAACCTCGGGCTGACCTGCGACCCGGTGGGCGGTCTGGTCCAGATCCCGTGCATCGAGCGCAACGGTATGGCGGCCGTGAAGGCCGTGACGGCGGCGAAGATGGCGATGCGCGGCGACGGCAGCCACAAGGTCTCGCTCGACAAGGTCATCAAGACGATGAAGGAGACCGGCGCGGACATGTCGGTGAAGTACAAGGAGACCGCGCGCGGCGGTCTCGCGGTGAACATCATCGAGTGCTGAGGGGACAGGCCCTGACCAGCGCCTTCGTCTCTTTCAGCGCTGTCGGGGCCTTCCCTGCGTGCACAGCGGAAAGTCCCTGCAACCTCTTGATCAGGTGGAGCTCGGCCTCGGCCATCGCGCCCTTCAAGCCCAGCAGGAGCCTGTCACTGTAGTCGGTCGGGTCGTAGAGGCCCTCGGTATCGCCCAGCAGGGCGCCGGAAACCGCGCACAGCTCCATCAACTCGTACCAGTTCCGGCCCGAGCGAGCCAGCCGCGACTTCTCGATGCCCAACACCAGCCCGACGTGGTTCAGCCCGATCTCGCTGACCAACTTCTGGAAGCCGCTGCGGGCCACCCCGCCGGCACCGGACTTGCCCAGGTCCTCATCGATCACCAGCACCCGCTCGGCCGACCAGCCCAGCGCCACCGCCCGATCCACCAGCGCGTACTGCAGCCGGGTCGACTCCTGATGATCCAGGACCTGCTGCATCGACGACTGCCTGATGTAGACCGCTACGAGCCGCTCCCGTTGACGGCCAGTCACCTTGCCGCCGTCCACCCGCTCCCACAGCATGAGCACGGTCATGATGCGTCCCCCTCACCGCTCACCCGACGGGCAGCCGACCCGGCCCCGGCCTCGGGTTTCCTCGCGGGGAGCCGCCGCGCTGCCAGCGTCGCCAGCCACCGCACCGCGATCTGCCGGTTCACCTGGGGCAGCAGGGACCACACCTGATCGCCCGGACCTGTCCGGGCAGCACTCTGGGGAGCACTCCGTCCCGCTCTTCCACAGCGACCGGCCTTCCCCCTTGTCCTCGCGGGATCGCAGCCGCTCGACCACGGCGACCAACTGCAACAGTCCCTCACGCGCGATGACCGGTCGGCTCGAAGACTTTCGCCCAGCTCGTGGACTTCAGTGGCAGCCCGCTTTCCGACAGCCATAGCTTCGCCGGCTTCAGACCGTCCTCGCCGTCGACGAGCAGCCGCATCCGCTCGGTGGCCGTCAGCCGCCCAACGTGCTCTCGCCGTGCGGCCGTCCTGGCGTCCACCGCACCCGCCCGGCCCGGTGAACTCCTGCACGACCCGCAGGCCAGGCAGCCGCTCGTAGGCGCCGCGGGTGCGGGTGCGGGCCACCGCCAAGGCGCGCGTCCTCATCCGGTAGCCCTCGAACGCTGGAGCGCCGGATGGCCGACGTGGAAGGTGTAGCTGGCCCGATTGGCCCCAGCCTGACCGAACTTGCCCCGCAGTGGACCCTCGGGCGCGGACGATCCTGCGGTCAGGGTGAGGAAGGGGCCGTCGAGAGCCGGGTGTTGGGGGCTCAGTGGCGCAGCGGCACCGGCGGGGAAGACCGAGGCGACTGGGGGAAACGACCGGGTGTCATGCCGGTGCAGATCGGATAGCGGTCCGGCATTGTCCTGACTTCCTTCTCGGTCGTATAGTTACTCCAGAGTAAGGTTACTCGTAGGTCAGGAGTTGGTCGAGATGGTGCCGACGGCGCCTCACGTCGGGACTGCGGCGACCGGCGCTCGCTCGGGCACCTCGCCGCCTGCCGGACGGGCGCCACGTGCCAAGTACGCGGTGCCCGGCGGCGATCGGACGCCGACCCCATGCCGACCACAGCCGCACCGGGGCCGGGCCCCCGCACCCTCCGAGGGCCGCCCGGGCCCGTCACGGTCGCGGCGCGTGAGCCGGTCCCCGCGCAGCACACCTTTCAGCCTTCATGACGAGGAGCCGCACGTGTCAGTCGATCTGGTTGTTCCCGCCGGTGCCCCCGTGCCGGTGGAACCGCACAAGAAGCGGGTGAACGGCGTCGTCATGGAGGTGTCCGTGCCGGCGCTCGTGCCGGCCGTCACCCACGGCTCGCTCGCCGACATCCCCTTCCACAACGCCCGCGAGGCGCCCCACGATGCGGTCCTCAGCGTCAAGGACGCCCACGGCACCTGGCAGGACGTGACCGCGGCGCAGTTCGCAGAGGACGTCCTCGCCGTCGCGAAGGGGCTGATCGCCGAAGGGCTGGAGCCGGGCGACCGTGTGGCGATCATGTCCCGTACGACGTACGAGTGGACGCTCATCGACTTCGCCGCCTGGGCGGCCGGCCTGGTCACCGTCCCCGTCTATCCGACCTCCTCCGCCTTCCAGGCGCGCTGGATCGTCGACAACTCCGGGGCCGTCGCCTGCTTCGTCGAGACCGCCGCACAGGCCAGGATGATCAGCCAGGAACGCCGGCAACTGCCCGGCCTCGCCCACCTGTGGGCGTTCGACACCGGGGCAGTCGCCCAGCTCCGCAAGGCAGGCGAGCAGGGCGGGATCCCGGACGCCGTCGTCACGGCGCGCAGGGCGGGACTGTCGCCGGACACGATCGCGACGCTGATCTACACCTCGGGCACCACCGGCCGCCCGAAAGGCTGCGTGCTCACCCACGCCAACTTCTTCGCCGAAGTCGACAACGCGGTCGAACTGCTGTACCCCGTCTTCAAGTCGGTGAGCAAGGAGCCCGCCTCGACCCTGCTGTTCCTCCCCCTCTCCCACGTCTTCGGCCGCATGGTCGCCATCGGCTGCCTGCGCGCCCGGGTGCGGCTCGGGCACGCACCCTCCATACAGACCGAGGACCTGCTCGCCGACTTGGCCGGCTTCCGGCCGACGTTCCTGCTGGCGATCCCGTACGTATTGGAGAAGGTCTACAACACTGGCCGCGCCACCGCCGAGAAACTGGGCCGCGCCTCCTCCTTCGACCGCGCCGCGAAGATCGCCCAGCGCTACGGGCGGGCTGTGGAGGCGGCCGAACACGGCACCGGCCCCGGCCCTTCGCTCGGCCTCAGGGCGGCTCGGGCCCTGTACGACCCGCTGGTCTACCGCCGGATCAGGGCGGCGCTCGGCGGCAAAGTTCGGTACGCGATCTGCGGCGGCTCGCCCCTGGGCAGCCGGCTCGCCTCGTTCTACGCGGGTGCCGGCATCGAGGTCTTCGAGGGTTACGGACTCACCGAGACCACCGCCGCCTCGACGGCGACCCCGCCACTGCGGCCCCGGCTCGGCACGGTCGGCTGGCCGCTGCCGGGCACGGCGGTGCGCATCGCCGACGATGGCGAGGTGCTGCTGCGCGGCGGCCAGGTCTGCGTCGGCTATTGGGACAGTGAGCGCGGCGTGGCCGCACCCCTGACGGACCCCGAGGGCTGGTTGCCCACCGGCGACCTCGGGGCCCTGGACGACGACGGATATCTGACGATCACCGGACGCAAGAAGGACATCATCATCACGTCCGGCGGCAAGAACGTCGCGCCCGCCCCGCTGGAGGACTGGCTGCGCGCTCATCCGCTGGTGGCACAGTGCATGGTCGTCGGTGACAACCGCTCGTACATCACTGCACTGCTCACGCTCGAGCAGGACGGCATCGACCACTGGCGGCGGATGAAGAAGAAGACCCATCTGCCACTGGCCGATCTGGTCCAGGACGGGGAGTTGCTGGACGCGCTCCAGCGCGCGGTCGACGAGGCCAACCGGCTGGTCTCACGGGCGGAGTCGATCCGCCGCTTCAAGGTGCTGACCGCGGACTTCACGGAAGAGAGCGGCCATCTGACGCCGTCTCTGAAGTTGAAGCGCACGGCGATCGCCCGTGACTTCGAGGCGGAGATCGAGTCCCTGTACGACGGCCGGCGGGACTGAGGCCTCCCCGGGAGGCCGCGGACCTGAGGAGAACCGGAAGGCCGGGAAAAGGGATCAGGAAAGACCCGGGACAAGCCGGGGCAGGGCAGGAGCCCCGGCTCCGTACGACGTATGGGGTCGGGGCTCCTGGTACTGCTCAGTCGTGCGCGATCGCCGACCCTGGCTCTCTTCAAAATGGCCTGAGCTGATGCGGTCGGTGCAGGTCAAGCCGTCTCCTCTCGCGGGGTGACGGTGACGTCGAGGCCCAGGGCTGCGAGTTGGGCGATGAGACGGCGGGTGTGTCGTTCCTTGCCGAGCCGGCGCCCGGGTCAACAGGGGCACCTTGCCCTGCAGGCTGCCCAGCGCCAGGTCCGCCAGTACCCGTGGGTCACGCTCGCCCGCGGCCAGGGCGTCCAGCATGGCCCTGGCCGAACGGCCCCGGCAGCCGCACGAAGGTCACGGTGGTTTCGACACCGCTGCCCACCAGTCGGCCTTCGGCGTCGAAGGCATCCGCTCCGTCCGTCATCCCCAAGTTGTTGTCATCGATCAGCGCCAGGGTCCGACGCCCGGCGAGAGCGAACCCGAGGGACCGTACTCGTCGGCCAGCCAGAAACTGCCGTCCTTCGCCCGCACGATGCCCTCGGCGTCCAGACCGTTCGGGTCGTACGACAGCGGGGTGCTCGCGTCATAGGAATACGGGACCTCGTCCCGCCCGGCCTGGTTCGGCAGGCCTGTCACAGGCTTGCCGGAGGCCGTGGTCACCGGGATCGCGTCGATGACCTCCACCTCGCCCTCGGTCACCCGGATCTTCACGATCGCCGGATTGAAACCGGGCACCGGGAAGGCGCGGCGCTTCTGGTCGTCCACCTTGACCTGGCCGTTCGGCCCCCGGTCGGTGACCGTCCAGTACTTGCCCTTCCGACCGGCCGGATACATGTCGCTGCCGATGCCGCCGAGGTCCACGCCCCGGCCGTCAGCCACCATGCCGGGGCAGCAGACCGTTTCTGAATTCACCCAGCGGTATGTTCCCGAGCGTGGCCGAGCCCGTCACTCGGGCGCCGTCCGCGGTCGCGCCGTTCGCGATACCGGCCACCGGGAGGGTAGCTGCTGACCGCAACGGAGAGCAGGGCCACGGGCAGTGCTGCGCGCTTGAAGCGACGACGGACGCCGCGCCCCTTCGGCAGTGTGGTGGGACATCGAGACTCCTGGGGCGGGGGCACGGACGTTTGAGCACCCCGAGTGTGCACTCCGTCGCCGAACTCCCCACGACGCCGGGGTGAACGCACGGCTACGCGGGGGTGCGCGGGGGTGGCTCCTGATCGAGCGGACAGGCACCGACGCCTGGTGACGACGGCCGTTACTACCTCGGTTGGCCCGAGGCCGGCACGAACGGCCCGGCGCCGACGGCTTGCTCCGCGCAACACAATGCCGGAAGACCGGTCCCGGCCGGGGGCTTGATGCGGGAAGGGACGGTGCGCACTGAGTGGAACGGGCAGTCCCCGGCCTGGCCTTGGCGCCCTGGAAGACCTTGCGGAGCTCGGAGTGCTTCTGGAAGTCGTACCATTCCGAGGGCTCGCGGTGGCCGCGTCGTGGCGCGCGGAGTTCGGGGCGTGTTCGGTCAGCCGCCCCCGGCAGGCGGCGGCCGCGCTCACCCATGTCCAGGCCGTGGAGCTCGGTGTCCGGCAGTTTCCCTGATGGCGAGCTCTTCGAGGAAACCGGCCGCGGTGGTCGCGCCGCCGGCCTGTCTGAAGGAGCGGCTGATGCGGCGGGCGGCCGCGGCGAAGGAGGGCTGTTCGAGCACGAGGTCGAGGGCGGCGCCGACCCGCTCCGCGTCGGCCCGTCCGAATCGCACCCGCACCCCGGCGCCGACTGCGGTGACCTGGGCGGCGACCACGGGCTGGTCGTCGCGGATGGGGGCGACGACCAGGGGGACGCCGTTCCACAGGGCCTCGGTGACGGTGTTGTGCCCGGCGTGGCACACCACGACGGAGGTGCGGGAAAGGAGGGCGAGTTGGGGCACGGCGGGGGCGGTCAGTACGTCGTCGTCGGCGTGTGGTGCGCCCAGCGCGCCGCCGGGGTCGACGACGATCGCACGCATCCGGTCGGCGCGGGCGCGTACGGCCTCTACGCAGTGGGCCAGGAAGCGGGCTCCGGCCTCGCAGTTCACCGTGCCCAGCGTGATCAGGGCGAGCTGCCGCCCGTCGGGGCGGTCCACCCAGTCCCAGTCGAAGGCGTCCATCGGACGGCGCGGGCCGAGCGCGGGTCCGACATACCGCACCGGGCCGTGACCGGCCGTGCGGGGTCCGGTCAGCTCGCTGGTGGAGAAGACCAGGGTGAGCCGGGGCGAGAACCGCAGGTCGTTGCGCGCCGACGGGTCACCGAGGCGGTGGCGCAGGCCGTCGAGGAGGTCGGTGAGCCACTGGTCGACCTTGGGCAGCCCGTTGAGGCTTCCGGACAGTTCGGCGGACGTCGTCGACGAGGTGGCGTAAGGAACTCCGAGCCGTTCGGCGACCAGCGCGCCGGCCACGGTCTGCTGGTCGACGACGACCAGATCGGGCCCGAACTCCATGACGGCGGTGGTCACCCCGGGCGCCATGGCGTGCGCGAGGGGCGCGAAGAACTCGCCCCACAGGTACTTGAGCGCTGCCACGCCCCGCAGGCTGACGGGCCTGCCGTCGAGGTCGGCCGGGCCCGCGCAGGGGAACACGGTGGCTCCGACACCGACCAGGCGGCCGAGCGCCTCGGGACCTCCCGCCCAGGCCACGGAGTGGCCACGCCCGGTGAGTTCGGCCGCGACGGCCGAGACGGGATGGACGTGTCCGGCGAGCGGCGGCACGACGAAGAGGAACCGGCTCATCCCGTCACGCTCCTTGTCAGCACGCGCCGGGCCGCCCAGTCGAGGGCGAGCGCACCGACCCGGTCCGCGTCCTCGACGAGTACCGAGTGCTTCTGCCCTGGCACCACGACGACGTCGCAATGGGGCAGAAGCCGTGCCAGGCGGGCCGTCTCCTCGGCGACCAGACCGTTCTGCCCGTTGATCAGGAGCACCGGGCAGGTGAGGGCGCGTAGTTGGGCGTCGGTCAGGGTGCGGCCCGCGGGAATGTCGTCGGCGATCGTCGTGGCGGCGATCAGCTTCGCGGCAGCCCGGCCGAGGCGCGCGATGTGCGCGTCGTGGCGGGCGTCGCCCTGCCGGGTCGAGGCGAGCGCGCCGTACTCGGCGACGAACCAGGCGAGGGCTTCCTCCTCGGGCAGCTCACTGGTGGCCAGGTGCAGCGCCCCGGCCATGGTCTGCGCCCACTGCGGGGTGGCGGGGCTCGATTCGACGACGGTCACACTCGCGGTGCGCCGCGGATGGTGCACGGCGAAGTCCAGGGCCACGGTGCCGCCGAAGGAGTTGCCGAGCAGATGCACCGGGGCGTCGGGTCCTGCGCTGTCCAGGAGGGCGGCCAGATCCGCGGTGAAGTCCTCGACCCCATAGCCTGTACCGGGGCGTTCGCTGCGGCCGTGGCCGCGAAGGTCGTACATCAGCACGTCGAAGCCCGCGTCCGCGAACTGCGGCCCGAGTGTGAAGTAGAAGCTGGCCAGGCTGTCGATGAAGGCGCCGTGAAGGAAGACGACGGTGGGCGCGCCGCCGTCCGCCGCTGCGGCGTGCGGCCCCGGCCGGTGCGGCAGTTGCTGTACGTGGTGGTCGAGGCCGTTCGCCCGCACCCTGGCCACGGTCAGCGTCCCGTGCCGGTCGTCAGGGCGCTCACGACGTACGCCACCAGATCGCCGACGGTCAGCTCGATGATCTGGTCGAGTTCGAGATCCGCCAGATAGGCAGCGAGGTTGACATCGGTCCCGTACCACTCGGCGAGCAGCCCGGCGAGGGTGACCAGGTCGATGCTCTCCATCTCCAGGTCGTCGGCGAAGCGCGTGTGCTCGGCGATGTCGGCGGTGTCCGGCGCGTAGTCGCCGAGCACCGTGGTGATCATTTCGCTGACCTCCCCGAGGACTTGGGCTCGGGTCGGCGGTGCGGTCGTCTTCACAGGTTGTGCTCCTTTGCTCCGTCGTTCGCTGTCCAGGCCACGACGTACTGCTTGCCCTGGGAACCGGGGGCGGGGGCCGCCACTTGGTCGAGGCGCACCCGGTGGCGGCCGTGCGGGGTCTCGACGAGCAGGCCGTACGTCTGGGCCTGCCGGACGGCGAACTGCCTCGGACTGCCGCGCAGTCCCGTGCCCTCGGCCTTCGCCGCGGCCTCCTTCGCGGCCCAGAAACGGGTGAACCACACCGCCTCGCTCACCGCGGTGGCCTCGCACACCTCGGCGAGCAGGGCGCGTTCCTGCGCGTCCAGGGCAATGCGGCGGATGGTCTCGGCGCGCTCGGCGATCACCTCGATGTCGATGCCGACGCCGACGCCGACGCCGAGGGACTGTTCACGCTGCTCTCGTACGAGGGCCACGGCGGCGTCCGCCCGGTGGGCCAAGGAGAGCTGGAGCGGCGGCAGTCGGCGGCCGTGCACCCCGGTCGCGTACGGGCGCCCCTCGGTGTCGTTGCGAATGCCGATCTCGGCGGGGAACACCGCGCCTGAGCCGTTCTGCCACAGCCGGTGGCGTACCGCGTCCTTGGCGGCGATCCGGCCGAGCAGCCACTGGCGGCGGGTGCGCGGCGGGTGCGCCGCATAGGCGGCGCGTTCCGCGGCGCCGAGCTGGGTGCGCATGATCAGGTCGCGGGATGCCAGCTCGGGCCAGGCGTCGAACAGCAGGGCCCAGCCGCCGGGTCGTGCCTCGGACAGAGAGCGGTGCTCGGGGTAGCCGCCGGCCCGGTCGGCGCCGGGGACGTCGAAGCGGCGGTCCTGCCAGCCGGTGATCTCCGCCCATACGGTGTCGCCGACCGCGATTTGGACGTCGGCGGTGAGGGTCGTCGCGGTGAGCGAGGTGATCTTGATGTGGCAGTCGAGGCGGGTATCGGGGGCGGGTTCGGGTCCGAAGAACCGGTAGGCGCACATGCGGACCGGGAAGACGACCGTGCGCCTGGTGCGTTCGGCGAGGATCCAGTGGCCGAGGAGCTGACCGACGCAGTCGAGGAGGGCGCCGGGAGCCTGCGGGGTGGTGAAGACGCCGCGGATGTGGCTGTCGCCGATCGCGGTGAGCTCGGTGACGCCCTGGAAGGCGGGGCCGTGGAACATCCAGCGGTCCCGGTACAGGTCGAGCGCGCCGATCGTGCAGGGCCGCTCGGCGGCTGCGGCCCGCCAGCGGGCCGGGGGGCGCGGCGGATAGGCGTCGGCGAGTTCGAGGGTGGCGCGGGCGTACGGCTCCAGGGCCACGTGCACGCGGTGTCCGTCCGGGTCCGGTCGCACCTCGACCTCGAGGCGGGTGGCCGGTTCGGCGGCGAGCCACCGCTCCAGGCGTACGTCGTGCACGGCGACGGTACGCCGGCCGGGAAGTGCCCGTTCGGCGGCGTCCATCATGTGCCGCAGCACGGTGGTGGCGGGCACCACGGGGTGCCGGTCGGAGAGGTCGGGCCAGCCGGGGCGCTGCGGGACGAGGCAGTGGTCGAGCAGGTAGGGCATCTCGGCGGCGGAGACGAGGAGTTCGCTGCGGTGAGTGGGCGTCTCCGGCAGAGAGCCGGGGGGCTGGGGCGCGGTGCCTGGTGCTGGTGCTGGGGGTGGGGGTGGGGCGTCGGCGAGGAGCTCCTTCGTGGACGGCGGCCGGGCGAAGGGTAGAACCGTTGCGGCCGGGGCCGGTGGCCGGGTGTGCGCTGTGGTGGCGCTCCCGCGCCCCGGGGCCATGGCCCTCTGCGCGCCGGGGAACAGCGCCGCCGCGGTGTCCGCCGTCTCCGCGAGGGATGCGCGCAGGGCGGCGACCGCCGGGAAGCGTTCGGCCAGTGCGTCCAGGCGGCCCGGCACCTGGCCGCCCACCGCGGCGAGCAGACGGGCGCGTAGGTCGGCGCGAACGGCGTCGGGCAGGGAGACCGAGGCTGCGCCCAGGTCCAGACGGACCGCGGTGCCGTGGGGCGGAGTCGGCAGGAGCCCGGAGCCGAGGGCGGCCTCGGCCTGCTCGCTGCCTTCCGTCCACAGCGCGGCCACGACCCGGCGCAGCTGGTCGAGCCCGCCGTGGCGCGGGCTGTCCGCCGGCACGGTCAGAAAGTCGCGGCCTTCCAGCGTCGCGGCGATGAGCGAGCCGAGCTGCCCGGTGCCCACCTGTACGAAGGCCCGATACCCGGCGGCGTACATGGCCTGGATCAGCGGCCGGAAGCGCACCGGCTCGACGAGGTGGCGTGCGAACAGCTCACGCACCTCGTCGGGCGACGTGGGGAAGGGCGCCGCCGTGGTGCCCGACCACACGGGGACGCGGGGCGCCCGCACCGGGGCGCGGTATACGCCTTCGGTGAGGGGCCCCAGGTAGGGGGCGAGCATCGGGGTGTGGAAGCCGGAGCGGAACGGCAGGGTCCGGGCGATGACCTGGCGGGCGCGGAAGTCGCGGACGAGCGCGTCCACTGCGTCAGGGGCGCCGCAGATCATGGACTGGGCAGGGGCGTTGTCGTGCGAGAGCACCACGTCGGTGCGGTCGCCGAGCAGGTCCTGAACCTGTTCGGCGGGCGCGCCGATCACGGCGAAGGCGACGCCGGGCACGCACAGCCGGGCGGGGTCGAAGTCGGCCAGGAGCGCGTCCGCGGTGGCGATGTCGTACAGGCCGCCGGCGAGCATCGCGGACCATTCGCCGATGCTGTGTCCGGCCACCCCGTCGGGGGCGATGCCGAGCGCGCGCAGCGCGGCGTCCAGGACGCGGCCGACGGCAAGGACTCCGATGCCGTGGCGTCCGAGGTCGCCCACGCGGGCGTCGGCCGGGACGGCGAGCCCGAAGTGGTCGGCGACCTCGGCGACGCGCGGGGCGAACTCGGCCTCCAGACCGGGGAAGACGAACGCCACCTTGCCCGGCTCGGTCCCGGTGAGCAGCGGGTCGGGCGTGAACCACACATCGCCCCGTCCGCGCCAGGCCTGCCCCTTGGCGACCGCGCGCCGGGCCAGCGCGAGGCGGCGGGCGTCGGGGGCGACGACCGCGAGGCGGACCCGGCCACCCGGGGCGGGGGCCCGGCCGGCGCCGGCGAGCAGCGTGGCGTCGTCGGCTTCCAGGAGTTCGGCGAGGTGTGTGGCGCTGTCGGCGGTCAGGCGCAGCACCCGCTCGGGCTCGCGGATCCGGGTGCGGGTGGGCACGGGAACGCCTTGGGGGGCTTGTTCGAGTACGACGTGGGCGTTGATGCCGCCGAATCCGAAGGCGTTGACCGCGGCCCTGCGCACCAGCGCCTCCCACGGCTGCGCGGCGGCCAGGGGCCGGAAGCGGGTGCGGGCGAGGGCGGGGTGCGGGTCGTCGCAGTGCAGGGTGGGCAGCAGGGTGGCGTGGTGCACGGCGAGCGCGGCCTTGACCAGGCCGGCGATACCGGCGGCGGGCATGGTGTGGCCGATCATCGACTTCACCGAGCCGATCACGGCATCCGTTTCTGTCGGCTCTGCTTCGGGCGGCCCGAAGGCCTCCGCCAGCGTGGCGAGTTCGGCCGCGTCCCCGGTCGGCGTTCCGGTGCCGTGCGCCTCCAGGAGACCGATGGAGTGCGGCGCCCTGGGATCGAGTCCGGCCGCCTGCCAGGCCTGGCGTACTGCACGGGCCTGGCCGCCGGGGTCGGGACTGACCAGGCTCGCGCCGCGCCCGTCGGCGGCGACGCCGGTGCCGCGGATGACGGCGTAGACACGGTCGCCGTCGCGTTCGGCGTCGATGAGGCGTTTCAGTACGACGATGCCGGTGCCCTCGCCGATCAGCAGACCGTCGGCCGCCGCGTGGAAGGGGCGGCTGCGCTCGCTCTGGGAGAGCGCGCCGAGGCGGGCGAAGACGCTCCACAGGGTGATGTCGTGGCAGTGGTGCACTCCCCCGGCGAGCATCACGTCGCAGCGCCCTGAGGCGAGTTCGGCGACGGCTTGGTCGACGGCGACGAGGGAGGAGGCGCAGGCGGCATCGGTGGTGTAGGCGGGGCCGCGCAGGTCGAGGCGGTTGGCGATGCGGGACGCGGCCAGATTGGGGACCAGGCCGATCGCGGCGTCCGGGTGGTCCGGGCCGAGCCGGTCGGCGAAGGCGTCCTCGATGCGGTTCAGTGCTTCGGCGTCCAGTTCCGGCAGCAACTCGCCGAGGGTGCGGACGAGTTGGTGAGCGGTGCGGACGCGCTGGTCGTTGCGGGCCTGGGCGGGGGTGAGATAGCCGCCGCGGCCGAGGACGACGCCGATGCGTTCCCGGGGCGGCAGCCGGTGCTCACCGCCCGCGTCGGCGAGGGCGCGGGCGGCGACCCGCAGGGCGATCAGCTGGTCCGGTTCAGTGCCGGGCACCGCGCTGGGCATCACGCCGAACCGTGCCGGGTCCACAGTGGCGTACTGGTCGACGAATCCACCACGTCTGCAGTAGATGCGCCGCGGGTAGTGGGTGGCGTCCCAGCGGTGGGCCGGCACCTCGGTGATGCAGTCGGCGCCGGTGCTGAGGTTGTGCCAGTACGTGTCGAGGTCGGGGGCACCCGGCACGAGTACTGCCATGCCGACGATGGCCACGGGGATCACGGCGCTCACCACCCTGTTGCGGTGAGGACGACGGCAGTCGGCTCCGGCTCTGTGCGGCCCAGTTCGCGCAGCAGGGCACGTACGCCCTCCTCGGGGTCGATGAGACGGATGCCACGCCGCGCGTAGCTGCGGCCGAGTTCGGACGTGACCATGCCCGTGTGGGCGCCGGTGGGCGCCCAGGGACCCCAGTGCACGGTGAGCGCGTGGTTGCCGGTGCGTGCCGCCCAGTCGGCTCCGAGGGTTTCCAGGGCGTCGTTGGCGGCTGCGTAGTCGCTCTGGCCGCGATTGCCCAGGACGGCGGCGATACTGCCGAACAGGATGGCCCGCAGGGGGCGTTCGGCGAGCACGGCGGCGGCGTCGAGGAGGTGGCGGGCGCTGTCGGCCTTGGTGGCGTAGACGCGGCGGAACGAGTCCGGGTCCTTGTCGACGATGAGCCGGTCCTCGATGACGCCCGCGGCGCCGACCACGAGGTCGATGCGGCCGTACTCGGCCATGACCTCCTTCAGGGTGCGGTCGACGGCGTCGGCGTCGCGCAGGTCCGCGGTGTGGTAGCGGGCCAGGGTGCCGAGCGCGTCCAGCTCGTCGAGGGTCATGGCCACTTCGCGCTGGGCGAGGATCAGTCCGGCGGTCCGGTCGACCTCGGCCGCAGTCATGTCGCCGGATGCGGCGAGCGCGGCGCGCAGCGCCTTGCGGCCGGGGGCCGCGGCTGTGACCGGGGACTCGGGTGTGTCGGCGAGCGGGGTGCGGCCGATCAGTTCGATGCGGCAGCGGGTGGCGGCGGCCAGGGCGAGGGCGAATCGGGCGGTGATGCCCCTGGCACCGCCCGCGAGGACGACGACCGAATCCCGGTCCAGCCAGGGCGCGCCGGCGCGGGATCGCCTGCCCAGGGGGGCGGGGTGGGAACGCGGGGCGAAGCGGCCTTCCGGGGTGAGGTCGATGACGGGCTCGGCGTCCCTGGTGGCAAGTTCGGAGGTGAGGATCCGGGCGAGCTCTGCCGCGGGAGGGCGCTCGGAAAGACGTATCAGGCGGATGGTGGCGCCCGGGTGTTCGCGGGCGGCGCTGCGGAAGAACCCGGCCAGCCCGGCGCCGGCTGTGCGGTCTGCGAGGCAGACACCGATCAGCCAGGCGGGACGTCCGGATAGGGCTGCCTTGAACGCCTTGAAGCCGCCGGGGAGCACGGCCTCGGAGTCGTCGTCCAGCGCGCCGAGGTGGAACACGCCGTCCAGGTGGGCCGCCGCCGCGGCCAAGGCACCGGGCTCTTCCAGTACGACGGCTTCGCCGCCCTCGCGGACCAGTTCGCCGGCGAGGGACGCGGCCGCGTCACCGCCGCCGAGCACGGCGAACCGCTTCCCGGTCAGGTCCACGTCCACCCGCTCCGTCTCGACGGGCGCGGCTGAGACGACGTACCGCCGAGGCGCCGTCCCGGGCGGTGCTTCCGCTGCCCGCGCCTCGTCCACCCATGGTTCGTCCGCCGGCTCTCGCGCGGTCGCCGGCGCAGGCTCGGTCGGAGGGGTGACGGACGGGCCGGTGCCGTGGGGAGGCTGGGGCGCGAACGGCCCGGCAACGTCCGTCGGTTGGTCCCCACCGGAGCCCGGGATGTGATCACCGGGTGCCGGCGGGTGGTGTGCGGGCGGGGCCACCTGACCACTCCGGGCGAGGAGCGGCGCAGGGGTCGCGACGGGCTCCGCCGCCGACCGCTGCTGCAGCCATTCGGTGATTGCCCCCGCCGTCCGTGCCCGCGTCAGCTCTTCGATCTCCGCGTCGGCGAGGCGCTCTCCTGCCAGGCGGGACACAAGCTCCCCGGCGATCTCCGCGCGCTTGATGGAGTCGATGCTCAGGTCGGCCTCCAGATCGAGGCCGGGTTCGAGCATGTCCTCGGGGTAGCCGGTGCGATCGCTGATGATCCGCAGGACGTGGGCGAGCAGGTTGTCGCCGACCGCGGTCGTGTCCTCGTGGGCCGGTTCGACCGGTGGCGGCTGTTCGATCGTGTGGGCTTCGTCGTGCGGACGCGGCTGCTCTTCCGCCGCCGGGTTCACGGTGGCGTCCACGTACGGCAGCGGAGCGGGCGTGGCCGGGGCGGCGCCGAAATGGGCGAGCAGTACGTCCCGTTGGGCCGCGACCAGCTCGCGCGCGCCGGTGAGGAACGTCGTGATCAGCGCGTCCCGGTCGACATGCGGTCCACTCACGGCAGTCTCCAAGGCAACGCGTCGGGCCGGGTGCAGCCCACCGGGCAGCGGCTCGCCCGAGGCGCCCCGGACGAGGTGGCCGTCGACCGTCCAGGCGGGCGACCTGCCGGGCTCGGCCGAGTCGAGGTCGACGGTGTGCCGGCCGTGGAACAGCCGGCCTGTGTGCACCGGCACTCCGGCGACCGCGAGCCGCGCCAGGCAGGTGAGGAAGCCGGGGAGCCCGGCGTCGGGCCGTGGCTCGACGGGCACGGCGAGGTGCGGCCGGTCACCGAGGATGCGGTCGACCAGACCGGTCAGCACCGACCCCGGCCCGGCCTCGACGAAGATCCGCGCCCCGTCCGCGTACATGGCCTCGATCTGCTCGGCGAACCGGACCGGCACCGCGAGCTGCTGCGCGAGCCCGTCCCGGATCGCGTCCGGGGACGCCGGGTAAGGTGCGGCGGTCGCGTTGCCCCACACCGTGAACTCCGGTTGCTGTAGGGCGACTTCGGTGAGATGTGCACGGAAGGCGGGCACCGCGTCCGCGACGAGCGGGCTGTGGAAGGCGCAGGCGACCGGCAGCCGCTTCGCGCCCAGGCCCGCCGAGCGCAGTACGGCCACGGCCTCGCGTACCGCGTCGGTCGGGCCGGAGACGACGGTCTGGCCGGGCGCGTTGAGGTTGGCCAGGACCACCTGGTCGGCGAGCTCTGCGGTGCGGAGTGCCTCGAGAGTCCGCTCCGCGTCGGCCGCGACCGCCGCCATCGTCCCCGGGTCTTCGCCCGCCGCGGCGAGGATGGCCTCGGCGCGCAGCCGGCTCAGGGAGATCAGGTCGTCCGCAGTGAGGGCGCCCGCCGCACACAGGGCGACGAGTTCGCCGTAGGAGTGCCCGGCGGCCATGTCCGGCCGCACGCCGGCGCGGGTCAGCAGGTCGAAGGCGGTGAGCCCGGCAATGCCCAGGGCCGGCTGGGCATGGCGGGTGTCGGTGAGGTCGGCCCGCTGCCGCTCGTCCACGTCGGTCCCGAAGGCCGCCGGCGGGTGGAGCACGGGCGCGTACGCCGCTCCGAGCTGCAGCCGCCACTGCGCCTCGGGGAAGGCGATGAGCAGGTCCGCGGCCATGCCGGGGTGCTGGCTGCCCTGGCCGGGGAAGAGGAAGGCGGTCTTCCCGGGCGATGCGGAGCCCGCCGTCACAGAGTCGGCGCCGTCAGCCAGGAAGATCCTCGACGCGGGATCCTGCTCCCCCGCCACCGCCCTGCGCAGCAGCCCGGGCAGGCTCTCGAGGTCCGGGGCGACGACGGCGATGCGTACCGGCGCGGTACGGCTCTCGGCGCGGTGGGCGACGGTGGCGGCCAGGTCGCGCAGGCGCACGGGGTGGGGGCGGCGCTCGACCAGGTCGAGGAGGCGCCGTACCTCGCGGGCGGCCGCCTCGTGGTCGCGGCCGCGGAAGGTGAAGAGTTCGGCGGGCCACTGCGCATGACCGTGCGCCGGCGGCGCGCCGTGCCGGCGAGCGCCGAGCACGACGTGGAAGTTGGTGCCGCCGAACCCGAAGGCGCTGACCGCTGCCAGGCGGTCCGCGGGCTCGGCGGCCCACGGGCGGGCGGCGGTGTGGAAGACGAAGGGGCTCGACTCGGGGTGCCAGACGGGGTTGGGCCGGGCGAGTTGACGGGTGGGCGGCAGGACGCCGGTGTGCAGGGCGAGCGCGGTCTTGATCAGGCCGGCGAGTCCGGCGGCGCATTTGGTGTGCCCGATCTGGGACTTGACCGAGCCGAGCGCACAGCGGCCGGCAGCGGCTCCCGCCTCCGTGAACACCGCGGTGAGTACGGCGAGTTCGGTGCGGTCGCCGACGACCGTGCCGGTGCCGTGCGCCTCGACCAGACCGATCTGCGCGGGCGAGACGCGGGCCTGGGCGTAGGCACGCTCCAGGGCGGCGCGCTGGCCTTCGGGGCGCGGCGCGGTGAGGCCGAGGGAGCGGCCGTCGCTGGCGGAGCCGATCCCTTTGATCACGGCGTAGATACGGTCGCCGTCCCGCTCGGCGTCGGCGAGCCTCTTCAGCACCACACAGGCCACACCCTCGCCGAGAGTGATGCCGTCCGCGTCGGCGTCGAAGGTGCGGCATCGGCCGGTCGGCGAGAGGGCGCCGACGGAGGCGAACATCAGGTAGTCGTTGATGCCGTTGTGCAGATCCGCACCTCCGCACAGGACGAGGTCGCTGGTGCCCTGGGCGAGTTCCTTGCACGCCACGTCGACGGCCGCGAGGGACGAGGCGCAGGCCGCGTCCACCGTGTAGTTGGCGCCGCTCAGGTCCAGGCGGTTGGCGATGCGCCCGGCGATGACGTTGGCGAGCATGCCGGGAAAGGAGTCCTCAGTGAGTTCCGGAAGCTGGCCCGCGAGCACATTGGGCACCTGGTCCACGTAGGCAGGCAGGACCGTGCGCAAGGTGGTGGCCTGGGCGAGGTCGCTCCCCGCCTCGGCGCCGAACACCACGGATGCCCGGGTGCGGTCGAAAGCCCGTGCCGCGGGTCCGGCGTCATCGGAGGCGTGCGCCGCGTACCCGGCGTCGTCGAGGGCGCGGCGGGCGGCTTCGAGCGCGAGGAGCTGCACGGGTTCGATTGATTTGAGGGAAGCGGGCGGGATGCCGTAGGCGAGCGGGTCGAAGGGGATGCGGGGCAGGAACCCGCCCCACTTGGAGGGCGTCCGGCCGTGTCCGGTGCCGTGATGGACGGCCGGGTCCCAGCGCTCGGGGTCCACCTCGGTCACACAGTCGGCTCCGGTGAGGATTCGCGCCCAGTAGGCGTCGAGCCCGTCGGCCTGCGGGAACATGCAGGCCATGCCGACGACCGCGACGTCGATCGGCGGGGGCACCCGGCCCGGGGCCGGCCGGTCGGTCGTAAACCGGTGACGGAGCTGTGCGGCGCGGTTGCGCAGGAACTCTCCGCTCGCCACCCCGACTTCGTGGTGCAGCGCCGCGATGGTGGTCGTACTGCTGCGCAGTACGGACACCTGTCCCGCCATGAACATCCCGTCGGCCCGCTGCCGTGCGCCGTCCACCTGCCGCAGCACGCCGTCGTGGTGCTCCAGGCCCTTGGCGGCGATCCGCAGCCGCCCCAGGTTGAGCTGTTCGAGTTCCGCCCAGATCTGCTCCCGAGGCGTACCCGCCTCCCCCAGCCGTTCCAGTTGCGCGGCGAATTCGGCGGTGAAGGGGCTCGGTACGCAGCGGGTGGCGTGGCCGGGTGCGGTGTGCAGCAGCGTGGTCGTCTCGGCCTGGGTGACCTGCTCCTGGAACAGCGGTTGGACGGCGCCGAGTTCGACGGCCTCGCGGGTGAACAGGTAGGCGGTGCCCATGAGGACGCCGGCCGCGACGCCCCGGTCCGCGAAAGGTGCGGCGAGCGCGGCGGCCATCGCGGCGGACCGCGCGTCGTGGATGCCGCCCGCGAACAGCACCTCGATCCCGGGTCCGTCGGCATCGGCGTGCCGATCGAGGTACTCCCCGATCACGCTGAGCTGCGCCTCCCACAGCGGGAAGGAGGCGAGGGGCCCGACATGGCCGCCGCACTCGGAGCCCTCGAAGACGAAGCGCCGGGCACCCGCGTCCAGGAACTGGCGAAGGAGTCCGGCCGACGGCACATGCAGGAAGGTACGGATCCCGGCCGCCTCGAGCTCCTGCGCCTGTCCCGGCCTGCCTCCGGCGACGACGGCGTGGCTGGGTCGGAACTCCTTTACGGCAGCGAGCTGTTCGGCGCGGATCCGCTCGTCCGCGAACCCGAGTATGCCCACACCCCAGGGCCGCTCGCCCAGCTCGGCACGGGTCTCGGCCAGCAGGGTGCGGGTGCGTGCGCCGTCGGCGAGAGCGAGCGCGAGGAACGGCAGCCCTCCCTCGGCGGCGACGGCCGCGGCGAACCGGGGCTGGTCGCTCACACGGGTCATCGGGCCCTGGGCGACGGGGAGTTCGGTGCCGAGCGCCTGTGCCATCGCGGACGCGGCGGGGGTGAGGGCGTCACGGACGTGCTCAGCGGCTCGTGAGCCGTGCGCGGGGACGGGCTCACGGCTGTGCGCCGTGGCGGTCGCCTGGTCCTGCGAGGTCACGGACTCGCGGCCGTGCGGGGCGGCGTCCTCTCGGCCGCACGTCGTCACCGTTTGGGCCATGGCGGTACGTATCCCCCGCACCGCCTGCGCCGCGGTGCGCCAGCGGCGGGCGAACCCCGCCGCCAGGAAGCCGTCCTCACCGGCGGGAAGGCCCTCGGGGTCCTGGGCCTTCCCGGTGTCGGCGGCCGACGGCTCGCCGACTTCCCGAGCGGCCGCCGCGTCGTGTCGGCGCAGGAGCCGTCTGCCGCCGACCACGACTGTCTCGGTGCCGTCCATGGCGGCGAGCGTGGAGCGATGGTGCTCGGGCAGGGCGGACTCGTCGAGCAGGGCGAGCTGCGTGTCCAGGACGACTCCGGTGGCCCCGCCCATGACGGCTGCGGCCGCGGTGTGGGGTCCGATGCCGCCGCAGGCCCACACGGGCAGCGGGACGGCGGGGTCCGCGGTGAGCTGCTGCAGCAGGACGAAGGTGCTGAGGTCGCCGACCCGGCCGCCGCTCTCGCTGCCGCGGGCGACCAGTCCGTCCACGCCGTCGGCGAGTGCGCGCAGCGCCTCGGCACGGCTGGTGACCTCCGCGAGGACCCAGTAGTAGCTGCTGAGTTCACTGGCCTGCCAGGCGGAGTCGACGCCGAGCAGCACGGTGTGTGGGCGGGCGGATCCCATGGCGTCCAGGTGGTCGGGGCTCAGAGTGCACCGCTCCCCCACGCGGACGCCGAAGCGCTGGGGTTCCCAGCGGGCGAGCATGGCCAGTTCCTCGCGGGCGTGCCGGTCGCCGTCGCCAAGGTCGAGTATGCCGAGGCCGCCGGCCCGGCAGACCGCACCGACGAGTCGGGCGTCGGGCCGTCCGAAGGGGCTCAACCCCAGGACGGCATCCGGGATCTGCTCCGGGCTTTCCTCAGAAGACAGCATCGGCTCTCCGCTTCTCCGCGCTCGGCTCTGTCCCGCCCGGCTTCTTTCGGCAGGGCCGGCCGGGGCCTGGGAACGTACGCAATATTCCGGCTATTGCCCTGGGTGGCGAGAATTACGTTGAACGGGCAATCGAGCCGAGAGCGGAACGTAGTAGTGGTTCGAGAAGCGGGTCAAGGCGTGCTTCGCCGCACCGGCAAAATCTGTCACACAGTGAGCACCGGGCCGCTCCCGCTTGTCACTCGGGCTCGATTCCGGCCGTTCGCGGTGTCGCTTCGGCGCATCGGATTCTTTGGCAGTGCAGGACGAACCACGGAGTGCGTTTACTCACTCGGCGATGAAGTCCGCAGGGTATGGGGACGGACGGAATCCTCAGGTCATGCAACACCTTGACCGCCCAACTACCCCTCAGTAGTTTACCCATTCGAAACGGAGCCGTATCTGCCGAAGAAGACGACATGTACGGCCATTCTTTCCGCAGCCCCGATGTGCGAGTCAGCCGCCTGTTCGGCGGAACTTCTGCCGGCGCTGCATCCGTTCGTGCCCATTCACGATGCACGAGAGGTAGTTCATGAAGGTTCTATGTGAGAGATCCGGGGTGCGCGACGCCCTGTGTACCGTCGTGACAACCGGACTGGTCGCCGGTCTGGTGGCCCTGGGCAGCGGCACCGCGTCCGCCGCCTCGGCCGATCAGGCCACTCTGAGCCAGCAGTACACCTGCAAGTTCCCGATCATCAACAACGACCCGATCTCCGTCACAATCAACGCGGACATGCCCACAAGCATGAACGTGGGCGAGACGGTTCCCGAGTACGCCGTCGTGGCGGACACCCTGGTCGGCGCGCGCGCTGCCCAGGGGCTCGGGGTGATGGGCGCGGTCACCCTGGAAGGCAAGGCGACCGCCGATGTCGTCGTGACACTGCCGGGCGGTGACGGGACGCTGCCGATCAAGGTGGTGAACACGGTCGAGAAGACCCCGATCCCCAACCCGGCCGCCGCGTTCAACGTCAAGGCCACCGGCAAGTCCCCAGGCGGCCTGCTGACCTGGGACAAGCCCGGTACGGCCAAGTTCGACGTGGTGAGCCTCAAGCTGCACAACATGATCGCCCGGGACGCCAACGGCACGCCTGTGCAACTGCCGCCCTACGGTGACGAGTTCGAGGCCACCTGTACGCTCGACGCGGGCCAGCCGACCCTGCTCCAGACCATGGAGATACTCGGTGGCACGGACCCCGACCCCGACCCCGTTCCCGCCAGCGGCAAGCAGAACCTCAACACCAAGGTCACGCCCAAGCAGAGCAGCGGGCAGCTCACCATGACCCAGGCGGGCGACACCGTCGCCCTGTCCCCGGTCGAGGAGGGCGCGGGCGGCAGCTCGACGGGCAGCCTGCAGCAGGTGACGGTCACCGACGCGCGCAACGGCGCGACGGGCTGGTCGCTCACCGGCAAGGTCACCGACTTCACCGGCAGTGCCGGCACCATCGGTGCGGACAAGCTCGGCTGGACCCCGTCCTGCGACACGGCGGCGGGCTCGGCGAGCACCTGTGTGCCCGGCACCCAGGGCCCCGTGGGCACCACCGGCGCCACCCTCGCCAGTGCCCCGGACGCGGCGCAGACCGGCGGCACGTTCATGGTCGGCGCGGGCCTGGCACTGGACGTGCCCGCAACGGCGACCGCCGGTGACTACACGGCCGTGCTCACCCTGACCCTGACCTGATCCCGCTTCGCCCAGGCGTGGACCGGCCGTCGCCAACGGCCGGTCCACCGCCGTCTCCACACCACTGCGGTCCCGGACATCCACACTCCTGCGGCCCATCCCCTGCCATGCCGCCGCGCCGTTCCCGCCCCCCTTGCGCCACACCGCCCATGGTCACACCGGTCCTTCGCCTCACCGACCCGACATCCCATGCCGCCCGTCGCCCTCCCCTGGAGCCGTGCATGCACCACCACAGATCCGCCAGGCCCGCCTCGGCCGCACTCGCCGTTCTGTTTCTCGCGCTCGGCCTGCTGATCGTCGCCGAGCCAACCACCGCGTACGCCGCCGACAACGGGCGCTGGTCCGTCTTCCCCGCCGTCCGCAAGGGCGAGAGCGATGCCCCCGGTGCCGACCGGGCCCACTTCAGGATGACGGCGAAGCCCGGCAGCACCCTGCGGGACAGGGTCACTGTCTCGAATCTCGCCAAGGAGCCGGTGACCTTCCTGGTATACGCCGCCGACGCCTACAACACCCCGCGCGACGGTGGCTTCGCGGTGCGCGAGCCGACCGAGCGGCAGCGCTCCGTCGGCGCCTGGACGCGCCTGCAACGGAGTGAGGTGACCATCGCGGCCGGCGGCCGCGCCACCATTCCCTTCACCCTCACCGTTCCCGGGAGCGCCTCGCCCGGCGACCATCCCGGCGCGATCATCGCTCTGGACAAGCGCGTCGCCCGCGCCCAGGGCACTGGGGTGGGCATCCGCCAAGCGGTCGGCGCCCGCGTCTATCTGCAGGTGAGCGGTGAGCGGGCACCGGCCCTGCGGGTGGAGGACGTCCGCTTCGACTACGACGTGCCGCTTCTGCCCGGTCTCGGCAAGGACGCCACGATCAGCTACACGCTCGTGAACCGCGGAAACGTACTCCTCGAGCCGCGCGTCGACCTCGAGGCGAAGGGCCTTTTCGGCCGCACCTCCTTCACCGATGTCGGCCACGAGCTGCCCGCCGAGCTGCTGCCCGGGCAGCGGGTGCGAGTCACCCAGCACTGGGCTGCCCCTCCCCCACTGGACTGGGGCAGCATTGAACTGATCGCCAGCGACAAGGGCGGTGAGCTGGTGGAGAGCGGGACCGCGCGCTACCGGACAGTGAACTGGACGGTGCTCTCGCTGCTCGCCCTGGTGCTGGTCGCACTCCTCGCGTCCTTGGTGGTACGCCGCCGCAAGGCGAAGGACCGCCCGACGGCGGTCAGTCGAACCCCGCGGGCCTGACTCACACGTCGGCGGGCCCGGAGCGCCATTCGCCGCTCCGGGCCCGCCGACCTGCGCCCCGCTGCCCTCAGGTGGGCTGCCCCTCTCCGTGGGCGTCCAGGGCCCTGATGCGGCGCGGCAGATAGTGGTACGCCCCGACGCCCGCGACACCGAGCACGCCCGCGCCGCCAGCATGATGCCGATGCCGACCGTACCGGTGTCCGCGAGCGCGCCTCCGCCGCTGGTCACGGAGGTGCCGAGCTGGGTGCCGGAGGCGCCGGTCGTACCGGTGCCGCCCGTCGAACCGCCGGTGCTGGTGCCGCCGTCGGTGGTCGGGCGGTGGGGTCGACCGGAACCGTCGGGTCGCCGGGGTCGACGGGATCACTGGGGTCCGAAGGATCCGACGGGTCGGCAGGGTCGGACGGATCAGAGGGATCGGAAGGGTCCGACGGGTCGCTCGGATCCGCGCCGCCACCCGTGATCGTCATCGAGTGCAGCTTGCTGGGCTGCGCCGCGTTCAGCGTGCAGGCGGCAGAACTTGCAGGTGTACTTCTGCGTGAGCGAAACCGGCTCGGCGGAGGCTGCGCCCCCCGTCGGCCAGGGCGAGAAACACCCCCGCGCAGCCTGTCAGGGCCGATCCCCACACCACTCGTACGGCGGCCTTATTTCTTTCTTTCCATGCGTTACCTCACTGACGAAGGTGAACAGACAACTGCCACAGTCGAGTAATTACTACTGGCGGCGCTCGCGGCCGCTTATGCGCCCGGCGCCCGCACTTTGTCACCCAGGCACATACCCGTACTCACTCGGGTCACAAATCCAATGCCCCGTCAGATGAAACTTCGCCGACGGCCGAAGCTTCCCTTGACCCCCAATATACCCGCCAGTAGTTTACGGCTTCGAAACGTTGCCGCATCCCCGGCGGCAATAATTCGGCCCTGGAGACCTTCGCGATCCCGGCTTCACTGAACAGCTGGGCCGGTGCGCTCGAAATCATGGGAACTCGCGGAGCCTGCGCCGATGCTCGTACCCCATTCACGTAAGCCGAGAGGTAGCTCATGGGAGCCTATTCCAGAACCGTCGGGGCGCGTGCCGCCCTGAGCGCGGCCGTGGCCGCGGGCTTGGTCACCGGCCTCGTCACACTCGGCGGCGGTTCCGCCTCCGCCGACCCGGTGAAGCTGTCACAGAAGTACACCTGCAAGTTCCCGATCATCAACAACGATCCAATCGAAGTGGTGATCACCGCCGACATGCCGAGCACCATGCAGGTCGGCGAGAGTGTGCCCGAGTACGACATCAAGGCCGTCACCGCCGTCAGCCAGCGCGCCGCCCAGGGTCTCGGTGTCCTCGGCGCCGTGACCTTGGAGGGCAAGGCCACCGCCGATGTGAACGTCACCCTGCCGGGCGGCGACGGCAGCCTGCCGTTCAAGGTCGCCAACACCGTGGCGAAGGCCGACATCCCCAACCCCGCGGCGCCGTTCCAGGTGACGGCCACCGGCAAGTCCCCGGGCGGGCTGCTGACATGGGCGAAGGAGGGCACCGCCGAGTTCGACGTCACGGGCATGAAGCTGCACAACATGATCGCCCGGGACGCGGCCGGCGACCCGGTTCAACTGCCGCCCAACGGGGACGAGTTCGCGGCGGACTGCACTCTGGACGCCGGCCAGTCCACCCTGCTGCACACGATGACCGTCGAGGACGGCGGTACCGACCCGACCCCGACGGACCCACCCACCGACCCCACGGACCCCCCGACGGACCCCACGGACCCGCCGACCGACCCGGGCGATGAGCCGGTGTCGCTGGGCTTCGACATCAGGGGCACCTCGTTCATCAAGGCCGCCAATGGCAACACGCCCCTGGCCGGCGGCATCGATACCCGCTACGACCTGTCGAAGGGCACCTTCGACGCCGACCTGAAGCTCAACCCGACCAAGGGCAACTTCACCATCATGGGCTTCCTGCCCGCCACCGCCGACGTCGCCTTCGAGCAGACGGCCAAGACGCACGGCTCCCTGAGCCCCGACGGCGTCCTCAAGTCGCATTCGCAGATGAACGTCAAACTCACCAGCGTCAAGGCCTTCGGCTTGCCGATCGGCGGCGGCGCGAACTGCAGGACCGTCGAACCCGCCAAGATCGACCTGACCAGTGAGGGCCGCTTCCAGCCGTACCAGGGCGGCAAGCTCAAGGGCACCTACACGCTGTCCGGCCTCAAGGACTGCGGTGGCTTCAACGACATGATCAGCGCGCTCATCGCAGGACCCGGCAACACCATCGACATGGACCTCACCTACCGCAAGTAGCAGGGAGCGGTGCTCCGCACTGCGCTCCCTACCCGGCCCCCCGCCCCTACCTCGAGGCGGGGGGCCGGACCGTTACCCCAGACCCCCTGGCCCCCGTGATCTCCCCTGAGGCTTCGCGAGGTACTGATGAGAACGCGACGCCAGCCCTGGGCCCACACCCCCCTGCGGGCCGTATCCGCAATCCTCGTGTGCGCCGCGACGCTCCTTGCGGACTCCTCGGCATGGCCGGCGTGCCCCCGAGGTCGCCGAGCCGGTGCCCCTGAGTCAGACGTACCGGTGTGTTTTCCGGCTCATCGAGGACGATCCGCTCACCGTGGTCATGAAGGCAGACCTACCGGGTACAGTCAACGTCGGCCGCAGATGCCCGCCTTCAAGGTGACCGCAGTCGCAGGTCGGCAGGAACGCGGCCACGGGTCTGCGGGCGCTCGGCAGCGCCACGCTGGAGAGCGTGGCCACCGCGGACGTGACGGTGCACATGCCGGAGGGACCGCTCAACGTCGCGCTGCACCACACGATCGGCAGGACCGCCCTGCCCGAGCCACCCGCAGACTTCGAGGTGATGGCGGCCGGTCAGCACCGGCCCAGCCATCCGGGCGCAGTTCGGCCACACCCGGGCGCGGCTCGCCGAGGTCCTGCAACGTCCGACGACCACCTCGCGCAGATAGCAGGTGGCCGGGGCAGCGGCGCCCGCAGCGGGGTCTTCGGCAAGCCGGAGAATGCACGCCGAGCGAGCTGGGCGGGTTGCCGCGGTGCGTGGCGTGTCGCGGGCGGGTGAGGTCGATCCAGCGCTGCGCTGGGCCGCGTGCTCTTTGGCGAGCGGCAGGTCGGGACTGTTGCAGAGCACCAGCGTGACCATGTGCGTCAGCCTGCCGGTCAGGACCCAGGCGGCTGTACCGCCTGGGAGGCGGGGCCTCAGTCCAGCGGTGCGCCTGTGGGTGCCGCGGGTCGGGCTGCTCGGCGTGCCGGCCCACGGCGTTTTCGGGCCGTCAGCCGGCCAGGGGCGCGGTGTTGCCGATGAGGTCGGCGCACTCGGGTGCCTTCTCGAAGGCCTTCTTCAGCTCGGGGTCGGCACGGAAGTCCTGCGCGGGGCCCTGGTAGGCACCGGCCTTGTCGATGCCTGCGCCCGCCTTGTCCAGCGCCGCCTGCAGGGACTTCCTGTCAGTCACCTTGGCCTGCCTGAGTTCGGCGAGGGTGTCGGCGAGGGTGAGGCTGGCCTCGCTCAGATGGGCGAGGGCCTTGCGGAACGTTGCCTCGCCGCCGTCGACCGGCGGGGCGCCTTCCTGCTTCATCTTCATCTCAAGAATGGCGAGTTGGTCTGCCAGCGCATCCAGGAAGGTGACGATCTGGGTATGGGACTGCCCGGGCTTCTTGCCGTCCAGAGCGGGCAGGGGCAGCGTTGCGCCGGCGTCCTGGACGCTGCCGCAGAATCCCGAGGCCCAGTCGACCTGGGGGCCGTCGTCGACCTCGGAACTGCAGGCGGTCAGCGTCAGCGCCGCTGCCGCCGCCACTGACAGCAGCAGAGCGATGGCGACTCGTCGGCGGGTTCTCATCTCTGGCTCCTCCAAGAGCTGCGTGGTACGCGGGTGGGGTGGTCGGGCGAACGGGCGGGGGACGGCAGTTGCGGGCGTCACCGGTCGAAGGTGTCGATGTTGGCGATTCGCCAGCTCCCGCCCCGTTCGGTCACGTCGACGGCGAACATGGCGGCGGCGTAGGTGGCCGAACCGCCCTTGGCGGTACTCGTGTTGCTCTGGTCGGCGAATACGAGGACCCGGGCCCGGCTGCCGTCGATGACCTCGACACCGCTGCGTGTGACGGTGGTGGTCAGAACGAGCTTGGACTTCCCGCCGTCTCTGCGGATGCGCGCCAGCATGTCCTGGTGCTGGCCGACCGCCTTGCCGGTGAGGTAGTCGTCCGCGGCACGCTGCGTCCTGTCGGGCGCCGTGTGGTCGTAGGAGAAGACGGCGCCCACCGCCTTGCTGACGACGCCCTTGACTTCGCTGGTGCGGGCCGTGTCGGTGACGGCCGTGTTGCGCAGGGCGGGCGCGCCGCGCAGGTCTTCGGCCTTGGTGTGGGCGAGGAGTGCGAAGCCGCCGGCCAGGACGGCGAGCAAGGCAAGGAGCAACGGCCAGGGCAAGGGGCGGCGGACCGGCCGGGGGCCGTCGGGGAGTGCCCAGGAGGGTCGGCGCCTCGCCTCCTTGGGATTCGAGGGGATGCGGAGTGCGTCCTTGTGCGGGGTCCGGGTTGCCCGGCTCGCGGCGAGGCGGCGCTGCCGGTTGACCAGGTGGCGTGTCGTCGACATGGTGTGCCTCTCACTGGTGCGCTGTGGTGTCGCCCGCGGGGGCCTGGCCGAGTGCGCTGAGCTTCCAGCCGTCGCCGGTACGGGTCAGCTCCCCGAGCAGACGGGACTGCTTGCTGCTCGGCTCGTCATCCGCCGGGTCGACGGTGATGCGTACGGCGATCAGGACCCCGGCCCGGCCCGCCCGCTGGTCGAGCTCGGTCACCGCGCCGGACAGCACCTTGGCGGTGGTGACCGTGCGGGCCTTGCCTACCTGATCGGCGAACGCGTCCCGCCCGTTGCGCAGTTCGGCCAGGAGGTCACCGGTCGCGGACCGCTCCCAGGTGTCGAGGCCCTGCTCCAGGTCGCGGTGGTCGAGGGTGTTGAGGTTCTGCACGGCCTGTTCGCCCGCCGCGAGAACCTCGTCGCGGGTCTGCGCGAAAGCGGCGGAGTCGTCGTGGGCGGCCGCGTACCAGGAGGTGCCGGTCCAGGCGGCGAGTCCGGTGGCGACGGCGGCCGTCAGCCCTGTCAGGGCAAGTGCCGTGCGGCGCCGAGGTGTTGTGCGTGCCATGGGTGGTCCCTTTCCGCTATCTGGCCGTGAGCTCGGTGATCGTCCACTGCCCGGCGTACAGCCGGGCCGTGACGGACAGCTGGGCGGCGGCCGTCGTGGCTTCGGCACCCTTGCGCTGCGCGTGCTGGTCGAGGAAGACGAGGAGTTCGGCACGGTCGCCGGACAGCTCGCGCACGGCGGCCCGTACGACCTGGGTGGTGAGCGTCAGCTGCTGTCCGCGCACTTGCCGTTCGAGTCGGGTGTACAGCGCCTGGTAGTCCTTGGCGGCCCTGCCGCTCAGCACCTCGCGGGCCCGCTGACCGGTGGCGGGCAGGTCGTCGGGGGTGTAGCTGAAGACGGCGGCCAGGGCGTTGCTGATGTCGCCGACAACCCGGCGGGTGGCCTCGGCGTCGGCCAGGGCGCGGTTGCGGGCGGCGGGGGCGTGCTCCGCCCGGTCGGCGGCGGCCAGGAGACCTCCGCCGGTGGCCAGCAGTGCGGCCAGAACCAGGACGGCCAGGGTTCGGCGGCGACGCGGCTTGGCGTCGGTGCCGGTGTCTGCGCCGCGATCGGTGCCGGTCTCGATATCGCTGCCGTCGTCGCGTACCGCCACGAACTCGCGCTTCCCCGTCAAGGTCATGTGCATGGCTCCGTTCAGCTCTCGGTGGCCGCGACGGCGCTCAGCGAACTGAGCCGCCAGGCACCGCCAGTTCGAGTCAGTGCGGCCTCGAAGCGCTTGCGGTCGGTGGTGGCATCGCCGGTGCGCGGGGTCACCTCGACGCGGACGGTGGCGATGGCCTTCGCGGTGCCGGCCCGGTCGTCGAGTGAGGTCAGCGCCGCGTCGGTAACGGTCGCCTGGGTGGTGGTGCCCTCCTGTGCGAGGGTCTTGCCGCCCTTGGCGCCGGTGCGGCGCAGTTCGTCGGCGAGGGGTCCGTCGGCGGCATCCCGCCAGCGCCGCAGCGAGGCTGCCACGTCGGAGCCGTCGACGGTGTTCAGGGTCGTGATGTGACGCCGTGCCGCGTCGAGCGCCGCGTCCCTGCTGTGGGCGTACGTCAGGTCGGCGTCGGTCCGGGTCCTGGCGTAGGTCAGCGTGCCGTATCCGCAGCACACCACGGCCGCGAGGAAGGCGAGCAGCCATGCGCCGCGCCGTCGGGCGGCATCCGCCGTGGTGGGTCTCATCGCGCCTCCGATGTGTCTCATCGCTCCTCCAGGCCGAGCAGTCCGCCGAGGCCCCTCGGGCTGTCGCCGGGGGCGTCACCGCGTGTGGAGCCGGGCCGGGCAGGGGCGGGGACGCCGCCGGAGGGGGCGTTGGCCGAGCCGCGTACGTTCTGGCCGCTGCTCGGGGCGGCGGTGCAGGCGGCCCGGGTGTTGGCCGGGGCCGGTGTGGTGTCCAGGCCGTTGCGGTAGGTGGTGGAGCCGTATCCGGCAGTGCAGGGCAGCGGCTTGAAGAAGGTGGTGACCATCCCCAAGCGCACTCCGTCGGGCCCGATCGCGGTGGCGCCCGCGGCGGCCACGCGGGGGATGCGGACCATGAGTTCCCGGGTGCCGCGCTGCCGGGTCACCAGCAGCTCGGAGGTGGTGACGAGATTGGCGAGCACGACGCCGAATCCCGGGTCGGTGTCCTGCAGCAGGGCGGTGAATTCGGTTGCTGCATCGGGGACTTGGGTGATCAGACGGCGCAGGTCCGGGTCGGACTTCTTCAGCTGTGCGGCAAGTTGGGCGGTGCCGCTCGCGAACCTCTTCAGGGCATCGGCCTCCTCGTTCTGGGTGCGCAGGACCGTCTCGCTGTCGACGAGAAGCTCGGTGGTGGCGGGCAGCGCGTCATGGGCGGCGCGGATGAACTCGCTGCCGGTGTCGATGAGGATCTGCAGGTCCGCTCCGCGCCCCTCGAAGCTCTGGCCGAGTTCGTCGACGGTGATACGCAGCTGTTCGGTGTCCACGGAAGAGGCCAGCCGGTTCACGCCGACGAGCACGTCGGTGACCGGTGCCGGAGTGACGGTGGCCTGGCGCGGGACCACCGAGCCCTCCTGGAGGTAGGGGCCGTCGTCGCTGCGCGGGCTCAGGTCGAGGTACTGCTCGCCCACGGCCGACAGGCTGGCGACCTTCGCGTCCAGGTCGCTGGGGATGGGTGGGGCCTCATCGTCGATGCGGATACGGGCCCGCACCCCGGAGCGGGTCAGGTCCACGGCCTCCACGCGGCCCACGTCGACGCCCCGGTAGGTGACGTTCGCGTGGGTGAACAAGCCGCCGGTCTGGGCGAGTTCGACGCTGACCGTGTAGTGGTCACGTACCCCGACATACCGTCCGAGGTCGGCGTAGGTGACGGCGATGTATCCGATAACGAGACTGCCGAGGACGAGGAAGGCGATGTTCTTCAGGTGCGTGGACAGGGTGAGCACTATGTGTCGCCTCCTGTGGCGGCGGTGACCGCGGGCAGCGGCAGCGAGGCGCGTTCGCCGCCGCCGCGTATCGGGGGCACGATCTCCGTGCCAGGGGCCGCGGCGATCTTCAGATAGACGTTGAGGTAGTCGCCCTTCACCCCGGTGAGCACCTCGTCGGTGAAGGGATAGGTGAACATCACCTGCAGGGACTCGGGCAGGTCGGCACCCGCGTCGGCGAGGTTCTTCAGCACGGGGGCGAGGGCCTTGAGGTCGGCGACCAGGTCGGCCTTGGAACGGTCGACGGTGTCGACGGCGACGGTGGACAGCGAGTCGAGGGCCCGCAGCATGGTGACGAGGGAGCCGCGCTGCTTGCTGAGGACCTTCAGGCCGGGCGGGAGGTCGCGCAGGACTTCGCCGATTTTGATGTCGCGGGTGGCGAGGGTCGCGGAGAGCCGGTTGATGCCGTCGAGGGCGGCGGTGATGTCGTTCTTGTGTTTGTCGAGGCTCTTGGCGGTGGTGACGAGCTGTCGGAGCATCGAGCGCGCTTCGGGCTCGTTGCCGTCGAGGGCCTTGTTGAGTTCGCGGGTGATCGTGGCGATGTGCTGTACGCCGCCGCCGTTGAGGACCATCGACAGGGCGCCGAAGACCTCCTCGACGTCGGGGTTGCGGTTCGTGCGTTCGACAGGGATGACCGCGCCCTCGCGGAGCCTGCCCCGGTCCGCCGCGTAGGCGGCGGTGGTGCCGGTGCGAGTGTCCTGCAGGTCGGGGCGGGCCCGCATACCGTCGGGGGCGACGAGCTGGACATACTTCTCGCCGAGCACACTCGACTGTTCCAGGTTGGCGTAGGCGTTGGCGGGCAGCCGAACGGATCCGTTGAGACGAAGGGTGACACGGGCGGTCCAGCCGTCGTCGGCGAGGGCGATGCGGGTGACGCGGCCGACCGGCACGTCGTTGACCTTGACCGCGGAGTGCGGGAAGAGGCTCACCACATCACGGAATTCGGCGGTGACCTCGTAGGGGTGGTCGCCGAGGTCGGCGCCGCCGGGCAGCGGCAGGTCCTCCAGTCCGTGGAAGTCCGGTATGCCGCCGGGGATCAGGCCGAGTCCCGTGAGGGTGACGGCGATGCTGAGGCCCAGGGTGATGCGGGCAGCGCGGCGCTTCATCGGCGGACTCCGTCAGTCGCGGCGCCTGCGTCGGCCCCCGCGCGCCCGCCGGCCGGGGCGCCGTAGACGGCGCCGACGGGCGGCAGCGGAAGGCCGGGCAGGCTGCCGAGTTGCTGTTCGGGCACGGCGACGAGGTCGCCCTCCGCACTCAAGGCCCCTTGTCCCGCTGCCAGTTCATTGATGTTGGCGCGGCCGTCGACGGTGCGGGTGCGCGGGTTGTAAGCCTGCTCCAGATTGGCGGCGGCCAGCGGCAACGCATCGAGGGCTTCGGCGACCGAGGCCCGCTGGTCGACGACGGACTGGGTGAGCAGCGCGAGTTTGCCGACGTTGGTCTTCAGGCGGCCCCGGTTGTCGCGGATGAACTGCTTCACCTGACCGAGTGCGGTGCCGAGCTGCTTGAGGGCGGCGGCGAGGTCGTCCTTGTCCTGCGCCAGGAAGCTGGCGACCTCGGCCAGCTGCCGTTCCGCGGTCCTCACTTCGCCATCCTTGCGTTTGAGCATGCCGGTGAACTGCTGCAACTGCTCCACGGTCTGGACGAGGTCGCCACTGTTGCCGTTGAGCACGGCCGAGGCGCCGCCGAGGGCGTGCAGGGTGTCGCCGATGTCCTTGCCATTGCCCTTGAGGTTCTTCGCACCCGCCGCCACGAGGTCCTGGAGGGCACCGTTCTTGTTGGCCCCATCGGGACCGAGTGCCTCGCTCAACTCGGTGACACTCTTGAGGAGTTCGTCGACCTCGACCGGCGTGGCCGTGTTCTCGGGTCCGATGGTCGCCCCGTCCCGGATCTGCAGACCGGTGCTGTATGCGGGGGTGAGCTGAACGAAGCGCCCGGAGACCACACTCGGGGCGACCACCACGGCCCGTACTTGGGCAGGCACCTTGACGCCTTCGTCGAGGCGCAGGCGCACCCGTACCCGTGTGCCCTGGGGGCGTACCTCCTCCACGCTGCCCACCCGCACGCCGAGGATCCGCAGGTCGGAGCCTTCGTGCACGGCGACGGTCCGTTCGAAGTAGGCGGTGATCCGTTTGCCGTCCCCGCTCTGGGCGCGCACGGCTACGCCTGCCGTGCCCGCGGCGGCCAGAAGGGCAAGCGCCAGCAGGATCACCACGAGGCGGCCGCCCCACAGGGCTCCGGTGGCATCGGCGATCCGCTCGCCGAGTGTGGGACGGCTCCTGCCGTGTGCGGCGCGCGGGCTGCGGGATGTGTCGCGGGCCATCAGCGTCCGCCTCCGTTCTTCGGCGGCATGCACCCGGTGGCCGGGGCGCTGCCCGCCTTCAGGTACTCCTTGGGGACCAGGCCGCAAAGGTAGGCGTCTATCCAGCGCCCGTTGCCGAGGGTGTTACCGACCAGGCGGTAGTAGGGGCCGGCGGCGGCGAGGGCTTGGTCGAGGTTCTTCTTGTTGCGGGTGAGGATGGTGGTGACGCGGTCCAGAGCGTCGAGCGCCGGGCCGAGCTGACTCTCGTTGTCCTTGACTAGCCCGCTGAGCTCGGTGCCCAGGTCGCGGGAGCCGGTGAACAGGGCGTGCAGGGCGTCCCTGCGGTGGCGTACCTCTTCGAGCAGCAGGTTGCCGTTGTCGATGAGTCGCTCGAACTCGGTCTGCTTGCCGTTGACGGTCTTGGTGAACCGGGCGGTGCCGTTGAGAAGTTCGGCGAGTTCGTCGTTGCGCGTGGACACCGTGCGGGACAGGGCGGCCAGGCCCGTCAGGGCCTTGCGCACATGGGGCGGGGTGTCGCGGAAGGTCGCCGAGATCGCTTCGAAGCTCTTGGCCAGCTGGTCCTCGTCGATCTCACCGACGGTACGGCTCAGCCCGTTGAACGCTTCCACCACGTCGTACGGGGAGACGGTGCGGCTCATGGGGATGCGCCTGCCGGGGTCCTGCTTGCGGCCGCCGAGCGGGTCGACAGCCAGGTACTTCGCGCCGAGCAGGGTGCGGACGGCGATGCCGACGGTGGACCGGTCGCCGATCCAGGCGTCCTTGACCTTGAAAGTGACCTTGACCTTGGGTCCGTCGAGAGCGACGTCCTCCACCTTGCCGACGCGCACCCCGGCAACGCGCACTTCGTCGCCCGGCCTGAGGCCCGCCGAGTCCTCGAAGTCGGCGGTGTAGTTGGTTCCGCCGCCTGTCACGGGCAGCGATCCGGCGTTGTAGGCGAGCAGTCCGATCAGGGTCATGGTGAGGAGTCCGGCGAGGGCGACGGCGACCGGGTTGCGTTCCGAGACAGGCTTCCAGCGTGGTCGGCGCAGACGGGGAAGTCTCATGCGCGGCACCTCGCGTCCTTCAGGGGCAGCCCGGTCGGGGGCGGGCTGCCGTCGTAGGTGTTGACGCCGCTGAGTCGTGCCTCGCACAGATAGAGGTTGAGCCAGGAGCCGTAGGACGCGATGCGGGTGATGGCGGCCATCTTCTGCGGGGTCCGGGTGAGGAAGTTCTCCACCAGCGACCCGTTGTCGGCGAGCGTTCCGGAGACCCGGCGCAGATCGCGGATGCCGTCCTTGAGCGGGGCCCGGCTCTCGCCGAACAGGTCGGCGGTGCTCACGCTGAGTTTGCCGAGGGAATCCACCGACTTGCCGAGGGTTTTGCGGTCGCCGGCGAATCCGGAGACCAGCTCCTCGACGGTCTCGACAAGGTCGGTGAAGCCTTCCTGACGGGTGTTGACGGTCTTCAGGACCCGGTTCAGGTTGCCGATGACCTCGCCGATGACCTGGTCCTTGGCGGCTACGGTGGTAGTCACGGAGCCGATGGTGCGCAGCAGGCCCTCGACGGTGCCGCCCTCGCCCTGCAGGACCTGCACGATCGACGAGGAAAGCCGGTTGGTCTCCGCCGGTGACAGTCCCTGCATCAGGGGCTGGAAGCCGTTGAAGAGCTGGGTGAGGTCGAGGGCCGGTGCGGTGCGCCGCAGCGGGATGGTCGCCCCCTCGGGAAGGAAGCCGCCGACCGGACCGGCGCCGCGCCCCAGGTCGACGAAGCGCTGTCCGACCATGTTGAGGTACTTGATGGACGCCGTCGCCGAGGCGGGCAGCCTGCGGTCCGCGTCCATGCTGAACGTGACCTGGGCATAGCGGCGTTGGACGATCTCCATCGATTCGACCCGACCGACCTGCACGCCCGCGATACGCACCGAGTCGCCCTCGCCCAGTCCCGTGGCGTCGGTGAACCAGGCCTTGTAGGTGCGGGTCCTGTCCACGTCCGTGCCGGCGACGCTGAGCGCGAGCACGGTGGTGGCGAGAGCCGTGACCAGGATGAAGATCAGCGACTTGACGGCGGGCCCTGTCAGACTGCGCTGGCCGCTCACTTCAGGTTCACCTCCGCCCCACGGAAGGCGGGCCCTGCCAGGACGCTCGACCAGCCGGGAAGGGAGGCCGGGCGGCCGGTGTCGGGTGCGGTGAGGAGTTCGGTGACAAGGGCGTTCTCCTGGGGTGAATTGGCCACACCTAGCCCGCCCGGAAGCCCGGTCGGGGTGGTGGCCCGTTGTGGCGAGTAGGAGGCTCCGCTGTAGGGCACGGGATAGCAGCGCGGCCCGCCGCCCGAGTCGTAGCGGGGCGTGTCCCGGCCGGGCAGGTAGGCGCCGCGCGAGGGCACGACGTGCACGTCGACGCGCAGCCCGGGCCGCCCGGTGCCCTTACCGAGCGCGGCGTCCATCACGGGCACGAAGTCGGCGACGGTGCTGAGCGTGCAGGGGAACGAGGGCGCGTACCTCGCGAGGATCTCCAGAGTGGGGCGGCTGGTGGCGGTCAGCCGGATCAGGTTGGCACGGTTGGCGCGCAGCCAGCTGCCGGTCTCCTGCGCACCCGCGGTGACCGAGGCGTACAGCTCAGCCAGTTGGGCGCGCTCCTGGGCGAGGGTGGCGCTCGTGGTGGTGGCGTCGTGCAGTGCGTCGACGATGTCAGGCGCGGCGTCGGCGTAGGTGTCGCTGAGCTCGACCAGTTCCCTGATGTCCCGTTCCAGGGACGGCAGATGAGGGTTGAAGTCCTTCAGGTACGCGTCCAGCCGCACCAGCGACTCGCCCAGCTTCTCGCCCCTGCCCTCCAGTGCCTGCGCGAGTGCGGACAGGGTCGCCGACAGCTTCTGCGGCTGTACGGCGGTGAGCAGGGGCAGCAGGTTGTCCAGGACCTGTTCCAGTTCCACGGCGCTGCGGCTGCGGTCCTGGGTGATGACGCTGCCCGCGGCCAGGGGTCGCGGCGAGGGGTTCTTCGGCGGTACGAGGGCGACATACCGCTGCCCGAACAGGGTGGTCGGCAGCAGCTGTACACGTACGTCGGAGGGGACGGCGCGCAGCTTCGCCGGCTGCAGGGCGAGGGTTAGGCGGGCGGCGCGGCCGTCGGTGTCGACACGGGTGACCTCGCCGACGACGACGCCACGCAGTTTCACCTCGGCTCTCGGGTGCATCTCGCCGCCTACCCGACCCGCCTCGACGGTGACGGTCGCGGTGTCCGTGAACTCCTTGTCGTACACGGCGATCGAAAGCCACACGAGCAGCACCGGCAGGACGAGGTAGACCACTCCGGCCAGGCGTCTGCGGCGGGCCTGGGCACGCCGGGTGGGCCGGGTGCGGACGGCGGCGGGTGCGGGTGCGGGCCACACTCTGGTCGGGGGGGTCATCCGGCCACCTTCACTGTGGTCGTGGCGCCCCACAGCGCCAGGCTGAGGAAGAAGTCGGTGATGCTGATCAGCACGATCGCGGTGCGGACGGACCGGCCGACGGCGACGCCCACCCCGGCCGGGCCACCTGAGGCGCGGAAGCCGTAGTAGCAGTGGGCGAGGATGACCAGGACGCTGAAGATCAGCACCTTCAGGAACGAGAGCAGGACGTCGGTGGGGACCAGGAAGAGCTGGAAGTAGTGGTCGTACGTCCCTGTCGACTGCTCGTTGAACAGCACGGTCGTGGCGCGCGAGGCCAGATAGGAGCCGAGCAGTCCGATCGCGTACAGCGGGACGATGGCAGCCACGCCGGCCACGATGCGGGTGCTGACCAGATAGGGGATGCTGCGCACGCCCATCGATTCCAGGGCGTCGACCTCTTCGTTGATGCGCATGGCGCCGAGCTGGGCGGTGAATCCGGCGCCGACTGTGGTGGACAGGGACAGGGCGGCGACCAGGGGGGCGATCTCGCGGGTGTTGAAGTACGCGGAGATGAACCCGGTGAAGGCGTCGGTGCCGATCTGGCTGAGCGCCGCATAGCCCTGCAGGCCGACGACCGTGCCGGTGAACACGGTGATGCCGATCATCACGCCCACCGTGCCGCCGATGACGCTGAGGCCGCCGCTGCCGAACGCCACTTCGGCGAGGAGGCGCTGGATCTCCTTCGGGTAGCGGCGTATCGCTCTGGGGATCCACATCAACGCCCGTGCGTAGAAGAGGAGTTCGTCTCCGGGACGGTCGAGCCAGGCGAAGGTTCGGCCTTCGCCGCCGCGTGCGATGAGGGCCACGGTTCACAGCCCCTTCGAGGGGACGAGCTGCAGATGGATGCCCGTCAGGACCATGTTGACGAAGAACAGGATGAGGAAGGTGAAGACCACCGACTGGTTCACCACGTCACCGACTCCCTTGGGTCCGCCCTTCGGGTTGAGGCCGCGGTGTGCGGCGACCAGACCCGCGATGAAGCCGAACACCAGGGCCTTCAACTCGCCGATGTAGAGGTCGGGCAGTTGGGCGAGGGCGGAGAAACTGGCTACGTATGCGCCCGGGGTGCCGTTCTGCATCACGACGTTGAAGAAGTAGCCGCCCAGCGTGCCCACCACGGAGACCAGGCCGTTGAGGAGCAGCCCGACGAGCATGACGGCGAGCACCCGGGGCACGACGAGACGCTGGATCGGTGACACGCCCATGACCTTCATCGCGTCGAGCTCCTCGCGGGTGGTCCGGGAGGCGAGGTCCGCGCAGATCGCCGAGCCCGCGACGCCGGAGATCAGCAGCGACACGATGAGGGGGCTGGCCTGCTGGATGATGACGAGGACGCTGGCGCCGCCGGTGAGGGACTGCGCGCCAAACTGTTCGATCAGGGAGCCGACCTGCAGCGCGATCACCGCGCCGAACGGGATGGTGACGAGCATGGCCGGCAGGATCGTGACGCTCGCGATGAACCAGAACTGCTCGACGAACTCCCGCCACTGGAAGGGCCGTTTGAAGATCAGACGGAGCACGGTGAGACCGAGGGCGAACATGCGGCCCGTCTCGCGGAGCGCTCCGAGACCGGGCAGCGGCCGACGCGGCAGGTCGGGCTGGGCGGAGTCCTCGACCGCTGGGGGTGGAATCATGGGCGCTCACCTCCGGTGATCTGCGGGAAGGGGAACGTGTCCTCGGCAGCGGGCCGAAGGGTGCCCCGCATGCTGGCCTCCACGGCCCGCCGTGCCTGCGGGGTCAGTCCGTGCAGCATCGACTGCACCCGCTCCCTGCGGCGGCGCACCGCCTTGCGCTCCGGCAGTCCTGGGGTCGGTTCCAGCTGGGGCACGATGCCCCGCTCCCGGGCGGGCCCGGCGACGATGCCGTGTGCGGCCTCCCGGTCGACGGTGGCCTGGTCCTTCTCCTCCGACATGCCGATCGGGCCGGCCCTGTGCCCGCCCAAAAACTGCTCGACCACCGGTTCGTCGCTGGTCAGGAGCACCTCGCGGGGCCCGAACATCACCAGGTTTCGCCGGAAGAGCATCCCCATGTTGTCCGGCACCGTGGCCGCGATGTCCAGGTTGTGCGTGACGATGAGCATCGTCGCGTCGATCTGCGCGTTGATGTCGATGAGCAGCTGTGAGAGGTACGAGGTGCGCACCGGGTCGAGACCCGAGTCCGGCTCGTCGCACAGGATGATCTGCGGATCGAGGACCAAGGCGCGGGCCAGGCCCACACGTTTACGCATGCCGCCGGATATCTCGCCTGGCAGTTTGTGCTCGGCGCCGACCAGCCCCACCAGGTCCATCCGCTCCATGACGATGCGGCGGATCTCCGACTCCTTCTTGCGGGTGTGCTCACGCAGTGGGAACGCGACGTTGTCGAAGAGGCTGAGCGAACCGAAGAGCGCCCCGTCCTGGAACATCAGGCCGAACAACTTGCGAGCCTCGTACACCTCCCGCTCCGGGCTGTTGACCATGTCGACGCCGTCGATCAGGATCTGTCCCTGCTCGGGCCTGATCAGACCGACGATCGACTTCAGGAAGACCGTCTTGCCGGTGCCGGACGGGCCCAGCATCACGCTGACCTCGCCGCGCGGCAGGGTGAGCGTGACGTTCTGCCAGATGTTCTGCCGGCCGAACGACTTGGTCAGCCCTTCGACGACCACTTCGACTCCCATCGCGCCTCACACTCTCCTCGGACACTGGGTGGCTCTCTTCGGACACAGGGTCAGCTCTCCTCGGGCACTGCGCCCCGGTGGTCAGCCCGGCGCTGCGCATGGTCACCACCGGCGCGGCTCACAGGTCCGGCGGCTTCGGTATCGCGTTCCTGCAAGACGACCCGGTGCAGACGCGGCCCTGTTGGATCCTGAGCGCGTTGCCGGGGCCCGAGATCGCCGCGGTGAACAGTGGGTCCAGGTCCTCGCCCGCCGAGCCGCAGCCGGTGAACGGAGGTATCTCCAACTCGCCTTGGAGCAGCCCGCCGCTGGACACCGGATAGGTGCCGGTGAGCCGCGTGTCGATCGGGCGCGCGGTGCGGCACCTGGGCCCGACGGGCAGCGGCACACCGCCCACCCGCACGTCGTACAGGCGCAGGTGCTGGTGGTAGCCGACCCTGGTCATGGTCGGCCTGCCCTCCCGAACGATGTTCACGACGGTGGCGGGACCGGCTTCGAAGCGGACCTTCGCGGTCGTCGGCTGGAATCCGAAGGTCAGGAAGGTGGATTCGGCGTCCGGTAGGTCGATGCGACCCAGATGGTCGTACTCCTGGTAGCCCGGTGCCGCGACCTCGCGCACGTTGAACGCGAGGTGCATCAGGCCCACCCGGGGTCCGCGCGGGTCGTTGACGATCGTCGAGCCCTTCAGCTTGCGGATGGTCGCGAAGCCGACCGGTACGGCGCACAGCGACGTCGGCTCGTTCTCGGTGACCTCCGCCCCCGCCGGCACCTCGGGCAGCCGCTCGGGGTCGAGGCTGCCCCGCGGCGGTTCGGCCGGGCACTCGCCGGTGGTGGCGCGGGGCCCAGTGGTGGCGCGGGGCGCCGGGGCCACCTCGATGCCCTGCGGCGGGCGGTCGGTACCGTCCGGCTCGGCTGTGGCGTCCGGCGTCGGGGGCGCGGGGGCCGCCACGGGCACGGTGGCCAGGAGTGTGTCGGTGCCCGGCGCGGGGGCGCAGGACAACCGGGCGGGCTCGGGCTCCTGCCGAGTCGCGAGGGTGAGCTCCAGGTCCCTTGCGGCGAAGGTGACATCGCCCGCGGAGCCGGCCGTCACCTGGGGTACGTCGCCGGTGAACCGCAGCTCGACATCGCTGTCCTGCGGGCGCGGCGTCTCGGCGGCAGTGAGCCCGGCCCACTGTGCCTGCGTCCGCTGTCGGCCCTGGGTCACCGCGGTGACCAGCGTCGCCGTCCCCGACAGAGCCGCTGTCGCCTCGGGCAGCAACTCCCCGACCACGCCTGCGGGCAGACGGACCGTGACACCGGCCGATTGGGGCCTGATCGGCAAGGCGACCGCACCGCGCGCCGGGAACGTGGCCGCCACGGCGACCTCGACCCGCCGCGACCCTGAGGGCAGCACGCAGTCGTACGCCAGCGTCTTGCGGGTCTCCTGCCCGCGCGCCGACATGCCGGAGCCGGGCAGCAGTTGGACCACGAGCGCCACGGCGGTGACCGCGGCGAGGCGGAGGCCGAGCCGACGGCTCACGGCACCTGTCATCACTGTTCTCCTCAGGGCGAGGTCATGGGTGTGGTCTGGGCGGGAGGGGACCCCGCGGCAGGGGGTACGCCGCGGGGTCCGGCAGCAAGGCCCTCGGCTGGTCCGGGGGAGCCGCGACCACACGCACGAAGACCCGCGTCTCGGAGAACCGAAGGCGGTTCCAGGCCATGCCCTGTCGATGAATCCACTTGACTTTCCAGCACAGACCGCAAATCCTCCGGCGGCTTGCGCATCGGACCCTACGCACTGGTAACCGAGCGACGCAACGCACGAATTCAAAAAATCGCGACCGTCCATATCGACGGGCAATCCCTCGTCCCAAAGGCAGCAATTCCCCGCAGCGATTCATACACAAGTGAGCACTCACCGCCGCACCCCTTGACGAACAGCGCATGAACCGGCCGACTTGAGCGTCGGCGAGTGAATTTGTCACCGAGGCACCAACCAGGGGAGATGGTTCATCCGGTGGTGAGCACCCTGCGTCCCGGGTGACGACGTGCGCCTCGGAGCACGGCGCCCTGAACGCCAGTGCTGGAACGGGCTGATCTGGTGAGCATGGTGCGCAACCGCTGCAACATGGTCTACCGTTCCAGAAGTTCCATGTCGTCGAGATCAAGATCTGATCGCCACAGCTCGGCATACCTCGAGGTGCTCAGACCGGGAGTCGTCCCCCACCGCCCCCCGGCGGCCCCGATCACGGGCTGAGTAAGGGGAGTCCATGACAACCGTCGCAACACCTGGTGATTCCCCCAATCCAGCGGCCTCCCTTCCACGCGATTTCGCCGCCATCATGCGCCCCGAACTCCCGGGGCTCATCCGCGAGGTCATCGACGAGATCCGCCGCTCCTATCCCGAGTACGCGGAAGTGCTGGACGGGCCCTATTCACGGGCGGTGCACCTGGTTGTCGAGCACATACTGACGAATTTCGTCGACCAGGTGGCCACGCCCGGCGCCTCCACGGTGCAGCGGGACAAGCTGTGCCGCAGGTTCGGCCGTTTCGAGGCATACGAGGGTCGCAGCCTGGACACCATGCAGGCGGTCTTCCGGCTTGGTGCACGGCTGGCCCTGTACAAGGTCAAGCGCAACCTGCGGCGGCTCAATCTGCCGGCCGGACTGACACTGGCGTTCGCCGATGCGCTGCTCGTCTACGTCGACGACCTGATCGAGGTCTCGCGTGAGGGCTACCTCGAGGCCCGGGCGGAGATGGAGCAGGGCCAGGACATCCAGCGCCACCGGCTCCTCGAACGTCTGCTGTCCGACGAGGCGACGCCGCGTAGCACCCTCGTCGAACTCGCCGAGCGCGCCAAGTGGCCGCTGCCGGACGAGGTCACCCTGATCGCGTTCAGCCCGGACGGCAAGCCGGACCGCGGCGCGATCGCCGAGGACGTCCTGGTTGATCTGAGCTCTCCACAGCCTCAGGGCCTCATCCCTGGGCCGGTCGACGAACACCGCCGAGCCTTGATGGACGCCGCCCCCGGCACCATCCGCGCCGCCGTCGGCCTGACCGTCCCCCTCGCGGATGCCGCCGAGTCGCTGCACTGGGCTCGGCGCGCACTGAGCCTGGTCGAGGCGGGCATTCTGCCGAATATGCCCTACACGCACTGCGAGGACCACCTCGTGGCGCTCTCGCTCTTCGCCGACCCCCGCCTCATCACCGCGCTCGCCAAGCAGCAACTGGCCCCGCTCACCGAGCTCACCGCCAACCAGCGCGAGCGCATCATCGAAACCCTGCGGGCCTGGCTGGAAACCCGGGGGAATGCGGTGCAGATGGCCGAGCTGCTGCATCTGCATCCGCAGACGGTCCGCTACCGGCTGCGCAACCTGGAGAAGACCTTCGGCAACCGCCTGACCTCGCCGGACGACCGCTTCGCCATCGAACTCGTCCTGCGGACCCTGGAGCTACGCTCCCGCAGCGGGCGGATGGCCGGGCCGTCCGCGGTCACGGGGTGACGGCGTCGTCCACCGCGCCGACGCGCCCCCTGGGCATGCCGACACCTCACTCGGGACCGGCGCCACTCCGTGCGACCCAACGCCGTCTCAGCCCGACGGCGCAGCAGTACCGGCGCAGGACCGTGTCGACCTTTGCCCCAGGTGCTGAGCGTCTGGCCGGCGAGCAACCGATGCATGCCGTCGGGCTCGAAGGCTCGACGCCTCGCGCGCCGGAGGTGAGGAGAGATGTGGTTGGGGCCACGGGCCTCGAGACAGGCCTGCTCCGCCCCTTGGATCTGACGGCACGTCAGGGCAACCTGCTCTTCACCTCAGGAGCACGACGAGAGCGAGGCCGCACTTCGGCACCTGCGTCGGCACTTCATCACCGTCGGCAACCTGCACGCCGCCGCAGGGAAGCTGGGCAACGCCACATTCGCCGCCCGCGACACCGCATGGTGTGGGCAAGGCACTTCATGCGCCTCGAACTCGTTCAGGCGCGTTCTCACACCCGGCCGGGACGACCAGATACGGGCTGTGCCCGATCTTCTGGAGCGCGACGCTGGTGTTTTCGTAGAACCGGTCGATGATCCGGCGCCAGTCGACCTCACCGAGGCCGGCACGCAGTAGCGCCACCAGCCCATCTCCGGGTCGATGTCACCATCCGTCACCACCGGAATCTTGGAGGAGCCGAATTCATGACACTCCCGTTTTCGCTTGGCGCCGCATCATTGCCGCCTTCATTCCTGGATGCGGAAACGCGCAGTCAGTTGTCGCTCGTGCCGTGAGCTGGGTCCGACACGGAGTTCGAACTCGCCGGGTTCGACGACCCGGCGGTTGTCGGCCGTAACGAGTGAGCAGTGCGAGGCGGGGATACGGATGTCGACGTCGGCTGCCTCACCCGGGGGGCACTCGACCTGGACGAACGCTTTCAGCTCCTGCTCGGCCCAGGTGACGCTGGTGGTGAGATCGCTGACGTAGGCCTGAACGGTTTCCAGGGCGGGGCGGCTGCCGTTGTTCGCCAGGCGCACTGTCGCGTGGACCGTGCCGTTTGCGGGGACGTTCTGGTCCCGCACTACAAGGTTGGAGTAAGTGACTGTGGTGTAGCTGAGGCCCTCGCCGAACGCGAACAACGGGTCCTGGCTGAGGTCCGCGTAGCGGTCTCCGTGCTGGCCGCGCACTTGGTTGTAGAAGACGGGCTGCTGCCCGACGTGCCGTGCGAAGGAGATCGGCAGCCGGCCGCTGGGCTCGATGAGTCCGAAGAGGAGTTCGGCGATGGCGCGGCCACCGCGCATGCCCGGGTTGAACGCCTCGACGAGTGCCGCCGCGTTCAGCGCGGAGTCCGGGAGAGTGCTCGGCTTGGACTGGATCAGCACCACGATCGTGGGTGTGCCGGTGGCGGCGATCGCGTCGAGCAGGGCGATCTGGCCGCCCTGAAGATCCAGCGTGGCCGTAGAGCACCCCTCGCCGGTGAGGGCGATGGTGTCGCCCACGACCACCACGGCGTAGTCGGCGGCCGCCGCGGCGGCGGTGGCCTGCCGGAGTTGTTCCTGATCGACCGGGGCTGGGCTGAGGACGGGCGGCCGTGGTTGGCCGTCGGGCCAGAACGGCCCCCGGGGGTCGGGTACGAGAACCTCGATGTCGGCTCCGCGCGTGTGGGTCACCGTCCAGTCGGCGGGCGCGACAGCACGCAGTCCGTCGAGCACGGTCTCCACCAGCTCGCTGGGCTGACCGTCCGGCAGCCAGTCGACCTGGCCGGAGGCCCCGGCCCAATCGCCGAGCATGGCCTGTGGGCTGTCGGCGTTCGGGCCGACGACCGCGATCGTGCGCGGTGGGCCCTGGCTGACGGCGCGGCCGAGCCCGTCGCCGGTCAGCCCCCCTTCGAGGGGCAGACTTCCGTCGTTGCGCAGCACTACCAGGGAGCGGCGCGCGGTCCGGAGGTTGAGCTCGGTGTGTTCCCGGCAGCCGATCACCGCCTTCTGCCGCTCGGGGTCGGGGGCGCGGGGGTCTTCGAAGAGGCCCAGCTCGAACTTGAGGCGCAGGACCCGTCGAACGGCGTCGTCGATCTGCCTCTCGTCGGCCAGGCCGCGCGCGACCGCCGTCTGGGCAGCTTGAAAGAACTCGGGCGTGGTCATGATGAGGTCGTTGCCGGAGTTGATGGCGAGGGCCGCTGCCTCGACGTCGTCGGCGCAGACCTTCTGCTCCCAGACCATCCGGCCGACGTTGTCCCAGTCGGTCACCAGCGTTCCGGTGAAGCCCCATTCGCCCTTGAGCACGTCGCCCAGCAGCCACCGGTTCGCGGTGATGGGCACCCCGTCCATCGACTGATAGCCGAGCATGAAGGTGCGGCATCCGGCGCGGGCCGCCCGTTCGAACGGCGGCAGGAACCAGGAGCGCAGCTTGCGTGGGGTCAGGTCGGCCTCGCTCGCGTCCCGCCCGCCTTGGGTCTCGGAGTAGCCGGCGAAGTGCTTAGCGCACGCCAGGACTGCGGTCGGGTCGCAGAGGCCCTCGCCCTGGTAGCCGCGCACCATCGCGGCCCCTAGCTCGCCGATCAGGAAGGGGTCCTCCCCAAATGTCTCGTTGACGCGGCCCCAGCGCAGGTCACGGGTGATGCACAGAACCGGTGAGAACGTCCAGTGGATTCCCGTCGCCGAGATCTCGGCGGCGGCGGCGCGGGCGGCTTGCTGGAGCAGCTCGGGATCCCAGGTGCAGGCCATGGCAAGCTGGGTCGGGAAGATCGTCGCCCCGGGCCAGAACGAGTGACCGTGGATGCAGTCGTCAGCGGTCAGCAGCGGAATGCCGAGCCGGGTCCGCCGGGCCAGTGCGATGGCCTCCCGCATCCGCGTGGGGGACGCGTGCAGGACCGACCCGGCCAGCTTGGCGGACACGATGTCCACCAGATCCTGACGGGCATCGAGCTGCAGCAACTGCCCGACCTTCTCCGGCAGGGTCATCCGCGCCAGCAGGTCACGGGTCCTCGCCTCCACGGACGCATCGGGATCGAGATACAGCGCAGAGCGGGGCGAGTGTTCCAACACGAGCTCCAAGAACTATTTCGGTACGTAAGTCTGCCAGGTGTGCGGGGTCGAGGAAGACCTCGGCTGACCGCTCGGAGGACGCGGGGCGCGGTCTTTCCGACCGCCCGGATCACCTTGCGGAACGCCTGTCCGGGCGCGGGCCGTCGATCATCGCCAACTCCTCAAGGGCCCAGTGCTGCGGGGCGCACCGTCAGTCCGGGAGGCGGTTCACGAGCCACCAGGCAGCGCTGTTGGCCGCGAGCTTTCCGTCATCGCAAGGGAGGCTGGACAGCAGCGGTTTTCCGGGAACGGGCGCCGTGACGGGTGCGTCGGTGAAGTTCACGGCGCACACGAAGCCTGACCCCCGGCCGAAGACCACCGTGTCGGGAGGACCTGGCAGCCAGTGCAGCGTGGCGTCGCGGAGCGAGGTGAGGCTGCGTCGCAGCTGCAGCGCGTCGCGGTAGAGGTGCCAGCTTGACCCGCTGTCGCCGCGCTGGCGTTGCACGGCATAGCGGGCGAACCAGTGCGGCTGCGGGAGCCACGACCGGTGCGGCGGGCCATCGGAGAAGCCGAACGGCGCCTGTTCACCGGTCCAGGGAAGCGGTACGCGGCAGCCGTCCCGGCCTTTGGCCGGCTCGCCGGTCGCGGCCACGATGGGGTCGGTCAGGGCTTCCGACGGCAGGTCGGTGACCTCTACCAGGCCGAGTTCCTCGCCCTGGTAGAGGTAGGCGCTGCCCGGCAGGGCCAGCATCAGCAGTGCCGCGGCGCGGGCCCTGGCCGCGCCGCGCTCCGGATCCGGTTCCTCGCCGGGCTGTGTCCCGCGGCTGTACCGGGTAGGGGTGCGCTGCTGGTCGTGGTTGTTCAGAACCCAGGTGACCGGTGCACCGGTGGACACGATGTCCTTCAGAGCGGCGTCTATCCGGGTACGGAACGCCGCGGCGTCCCAGGGGGTGTGCAGCAGGTCGAAGTAGAAGGCCTGGTGAAGTTCGTCGGGGCGCAGATAGGCGGCCTGGTCCGCGGGGGCGGGAACGGCCACCTCTCCCACGAGGGTGCGCTCCTTGCCGTCCCGCGCGCTGTAGGCGTTGCAGATCGTCCGCCAGCGGCGCCAGACCTCGTGCACCTCGGGCTGGTTCCAGGCCAGCGGGTTGACGGCGTCGCGGGCGTCCTCGTCGGCGGTGGGGTCCGGCGAGTCGGGCAGCTCCGGGTGCTTGAAAAGGCCGACCGCGACATCGATGCGGAAGCCGTCCACTCCCCGGTCCAGCCAGAAGCGCAGCACGTCGTCGAAGGAGTCCGCGACGTTCGGGTGACGCCAGTTGAAGTCGGGCTGATGCGGGGTGAACAGGTGCAGGTACCACTGCCCGGGGCGGCCGTCGGCTTCCTGGATCCGGGTCCATGCGGGTCCGCCGAACATGGCGCGCCAGTTGTTGGGCGGCAGCTCCCCGTACTCGCCGCGCCCGTCGGCGAAGTGAAACAGGGCGCGGGCGGCGCTTGCGGGGCCGGCCTTGAGCGCCTGGCGGAACCACGAGTGCTCGCGGGAGCAGTGGTTGGGGACGACGTCGAGGATGACCTTGAGTCCCAGGCCGTGCGCGTCGGCGACCAGCAGGTCGAATTCGGCGAGGTCGCCGAAGAGCGGATCGATCGCGCAGTAGTCGGCGACGTCGTAGCCGTGGTCGTGCTGCGGGGACGGGAAGCAAGGGCTGAGCCACAGCCCGTCGACGCCGAGCATGGCCAGGTAGGGCAGTCCGGCCCTGGCGCCGCGCAGGTCGCCCACACCGTCACCGTTACCGTCACGGAAACTCCGCAGATAGATCTGGTACATCACGGCATCGCGCCACCACGGCACACCGGAGATCGGCATCGGACAGTGACCTTTCGGGCAGCCGGCACCGGCCGGCGGACGTCGGAGCCCGCAGGGCCCCGGGAGGGAGGAGGTTCGGGCTGCGCGCGGCGTGGGCCAATGCCCGTTGCGGTGAGCCTCGGTGCGTGTGAGCTGCACGGCGGAACCGGCGGCCGCGACGGCGCCCGGACAGCGGGGATGGGTCCGGGCGCCCTCGAAGCCACCGGCGCCGGACGTTACTGACGGGTGGTGTCGAGGGTGAGCCGGCCGGATTTGGCGACCTGGCCAAGCCAGTGGGCGCTGGGCTTGGGGGTGCGGGCGAAGGTCTGGCGGTCGACGGCGATGAGGCCGAAGGTGGGGCGGAAGCTGCCCCACTCGTAGTTGTCCAGGGCCGACCAGTACAGGTAGCCCTGCACGTCGATGCCCTCGGTCATGGCCTGGTGGACGGCGGTCAGGGCGCCGGTGGTGTAGGCGATGCGCCGGCGGTCGTCGTCGGTGGCGATGCCGTTCTCGGTGACGATGACGGGGACGCCGTCGGTGAGTTTCCAGGCGTTGCGGATGCCGTCGCCGACGGCGGGCGGGTAGTACTCCCAGCCCATGAGGGTCTTCTCGGCGTCTTCGCGGGGCGGCTTGGGGCCGTCGGGGCCGATGATGGTGCGGGTGTACGCCTGGACGCCGATGAAGTCGTCACCGCGGGCGGCTTCGAGGAAGAAGTCCTCCCGGGGGTAGCCGTAGGTGTGGGCGATCTCCTCGCACCCGGGCTCGGGCTGGAATGCCTGGGTGGCGATCGTCCAGCCGGACTTGACCCCGGTGAGGGTGGAGAGCACGGCGCGGCTCTCGCGGTGCGCGAGGACCAGGGTCTGGGAGACTTCCGGGTCGGGCAGGCCGTAGACGTGGTTGGGCAGGTGCTCGTTGGCCTTGCCGGCGTCGTGCGCGACACCGTTGGGCTCGTTGATCGTGCACACCCATTCCACCCCGTCGGCCAGAACGGGCAGAACCGCCTCGGTGAAGCGGGCGAACAGGTCGGCTGCGTCGGGCGCCTGCCAACCGCCGCGTTGGGCGAACCAGCGGGGGACGGTGAAGTGGTGCAAGGTCACCATCGGCGTGAGGCCCACCTGGTGGCAGGCGGCCACCATGCGCCGGTAGTGGTCGAGCGCGGCCCGGGAGACGAAGCCCTGCTCGGGTTCGATGCGGGCCCATTCCAGGCTGAAGCGGTAGGTGTTGAATCCGAGGTCCGCCAGGAGGGCGATGTCCTCGCCGTAGCGGTGGTAGCTGTCGCAGGCGTCGCCGCTGGGCTCGTGGATGCTGGTGCCGGGGGCGTGTTCGCGGGCCCACCAGTCGCTGTTGACGTTGTTGCCTTCGGTCTGGTGGGCCGCGGTTGCGGAGCCCCAGAGGAAGTGGGCAGGGAAGGTCAGATGGTTCGCTGGCATGGAATTCCTTGGATCGAAGGAAGAGAGGTCGAGCGGAGGGGGGACGGCTACTTGATGCCGGTGGTGGCGACGCCTTGGACGAAGAACCGCTGAAGAGCCATGAACAGGGCGACCATGGGCGCGATGACCAGGACCGAGCCTGCGAGCAGCAGGGCGTAGTTGGTCGCGTTCTGACCCTGGGAGTACAGGGCGAGGGCGACCGGGAGGGTGTACTTGTCCTGGCTCTGGGCGACGACCAGCGGCCACAGAAAGTTGTTCCACGAGCCGAGGAACGTCAGGATCGTCAAGGTGGCCAGGGGCGGCCCGCACATCGGAAGCACGATCCTGAAGAAGATGCGCACCTGCCCGGCGCCGTCGATCTTGGCGGCTTCCAGGAGCGAGTCGGGGATGCCGAGCATGAACTGGCGCATGAGAAACACCCCGAGCGGCGAGGCAATGTAGGGCAGGATCAGCGCCGGGTAGCTGTTGACCAGTTGCAACTTGGCGACCATGACGAACAGGGGTACGAAGGTCACCACGGCCGGGACCATGAGCGTGATCATCACCAGGGCGAACAGTGCGCGTTTACCGGGGAAGTTCAGCTTGGCCAGCACGTAGCCGATCATGGAGCAGAACAGCAGATTGCCCAGCACGGTGAAGACCGCGACGACCACGCTGTTGAGGAAGTAGTGGCCGATGCGCAGTTGGCCGAGCCAGGTGGCGTAGTTGTTCCAGGTCGGCGACGTCGGCAGCCAGCCGCTGGGGTCGCGCAGCAGCTCGCCCTGGGTCTTGAAGGAAGCCAGCAGCATCCAGAGGAAGGGCAGGATCGTCGCCGCCAGGGCCAGGATCAGGACCAGGTGGGTCAGGACGCGGGCGCGCCGGGAGGCTGCGGTCGGGCCGGCGCCGGCAGGGGTGGTGTGGTGGGTCATGGTGAGCAGCCTCAATCCTTGGACCGCAGCAGACGGAACTGGATCATGCTCAGCGCGGCGATCACGGTGAAGAGCACATAACTGGCGGCCGAGGCGTAGCCGTACTTGCCGAAACCGAATTGGTTGTAGGTGAAGTAGCTCACCGACAGCGTCGAGTCCAGCGGTCCGCCTTGCGTCATCACGAAGGACTCCTCGAAGAACTGCAGGTAAGCCACGGACAGCAGGACCGCACCGAGCAGCAGGGTCGGGCGCAGCAGCGGCACGGTGATGCGGCGGAAGCGCTGCCAGGCGTCGGCCCCGTCCATGGTGGCCGCTTCATGCAGTTCCGGGGGAACGTTCTGCAGCCCGGCCAGGAAAATGACCATGAGGGTGCCCATGTTGCGCCAGGCGGTCATTCCGATCAGCGACGGCAGCGCCCAGGTGGTGCTGTGCAGCCAGTCCGGGCCGCTGATGCCGACCCAGCCAAGCATGGTGTTGAGCAGCCCGTCGGGCTGCAGGATGAACCGCCACACCACGGCGACGGCGACGATGCTGGTCACCACCGGGGTGTAGAAGCCGACTCGGTAGGCGGTGCGGAAGCGGGTGATGCCGCTGTTGAGGGCCACGGCCAGTGCCAGGGCGATCGCCATGGTCAGCGGGATGCCCACCACGACGACCAGTGCGGTGTTGAGCATCGCCTTGCGGAACTGCGCGTCGCCGAACAGGTCCCCGTACTGGCTCAGTCCGACGAAGCTCACCGAGAGGGGGCTCTGCACGTCCGTGGCGCGGAAGTCGGTGAACGACATCAGAAAGGAGGAGACGAGCGGGACAAGCATGAAGAACCCGAAAACCAGCAGGAACGGCAGCGCGAACAGCCACGCCGCCAGCCCCTGCCGCCGCCGTTCACTCAGGGCGCGCCCCCAGCTAGGCCGGCGCCGTCCGCCAGCCCGGCCGACCTTGCGGCGGCCGACCGGGCCGCTAGTGTTGCTGTGAGCCATCGGTCAGTTCCCTGTTCCGATCGACTCAGCGCTCTTCTGCAGAGACTCCAGCGCCGAGGAGGGATCGGCCCCCTTCACGATCCGCTCCACCTGACTGTCGCCGACGGTGGCGACCTGCGTCCACGCGGTGTTCGCGGGCGGCGCCTTAACGGAGCCCAGCTGCTGCTTGAACACCTTGAGCTTCGGATCCGTGCTCAGGCCCGTGACGTTCCAGGCCGACTGCACGGCCGGCAGGTCGCCGGTGGCCTTGTACCAACTCGCCTGAATACTGGCCTTCGTCAGGTACTGCACCAGCTTCCACGCCGCGTCGGCACGCGGGGAGTTGCGGAAGACCACCAGGTTGGAGCCGCCGACGAACGAGGTGGAGGACACCTTTGCAGGGAACGGCATCACGGCGTACTTGCTCTCGAAACCGGCGCCGCCGGCCTGGTTCAGCCCGCTGATGCCCGCGCCGCCGGTGATGAGCATCGGCGTACTGCCGTTGACGAACGCCGACTCCTGCGCACCGGGCGCGGTGGTCAGGTTGGGGTTGGCGATGCCCTGGGTGAAGAAGCTCTGGTAGTACTTCATCGCGCCGATCATCTGCGGGCTGTCCAGTGTCCACTCGCTGCCAGCGCTGTTCATCAGCGAGGCCCCGCCCGAGAACGCGAACGGCAGGATGGACTCGAAGGTGCCGCCGCCGCCGGGCGGCAGCGCGATCCCCCACTTCGCGCCGGCCTTGGTCTGCAACGCCTTCGCCATGGCCTTGAACTCGTCCCAGGTCTTTGGCGGACTGCTGTAGCCAGCCTTCTTCGCCAGGTCGGCGCGGTAGTAGATCACCCGGGTGTCCAGGTACCAGGGCACCCCCACCGTGGCGCCCTTCACCACCGCCGTGGCCTTCCCGTCCGGGAAGATGTCGCTGGTGTCGATCCCGCTCGGCACCCCCTGGAAGGAACTGGCGAAGTCCGCCATCCACGTCGTGCCCATCTGCGCCACGTCCGGCGTCGTGCCGCCCGCGATCGCCGCCTGGTACTTGGCATGCGCATCCCCCCACGGGATCGCGGTGACGTTCACCTTCACGCCGGGGTTCTCCGCCTCGAAGCCCTTGATCAGCTCCGGCAGCTTCTCCCCTTCGGTGCCCTGTGCCCACATGGTGATCGTGCCGGTCACCTTGCCGGAGGGAACCGTGCCCGAAGGCGTCGACGACGCGCCCCCGTCGTCCCGCCCGCACGCCGCTAGCACCACCACGGCGGCCATGCACACCGCGGCCGCGGAAGCCCTTCTCAGCACCATCGCTGTTCCTCTCCTGGCTGGAAACCATCCTGACTGGATGGTGATAAAACGCCGCAATCCAACTGATCTAAGCGCTTTGATTCGGCGGCGTGCTGAGAATCTAAGCGCTTAGAGTCTGGGCTGTAAAGGGCGGGTGCCGGTTAAGTTAAGGGTACGAATCACCCTCACAGATCGAGATACGGGCCGCTGTGGGCCGCCAGCCGAGACTCAGGGCGTGAAACTGGTGGTCAAAGGCGTGAGCAGGACAAGCTCAGGGCAGCTCCGTCCTGAAGGCGATCGGTTTCCCCGATGTACCTGGTCGAGCACCTCGCCCTCGCGCTGGTCGGCGTCGCCTTCGGGGCGCTTGCCGCCGAGCTGCTGGGACCGCGCCTGCCCGGCCGGGTCGGCGAGGCAATGAGCTGGGGCAGGCGCTCTCCGAACGCGCATGGGTGCTGCGGCGATTTTCGGCGGGCGCACTGCTGCTCATCGCCGCGACCACGGCGCCGGGCGCATGGCGGGCCAAGCGCGTTCAGCCATCGGCGGGCGCAGCATCGAGCCGGAGGACGGCGGGCGGGTGATCTCCACATCCCCGACACGCAGCACGAGCGCAACGACTCGCTGCGGCCCCAGCCGGTGCTCGGGAAGGACTCCCGTCCCAGCGCGGTGCGGGACGATCTGGCCGAGACCGCGGGCAGCTGCGGGGCGTGATCGTCGGAGTGATCTTCGTGCGTGCAGGACCTGCGGGCTTCCTGGACGTCATGCCGGTCGCCCGGGCTACGCCCCCGGCCGGCAGGGGCTGCTCGATGTCCGCGTCGGCGACTGGGTGCGGATGTGGCGCTGATCGGTCTCGCAGAACTGCCGACCACCATCGCCGCGGGCGTACGGGACCGCTGCCGCGACCTGCTGGCCCTCAAGGCGATGGGGCTGACTCCACGCCAGATCATGGCCGGCGCCGGCTTCATCGCACTCGCTGCCAGCATGGAGGCCATGGCCGTGGGCGTGCTGGGCCTCGGACTGGCCTGATCGCTCCAGGGCCGTTCCAGCGGCGTCGGCGGGGGCATCACCCAGCACCTGTGCGGTCGCCGTCTTCGTGCTGGCCGCCGCCCGGGCCGTACGGCAGCGCCTCGCGGCACCTTGAGCGAGTCGCTGTGGCCGGGGCGGCGCGTGAAGAGGCTCCGACTGAGGCGCTGCGCGTGCCTAGTCCGTGGCGAGCACGGCAGGAGCGACCCGCAGACCGGCCCGGCTCCGCCAGCCGCCCCGTTCCGCTCGGAAGTCGGTCCAGTTCGCCAGGTGACCGACGATGCCCAGACCACGGCCGTGTTCGCCCCCTTCGCCGCCGCCGTACGGGACAGGGAGATGGTCCGGCAGACCGGTGTCCACGACGTCGATACACAGATCCCGGTCGGTCAAGGACAGGCTCACGGTCATGTCGGCACCCCCGTGTTGCACGGCGTTGCCGGCCAGTTCGCCGACGATGAGGACCACGGACTCCTGGTCGTCCTCAGTCACGCCCCAGCGGGAGAGGTGAGCCGAAGCGAATCGGCGGACGGCGCGAACCTGACGCGCTTCGGCCCGTAGGGCGATCAGCGCGCGATGGGATGTGACTTCACCGGTCGCATCGCGAGCCGCGGGCACGGGGGTACTGTGCCCGCGGAGGGGGCGGTATCCGCGCGATGCGATCGGGGAACTGGTCAGTACCGGAGCCATGGGGTGCCTCGCTGATCTCCTCAGCAGACGTTCGATACGAAACGCCGCAATCCATTGGTTTAAGCGCTTAGATTCGTGACGTGCTAGAAATCTAAGCGCTTAGATCCTTGGCTGTCAACGGCCAGTGTCGGCTAAAAGGGCACAATTTGCCCATCGGAGATGGAGGCATGGGCCGTCAGCCGAGGCTCAGAGCATGAAGCTGGTGATCAAAGGCGTGAGCAGGGCAAGCTCACGGCCGCTGGCAGCCGCAGCTCTCCCGCAGCACGACCTGCACGGGCAGCCGGTGCGCGATCGGTGGACCCGCAGGATCGGCGATCCGCTCCACCAGAATGTCCACCACCGCCCTGCCCATCGCCTGCATCGGCTGCCGCACGGTCGTCAGTGTCGGACGCACCACCCGCCCCGCCACGATCCCGTCGAAGCCGGTGACCGCCACCTGATCCGGGACACGCACCCCGTGCTCGGCCAGCGCGACCATCAGGTTCAGCGCCGCCTGGTCGGTGACGCACACGAACGCCTCCGGCAGGCCACCGTCGGCCAGCACCCCGGCGATCGCACGGCCGATGTCGTGCTCGTACACAGCCAGCGGCGCCAGCGGCTTGCGCGGTACCCGCAGCCCCGCCGCTCGCAGCGCCGCCCGGAACCCAGCGAACCGCTCCTGCGGGTCGAAAGTACTGGTGTCGCCGACGAACAGCAGGTCCCGCAACCCGTGCTCGACAATCAGGTGCTCCGTGATGACGCGCATCCCGCCGCGGTTGTCCACAGAGACCGTGCTAAGCCCGTCGTGGTGCGGCCCCTCCGACAGCGCCACCACCGGTAGCCGCTGCGAGATCCGCTCCAGCACGTCACCGGCCACCGTGTGCGGGAAGACCGCCAGCCCGTCGACTCTCCCCACGATGTCGGTCACGGCCTTCACTCTGTCTGCCCGGCTGCCTCCGCCAATCAGCAGCGCATAACCACGCCGCCAGCACTCCAGCTCAACACCGCGCTGCACCTCGTCCACGTACAGCGGAAACCCGCGGTGATCCTCGTCCGCGTCGTCCCGCACCACCGCGACCCCGCCGCCAGACCGCTTCCGGCCCGTCGGCTGCCGGTCCACGGGCTCCTCCACCGACTCCGGGCGGAAGTAGTCGAACGAGTACAAACCCAACGCCCCGGTGCGCCCGCGCGCCAGCCCGCGCGCACTCGCGCTCGGCACGTAATTCAGTGCCTCCGCAGCCGCCAGGACGACCTTCCGAGTCTCCTCCCTCACCTTGTACGGACGGCGGAAGGTCATCGACACAGTCGCGATCGACACACCGGCCCGCTGCGCCACGTCATAGACCGTCGCCGCCTTCGCCACGTTCCCTACCTTTCACCGACCGCGTCATCAGCCATGTTAAGCGCTTAGACGCCATCGACGGAATGAGCGAGCACGCGACGGGCACGCCCCAGCCGCCCGGCCAGACCGCGGGTGCCTCGCGGCGCGCACACCGTTCACCGAAGCCATTCGCCGGCGGTGCCGGGGTCCTCTTTCAGTTCAGCTCCGGGTGCTGGAGAGGCACGCAGGACCGATCGGCACGGTGGCCAGGAACCTGGTCGGTGTCGCTCCGGGGGCGGCGTCTGGCTACGCAATAACTGCATCCTGTCTCCGGCACCCGGGCGCTGTCAGAGGTCAGCCGTGCTGGGGCGGTGTGCGCTGGATGGGAAGGACCCGGACGACCGGGTCGGGGAACGTCAACGCTTCACGCAACTGATGTTTTCCAAGCTCAGTTGGTTGACCACTCGGACCAGCCCCTGAACGTCGGCGCGGAGTTGTTCCAGTTCGGCCTTGTCCTTCTCGCGGAGTTCCTTGAGCCGTACGACCTGTTTACGGAGCCGGGTCTCGGCGTCGGTGGGCTGCCCGCGCTCTCTCGCGGTGAACATCATCGAGTGCTGAGCCACACCTTCACCGGTCAAGGAAGTTCACAAGAATTCACTCGCACGGGGGAGCTTTTCGAGTTCCGAACGTTTTTTCTCCTCCGGCCCCCCGAAGCCTCCCACTAACGTCGCAGTCTGTTCACCCAGGCCCCCGGTGGCCGGTAAGGGCTCGTCGCACCAAGGAGAAACAGCCATGGCCGAGGGGCTGACAGCCAGGTCCTCCGACTTACGCGCCCCGCTGCCCGGTCCGTACGGACAGGTCTACCGCAGCCGGGAGCGGACGGTCGTCGAGCTGCACGGCGAGATCGACATCGCCGCAGCCACGCTCGTCGGGGCATACCTGGACGTGGTCACAGCCGTCCGCGAGCACGATGTGGTGGTCGATCTGACGCATGTCGCGTTCTTCGACTGCTCCGGCCTCGCGCTGCTGTGCCGGGCACGGCGGCGCGTCGCCGAGAACGGCGGGCGGCTGTGGGTGGTGTGCGACCGGCCGTCGGTGCTGCGGGTGTTCCGCACGGGCGGGGTGCTGGAGGTGTTCCGTACGGCGCCGACGCTGGAGGCGGCCCTGGCGGCCCAGGCCTGACCCCGGGCCGGCGTTCCTGGACCGCCGCACCGGCGGGCGGGGAGGGTCAGGCCTTGTTCAGCGAGGCCCAGAACTCCTCGAAGGTCAGCTCGCCGTCGCCGTCGCTGTCCTTCGACCCGATGACTGCCTCGGCGACCGGCTCGGTGACATGGAAGTCGCCCAACTGCGCCATCACGCTCTTGTACTCGGCCGCCGTGATCCTGCCGTCGCCGTCCAGGTCGTAACGCTCGAACGCCTTGCGCGCCTCTTCGATGTCGACCACTGCTTCCGCCCTTCTTGGTGCATTGCTGACGGAGTCAGATTAACTGCCCTCATGGGCCCGGCGAGAGACCGGGTGTCAGCGATCCCGGACGAGGAGAGAACACGATGAGCGAGGCACTGGCGAGGATCCTGACCGCGGCGGCGGCCGGTCATTTCCCGCCCTCGGACGGCGCCACCACGGTGATCGGGCAGCCGAACGCCCGGGACGCCGGGGTGATGGCCTTCACCGCCCACTCGGTGATCTTCACGGACGAGGATCCGGAGTGGGTACGGGCCGAGCTGGCCGCCACCGACTCCGACCGGCTCGCCGCCGCGATGAACCCCTCGTTCCTGGCCGCGATGCTGGCCCGCACCGGACGTTCGATGAACACCATCGACCTGTTGACGGTCGCCGGGGCGCTGCCCGGCCGGCCGGACATCGAACTGCGGGAGATCGAGGACCCCGATCATCCTCGCGTCGCACGGGCGCTCAAGTTCCGCGACGGCGTACGGGTCTGGGCCGCCGACGGCGGGGTCCTGGTCCTGGGCCGGGGCGTGGCAGGGCGCTGGGAGTGCGCGATAGAGGTGGACGAGGCGGCGCGCGGGCTGGGCCTGGGACCCGCTCTGGCGCTTGCGGCCCGCCATCTCGTTCCGGACTCGGCGGTGTGGTCCCAGCAGTCGCCGGGAAACGCCCGCAGCGTGCGCACCTTCCAGGCGGCGGGCTTCCGGCCGGTGGGCTCCGAGGCGCTCCTCGTGGCCGGCTAGCGGAAGATGCCCGTGTGGCCCAGTGAGTAGCGTCCCGGCTGCGGGTAGACCGCGAGGCCGTGCGGGCCCGCGCCCACCGGGATGCGGGCCAGCAGCCTGCCGGTCGCCGTGTCGATCGCGTACACCTCGGCGTTGTAACGCCCCGACAGCCACAGCACTTTGCCGTTCGCCGAGACACCCCCCATGTCGGGACTTCCGCCGCCCGGCAGGGACCACTTCTTGGTCAGCCGGTTCTGCGCGAAGTCGAACACCGAGACGGTCCCCTCACCACGGTTGGAGATGTACATCACCTTGGAGTCCCGGCTGATGTAGAGGCCATGGGCCCCTTTGCCCGTAGGCAGCAGCGCGGGCGTGGCGAACGTCTCGCCGTTGAGCACCCACATGCCGTGCGCCATCATGTCGGCGATGTAGAAGGTCTTCCCGTCCGGGGAGAGCTTCACGTCCTGCGGCATCGCGCCGTCGAAGGGCAGCTTCTGCTGCGCGACGACCTCCATCTTCTCGGTGTCGACCTTCAGCAGCTCGCCGGAGAACTCGCAGGAGACGATGAAGTACCGTCCGTCGGCCGAGAAGTCCGCGTGGTTGACGCCGTAACAGGACACCGGGGTGGTCTTGAGAGGGCGCATGGTGTGGGGGTCGCGGAAGACGAGCTCGCGGTCCAGGGACGCCATGACGACGGCGTACTTGCCGTTGGGTGTGAAGTAGAGGTTGTACGGGTCGTGCACATTGACCGGTTTGCCCGCGATGCCGGTTGCCGGGTCGATCGGGGTGAGTGTGTGGCCGCGATTGTTGTTGACCCACAGGGTCTTCATGTCCCAGGACGGGACGACGTGCTGCGGCTGGACCCCGACCTGGATCGTCTCGACGACCTTGTATGTCGCGGGGTCGATGACCGAGACGGTGTTGGAGTTGGTGTTGGGGACGTACACCCGGGAGGGGAAGCCCCGGACGGCGGCGGAGAGCCGGTTCGGCCGGTCCGCCGCGTAGATGTCCTTGGGGTCGAGGACGGGCGGCATGCCGGGCAGTCCGGCCGGGGCGGCCCTCTCGGGCTCGGCGGGCAGCGCGGCGGCGTTCGTGCCGTGGGCCTGGGTCGTAGCGGTGGGTGAGCTGCAGCCTCCGAGGAGGGCGAGCAGGACGCCGGCGAGCAGTACGGTGGTCCGCTTGGTGCGGCAGGTCGTCGGATGCATCAGATCAGCAGCTCCGTGGTCGTCACCGCGCGCAGGCCGCGGCGTTGGAGGTCGTCGAGGAGGGCGGGCAGTGCCGTGACCGTGTCCGCGTGGCCGAAGTGCAGGCTCACCACCGATCCGCGCCGGATCTGTCCGGTGACATTGCGGACGACGGCCAAGGCACCGGGCGAGGTGAAGTCGAGGGAGTCGACGTCGTACGAGAGGACGTGCGGGTAGCCCGCCCGGGCGGCGAGCCGGGTGACCAGGAGGGTCGCGTCCTTCGTACGGGATGGACGGAACCAGGTGCCGATGGATCCGGTGAGGCGCCGCAGCCGTTCGGCACAGTCGGCGATCTCGGCGTATGCCTCGGCCTCGGACATCTGGGAGATGCCCAGATGGCGCTGGGTGTGATTCCCGAGTTCGTGGCCGCCGTCGAGGATCCGTCGGGCGAGGTGGGGGTAACGGTCGAGCCAGCTGCCGACGGCGAGCACGGTGATGCGGGCGCCGACGCGTTCGGCCTCGGTGAGTGCGGCTGTGGCGATGGCCGGATCGCCGTGGCCATGGAAGGTCAGGGCGACCAGGTCACGGTCGCGCGGGCCGTGGGTGATCTGGGCGGGCTGTCCGGGAAGGCGGCGCGGTGCGGGGGCGGGAGAGGCACTGCGGGCCGGCGGGGTGGGGGCGGCCGGTGGCGCCGGTGCGGCACGGCCGTCGGAGCAGCTCGTGGCGAGGGCGCTCGCGGCGACGGCCCCCGCTCCGGCGAGCAGTGCGCTGCGGCGGTCGATCGAGGTCACGGGAATGCACAGTAGGCGCGAAATGAGTGAAAGATAACGATTGACCTAATCCAGGACGCTCACAGGTCGTCACCGGCCATCCACCGCAAGGATGAAGTCGATCATTGAAACACTCGCCAAAATGCATGTTCATGCACTATTTTTTTAGGCAGGTGGCCCATCTCACCTACGATTCACTATGGATATACGGCTATTTGTCAGCTATGCCCCATTCTCGACTTCTGGCGACGTCGCCCCCCGTCTGCCATAGTCAGTGGCACGACCCCCCTTTGACCCGGGCCAGGTCGTCGTAAGCCGCCGTGGATACACCCCCCAATCCATGGCGCTCCGCGGAAGCCCCCGCCGAGGGGGCTTCTGTGTTTCCGCGTCAGCGGTCGGAGACGCGCATCTCGAACCAGGTGGTCTTGCCGCGCGGCAGCAGATCCACGCCCCACCGGTCGGAGAGCTTGTCGACAAGAAACAGCCCGCGGCCGCTGGTGTCCATCTCCTGGACCGGCATCAGACAGGGCAGACCGCGCGAAGGGTCGCGGACCTCGATCCTGATCCAGCCGCGGCGGCGCAGTATCCGCAATCCGAAGACCCGGGCGCCGGTGTGCCGCACGGCGTTGCCGACGAGCTCGGAGACCAGTAAAACCGCGTGCTCGGCGGTCTGGGCGGACAGCGCCCACTGGCGCAGCACCACGCACTGGGTCAACCGCCGTGCGGTGGCAGCGGATTCGGGGCGGGAGGGAAGCTTGACTTCATCTTCCGTGGGGTTGCCGAACAACTCGAGCGCCTTCAGCGCCTGTTCGTCCTCGACGGCAGGCACCCACCCCACTGCGGTAGCGCTGCCGCGCTGCCGAGGTTGCTCCACACCTTCGAGGCCCGCCATGCCCCCATCATGGCCGTAACAGGCGGCCTCCGGGGCCGTTCCGGGGGAATGAGGCCCCCGGAATCGGCCGTCCCGCAGTGAGCATTTGGCATATGACTGTGGCCGCATGCGGACGCGGATACCCGCCTTGAGCTGCATTGACTCTCTGCTTACGAGTGATCGCCAAGTGCAGTCGACCCAGGGCGACTTAAGACTGTCTTAAGGCTCGGCTAAGCCACACACAGGGTTGACGCCCGGCACGGAAGAGTCCAACCGGCCGAGATTCAGAGGAACTTGGCCTTACCGGGGCCCTCCTCCACAAAGCTGCGCATCCCGCGCTCGCGGTCTTCTGTCGCGAACAGGCCCGCGAACCAGTTGCGTTCGATGGCGAGCCCGGTCTCGATGTCCGTCTCCAGACCCGCGTCGATGCACTCCTTGGCGGCACGCAGCGCCATCGCGGGCCCCTGCGCGAGCTTCGCGGCCCAGGCGTGCGCCTGCTCGTACACCTCGTCGGCGGGGACCACGCGGTCCACCAGACCAAGGGCCAGGGCCTCGTCCGCCTTGACCATCCGGCCGGTGAAAATCAGGTCCTTGGCCTTGGAAGGGCCGATCAGCCGCGAGAGCCGCTGGGTACCGCCGGCGCCCGGGATCAGTCCGAGCAGGATCTCCGGCTGGCCCAGCTTCGCGTTGTCCGCGGCGATCCTGAAGTCGGCGCAGAGCGCCAGCTCACAGCCGCCGCCCAGCGCATAGCCGGTGACGGCGGCGACGACGGGCTTGGGGATGCGGGTGACGGCGGTGAAGGAGTCCTGCAGGCCCCGGGACCGTACGACCATCGCCGTGTGGTCCATGGCCTGCATCTCCTTGATGTCCGCGCCGGCCGCGAACACCTTCTCGCCGCCGTACAGAATCACGGCTCGTACGTCCTCGCGGCGGGTCGCCTCCTCGGCGAGCTCGCGCAGCCGGTCCTGGATGGCGATGTCCAGTGCGTTCATCGGCGGGCGGTCGAGACGGATGGTGCCGACGCCTTCGGAGACCTCAAGAGAAACAGTCATGCCCAGCAGGTTAGCCGCCGTTAACGACGAAGGGCCCGGGGCTGTGCGGAGGTCTGGGGGTATCGCCCCAGAAAATCCGCCGGCACCGGACCCTTGCGTGAAAGAGTTACTTGATCCACTCCGCCCAGGACAGGTTCCAGCCGTTGAGGCCGTTCTCCGGAGAGATCTGCTTGTCCTTGGAGTTCTGCACGATCACCACGTCGCCGATGACCGAGTTGTCGTAGAACCAGGCCGCCGGGGTACCGCCGTCTCCCGCGCCGCGGGCGTCGCGCAGCCCGACACAGCCGTGGCTGACGTTCGCCGAACCGAAGGTGTCCGACGGCGCCCAGTAGTTGCCGTGGACGAAGGTGCCCGAGTTGGACAGGCGCATCGCGTGCGGCACGTCCTTGATGTCGTACTCGCCGCCGAAGCCGACGGTGGCGCCGTTCATACGGGTCACCTCGTACTTCTCACTGATCACCATCTGGCCGTTGTACGTCGTGGTCGACGGTGCGCCGGCGGTGATGGGGATGTCCTTGATCTGCTTGCCGTCCCGGACGACCTTCATCCGGTGGGACTTCGCGTCCACGGTGGAGACCTGACTGCGGCCGATGGTGAACTTCACCGTCTTGGTCTGCTTGCCGTACACCCCGGGGCGGCCCTCGACGCCGTCCAGGTTGAGCTTCACGGTCACCTTGGTGCCCGCGGCCCAGTACTTCTCCGGGCGGAAGTCGAGACGGTCGTTGCCGAACCAGTGGCCCTCGATCGGCACGGACGGCTCGGCCGTCACCTTGATGGCCTTCTCGACGGCCGCCGGGTCCGTGATGCCACGGGTGAAGTTGATCGAGACCGGCATCCCGACGCCGACCGTCGAACCGTCTTCGGGGGTGTACTGCCCGATGAAGGTGTTCTGCGGGACGAGCGTGGTGAAGCTCGTGTCCTTCGCGGACTCGCGGCCCTCCGCGTCCTTGGCGACGGCGTGCACCTTGTACTTGGTGGAGCCGGCCAGATGCTGCAGCGGCTGCCAACTGCCGCCGTCCGCGGAGATCTTGCCCTCGACCGCGGCGCCCTTGTCGTCCTGGACGGTGACCGTGGTCAGCTTGCCCTTCGCGGCGCTGACCTTCAGCGCGCCGCTGGTGGCGACCGAGGAGGCGCCGTCCTTGGGCGCGATGGTCACCACCGCCTGGGAGGCCGCGTTCGCGACCTTCCCGCTGTCGCTCTTGCCCTTGTCGTCGCTGGCCTTGCCGTCCCCGCCCCCACAGGCCGTGACCAGCAGCAGCGCGGCGCCAAGCACCAGAGCCGGAAGAGCGGCGCCCCCGCGCCGTCGTATCCGCCCCGCCCCGGCCGACGCCCCCGATATCGGCTGCCCGTTCACCATGGTCTCCCCTCGCACGGCCTGGCCCCGCCACGGCCCGCACCCCCGCGCGCCTCACGCACGCACGGCGCTAGATAATCACACCCCTGGTTGTTGAATGTCCCCGTGAATGTCACCGTTCAGTCCCAACTGTCCGGCGAGCTCAACTGATAGGGGTACGGGCCCGGCAGGTCAGCGAGGGTCAGTGGAGTGCGGAGCCCGCCATCCAGGCGTCCCAGGCCAGGTTCCAGCCGCCGAGACCATTGGCCGGATCGACCTTTTTGTCCTTCGAGTTGACGACCTCGACCACATCGCCGATCAGGGTCCGGTCGAAGAACCAGCCCGCCGGGGCGTCCGCGCTGCCGCCTTTCTCGTCGCGCAGGCCGACACAGCCGTGGGAGACGTTCGCCGAGCCGAAGGTCTCGGGCGCGGCCCAGTAGTTGCCGTGGATGAAGGTGCCCGAGTCGGTCAGGCGCATCGCGTGCGGCACATCCTTGATGTCGTACTCGCCCTTGCCGTCCTTCTTCTTGAAGCCGACCGTCGCGCCGTTCATCCTGGTCACGTCGTACATCTCCGAGACGACCATCTTCCCGTTGTACGTGGTCGCCTTGGGCGCCCCGGCCGTGATCGGCACCATCGCGAGGACTCCGCCGTCGCGCCGTACCTCCATGGTGTGCGCCGCCGCGTCGACCCGGGAGACCTGTGAGCGGCCGACCGTGAAGGAGACGGTCTTCTGCTGGATGCCGTAGACCCCCGGCGCCGCCTGGACGTCGCGCAGCCGGAGATCGATGGTGACCTTGGTGCCGGGCTGCCAGTAATCGCGGGGGCGGAAGTCGAGGCGTTCCCCGCCGAACCAGTGGCCGGAGATCTCGACCGGCGGCTCGGAGGTGATTCGGATGGCGCGCTCGACGGCCGCGCGGTCCTCGATCTCCCGGTTGAAGCCGAAGGAGATGATCATGCCGGTGCCGACGACGGCGCGGTTCTCCGGCTTGAAGTAGCCGATGAAGCGGCGGCCGGGGACCTGCGTGGTGAAGGTGGTGTGGCGTGCCGAGCGGCGGCCGTGACCGTCCAGGGCGACCACATCGACGCTGTACTTGGCGGCCAGGTCGAGGCGGGTGCCCGGGTCGGGGTTCCAGCGCAGGCCGTCATCGGAGATCGCGCCGTGGACGTCGGTGGGCCGGTCGTCCTCGACCTGGGTCACCTTCACCCGCTCCAGGCGCCCGCTGGGCAGCCGCACCTCGACCGGGCCGTCCGGGCCGACCCCCTTGGCTCCGTCCTCGGGGGTGACCCGGATGGTCTCCTGCGACGACCGCGGCTTGTTGCCGATGTCGAGCGCCTCGCCGGTGCAGCCGGTCAGCCCGGCAAACAGTCCTGCCCATGTCAGGGCGACGGCCGCGCCGCGCCCCGCCCGCTTCAGTACATGTCTCACGTACCGCCCAACGACAGCGCCCCTCCAGGGGAAACGTGAGCGCGGGGCCATGTTGGGACAACAGCGGTGCGGGCAGAACAGGTGGGAGGACCACGCGTGGGGTGGCACGGCCGGGACGCCGTGGCACCACTGGAGCAGCGTGGCCCGACGAGCCGCGGGAGGCCGGCAGGTGTCGAGCGCAGCCGAGCAGGAGACAGTGCAGGAGGGGGTGCGGGCCGTTCGGCCCGGCCCGCTCCCGGCGGCCGGGGACACGGCCGAAGCCGCGGCCGGGGTCAACGGCCGCCACCGGGAGCCGGGCTCTCGCAGGCCGCCTGTGTGGCCGGGGGCACCGACGCCGCTCGGGGCCCGCTTCCGGGAGGGCCCGGACGGGGTCGCGGGGACCAACTTCGCGCTCTGGGCGGGTGGCGCGGAGGCGGTCGAGCTGTGCCTGTTCGACGACGGCGGCGCTTCTGCCGCGGAGACGCGGCTGCCGCTGACCGAGCTGACCCATGAGATCTGGCACGGCTTCGTGCCCGGGATCCGTCCCGGCCAGCGTTACGGCTTCCGGGTGCACGGGCGCTGGGACCCGTGGACGGGCGCCCGGTGGAATCCTGCCAAGCTGCTGCTCGATCCGTACGCACGGGCGGTGGACGGGGACTTCGCACTTCCCGCGGAGGTGTACGGGCACGTACGCGACTGGCCCCAGCAGCATGTCGCCGACACCGTCCGCGACGAACGGGACTCGGCCCCGCACGTGCCCAAGGGCGTGGTCGTCCATGACGACGACGACTGGGCGGACGACCGCAGGCCGAAGACCCCGTGGGCCGACTCGGTCATCTACGAACTGCACGTACGCGGCTTCACCAAGCTCCATCCGGGGATCCCCGACGAACTGCGCGGCACCTACGCCGGCCTCGCGCACCCGGCGGCGATCGAGCACCTCGTGCGGCTCGGGGTCACCGCGGTCGAACTCCTCCCGGTGCACCAGTACGCACACGAGGACCATCTGCTCAAGCGGGGGCTGCGCAACTACTGGGGCTACAACTCCATCGGGTACTTCGCGCCGCATGCGGCCTACTCGGCGAGCGGGACGCGGGGTGAGCAGGTCGGAGAGTTCAAGCGGATGGTGAAGGCGCTGCACGCCGCCGGGATCGAGGTCATCCTCGACGTGGTCTACAACCACACGGCGGAGGCCGGTGAGCTCGGTCCGACGCTGTCGCTGCGCGGCATCGACAACCGCGGCTACTACCGCCTGCAGTCCGACGCCCGGACGTACGCGGACTACACCGGCTGCGGCAACACCCTGCATGTGGTGCAGCCGCATGTGCTGCGGCTGATCACCGATTCGCTGCGCTACTGGGTGACCGAGATGGGCGTCGACGGCTTCCGCTTCGATCTGGCGGCCGCCCTGGCCCGCTCGATGCACGACGTCGACATGCTCTCCCCCTTCCTCGCGGTGATCGCCCAGGACCCGGTGCTGCGGCGGGTGAAGCTGATCGCCGAGCCGTGGGACGTGGGCAACGGCGGGTATCAGGTGGGCAGCTTCCCTCCGCTGTGGACGGAGTGGAACGACCGCTACCGCGACGCCGTACGGGACTTCTGGCGCGGCGCGCTGCCCGACGTACGCGACCTGGGATACCGGCTGTCCGGATCCAGCGATCTGTACGCATGGGGCGGACGGCGGCCGTACGCCTCCATCAACTTCGTCACCGCGCACGACGGGTTCACCCTGCGCGACCTCGTCAGTTACGAGCAGAAGCACAACGAGGCCAACGGGGAGGGCAACCGGGACGGCACCAACGACAACCGGTCCTGGAACTGCGGCGCGGAGGGCGAGACGGACAATCCGAACATCGATGCGCTACGGCGGCGCCAGGTGCGCAATCTGCTCACCACCCTGCTGCTGTCGACGGGGGTACCGATGCTGGTGGCGGGCGACGAGATGGGACGCACGCAGCGGGGCAGCAACAACGCGTACTGCCAGGACAACGAGGTCAGCTGGCTCGACTGGTCCCTGCTCGACCGCCCGGGACCGCGTGGTCTGCTGGAGCTGACCACCCGGCTGCTCGCCCTGCGAGGGGCCCACCCGGTGCTGCGCCGCCGGGCCTTCTTCTCGGGCCGCGCCCAGGCGGCGGACGGCCTGCGGGACCTCGCCTGGTTCACCCCGCACGGCACGGAGATGACGGAACGGGACTGGTATGCCCCGGCCTCGACGCTGGCGCTGTATCTGTCCGGCCGCGACATCCCGGGACGTGACGCGCGGGGAGCGCAGGTGACGGACGACAGCTTTCTGACCGTCCTGCACGCGACGGAACGTCCGACGAGCTTCCGGCTGCCGGACGCTCCCTGGGCGCAGGCGTACGAGCTGGTGGTGGACACCTCGCTGGAGGACCAGGAGTCCGCGCCCGGGACGGTGTTCGCGGGCGGGGAGAGCGTGACGGTGCCGGAGCGGTCGGTGCTGTTGCTGAGGGTCAGGAACTGACCGGCCGGATCCGGTTCGCCCGGCGCAAAACCAGATGAGCGATGTCAGTGGCGAACCGTAGGCTCGCGACTGATGCCCCCACAACATTCACCTGCCAAGGACCGATCGGCCGTGCGTTCACTGCTGCGGCTGTGGCCGTACGTACGTCCCATCCGGACCCGCCTGTTCAGTGCGGCATTTGTCGCCGTCGTGGCCTCCTGCCTGGGCCTGGTCATTCCCCTCGTACTGAAGTGGATCGTCGACGGCCCGGTGGCCGGGCGGGACCCCGGCGGGGTCTGGCTCGGGGCGCTGGCCCTGCTGCTGCTCGGACTCGCCGAGGCGGGGCTCTTCGGCTTCCGGCGCTGGCTGGTGGCCCGGCCGCTCGCCGGAGTCGAGGCGTCGATGCGGGCCGACCTCTACCGGCATCTCCAGCGGCTGCCGGTGGCCTTCCACGACCGCTGGGCCTCGGGCCAGCTGCTCTCGCGCGGCACGACGGACCTGATGCTGGTGCGGATGTTCCTGGCGTTCCCGCTGACCTTTCTGCTGGTCAACGGGACCACGATCCTGGTCGGCTTCATTATCTTGCTGGGGCAGCAGTGGAGCCTCGGCCTCGTGCTGCTCGCGCCGATCGTGCCGCTGGTGATCCTGTGCTCGCTCTTCGAGACGCGGTACGCGATCGTGGCGCGGCAGGCACAGGACCAGGTCGGCGATCTGACCACGGTGGTCGAGGAGAGCGTGCTCGGCATTCGCATCGTCAAGGGCTTCGGCCGTCATCGCAGCCAGGCGCTCGCCTTCCGGGAGCTGGCGCGGCGGCTGCGCGGCACCGAACTCGGCAAGGCGAGGCTGCTGGCCGGGATCTGGGCGCTGATCACGACCATCCCCGAGGTGGCCATCGGCGCCGCACTGGTGCTGGGCACCGTCCAGGTCGCGGACGGCGGCCTGTCGGCGGGCACGCTGGTGGCGTTCCTGTCGACGGCGCTCGCGCTGCGGTGGCCGGTGGAGTCGATCGGCTTTCTGCTGGCGATGAGCCAGGAGGCGGCGACCGCGACGGAACGGTACTTCGAGGTGATGGACGCGCGGGAGGAGTCGGACACCGTCCCTGTGCACAAGGCGGTCCCGGGCGGGGCGGTGCCGAAGGACGCGATGGTGGCAAAGGACGCGGCAGGGCTGCGGTTCGAGGCCGTCGAATTCCGCTACCCGGACGCGCCCGCGGACGCCCCGCCCGTGCTCGCCCGCATCGATCTGCGCATACGGCCCGGCGAGACGATGGCCCTGGTGGGCGGGACCGGAAGCGGAAAGACCACCCTGACCGCGCTGGTACCGCGACTGCACGAAGTGACCGCCGGGCGGATCACGCTCGACGGTGAGGACATCGCCGCGATGCCACGGGAGCGGCTGCGTGAGCTGGTGTCGGTGGCCTTCGAGGAGCCGACGCTCTTCTCGGCGAGCGTCGGCGAGAACGTGCTGATGGGCGCGGAGGGCGCGGACGACGGCGAGTTGGGGCGCGCGCTGGAGGTGGCGCAGGCCGGTTTCGTCGGTTCGCTGCCGCACGGCGTCGACACCCAGGTCGGCGAGCAGGGCCTCAGCCTCTCGGGCGGCCAGCGCCAACGGCTCGCCCTGGCCCGGGCGGTGGTCGGCCGGCCGCGTTTCCTGGTGCTCGACGATCCGCTGTCCGCGCTCGACGTGCATACGGAGGCCCTGGTGGAGGCCGCATTGCGGCGCGTGCTCGAGGACACGACGGCCCTGGTGGTGGCGCACCGCCCGTCGACGGTGATGCTGGCTGACCGGGTGGCGCTGCTGTCGGAGGGCAGGATCGCGGCGGTCGGTACGCATCAGGAACTGCTGCGGACGAACGCGGAGTACGCGTGGCTGATGTCGGGAGCGGACGCCGACGCCGACGCCGACGCCGACCGTGCTCACGCCGAGGAGGGGGTCCGATGACGTCGTCGACGACCACGACGCCGTACGCCGACGACGGGGAGGAGACGGCCGGTGCCGGCTCCGCCCCCGCGTCTCAGGAGTCCCCGAGCACGTCCGGGGCGTCCGATGCCTCTGGCGCGTCCGGCACGTCCGGCGCGTCCGGCGCGTCCGGCGCGTCCGGCGCGTCCGGCGGGGACGATCCTTTCGACCGGGACGCCCTGCCCGCGCCCGAAGGGGCAACCCGTGCATTGCTCGGTTCGCTCCTCGCGCCCCGCCGCGGACGCGTCGTCCTCGCCGCCCTGCTCCTGCTGCTCCAACAGGCCGCCGTCCAGGCCGGGCCACTGCTCGTCGCGTACGCCATCGACCGCGGCGTGCCCGCCTTCCGCCGGGACGACTACGGGCCGCTGATCGCCGTCGCCGCCGGGTACGCGGTGTGCGCGCTGGGCGCCGGGCTGCTGCAGTACTCCTTCATCCGCGCCTCCGCACGCGTCAATCAGGACGTGCTGCTCGACCTGCGCGGCCGGATCTTCCGCCATGCGCAGGCCCTCAGCGTCGACTTCCACGAGCGCTACACCTCCGGCCGCCTGATCTCGCGGTCCACCACCGATGTGGAGTCCTTGCGTGAGCTGCTCAGCGAGGGTCTCCAAGAGCTGATCATGGTGGTCCTCGCCTTCGTCTACATCTCCGCGATGCTGCTCTGGCTGGATCTCGGGCTCGGCGGGCTCGCGGTGCTCTCCTTCGTGCCGCTGTACCTGCTCGTACGGCTCTACCAGCGGCGCGCCAAGGCCGTCTACAGCACGCGCTCCACGGCGACCGCCGCGGTCATCGTGAAGTTCGCGGAGACGATGAACGGCATCCGGCCGGTGCGGGCATTCAGACGTGAGCGGGCCAACGAGGCCGAGTTCCAGGTACTCAACCACCGACACGAGCGCAGCAACGGCGACGCGCTGCTCGAGATGGCGCGCTATGTCGTCGGATCCCGGCTCGTGGCCAACACGGCAGTGGCCGGAATCGTGCTGTGGGGTGCCTACCGGGTCGCGGCGGGGACCCTGGCGCTGGGTGTGCTGGCCGCATCCGTGCTCTATCTGCGGCGGCTGTACGACCCGATCGACCGGCTCGGGATGTTCCTCAACTCCTATCAGTCCGCCGCGGCTTCGCTGGACAAGATCGCCGGACTGCTGGCCCAGGTCCCGTCCGTGCCCGAGGCCCAGAGCCCCAAGGTGCTGCCCGTCCTGGCCTCCGACCACCCGGGGCGCGAGGTCGTCTTCGACGGTGTCCGCTTCGCCTACCGCGCCGGTGGCGAGGTGCTGCCCCGCTTCGACCTGACGATCCCGGCGGGCCAGACGGTCGCGGTCGTCGGTTCCACCGGCGCGGGCAAGTCCACCCTGGCGAAACTGCTCGCCCGCTTCTACGACCCGACCGAGGGGCAGGTCCTCATGGACGGCGTCGACATACGGGATCTGGCCATGCCCGAACTGCGGCGCGGGGTGGTCATGGTGACCCAGGAGGCGTTCCTCTTCTCCGGGACGGTCGCGGAGAACATCGCGATCGGGCGGCCGGACGCCGGCCGCGAGGAGATCGAGCGGGCGGCGAAGGCGATCGGCGCGCACGACTTCATCGCGGGACTGCCGGACGGCTACGACACGGACGTACGCAAACGAGGCGGCCGCATCTCGGCGGGCCAGCGCCAACTGGTCGCCTTCGCCCGCGCGCTGCTGGCCGACCCGGCGGTGCTGATCCTCGACGAGGCGACGAGCTCCCTGGACATCCCGGGCGAACGGGCGGTGCAGCGCGCGATGGACACGGTGCTGCACGGGCGCACGGCGGTGGTGATCGCGCACCGGCTGTCGACGGTGGAGATCGCGGACAGGTTACTGGTGATGGAACACGGGCGGGTGGTGGAGGACGGCACGCCGGGCGAACTGATTGCGGGTGAGGGGAGGTTTGCGGGGCTGCACAGGGCGTGGCGGGACAGTGTAGTGAGCTGAGACACTGCTCGGCCGGCGGATCGCCACCTCGCCGCCCGCCTCCACGATGGCGCCGCTGTACCGGCATGTGCCGGGCAAGGGGGCGTCCGGCTGATGACGGACGCGGTCTGCGGCGAGGAACCAAGGGATCGGTTCAGGCCGACCGGCGTGAGGGGCTGAGCCGGCCCCGCGCCGGCAGTGGGCCGTCTGCGGCCGCCGTCCGTGGGCGGCTGCGGCGATGGCTTCGTTCACCGGGCCGATCGTTTCACCAACGCGATGAGGTACACCGAGTGGGTGCTGAGCGACCTGACGGACATGGCTGACGCGCTGTCAGATATTCAAACGTACGTGGCGCCCTTCGCTGAATTCGGGCTCGCGCGAACGCTCGACGACTTCGCGATGATGATCGGCGAAATGTCCGCTTAACGAACATGACACTTCAGGCACCGGACGATTTCCGGCCAACCTGTTGACGCGCTCCTGACAGGAGCCGTTCGCTGCTGGCACTCTTCCCCCGATCGACGCTCCACAGCTGCGCACGCTCTGCCCGGCCGACCCACCCAGTCGGCCGGTACCCCCCTCGCAGAAGGAGTTCGCGTGAGACCCACGCCTCGCCGGCGCACCACCGCGACCGGAGCTCTCATAGCCACTGCTGCCCTCCTGGTGGTCGGTTTTCAGACCGGCACCTCATCCGCCGACTCAGCGTCAACCGCCGTGCCGGCGGCGGCGAAAGCGGGGAAGGCCGACCCCGGCGCCCTGCCGCTGAAGCTCTCCCCCGCCCAGCGGGCGGAGCTGATCCGCAAGCAGAGCGCCACCACGGCGGCCACCGCCAAGGAACTGGGCCTGACCGCCCAGGAGAAGCTGGTCGTCCGGGACGTCACCCAGGACCGCGACGGCACCACGCACACGCGCTACGAGCGCACCTACGCCGGACTCCCGGTCCTCGGCGGTGACCTGGTCGTCGCCGAGAACAAGTCGGGCGCCACCGAGTCGGTCAGCAAGGCGTCTGCCGCGACGCTCAAGAACGTGGACACCAGCGCCGATGTCGCCCCGGCCGCCGCCGAGAAGCAGGCGCTGGGCGCGGCCAGGGCACAGGGCGCGGCCAGGACCAAGGCCGACCGTGCGCCGCGCAAGGTGGTCTGGATGGCCAAGGGATCGCCGACTCTCGCGTACGAGACGGTCGTCGGCGGCCTCCAGCACGACGGCACGCCGAACGAGCTGCACGTCGTCACCGACGCCACCACCGGCGCGAAGCTCTTCGAGTGGCAGGCCGTCGAGAACGGCACCGGCAACACGCAGTACAGCGGCCAGGTGACCCTCGGCTCCACGCAGTCGGGCTCGACGTACAACCTGACCGACGCCGGCCGCGGCAGCCACAAGACGTACAACCTGAACCACGGCTCCAGCGGCACCGGCACCCTGTACTCGGGTCCGGACGACACCTGGGGCAACGGCCAGGCCTCCGACCCGGAGACCGCCGGCGCGGACGCCGCCTACGGCGCCGGACTGACCTGGGACTACTACAAGAACGTGCACGGCCGCTCCGGCATCCGCGGTGACGGCGTCGGCGCGTACTCCCGCGTCCACTACGGCAACAACTACGTCAACGCGTTCTGGCAGGACAGCTGCTTCTGCATGACCTACGGCGACGGCTCGGGCAACGCCAAGCCGCTCACCTCCATCGACGTCGCCGCGCACGAGATGACGCACGGCGTCACCGCGGCCACCGCGAAGCTCGTCTACAGCGGCGAGTCCGGCGGTCTCAACGAGGCGACCTCCGACATCTTCGCCGCCGCCGTCGAGTTCTACGCCAACAACGCCCAGGACAAGGGCGACTACCTGGTCGGCGAGAAGATCGACATCAATGGCGACGGCACCCCGCTGCGCTACATGGACAAGCCGAGCAAGGACGGCGCGTCCAAGGACGCCTGGTACTCGGGTATCGGCGGCATCGACGTCCACTACTCCTCGGGCCCGGCGAACCACTGGTACTACCTGCTCTCCGAGGGCAGCGGACCCAAGACCATCAACGGGGTCAACTACGACTCCCCGACCTCCGACGGTCTGCCCGTGACCGGCATCGGCCGGGACAAGGCGTCGCTGATCTGGTTCAAGGCGCTCACCACGAAGTTCAACTCCACCACGAACTACGCGGGCGCCCGTACGGGCACCATCGCGGTCGCGACGGAGCTGTACGGAGCCACCAGCGCCGAGGTCAAGTCCGTGACCGACGCGTGGGCCGGCATCAACGTCGGCGCCCGCCCCGGCGGCGGCGACCCCGATCCGGGCACGGTGTTCGAGAACACCACTGACGTGGCCATCCCGGACAACGGCGCCGCGGTGAGCTCGCCGGTCACCGTCACCGGCCGCACCGGCAACGCCCCCAGCACCCTCAAGGTCGGCGTGGACATCATCCACACCTGGCGCGGCGACCTCGTGGTCGACCTGGTCGCACCGGACGGATCGGTCTACAACCTCAAGCCGTTCAGCGGCTCCGACTCCGCCGACAACGTCCAGGCCACGTACACCGTCAACGCCTCCTCCGAGGTCGCCAACGGCACCTGGAAGCTCCGCGTCCAGGACAAGGCCGCCTGGGACACCGGCTACATCAACAGCTTCAAGCTCACCTTCTGAGGCTTGACGCGAAGTAACGGAAGTAACGCAAGGAAGCTGCCCGGGGCGAGTCCCCGGGCAGCTTTCGCGTTCGGCGGGCGACGGAAACGGCGAACGGCCTCCGTCCGTGCCGGCAAAACTCCCCCGCCTCAGCGCATCAGCACACCCGCGCCCTCCCCCGTCGCCTCGGTCGGCAGCGCCACCAAACCCAGATCGGCGCTGGTCGCGAGCAGCGGATGAGCAGGCAGGATGCGCACCGTATAGCCGAACGGGCCCGTGCGGTCCAGCGCGAGCGGGCCCTCGTAGACCCAGCGGCCCTCCAGGTCGGGGCCGCCTGTCGGCTTGAGCGGGAAGGTCTGGGCGTCGGCGATCGCGTCGTCGGAGTCGACGCGGCCGGCCACCGCCTGCACCTCCACGTCGTCCGGCTGGAGTTCGCCGAGTGCGACCCGTACTCGCAGCGCCAGCGTGGATCCCAGTTCGGCCGTTCCCCCTGCCGCCGACTGCTCCAGCGCCTCCACATGGTCGACGGCCACGTGCGGCCAGCTCACCCGCACCCGGCCCTTCCAGGACGCCAGCTCCCGAGCGGTCTCGGCGTTCAGGGACCGGTGGGCCCGGGCGGCCGGGGCGTACAGACGCTCGACGTACTCCCGGACCATGCGGCCCGCGAGCACCTTGGGGCCGAGCGTGGTCAGCGTGCGCCGGACCATCTCGATCCAGCGCTGCGGCAGCCCGCCCGCGCCCCGGTCGTAGAAGCGGGGCGCCACCCGGTTCTCGATCAGCTCGTACAGCGCGCCCGCCTCCAGCTGGTCACGCCGGTCCTCGTCCGTCGCCGAGCCGTCGGCCGTCGGGATCGCCCAGCCGAAGTCCGGCTCGAACCACTCGTCCCACCAGCCGTCGAGTACGGACAGGTTGAGGCAGCCGTTGAGCGCGGCCTTCATTCCGCTGGTGCCGCACGCCTCCAGCGGCCGCAGCGGGTTGTTCAGCCAGACGTCGCAGCCCGGGTAGAGCTTCTGCGCCATCGCCATCCCGTAGTCGGGCAGGAAGACGATCCGGTGACGCACCCGCGGATCGTCGGCGAACCGCACCAGCTCCTGGACGAGCCGCTTGCCGCTGTCGTCCGCCGGATGCGCCTTGCCCGCGACGACGATCTGCACCGGCCTGGTCGGATGCAGCAGCAGCTCCATCAGCCGGTCGCGGTCGCGCAGCATGAGCGTGAGCCGTTTGTACGAGGGGACCCGTCGGGCGAAGCCGATGGTGAGGACGTCGGGGTCGAGCACCCCGTCGATCCAGCCCAGCTCGGCCGCCCCCGCACCCCGCTGTCGCCAGGAGGCCCGCAGCCGCTCCCGTACCTCCAGGACCAGCTGTTCGCGCAGCTCACGGCGCAGCTCCCAGATGTCGGCGTCCGGGATGTCCGCGACGGCGTCCCAGCGCTGGGAGCCGCCGACGGACAGGACGTCCTCGGCACGACTGGTGCCGATCTGGCGCGCGCCGAGCCGGAACACCTCGGGCGCCACCCAGGTCGGCGCGTGCACGCCGTTGGTGACGGAGGTGATGGGCACCTCTTCGGCGTCGAAGCCGGGCCACAGCCCGGCGAACATGCCGCGGCTGACGGCCCCGTGGAGGGTGGACACACCGTTGGCGCGCTGGGCGAGCCGCAGGCCCATGACCGCCATGTTGAAGAGGTTGGGCTCGCCTCCCGGATAGGTCTCCATGCCGAGCTGGAGCACCTTCTCGACCGGGACTCCGGGCAGCTCTCCGCGCTCCCCGAAGTGGCGGGCGACGAGTTCGCGGTCGAAGCGGTCGATCCCGGCGGGCACCGGCGTGTGGGTGGTGAACACGGTTCCGGCACGCACCGCTTCGAGCGCGGCGTCGAAGTCGAGCCCCTGGCCGCCGCGTTCCTGGGGCTCTCCCAGTTCGCGGATGCGCTCCAGACCGAGGAAGCCGGCGTGTCCCTCGTTGGTGTGGAACACCTCGGGCGCGGGATGGCCGGTGAGGCGGCAGTAAGCCCGCACCGCCCGTACGCCCCCGATGCCCAGCAGCATCTCCTGGAGCAGCCGGTGCTCGCTGCCACCGCCGTAGAGCCGGTCGGTGACATCGCGCTCGCCGGGGCCGTTCTCCTCGACGTCCGAGTCGAGCATCAGCAGCGGTACGCGGCCGACCTGCGCCATCCAGATGTGCGCGCGCAGCGAGCGCCCGCCGGGCAGCGCGAGGGACACCAGGCAGGGTGTCCCGTCGGGCTCCCGCAGCAGGCTGACGGGCAGTTCGTTGGGGTCGAGCAGCGGATAGTGCTCCTGCTGCCAGCCGTCTCGGGAGAGGGACTGGCGGAAGTAGCCGTGGCGGTAGAGCAGCCCGACGCCGATCAGCGGCACACCGAGGTCGCTCGCGGCCTTGAGATGGTCGCCGGCCAGGATGCCCAGGCCGCCGGAGTACTGGGGCAGTGCCGCGGTGACGCCGAACTCGGGCGAGAAGTAGGCGACCGCTGCGGGGAATTCGGCTTCTTCGGGGGCATGGTCCCCGAGGGAGCGATTGTGTGCCTGGTACCACCTGCCACCGTGCAGGTAGTCGTCCAGGTCGTCGGCGACGGCGGCGAGCCGGCGCAGAAAGCGCCGGTCCCCGGCCAGTTCCGCCAGCCGGGCTGCGGACACTGATCCGAGCAGTCGTACGGGATCTCGTCCCGCCGCCTGCCAGCCGTCGGGGTCGACGGCCTGGAAGAGGTCACGGGTCTCGGTGTGCCAGGACCAGCGCAGATTGCGCGCCAGTTCACTGAGCGGGAGGAGTGGTTCGGGGAGGACGGGGCGGACGGTGAATCGACGAATGGCCTTCACGGGTTCCACCTTCGCAGGGGAGGTACGCATCCGAGGGGACGCACGACGGTGTGCGTCCTTTTCCGTCTCGACAGACGGTAGTGGTACCCCGCCCTCCTCAACCACGGCGCGCGCCGGTCCCATGGGCGGGCGCCGGTGCATTCAGCACGCCGGAGGGGTGTTCAGCGCGGCGAGCGAACCGCCAGGTGATAGGGAGAGCCCTGGTTGACGGTCCCCGGGTCGAAGGCCCCGGTGGCCGCGTACCGGGCGGCGATCTCGGCGCGTTCCCACTGGGGGATCACCTCGTCGATGTCGGTGAAGCCGCCGGGGGCGCGCTCGTGGGCGAGGTTGATGACGATCTCGGGGCCGAGGTCGCGGTTCGCCCGCTGGAGTTCGGTCATCGCGGGCCTGCGTTCGGCCTCGTACGCGGCGAGCGCGTGTGCGGGGTCGCGGTGCAGGGCCATCGCGTGGCCGAGCGCGCGGGCGTCGACGACGGACTGGGTCGCGCCGTTGGATCCGATCGGGTACATGGCGTGGGCCGCGTCGCCGATCAGCGTCGTACGGCCGACGGACCAGCGCTCCAGCGGTTCGCGGTCCACCATCGGGTACTCGAAGGCGCCTTCGGCGGCCCGTAGCACCTCAGGGACGCTGACGCCGTCGAAGTCCCAGCCCTCGTAGTGGTGCAGGAACTTCTCGACAGGGACCCTCCGGTTCCAGTCTCCGCGCGTAGCGCCGCCTACGGTGTCGGCGGGCATCGCGAGCGCCCAGTTGACCAGCACCTCGCCGCTGTCCTTGTCGGGCTCGGTCATCGGGTAGACCACGGCCTTCTGGAGGTCGTCGCCCGCGATCAGCATGAAGCTGCCGTCCTGGTGGGCGGGCATCCATGAGACACCGCGCCAGATGAGCATGCCGTTCCAGGGCGGCTCGCCCTCGCCCGGGTTGAGCGCGGCGCGCACCGTGGAGCGGATGCCGTCGGCGCCGATGAGGACGTCGGGTTCGAGGGAGGCCCTGCCGCGCCGGGCACCGTCGCGGTGTTCGAGCTGGACTCTGGGGCGGCAGTCGACAAGCGGTTCGAGGCCGGTGACTCTGACGCCGCCGACGATCGCGCCGGGGCCGAGCCGGGCGCGTACCGCGTCGGCGAGGGCGCGGTGGAGTTCGCCGCGCTGTATGGAGAGCTGGGGCCAGTGGTAGCCGGCGCCGAGGCCGCGCGGCTCGCGGGAGATGAGGCTGCCGCTGCGGTGGTAGTAGCGCAGCTCCCGGGTGCGTACGGAGCACTCCTCCAGCCGGTCGAGCAGCCCGAGCGCGTCGAGTTCGCGCACCGCGTTGGGCATGATGTTCAGCCCGGCGCCGGCCGGCCGCAGGTCGCGGACCGTCTCGACGACGGTGATCCGTTCGAATCCGGCGGCGTGCAGGGCGAGTGCCGCAGCGAGTCCGGCGATTCCACCGCCGGCGATCATGATGTGGGGCATGGAGGACCTCCAGGGACGGTCAGGCGACGGGGGTGCGCGGCCGCTCGGTCGAACGGCGTACGAGGGTCTCGTTGTCCCGGGTCAGATCGAGTACCGAGCGGAGCAGCTCGATGGGGGCTCCGCCGCTGCCCACGTCGTACAGCCGCACGTCCTCGCTGTACGCCTTGCGGGCGAGGGTGAAGTGGCGGGCCCGGAAGGTCTTGAGGATGCGCAGCACGCGGGCGAGGGAGACGGCGGACGCGGCAAGCTGTGGCGGCAGCCGGTGGGCCGCCTCCCAGCTGATGGCGGCCGAGAGTTTGGAGACGGCGGAGGTGCCGGCCTTGTGCGCGGCGTAGTGGGCGCGCCAGGAAGGGAGGCTGTAGCGCACCGAGTCGTCGAGGAAGGCGTCGTAGGCGGGGTTGCTGCGGTCGCACTGCCACAGCGTCAGATCGACCAGCCAGAGCGGCACCTGGGCGGCGGCCGGGCCGAGGTAGTCGGTGCCCCCGACGTCGATCTCCTCGAAGTAGGAGCGCATCCGGGTGGCGAAGAAGACCGGCGAGACATTGGCGATGGTGAAGTCGATGGAGTCGACCATGGACTGCACATGCTGGGCGGTGCGGTCGAGCGCGAGGGCGAAGCCCGGTTCGTAGGGCTCACAGCGGGCGAGTTGGGCGCAGGTGTCGAGCGCCGCCACCAGGCTGGGGAAGGCCATCCGGACCGCGTCCTGGAGATGGCTCTCCATGATGTCGCCGGTGTACATCCGCTGCCGGGCGCCGAGGGGATTCCAAGCCGTGTAGTGGTGCACGGTGTCGCGCGGCACCATGTCGGTGCGCCGGCCCAGCTCTTCGAGCACCGGCAGGACTTCGGGCACCGCCGCAACGGGCTCGACGCCGTGCCGTTTGAGCGATCCGAGGAGGATGCCGAGGTCGCGCATCGCGGCGAGCGCGTCGGTGATGCCGAGCGCGGCGACCCGTTCGGGCTCGGGCACCAGGGTGCGCAGGGCGACGGTGAGCGCGGGCACATCGGCGTCGGCGTTCATCGCGGGCAGCGCTGCGAGCAGCGCGTCGGCGCCGAGCGGGTCGGCCGCCCGTATCTCGGCTATCCGGTAGCGCGGATCGCAGCGCAACAGGAGACCGGGCGCGACTAGGTCGTACAAGGTCAACGGAATGCCCCCCTCGGGCAACGTCGGTTCAGTGGGTGGGATGCGGCGCGTTTGCTCACGTCACGCCCTCACCGGTCGCTTTCGCCGCCTGCGTACGCCTACCCGCACGCACTCGCCGCATTGGTCACTCCACGGGGCCGCCCACACGGCCTGGGCGCGGTGGCGCCGGGACGGGTCCGGGCAGGCGCAGTCGTACGCAGAGCAGGACGGCCAGTGCGGCGAACGCTGCGCCGGCCAGCAGCGCGGAGCGGAAGCCGGAGGTCTGGGCGGCGGCCGAGGAGCCGCCTTGCGCGGTGGCCACCGCCACCAGGACGGCAAGACCGAGCACCGAGCCGAACTGCTGGCTGGTGTTGACGAGTCCGGAGGCGAGGCCGGTCTCCTCGGGCGCGGCCTCGGCGGTGGCGGCGACATTGGTGGTGACCATGACCAGCGGCAGGGCGGCGCCGAGGACCAGGCTGGGTGCCAGGACCGTCGTGGCGAAGGTTCCGTCGGCGGACAGGGCGAGCGCCAGCCACACCATGCCCGCGAGGAGCAGCCCGAAGCCGGCGGTCATGGTCGCTCTGAGCCCGATCCGGACGATGAGACGACCGGTCTGCGGGGCGACGGCGACGACCACCAGCGACAGTGGCAGCAGTCCGAGTCCGCCGGTCAGCGGGGAACGGTCGAGAACGCTCTGCAGATAGAGGCTGACCAGGAAGAACATCGGAAACAGCGCCATCTGGGCCAGTGCGCTGAGGATATTGGCGTCCCGCAGCGCTGGCCGCCGCAGCACGGCGGGCGGCACCAGAGGGCCAGGGACCCTCGACTCCAGTACGGCGAAGGCCGCGAGCAGGACCAGACCCGCACCGCCGGCCAGGAGGGTCCGTGTGCTGGTCCACCCGGACTCGCCCGCGCCGACGAGTGCGTACGCCACCAGCCCGAGGCCGCCGGTGGCCGTGATTGCTCCGCCGAGGTCGAAGCCGGGCCGTGCGCTGCGCGTCCCCCCGTCGAGAACGCGCAGTGCGAGCAGTCCTATGACCAGGGCGAGGAGCACATTGAGCCAGAAGGTGGAGCGCCAGCCGAGCAGATCGGTGAGCACTCCGCCGAGCACGGTGCCCAGCACCCCGCCCAGCCCGCCCATCGCGGCGAAGGCGCCCAGCGCCTTGTGCCGTCCGGGCCCGTTCGGGAAGAGGTGGAGCAGCAGGGCGAACGCCGCGGCGGCGGCGAAGGCGGCCCCCGCTCCCTGCACGGAGCGCGCGGCGATCAGGGCGCCCGGTGTCGTGGCGAGAGCGCCGGCCGCGGATGCGGCGGCCAGCAGTCCCAGGCCGGCGAGGTAGAGCCGGCGGTGGCCGAGGAGATCGGCCAGGCGCCCGCCGAGCAGCAGCAGTCCGCCGAAGGTGATGAGGTAGCCGTTGGCCACCCAGGACAGCCCGGCCGAGCCGGAGCCGAGGTCGTCGCCGACCGACGGCAGGGCGACGTTGACGATGGCCGTGTCCGTGATCAGCAGCAGCTGGGTGGAGGCGAGCAGCCCGAGCGCGGCGCCCGGACGGGCCGAGGTCACCGGCCGGTCCCCGGGCCCTGGTCCAGTCCGGGGCCCACGCTCTGGTCCAGTCCGTAACCGTCGAGACAGGCCTGGGCCAGTTCCTCGCAGCTGTCCGCGCCGCCCGCCCACGTCTGCATGGTCAGATAGACGTGCGGGGCGCCGTGGTAGAAGCGCTCGTACTGCTCGTGGCGTCCGGCGAATTCCGAACCGAGTGCGTCCCAGACGAGTTTGAGCAGCTTGACCCGGTCCTCGGCCGGGGTGCCGGGAGCGCGCAGATATTTCCTCAGGACCGGCCCGAGCTGCGGGTGCAGCAGATCCCCGCCGGAGGCCGGGAGCTGGATGACGCCGCCGCCCGCGAGCAGCTTGATCTCCTGGACCGCGCGCGGGTAGAGCTCACCGGCCATGATGCGCTGGGCGAAGGAGATCTCCCGGCCGGGCATGACGCCGCCGCGGCCGCCGTCGACCTGCTCGTGGCTCGCCTCGGCGGCCAGTACGAACGCCTTGGCCTGGGCGACCATGCCGAGCAGGCGCCCGACCGACTGGGTGACGGCGGGCAGGCGGCAGGTGTTGTTGGCGCGTGTCAGCAGGATGGCGAGGCCGGTGAGGAATTCGAGCTTGGTCCAGAAGCGGGTGGCCGCCTGGTGGCTGAAGTTGAGATAGGCGGGGGTGTCCCACCACATCGCCGCGGTGGCCTCGGCACTGCGGTAGGTCAGCACCCGCTCCCACGGTACGAAGACCTCGTCACAGACCAGCAGCGCGTCGTTCTCGTCGAAGCGCGAGGAGAGCGGGTTGTCGAAGACGCTGCGGGCCTGTGCCTCGTACGAAGCACGCGAGTGGAGGGTCAGGCCCGGTGTGGCGACGGGTACCGAGAAGCACAGCGCGTGCTCCGTGTCCTCGGGCGCCAGTGGCTCGATCGTGCCGACGAGCACCTCGTCGGCGAAGACGGCCCCGCTGCCGATCGTCTTGGCGCCGCTCACCACGATCCCGTCGTCCTTCTCGGCGACGACCCGCACCGCCAGGTCGTCCTCTCCCTCGCCGGACTGCGGGTTGGTGAGGGTGAAGGCCGCGTACAGATCGTCTTCGGCGAGTCTGCGGTGGTACGCGAGGGCGTTGTCGGCGCCGTCGAAGGAGTCGGTGGTGAAGACCTGGGGCAGGGCGGCGAATCCCGCGGCTCCGCCCGCCATGTAGTCGGGCGTACGCCCGAGGAAGCCGAAGCTCGACTCGGTCCACACCTTGTAGGCGTGCCGCCGGGCGACCAGGTCGTCGTAGGAGCGCGGCACGGCGAAGGCGCGGTGGATGCCGCCGGAGGTGAGGGCAGGGGTGTGCCCGGAGTCGTGCGCCAGGTCGTAGAGGTGCGCGACCGACGCCGCGGTGTTGCGGAAGGCGGCATGGCGGGTGACGTCCTTGACCCGTTCGCCGTCGAGCCACACCTCACGCCCGTCACACAGCGATGCGAGGTATTCCTGGCCGGACCTGGTCAACGTCTCTCCTCAAACGGAATGTCCCCCGACACAGCCGAGCCTCGCTCCAGCCATGGACAGTGGGCAATGAACGACCGTCCAGCGGTGATTAAGAACCGGCCAGTCATGCAGCTGAGGAGCCTCCCGATCTGTACTCTCCCGGCGTCATGCCGTACCACTTGCGGAAGGCCAGGTGAAAGCCGACCGAGCTCTGGTAGCCGACACGTTCCGGGACGGCCGACTGGGGCAGCGAAGTCTCGCCAAGCAGCCGGGCGGCCTCTTGCATCCGCCGCCCCGTCAGATGCCGGGCGGGCGCCTCGCCCACCAGCTCGCGGAAGGCCGCTGTGAACGCCGAGCGGGACATGCCGACCTCCCGGGCGAGCGACTCGATGGTCCAGGGCTCGGCGAAGCGTGTCGCGATGATGACCATGGCCCGGCTGATACCGGGATGGCGCAGAACCGGCAGTGCGGAGGGATTGCGGGCCAGTTCGCGCAGCAGCGGCCGCAGCGCGAGCACCAGCGCCATTTCGAAGGCGCGCAGCGTGATCAGCCGGTCGCCGGGGCCGACGGGACGGTCGGTGGCGGCGAGCAGCCGCAGTGTGTCGCGCAGCAGCGGCTCCCTGTCCACCTGGGAGTGGTCGAGCACCAGCGCCCAGGGCAGCGCCGTGTAGAGGTGGGTGGCCACGGAGGCGTCGTAGTGCAGCCCCGCGCAGAGCAGCCGGCTCTCTGGCCCTTCGCCCTCGATCCTGATCTCACCGGAGGTGCCGGGTGCCCGCTCGGGCAGCACGGTGCCGAGCGCGACGCCCCGCCGCTCGGGCCGGTCCGCGAGCCGGTGCGCGGCGCCGGTGGGGAACACGGCGAGGTCGCCCTCGTGCAGCTCGATCGGGGTCTGGCCCTCGGCCGTGACCCAGCAGCCGCCCTCGGTGATGAAGTGCAGTACGGCGCAGCTCTGTTCCGCGTCGCCCTCGATGGCCCAGGGGGCGCTGACATGCCAGCGGCTGTCGAAGACCCCGGTCAGACGTAAGGGCTTGAGCAGCTCGCTGAGGAGGTCGTCCCCTTCGCGCTCCGTCGGTTCCGTCTCCGTCGGTTCCATTGGACGATCCTTCAACCCCCGCCCCGGTTTGTTAATTGATCGGCCGAAGCTGCCGAAGCGAGCCTGGAAGAGCCGTTCACGGCAGCAGCCACACCCTATCGAAGGGCTCTTCAGACTCATGTCCGATCACATTCCGATGCGTGTAGCGGTCGTGGGGGCGACCGGGTTCCAAGGAGGTGCGACAGCCCGTCTGCTGGCCGAGCGGAAGCACCGCGTGCGCACACTGAGCCGCAAGCCCGAGGCCGATCGCCCGGAGCTTCCGGGAGTTTCCGTCGCGAGCGGCGACCTCGGCCGGTACGAGGACGTACGCCTGCTCTTCGAAGGGGCCACACACGCGGCGGTGGTGATGCCGCTGGTGTACCAGGCCGAGAAGGTCATGCGGTACGCCCAGCACATAGCGAAGGCGGCACGCGAGGCCGGGGTGGGGCGGCTGGTCTACAACGCCAACACCCGTGTCCCCGACCGGAGCACGAATGTGGTGGCCTTCGAGACCCGCCGGCTCGCCGAGACGGTGTTGCGCGAGAGTCTCGCCCACAGCGGCGTGGAGCTGGTGGTCGTGCGCCCGCCGGTCTATCTGGACAACCTCTTCAGCCCGTGGAACGGCCCGGCCCTGGTGAACGAGGGGGTGCTCGCCTACCCGCTGCCCGCCGACATCCCGGCGGCGTGGATCTCGCACCGGGACCTGGCGGAGGCGGTGTACGCCGCGCTCACGGTGGACGGTGTTGCGGGCCGCACCTTCGACATCGGCGGCGCGCAGACACTGACGGGCGACGAGCTCGCGACGGCCTTCGGGCAGGGCCTGGGGCGCGCGATCCGCTATGTGCCCCTGGAACCGGGCATCTTCGAGCAGAGCCTTGCCCAGATCCTGGGCACGGAGTCTGCGGCCGGCGTGTCGGGGATCTACCACTACATGGCCGCGGGCCTGGAGCCCGGACTGATGGCGGGCGACGAGGGCGAGTCGGCTGCGGCACTGTCGCTGAAGCCGGCGCCGGTGGACGAGTGGGTGACACGGCAGCCGTGGCAGATGTGGTCGGGAGAGCTGTCATGAGCGGGCGCGGGCCCGAGCCGAGCTGGGGAGCGTAGCCGGGCCGGGGCTCGGTGCTGTGAGGCGGTACGGGGCGCTGGCCCGGACGCGAGTCGCGTCGGGGCCCGCGCCCCGATTGCGTACGCCGCACACCCCCAGACCCAGGCCGCGCCCGATTGCGTACGCCACGTCCTGTGCAGTCACGTACGTCCGAGTAGTGCCGCACCCCCCCCCGGGGGCAACCCCCGGACCCCCGGCACGAACCCGACGAGCACACCCCCGACCCGGACCGCGTCCGATTGCGTACGCGGCGTCTTGTGCAGTCACGTACGTCCGAGTAGTTAACTCTCCACCGGATTGCCCACCCGACGACCGGGGGAAGGCTCATCCGGTACGCAGGCCCGCACCCTTCTCGACATCTTTCCGCCCACCCGAGTGAACGCGGACAGGAGCGGCCATGCCCGCAGCCCGCCAGCCGTCGACTGAGCAGCTACAAAGAACCAGCAAACCTCGCACACGTGCACAACGCGCTCAATCCGCCCTGCCCGCACAGCCCTCAGGTGATCCCATGATCGGTCGTATCCCCGTCCTGGACGTCCGTCCCCAAGTCGACTGCGGTAGGAGGCACGCAAAAGCGGTGACCGGTGAGACCTTCCAGGTCACCGCCACCGTCTTCCGGGAGGGTCATGACGCTGTCGCCGCCAATGTCGTCCTGCGCGACCCCACCGGACGTCCCGGCCCCTGGACTCCCATGCGTGAGCTCGCCCCCGGCACCGACCGCTGGGGCGCCGACGTCACCCCGGACGCCGAGGGGCGCTGGACCTTCGCCGTCGAGGCGTGGAGCGACCCTGTAGCCACCTGGCGGCACACCGCCGGGGTCAAGATTCCCGCCGGTATCGACACCGCGCTGGTGCTGGCCGAGGGCGCCGAGCTGTACGAGCGGGCCGCCGCCGGGGTTCCCAAGCGCGACGGACGCGAGGCCGTGCTCGCCGCCGTCGACGCCCTGCGTGACGAGGAGCGCCCCGCCGCCGCCCGGCTCGCCGCCGCCCTCGCCCCCGACGCCACCGCCGCGCTCGATCGCCACCCGCTGCGCGAACTGGTCACCGCCTCCCGGCCGTTGGCCCTGATCGTCGAGCGGCAGCGCGCCCTGTTCGGCTCCTGGTACGAGCTCTTCCCGCGCTCCGAGGGCGCGATCGTCAAGGAGGGCGCGCCGCCCGTCTCCGGCACCTTCCGCACCGCCGCCGAGCGGCTTCCGGCCGTCGCCGCGATGGGCTTCGACGTCGTCTATCTGCCGCCCGTCCACCCCATCGGCACCACCTACCGCAAGGGCCCGAACAACACCCTCTCCCCCGGTGCCCACGATGTCGGCGTCCCCTGGGCCATCGGCTCCCCCGACGGGGGCCATGACGCGCTCCACCCCGACCTCGGCACGTTCGAGGACTTCGACCATTTCGTGCAGACTGCGCGCGACCTGCGCATGGAGGTGGCGCTGGACTTCGCGCTCCAGTGCTCGCCCGACCACCCCTGGGTGGAGAAGCACCCCGAGTGGTTCCACCACCGCGCCGACGGCACGATCGCCTACGCCGAGAATCCGCCGAAGAAGTACCAGGACATCTACCCGATCGCCTTCGAGGCGGACATGCGCGGTCTGGTCAACGAGACGCTGCGTGTGCTGCGCCTCTGGATGGGCCACGGTGTACGGATCTTCCGCGTGGACAACCCGCACACCAAGCCCGTCATCTTCTGGGAGAAGGTGATCGCGGACATCAACCGCAGCGACCCCGATGTGATTTTCCTGGCCGAGGCGTTCACCCGTCCGGCGATGATGCACACCCTCGCCGCGATCGGCTTTCAGCAGTCGTACACGTACTTCACCTGGCGTAACACCAAGCAGGAACTCACCGAGTACCTCACCGAGCTCTCCGGCGAAGCCGCCTCGTACATGCGTCCCAATTTCTTCGTGAACACCCCCGACATCCTGCACGCCTATCTCCAGCACGGCGGGCGCCCGGCGTTCGAGGTGCGTGCGGTGCTGGCCGCGACGATGTCGCCGTCCTGGGGCATGTACGCAGGATACGAATGGTGCGAAAACGCCCCCCTGAGGGACGGCAGCGAGGAGTATCTGAACTCCGAGAAGTACCAACTGCGGCCGCGGGACTGGGAGTCGGCGGAACGCGAGGGCCGCACCATCACGCCCCTGATCACCGCCCTCAACCGGATCAGGCGCCGGCACCCCGCCCTGCAGCAGCTGCGGAACATCCACTTCCACCCCACCGACAACGAGGCGGTGATCGCGTACTCGAAAACGGCCGAGGGCGCTTCGGGTCCGAACACCGTGCTCGTCGTCGCCAACCTCGACCCCCACCACACCCAGGAGGCCACGGTCTCGTTGGACATGCCGCACCTCGGCCTCGACTGGCACGAGAGCGCACCGGTGCGCGACGAGCTCACCGGCGAGACCTATCACTGGGGCAGAGCCACCTATGTGCGCCTAGAGCCGGGCGTCACGCCCGCGCACATCGTCGTTCTGCGACCGTCCCCGCCGATCGGAGGGTCACCCACATCATGATCGTCAATGAGCCCGTCCACGACCTGTTCGAGGACACGCCGGCCAAGGACCGAGACCCCGACTGGTTCAAGCGGGCCGTCTTCTACGAAGTCCTGGTGCGTTCCTTCCAGGACAGCAACGGCGACGGCATCGGCGACCTCAAGGGCATCACCGCCAAACTCGACTATCTGCAGTGGCTGGGGGTCGACTGCCTCTGGCTCCCGCCGTTCTTCAAGTCCCCTCTGCGGGACGGCGGTTACGACGTCTCCGACTACACGGCGGTACTCCCCGACTTCGGCGACCTCGCCGACTTCGTGGAGTTCGTCGACGCCGCGCACCAGCGCGGCATGCGCGTCATCATCGACTTCGTCATGAACCACACCAGCGACCAGCACCCGTGGTTCCAGGAGTCCCGCAGCGATCCCGAGGGGCCCTACGGCGACTACTACGTCTGGGCCGACGACGACAAGCAGTTCCAGGACGCCAGGATCATCTTCGTCGACACCGAGACGTCCAACTGGACCTTCGATCCGGTGCGCAAGCAGTACTACTGGCACCGCTTCTTCTCCCACCAGCCCGATCTCAACTACGAGAACGCTGCGGTGCAGGAGGAGATCATCTCGGCGCTGCGCTTCTGGCTGGACCTGGGCATCGACGGTTTCCGTCTCGACGCCGTGCCGTATCTGTACCAGCAGGAGGGCACCAACTGCGAGAACCTCCCCGCCACCCATTCCTTCCTCAAGCGGGTGCGCAAGGAGATCGACGCCCATTACCCCGACACCGTGCTGCTGGCGGAGGCCAACCAGTGGCCCGAGGATGTCGTCGACTACTTCGGCGACTTCCCGGCCGGCGGCGACGAGTGCCATATGGCCTTCCACTTCCCGGTGATGCCGCGCATCTTCATGGCGGTACGGCGCGAGTCCCGCTACCCCGTCTCGGAAATCCTGTCCAAGACCCCGGCGATCCCGAAGAACTGCCAGTGGGGCATCTTCCTGCGCAACCACGACGAGCTGACCCTCGAAATGGTCACGGACGAAGAGCGCGACTACATGTACGCGGAATACGCCAAGGATCCGCGAATGCGCGCCAACATCGGCATCCGGCGCAGGCTCGCTCCCCTGCTCGACAACGACCGCAATCAGATCGAGCTGTTCACGGCGCTGCTGCTCTCGCTGCCCGGATCGCCGATCCTGTACTACGGCGACGAGATCGGGATGGGCGACAACATCTGGCTGGGCGACCGCGACGCCGTGCGCACCCCGATGCAGTGGACCCCCGACCGCAACGCGGGCTTCTCCTCCTGCGACCCCGGCCGGCTGTATCTGCCCACGATCATGGATCCGGTCTACGGCTACCAGGTCACCAATGTCGAGGCGTCGATGGCCTCGCCGTCCTCGCTGCTGCACTGGACCCGCCGGATGATCGAGATCCGCAAGCAGAACCGCGCCTTCGGCCTCGGCTCGTACACCGAACTGCCGTCGTCGAACCCGGCCGTGCTCGCCTTCACCCGGGAGTACAAGGACGATCTCGTGCTCTGCGTGCACAACTTCTCCCGGTTCGCGCAGCCCACCGAGCTCGATCTTCGGGCGTTCAGCGGCCGGCACCCGGTGGAGCTGATCGGTGGCGTGCGTTTTCCGGCCATCGGTCAGTGGCCCTATCTGCTGACTCTCGCAGGCCACGGCTTCTACTGGTTCCGGCTGCGCAAGGAAGCGGCCGCCACCTGACACACAGGTAACGAGAGGTGCCTCCCGCGGGGCGGTTTCCCCCGCCCCGCACCGGGCACTCTCCTCCTCATCCCCGCGCGCCGCCGGACAGCCACAGCTGCAATCCGGGACACTCTGCGCATACAGCGCCATTGGAGTGCATCTCGGGGAAAGGACGCGATGCCATGTCGGAGGCTGCATCCACCCGGACCCCCGTCGCTCTTCTCCCGTCCCTAGCGCCCCTGCTGCTCGCCTGGCTGCCGAGACAGCGCTGGTTCGCGGGCAAGGGCCATCCCCTCACCGGCTTCTCGCTCGTCTCCGCGACCGAACTGCTGCCGCTGGACTCCGCGACCGGTCCGGGGCTGCTGCATCTGCTCGTACGCGTCCAGCAGACCGGCCTTCCCGCCCCGTCGTCGCAGGACTGCTACCAACTCCTCCTCGGTGTGCGCAGGACGCTGCCACCGCACCTCGCGCCCGCGTTGATCGGCCATGTGACCGAGGGCCCGCTCACCGGGCGGACGGTGTACGAGGGGCTGCACGACCCGCGCCTGGCCGAGCTGATCCTGGAGCGGCTGCGCACGCCCGGTGCGCTGGGGCCGCTGCGCTTCGACCGCTTCGAGGCGGCCGGGAGGATCCCCGGCGGGCTCACCGCGCGCCCCCTGGAGGCCGAGCAGTCCAACTCCTCGCTGGTGTACGGCGACGCGTACATCCTCAAGCTCTTCCGCCGGGTCCACCCCGGCTCCAACCCCGATCTGGAGCTGCCGCTCGCGCTCGCCCGCGCCGGATGCGGCCGGGTCCCCGCGCCCGTCGCCTGGTTCGAGGCCACCGCGCCCGAGCCGTACACCCTCGGCGTGCTGCAGCCCTTCCTGCACGGCTCGCGCGACGGCTGGCTGCTCGCGCTCGAATCGCTGGCCGACGGGGGGACCTTCATTGAGGAGGCCCGCGCGCTCGGCCGGGTCACCGCCGAGGTGCACACGGCGCTGGCGAAGGAGCTGCCCACCGTGATGCTGCGCCGGCCGCAGGCCGAGCATCTGGCGGAGGCCATGACGGCGCGTCTGGACGCGGCCGCGCAGGCGGTGCCCGCGCTGCTGCCGTACGTTCCACGGCTGCGTGCCGCCTTCGACGCGATCGCCGCGCTCGGCAGGCGCGGCTGCGCCTGGCGGGCCCAGCGCGTCCACGGCGACCTCCATCTCGGGCAGACCCTGCGTGGCGGCGGCTCCCACAGCGACACTCACTGGTCGGTCATCGACTTCGAGGGCGAGCCGGCACGCCCGCTCGGCGAACGCCGCAGGCCACAGCCCACGGTGATAGATGTCGCCGGCATGCTGCGCTCGTTCGACTACGCCGCCCGCACCCACCGCCCGTGGAACCCGGCCTGGGCGGAACGCTGCCGTGCGGCCTACTGCGACGGCTATGCCGAGACCGCGGGCGCCGATCCCCGCACCGAACCCGAGCTGTTGCGCGCCTATGAGACGGACAAGGCCGTGTACGAGGTCGTCTACGAGGCCCGGCACCGCCCCGACTGGCTTCCGGTGCCGATGGCGGCGATCGACCGCCTGGCCGCCACCAACTGATCCGCCGAGGAGGCAGACCCCGTGACCGCCCGACCCCCGTCCCGTAATTCCTCCGACCCCCAAAGGCCCCGGCAGGCGGCTGACGCCGGGCCCCCCAAGCAGACGGACGCGCCACAGGCGCGGGCGGACGGCAGTCATGGCGTCCGGGCCGCCCATCCACTCCCGGACGGGGACCGGGAGCGGCTGCTGACCGGCTCCCACCACGATCCGCACTCCCTGCTGGGGGCGCACTCGGTCCGGGGCGGTGTCGAGCTGCGGGTGCTGCGTCCGTTCGCGCGGTCGGTGACCGTGCTCGCGAAGGGGCTGCGGGCAAAGCTGCACGAGGACGGTGACGGCTTCTTCTCGGGTGTCCTGCCGCTGCGCACCGTCCCGGAGTACCAGCTTCTCGTCGTCTACGACGACGCGACCGGGATCGAGGTGCAGGACCCGTACCGCTTCCTGCCCGCGCTCGGCGAGCTCGATCTGCATCTGATCGGCGAGGGGCGGCACGAGGAGCTGTGGAAGGCGCTCGGAGCGCACCCCATGGCACACCAGCAGGCGACGGGCACCCGGTTCACCGTGTGGGCGCCCAATGCCCGCGGGGTGCGGGTGGTGGGTGACTTCAACTACTGGGACGGCACCGGGTATCCGATGCGTTCGCTGGGCTCCTCCGGCGTGTGGGAGCTGTTCCTGCCCGGCGTCGGCGAGGGCGCCCTCTACAAGTTCGACATCACCCGCCCGGACGGCTCGCACACCCTGCGGGCCGATCCGATGGCACGGCGCAGCGAGGTGCCCCCCGCCACCGCGTCGATCGTCACCGAGTCCCACCATGTGTGGCACGACCAGGAGTGGATGGCGCACCGCGCGGACCGGCCGGTGCACGAGGCGCCCTTCTCCGTCTACGAAGTGCATCTCCCCTCCTGGCGGCCCGGACTCACCTACCGCCAGCTCGCCGCACAACTACCCGCGTACGTCCAGGACTTGGGCTTCACCCACGTGGAGCTGATGCCGGTCGCCGAGCATCCCTTCGGCGGCTCCTGGGGCTATCAGGTCACCGGCTTCTACGCACCGACCGCCCGGATGGGCACACCTGACGACTTCCGCCATCTGGTGGACGCCCTGCACCGGGCCGGGATCGGCGTACTGGTCGACTGGGTGCCCGCGCACTTCCCCAAGGACGACTGGGCGCTGGCGGAGTTCGACGGCCGCTCGCTGTACGAACACGAGGACCCGGCGCGTGCCGCGCACCCCGACTGGGGCACCCTCGAATTCGACTACGGCCGCAAGGAGGTACGCAACTTCCTGGTCGCCAACGCCACGTACTGGTGCGAGGAGTTCCACATCGACGGGCTGCGGGTCGACGCGGTCGCCTCGATGCTCTATCTCGACTACTCCCGCGAGCACAGCGAGTGGACGCCCAACGTGCACGGCGGCCGGGAGAACCTGGACGCGGTCGCCTTCCTCCAGGAGATGAACGCCACCGTCTACCGGCGCTGCCCCGGTGTCGTCACCATCGCCGAGGAGTCCACGGCCTGGGACGGCGTCACCCGCGCCACGCACCATGTGGGCCCGGGCGGTTTCGGCGGCCTCGGCTTCGGCCTGAAGTGGAACATGGGCTGGATGCACGACTCGCTGGGCTATGTCGAGCACGAGCCGGTGCACCGCAAGTTCCACCACAACGAGATGACGTTCTCGATGGTGTACGCGTACAGCGAGAACTACGTCCTGCCGATCTCGCACGACGAGGTGGTCCACGGCAAGCAGGCCCTGGTGAGCAAGATGCCCGGCGACTGGTGGCAGCAGCGCGCGAATCACCGCGCCTATCTGGGCTTCATGTGGGCGCATCCCGGTAAACAACTCCTCTTCATGGGCCAGGAGTTCGCCCAGGGAGCGGAGTGGTCGGAGGGCCACGGCCCCGACTGGTGGCTGCTGGATCCCTCCTACGCCGCGGAGGCGGACCACCGCGGCGTACGGGACCTCGTGCGCGACCTGAACACGGTCTACGCGGCCACCCCAGCCCTGTGGCAGCAGGACACGGACCCCGTCGGCTTCGCCTGGGTGGACGGCGACGCCGCCGAGGACAATGTCTTCGCCTTTCTGCGCTTCGACGCCACGGGCGCGCCGCTGCTCGCCGTCAGCAACTTCTCTCCGGTGGTACGCCACGAGTACCGCATCGGTGTTCCGGAGTCGGTCCAGGCGTGGACGGAGGTCCTCAACACGGACGCGGATCGCTACGGCGGCAGCGATGTGCTCAACCCCGACCCGCTGAAGCCGGAGTCGTTCCCCTGGCACGGCCGGCCGGTGAGCATCCAGCTCACGCTGCCGCCACTGGCTACCGTGTGGCTGCGGCCGGTCTGATGATCCCGAGCCGCTGGGTGGCCCGGGTGAGCGCCACATAGAGGTCGTTGGCGCTCATCCGGTCGGGGTCGACGACGAGGACCGTGTCGAATTCGAGGCCCTTCGCCTGGCGCGGATCGATGAGGACGACGGTCCGGGAAAGGTCCAGCGGCCCGTCGTTCCCTTCCAGTCCCGCGAGTCCGGCGTGCAGCTCGCGCGGGGCGATCACCGCGAGCCTGCCCTCCTCGGGGGCCTCCTCGGCGGCGATCCGGGCCACCTCGCCGAGCGGCAGGGTCCGCTCCCAGGGCTCCACACCCGTCGAGCGGATGGAGTGCGGCGGCTCGAAACCGGGGTCGGTGGCCCGCCGCCGCTCGGATGCGTACTCCATGATCTCGGCGGGCGTACGGTAGTTGACGCCGAGCCGGGCCAGCTGCCAGCGGTCTTGGACGTAAGGGGCGAGGATCTCCTGCCAGGAATCGCACCCTGCCAGGTCACCGGTCTGCGCCGGGTCGCCGACCAGCGTCATCGAACGGGTGGGACTGCGCCGCATCAACAGCCGCCAGGCCATCGCCGACAGCTCCTGCGCCTCGTCGACGATGATGTGCCCGAAGGCCCAGGTGCGGTCTTCGGCGGCGCGCTCGGCGGCGCTGCGGTGGTCGGCCTCCTCCTGCCGCTCGGCCATCCGCTCGGCATCGATGATGTCGTGCGCGGCCAGGACTTCGGACGCGTCTTCGTCGATGTCCTGCTTGTCCTCGAACTCGTAGGTGCGGGAGGCGTACGAGACGTCCAGGACGCCCTGCGCGTAGGCGATCTGCCGGGCCCGCTCGGCCTCGGCGGCGGCCAGGGCCGCGGAGTTGTCCTCGCCCAGCAGTTCGGCGGCCTCGTCGAGGAGCGGCACGTCGGCCGCGGTCCATCCGCCGCCGTTGCGCCGGATCAACGCGGCGTCGTCATCGGGCAGATGTGTGGGATCCGCGAGATAGTCCGCGAGGAACTGCTGCGGGGTGAGCGGGGGCCACAGCGACGCGATGGCGGCGTGCACCTCGGGACTTGCGGCGATGCCCTTGCCGAGCAGGGCGATGTCGTCTGCGCCGAGGAAGTTCGGGCCTCCGTAGGGGTCTGCGCCGATCCGGTCGACGAGCTGGGTGGTCAGGTCGTCGATGAGCCGGAAGACGAAGTGCGGGCGGGCCAGATTGTGCGGCAGGCCGGTCTCGCGGGCCTTGTGCCGGGCCTCGACGGCGGTGTCCCAGTCGAGCAGCAGGTCCCCGTCGTCGTGCCGGATGACGACGGGGGCGTCCTTCTCGGGCACCTGCTGCCGGTCCCGTACGGCCTCGGCCAGGACTCCGGCCATGTCCGCGCGGCCCTTGACGGCCGCTGCGGCGGGGCTGTCCGTGCCGGTGACGCCGACGCCCGGAAAAAGCTCGCCGACGGTCGCCAGCAGCACGCCCGTCTCCCCGAGCGAGGGCAGCACCTCGCCGATGTAGCCCAGGAAAGCCGGGTTGGGCCCGACGATCAGCACGGCACGCTTGGCCAGCTGCTCCCGGTTCGCGTACAGGAGATACGCGGCCCGGTGCAGCGCGACCGCGGTCTTCCCGGTGCCGGGTCCACCCTCGACGACGAGCACTCCGCCGTGCGGGGCGCGGATGATGTGGTCCTGCTCGGCCTGGATGGTCGACACGATGTCGCCCATCCGTCCGGTACGGGCACTGTTCAGCGCGGCGAGCAGCACCTCGTCGGCGTCGTGCGACTCGTATCCGGTGCGGGTGGTGTCGGCGAGATCCATGATCTCGTCGTGCAGCGCTGTGACGGTGCGGCCCCGGGTGGTGATGTGCCTCCTGCGGCGCAGCCCCATCGGCTCATATCCGGTCGCGAGATAAAACGGCCGCGCGACGGGAGCCCTCCAGTCGATGAGCAGCGGAGTCCGTTCGGCGTCGTCGCGCCGGATTCCCGTACGCCCGATGTGGTACGTGACTGCGTCGCGCCGGTCGATCCGCCCGAAACAGAGCCCGGTGTCGGCGGCATTCAGCGCGGAGAGCGTGGCGGAGTACTCGGCCACGCCGACATCGCGCTCCACCAGCGCCTGCCGATCGTTGCTGACCTGCGCGATCGTGGCGTTCATGGCGGCTTCGGCCTCGGCCCTGAGCTGGTCGAGCCGCTCGTGGGCGAGGGAGACGAATTGTTGTTCCTGCCGCAATTCCTCGCTTGACAATTCAGCTCCTGACGCGATACAGTGCGTTTATTGAACTTCTCCACGCTTTTCCGTGTGCGTGAACACGGAAACACTTAATATACGCAGAGAATAACCCCGGCCGTCAATTCGGTTCCGGGGTATTTTTCTGTCCCTGGACTTCTCGGGGAGTACGAGGGAAGCGGTCGCGCTGCTGCGGGAGCACGGCGCCGAGGGAATGGAGCACCCGGGCGGGACACTGCTCGCCCACCTGGACCGGGTCCGGCAGCGTCTGTCGGAGTGGGGCGCTCGGCCGGAACTCCAGCCGGCCAGGTGGCGCCCGCTGCTGAGCGAGGCGGCGTGGCAGGACGTGCGCCAAGTGCTGGCGCATGACCGCCAACTCCCGGTGCATGCAAGAGTATTGACGGGGGTTCACCGCCGGTTCGAGAATGACACGTCATTCCGCCGAGGGAGGGGTTCGACCGTGCCCAGGGGTGTTGTCGACAAGCGCGACGCGATACTGCGCGCGGCGGGAAAGGTGTTCGCCGAGCGCGGCTACCACGCGACCGGTATCTCCGACATCGCCCAGGAACTCGGGGCCGGACACGGCACGTTCTACCGGTACTTCAAGAACAAGGAGGACATCGCGCGCAGCGTGGTGTCGCGTGCGCTGGGCCAGGTGATGGACGCCCTCTCCGACGAGGATCCCGGCTCCTCACAGACACTGCCGCAGTACAGGCAACAGGTCGGACGCATCGGCAACAAGCTGTTCGACCTCGTCACCGCTGAACCCGCGCTGTGCCACATCCTGTTCTACGACGCGATCGCCATCGACCGGGCCGAGCCGGATCTGGCCGGCCGGGCCATGGACGCAGCGGCCCAGTACACCGCCGCCTTCATCCGCAACGGACAGGACCGCGGCTTCCTGCGCCGTGATGTGGACGCGCACGTGGTCGGGCTCGCCGTCAACGGAATCATCGTGACCGGGGCGGTGCGGCTCCTGCACGCACAGGACCCCGATGCCATGCGCGAGCCGTGGATTCGCACCGTGGAGACACTCATGTTCGACGGCCTCGGCTCCCCCTGAGCCGCAGGCCCGCAGGACCGCTCAATTCTTATGCCCTGCTTCTGCCTTCAGAACGGAATGACATGTCATTCCGGAGAGGAGAGCACGATGGTCCAGGTCGATGTCTTCTGGTCCTACGGAATCGGCGCGAGCTTCGCGACCGCCGCCACGCATCAGCTCACGAGCAGGACAGGCCCCGCGAGTCGCGTCGGCCGGTGGTCGGACCCGTACTTGATGGCGACCGTCCTCTACTGCGCGGTTCTGTTCGCCCCCAGCGGTGCGTGGCTGCTGTGGGGCTTCCCGGACTGGGAAACAATGCAGGCCGCCGGCGGGCACGGTTCGCTGCCCGCCTGGCTGGTCGCCCTGTTCGCCGCGACGAACGTCAGCCAGGGCGTGCTGGGTTACTGGGTCGCGTCGCGCCTCATCGCGTCCGGGCGCGTCTACGCGGCCTACCTTCAGGCCGGGATCGGATACACCGGCATGTTCTTCATCCTCGTTCACGGGTGGGACGGCCGCGGGTACCAGCGATTCTTCTCCGCGGATCGCGAGACGTTCGCCTCCTGGCCGGCGCAGCCCGGCCCGGGGGAAGCTCTCTCCCGCATGGGCGACTGGCTGACCTCGCCGGTCGCGCTGACGCTCTACGGGATGGGTGTCGTGCTGGTTCCGGTGATGCTGGCACTGATGATCCGCTGGCTCCGGTCCGGTCAGCGCGAGGCCGCCGCCGCAAAGGTGACGGGACGGCTTCGCATCCTCGGTGCCGTCCTGGGAGCGGTCTTCGGGCTCGCGCTCGGCACGGCGGTGGGCGCCTCCGTCCTTGTACACCTGCTGGGTTGGTGGCTCGGCGTCCCGTTCGCCGTCGTCCTCGCCGCGCTGCTGGTGGTACGACGGGGTGCCGCGGCCGACCGTCTCTTCGCGATGCTCGCGCTTCCGGCGAGGGGAACGGCGGGCCTGGAGCCTGTCCGGTGAGTAGCCCGGCGGCAGACTGGCGGTTACTGCACCCCGTGAGGTGGGCCATCAATGCGCGTTCACAGAACCTAACCGTGATGCTTGCGGCTCTCAGCCGATCTACTCCACCTCGATGCCGTAGTCCTGAACGAGTTCCTCCAGGCCGCCCGCGTAGCCCTTGCCACCAAGGACGAAGTCCCAGTCCCCGCTGGACCTTCGGCGGAAGGAACCGAGTACCAAGGCGGTTTCACTTGGCCGGCCGTCGGAGACCTCAAGCCGTCCCTGCTCGGCCATTCCCGGATCGAGTAGCCGGATGCAGGCTTCAGTGAAGCCGGAGAGATCGGCGTCGGGGTTGACCTCCGGGTCGATAGCAGCCACGAGCACAAATCGATCAGCGCCCTCAGGCAGCCCGTCGAAGGAGACACAGATCGCTGCCTTGTCCGGCGCTGCGGCGGGAAGAGCACGCACTGAGCCGTCCGGAGTCTGCGGGTTGTTGAAGAAGACGAAGTGATCGTCGCTGAGGACGCGACTGCCACGGCAGACGAGAGCACAAACGTCCAGGGCGACGCTGCCATTCCAAGACATGCCCAGGACGCTGTAGTCGTCAGGCAAACGAGTGGGCGGAACCGAAGGTCGCGGCTGCGCAGCAGCTTGTCGACCACCCTCGCCCAGTCGCCCACGCAGCCCATGCCGATGCAGCAGATCGACCAGCTCAGAGCCCGAGATAAGTTCCAGCGGCTTGCCATTGGCGAAGGTGTGTGAACCAGGGCCAAACCCTGACGTCGTTACGAGGACACCCTTGTTGGCGCCAGCGTCCTGCACAGTCCCGTACAAGTCACGCACGGCCGTGGGAGGTACCGTGTTCCGGTAGCGCTTCACCTGCACGACGATCTTGCCGCCTCGGATCGGTGTCGGATCCAAGGCGTCAACGTCCACACCGCCATCGTTTGAACGTTGAGTCGTCACCGCCTGCATCCCCATGGCACGGAAGAGGTCGGCGACTAGATTCTCGAAGGCGATCGGATCCATGGCGTACAGATCCGGTTCCTCATCGTTTCCGTGGGCGACAACGCGGTTCCCGGCATCTTGCGGCCGCCTACTCGGCCGTACGGGTGTGAGTTGGTCCGGCCTAGCCGAGAGCTGCCCACGCAGGGCGTCAGCCAGACAACTACCTGCGTCCACCTGTGCCAGGTGCAGTTCACGGAACGAGGAGCGCGGGGCCATGACAGTTGCGAGGAAGATATGGCCCGGTCGGCCCGTCGTAGGGTCGTGTCCATCGACGAACCCGTTCAAGGCCACCGACTCAAGCGCACTCAGGTCATCTGCCGCGAAGAGCTGGTGCAATACGAGCAGCATGCACTCCGCGAGCACTTCCCTATATAAAGCTCGGCGCTGGCCTACGGGACGGGGGGTCTCCTTGTCCTGATCGACCGCGGACATGTACCGAACAGACTTGACCTCAGGCACGATGCTGTAGCCGGGCAACTCCCAATCCAGCACCAACTGTCGGGCTGCCGGGTCGTAGGCTGCCGCAATCTGACGCGGGAAACCTTCAGGCCACGCCGTTGAGGCATAGAGAGCGGCGGAGAAGTACTCGACCACTGAATCGGGATCCCGGCGCCTTACGCCTTCAGTTACCGCGACGACGCCGGCGTTGTGTGCACGTACCTCAGCCAACTGAGCATCCGCCCACCGCAGGTACTCCTGCTGGTACGACGCCAGCTGCTGCTGTCGGCGAGCCTCCGCAGCCTGGGCGGTGTGCCAGTCCCGCTCGAAGCGCGCCTGTGCTTCAGCCTGTGCCTGAGCCCGGCGACTCGCGGTCCAACCGCTCTGCGTTTGGTACTGATTGAAATCCGGCATGGGCACGGGCTGAGCTAACGGTCCCGGGGCGAAGGGCTGGACCTCCTCATGCCGCATGAGTGAGGAAGCCCTGAAAGCCGGGGCTTGACAACCCGATGCGAGAAGAACTTGCAGTGACGCAACCTGCGCGTCCAGTTCCTCCGTACGACGTAGCGCCTCTGCCTGCCTGTACTCGCGGTGGCTCTGGGCGGCTCGTCGCTCGTAGGCTCGCGCTTGCTGAGCTTCTCGTCTCCGCTGTCTGGCTTCGGCTTCTAGCTGGCGCTGCTGTTGCCTTTGCATCTCAGCCCACACGCCGACGAAACCAGTAGAGCGACGACTCATGTGCTGCAGGCCCTCCCCAGGACGTTGGCAGCCGAAAGGCGCTTTGGTTGTCCCCACAACCAGTTGTAACGACACGACTCTATCCAGCAACTGCCGTCTCGCATATCCATTCATCGTAGGCAACCGGTTCGGGCCATACCCGCAGGTCACCTGTACTGGAGGGTAACCAAGTCCGGGCTGGGCGGCAGTGCCCGAGCGATCGCGCTTGGAACGTTGAGCCCACGAGTTGCGCCAGCCGCAGAAAGGACTGCGACGAGGCTTGAAGTGGACCATGTCCTAGTGTCCTGCGCCGGAGATCCGTCGGCAGAAGCGGGCGAGGGATTCGAGGATTTCCTCGGCTGTCTTGGTCCAGATGAACGGCTTGGGGTCTTCGTTCCAGTTCCGGACCCACTTGCGGATGTCGGCTTCGAGGGCCTGCACGTTCTTGTGGGCGCCGCGGCGGATCATCTGGTCGGCCAGGAAGCCGAACCACCGCTCGACCTGGTTGATCCAGGAGGAGCCGGTCGGGGTGAAGTGCATATGAAAGCGTGGGTGCTTGGCCAGCCACGTCCTGATCGCGGGCGTCTTGTGGGTTCCGTAGTTATCGCAGATCAGGTGGACCGCCAGGTGCGCGGGCACTTCCTTGTCGATCCGGATCAGGAACTTCTTGAACTCCGCTGCCCGGTGTCGGCGGTGCAGGGCACTGATGACGTCGCCGGTGGCGACGTCGAATGCGGCGAACAAGGTAGTCAGCCCGTTGCGGACGTAGTCGTGGGTGCGCCGTTCGGGCATGCCCGGCATTATCGGCAGCACCGGCTGAGACCGGTCCAGGGCCTGGATCTGCGACTTCTCGTCCACCGAGAGGACCACCGCGCCTTCGGGCGGGTTGAAGTACAGCCCGACGACGTCGTAGACCTTCTCCACGAACAGCGGGTCCGTCGACAGCTTGAAGGTGTCTGTCAGATGCGGTTTGAGCTGGAACTTCCGCCAGATCCGGCCGACGGTGGACTTCGACAGGCCGCTGTGCTCCGCCATCGACTTCCGCGACCAGTGGGTGGCGTTCTTCGGGATCTCCTCCAGCGTCGTGACCACGACCGCCTCCACCTGATCAACGCTGATGGTGGGCGGCCGGCCCGGCCGGGGCTCGTCGACCAGGCCGTCGAGCCGCTCCGCCAGGAACCGGCGCCGCCACTTGCGGACGGTGTCGGCAGCCACCCGCAATTCGCGGGCGACCGCGACGATCGGCGGTACCTCCGGACCCGCGCACGCCAGCACGATCCGCGCGCGCAGGGCCAGCGCCTGGGCCGACGACGCCCGCCGCGTCCACCGCTCCAACACTGCCCGCTCGTCATCAGACAGCAGCAACGGTTCCAGCTTCGGGCCCCGACGAGGAACTGACGCACCAGCAGCAGAAGTCACGCAACTACTAACGATCAACTACTGGCGCAGGACACTAGCGGAGATACGTCTGTTGCCACTCCACGGACGTCATGTTCAGCGCGGCTTCCGCAAGCGCCTGGGCAGATGCTGTCTTGAGGTTGTTCCGGCTGGTGTCGATCCAGTTCTGAACGTTCTGGTGCCCTTGCTCTCGGTACTCGACGGCCTGTACCAAGCATTCGAGCTTGTCGGCGTCGTGCGCCACGATCACTTCTAGGCTGCTGCTGTTCTCGTACTCCTCGACGATGCGCTGGATCCCCTCCCGCACCGCAGGGTAGGCGGCAGAAACCTGGTCGGCGGTGACCTTCTCATTGCTCGCCGCGTCCAAATAGCGGCGGCCGATGTGCGGAATGTCGCTGACCCGGGTCTCCTGCGTGTCGTGGAAGGTGCACAGCAGCGCGACCTTCGCCGGATCCGCGCCCTCCATCAGAGCCAGCACGGCCCCGATGACTGCTGTACGGAACGAATGCTCCGCAATCGTCTCTGGATCCTTGACCCCGGCGATCCACCAGCCTGAGCGCTTCGCCCGCTTGAGCATGCCCATCTCCATCAGGAACCCAGCAGTTCCTTTGGCCTGGTCGGTCTCTTCCGCCATGTGGTGCCTCCGGTCTCTCATGTGCCGTACTCGCGTAGAACGTAATGCACAGCGCTGAGTTCGCGCCGGGATCTTTGGGAGACGAGATTTCCGTCGAGCAGTCGGCAGGCGCGGCCATCAAGATCAGAGGCTAGCCCCGGTGACGCCTGGGGCAGCCATGTGTTCGTGGTCAGGAGCGCCCAGATCGAATGGACGTACAAGTCGACATATCCGGGTGCCTGGTGGAGGCCCTGCGCCAGCCCGCGACGGAGCAAGGTGACAGGGTCCCAGTCGGCCCGGTTCCGGTCGCGCATGAATGCGTCATCGGCTTGGGGTTGGCTGAATGCCCCAAGCCAGTATGCCCAGTAGTTGAGGTTCGCCGTCTCCCCGTCGTCGTCATCAGCCATGGATCGCTCGATGAAATCGAGGAGAGGTTGGGGATCGCCCAACCGCGCGAGAGCCGTTGCGGTGGAGCGGGCCTCTGCCCACTGCGGTGACCACCCGCGGACCGAGAGCACGCCTCTGCGGTCGTGGAGCGCGCGAACCGCCCACGAGGTGGCTTCGGGACTCCGGTCGTACGACGCGAGATAGAGCGCCTGTCGGTGCAGAAGTATCCCGTTGCTTCCCATCCTGGTTGCGGCCGCGGCAGTGCTACGAAGGTGAGAGAAGAACGCGCTGCGATCCTGCGCGGGCATAAGCGGGGCGGTGGCAACAGGGCCGCGCCGCGCCGGAACCGGACTGTTCGCAAGGACGGGCGGAGTCGTTCCATTTACCGCCCAGTCGATCAGGTGCGCGGTGTCGCGCGTGTGCACCCATCCCGCGAGCGGATGGAGTTCGGTCCGCAGTGAGGGATCAAGAGCGGCACCAACAATCCGATCCGCATCCATCGCCGCATCCAGGAGGCCGACGACTGTCCGATCCGCACCGAGGGCCAGTAACCGGTGCCGAAGCGCAAGCAGCGCTCCGGCCTTCATGTTGGCGACAGGCCGACGTCCGGATTCCCAGCCCTGCACGGTGGCCAGGTCGACCCCCAGGTCTTCCGCCATACCGGATTGCGTGCGAGGGACGCTCTCCCTGGCCATACGCAGTACAAACCCGGTGATGGTGCCCGTGACCGCACGTCGCCGTGCAGGCCGCCTCGCGTCCATGACGCTCCCCGAATGCGCTCCGTCTCCAAACACGTACCCACAGTCAAATACACAGACCGTATGGCTGGGTGAGCCCTCCGGGCCGTCGTGGCAGCTCCCCGTCTGATACGCGCGAGAGCTCGACAAGGCTCGCCGCACTCCTGAGACGCTAGGAGCGTGTCCCAGTAGCAGGCAACCCGCCTGTCGGAGCCTGCGTGGGCGGGGCGGCGAGCTGGGCGGCGCGGATGGTGAGGTAGTGCCGTTCCGGGAGGCTGGCCGTACGGTTTGCTGCTGCGCGGTAGCTCTCGATCGCGGCTTGAAGGTCGCCGGCCATCTCCAGGAGATGGGCCTTGGCGGCGTAGAGGCTATGGTGCTCCGCCAGGCGTCCGTCGGACTCCAGAACCCTCAGCATGGCGAGGCCTGCAGTCGGGCCGTGCACCATGGCGGCGGCGACGGCGCGGTTGAGCGAGACCAGGGGATTGGGCGACATGTGTTCCAGCACTCCGTACAGCGCGAGGATCTGGGGCCAATCGGTCTCCTCGACGGTCGCCGCCTCGTCGTGAACGGCGGCTACAGCCGCCTGGATCTGGTAAGGGCCGACGGGGCCCGTGGGGCATGGCTTCGGTGATGAGCGCGACTCCCTCGGCGATCGCCTTCTCGTCCCAGAGTGTTCGGTCCTGTTCGACCAGCGGGATGAGCTCGCCGCCCGGCCCTGTGCGCGCCGGGCTCCGGGCGTCGGTGAGCAGCTCACACTCGTGCGCCCCCTGTCGGGCGCTCTCACCGATAGGTAGAAGCGCGCCCGACGATTTCGACATCCCCGAGCAAGAATCTGCGAAAGATTCCTGGAAGCAGCTCCGCTTTCCGCCCTACAGCTGACTCACGCTGCTAGATCACGTCCTCCAGCTCCTGGAGCAGCCGTCGCTTGGGACGGGCGCCCACCATCGACATCAGTGGTTCGCCCTCGCGGAACACCATCAGCGTCGGCATCGACAGCACGGCGTACCGCGTCGTCGTCTCCGGGTTGGTGTCCACATCGAGCTGGACCACCTTGAGCCGGTCGGCCTCCTCGCTCGCCAACGCGCTGAGCACGGGGGCGAGTTGGCGGCAAGGGCCGCACCAGTCGGCCGTGAACTCGACCAGGACCGGGCGGTCGGACCTGAGCACCTCGTCGTCGAAGTCGGCGTCCGTCACCTCGGCGACGCCTGCTGCGTGGATCATGCCTGTTCTCCTCCGTCGGTCACCTGGGTCAGCTCGCACAGCGGCTCGGGACCGCCCGGCAGCTCCGCCTCGGCGCGGGCGAGCTGAGCGCCCACCTGGGCGCGTACCGACTGAAGCCGGCCGATGAGCGTGTCCAGCTCGCCGAGCTTGGCGCGGTAGACGGCGATCGAGGCGGGACAGGAGTCCCCGGCCGGATGCCCGGCGCGCAGGCACTCGACGAACGGCCGCGTCTCCTCCAGGCCGAACCCGAAGTCCTGGAGGGTCCGGATCTGCTGGAGCAGTCGCAGGTCGTCCTCGTTGTACGTGCGGTAGCCGTTCACCGCCCGCCGGGCGGGCAGAAGCCCGCGGGACTCGTAGTAGCGCAGGGTGCGGGTGGTGGTTCCGGCCCGTTCCGCGAGCTCGCCGATTCGCATGTCTTCGACGGTAGTCCTTGACGTCGGCGTCAGGGCAAGAGCGTCGGCGGCAGGTAGACGCGGTAGGTTTCCCGGCCGCGTACGTGCGGCAGGGCGGTGGTCCGCCAGGTGCGCGCGTACGCCGGTGGAGCGTTGCCGCCGGCCACGACGACGGCCACCGGCATGCGGTGGGTGGCGGCCACGATGCCGTCGGACGTGATGCTGGCGTCATGGCCTCCGGACTGGCGTGAGGCGCATCCCGCGTAGTACGCGATCGGGACGGCATCGTGGCCGCTGACCATGCAGGGCGGGCGGACGCCCAGCCGGTGCAGCCCGGTGGCGATCGCCGAGTAGTGCGCACGCAGGGAGCGGTTGACGTCCAGCATGTGGCGGAGCACTCCGTACTGGACCGCGAGGTGGCCGGTGAGTGCCAGGGCGAGGACTCCGGCACCGACCGGCCTGAGTGACGGCCGGACGGCGGTGACCAGGAAGACGGACAGGAAGACCAGGCATTCGGCCACGGGCAGCGACAGGAGCGCGTAGGCGGGGAGGAGAAAACGTGGCGCGGCGTATTCGATGAGGAAGAGGTACGGCACCGAGAGCGCTGCCGCGGTGAAGGTCGCGAGCAAAGCGGCTGCGCCTCGGTGCGTACGGGGGCCCGGGGGTGAGCCGGACCGCCAGGGCTCCCGGGAATCCCGGTCCGCGCGCAACGCCGCCCAGATGCCCCCGGCCGTGAGCACCGGCAGGGCGAACCACCATGCCGCCGCCACCGGGTGCTTCCAGGGCACGTCGCACGGGCGGCACAGCGAACGCCCGTCGAGCGCCCGCACCTGGTCGTCCACGGCCAGGTGCCAGCCGAGGCCGCCCTGGATCTCGCTCGCCCGGTGGAGCCGGGCGCCCAGACCTCCGTAGTGCGCGTACGCCTCGACGACCCATGGCACGGCCCCGAGCAGGAACCCGATGACGACCGCGGCGAACACCGCCGGACGGCGCCGCCCCGGAACCAGCAGCGCCGCGGCGGCGAGCGGCAGGGCCAGCCACAGCCCGTCGGAAGGGCGCATGAGCACAACGACGGCGACGGCGCACCCGGCGCCGGCCACGGCCCTGCGCTCCCCCGGACGGGGCACGGCTCGCAGGAACCAGCCGACGGCGGCCAGGGCCCCGAGCGCGCACCACAGATTGGGCATGGCCTGGGGGCCGTAGAAGACCGTGATCCACAGGCCGGCGAACACCGCGCCCGCGCCGCCGAGCACGGCGACGGGCACCAGTCTGCGCCAGATCCACAGGCAGGCGAACAGCCCGGCGCCGGACAGCAGCGCCAGGTAGACCCGGATCGCGGTGGTGGAGGCAGTCAGGGAGGCCACTGGAGCGACGAGGTAGGAAATCCCCCGCGCGCGGGGTGCGCTGAAGTACGCGGGCGGGGCATTCCCCCCGACCTGGCTGACGTAGACGGTCTCGTCCCAGCCGAGCCCGGACCCCGGTACCACCAGGATCAGCTGAGCGGCGGTGAAGGCCACCGCGACGGTCAGCAGCCACGGCAGCGGCCGGCCCCCTGTCGTCCATGGCGACCGGCCGCGCATGGGGACAGGCACCGGGTGCAGCGCCAGGCGTTCTTGCATGGTGAAGTCCTCGCCGAGAGCCCGGGCCGGGAGGGGACGGGTACGCCGGTAACACTGCGGCGGGGGCGGGAAGCGGGCAACCGGAGAGTCCATTCGGCCCAAGGACCCACAAGGCCCAAGGGCACGGGCTACCCGGTGACCGCCTCGTACGTGCTCGCCCAGTCGTCGGGGCCGTGGCCCTTCGCGATCGCCCGGTCGGCGACCGCCTTGATGGACTCCAGCTGCGAGACGTCGAGCCCGCGGGTGCGGGCGGCATCCAGGATGTGCTCGACGCCCGCGGCCATCATGCCGAGGTTGGCCTGGGCTCCCGGATGGCTGCCCGCATCGATGTTGGCCGCCGTGTACTCCGCGATCGGCGGCAGGATCTGGACGATGGTGTTCATGTACGGGGCGAGGTCGGCGGCCTTGACCCCGCCGGCCTTGGCCAGCGCGTACGCGTGGACGAGGCCCGAGATGCCGCCGTAGAAGAAGTCGAGCGGTGGCAGCTTCGCGGGAGCGCTCGGGCGTGTCCGAGGTGAGGTTGACCAGGACGCGGTCGGCGAGCGGGGCGAGGATCGCGGCGGACGCGTCGTGGTCGACGACGCAGACCACGGTCAACTCGCTTGCGCGTACGGCCTCTTCGGCACTCGGCGCCCGGACCGCGCCGCGGGTGACCAGTTCTTCGCCGGTGCCCGGGGAGCGGTTCCAGACGGTGGTGGGATGGCCTGCGTCGATCAGGGCGCCGGCGAGGGCCCGGCCCATCGCGCCGAGGCCGAGGACGGTGACGGAAGTCAGTGGGGTGTTGGTGGTTGACATGTCGGCCATGCTTGTTCGCCCGCGTACTCCCCGACAAGTACCGACAAATAAGTCAGGTACCAACCAAAGGGTAACCATCCAGCTACGGCGAGCCTGGCCTCGTCGGGCGGCGCCAACTACCCCGGTCAGTCCGCGAAACGGCGAACGTAGCGCCGCTGCCAGGGGGTTTCGACGGCGCGGGGATCGTAGTTCCGGCGTACGAAGTCCACCGCCCGGCCGGACGGCACCCCGTCGAGAACGGCGATACACGCCAGTGCTGTCCCGGTGCGCCCGCGCCCGCCGCCGCAGGCGATCTCGACGCGTTCCTCCGCGGCCCGCTCCCATGCCTCGGTGAGAACCGCACGGGCCTCGGCCGGACTGCTGGGCAGCCGGAAGTCCGGCCAGCGCAGCCAGCGAGCCTCCCAGACGACGGCGGGCGGCGGCTTCCCCAGCAGATACACGCCGTACGCGGGCACCGGCCCGGCGGGAAGGGGGCGCCGAAGCCCCCGCCCCCGGACGAGCCGCCCGGAGGGAAGCCGCAGAACACCGGGGTCGGTCGGCTGCCAGGTCTCGGTCACCTGCTCACCGTATGTGCTGCGGCCCGGTGTTGGCCGGCCGTACGCAGAGCAGGGACCGGCGCCCCGAGCGCGCCGGTCCCTGCTCCTGCCGGACCTGAAGGTGATGCCCACGGAATGTCAGGACCGCATAAGTGCCAGGCCCTCATGCTCCAGGCCTCATGGATGCCGGGCCTTCAGACCTTCGCCGGCACCCCGTCGTCTTCGCGCGGCTCCGGCACACCCGCCTCCGGTGCCGGCACGGCGCCACGTGCCTCGTCGTCGAGCAGGGTCTTCTCGTCGAACGGGACCCGCCCGGCCAGCACCTGCTCGACCCGCGACGTGTCGATCTCCTTGGTCCAGGTCCCGACCAGCATCGTCGCCACCGCGTTGCCCGCGAAGTTGGTCAGGGCCCGCGCCTCGCTCATGAAGCGGTCGATGCCGACGATCAGGCCGACCCCGTCGACCAGTTCGGGACGGTGCGACTGCAGGCCGCCCGCCAGCGTAGCCAGGCCCGCGCCGGTGACGCCCGCCGCGCCCTTGGAGGCGACGAAGAGGAAGAGCAGCAGCGCGATCTGCTCCCCGAGCGACATGGGGTTGCCCATCGCGTCGGCGATGAAGAGCGAGGCCATGGTCATGTAGATCATGGTGCCGTCGAGGTTGAAGGAGTAGCCGGTCGGAACGGTGATGCCGACCACCGGCTTGCTGACGCCCAGGTGCTCCATCTTCGCGATGAGCCGCGGGAGGGCGGACTCGGACGAGGAGGTGGACAGGATCAGCAGGAACTCACGGCCCAGGTACCTGAAGAGCGTGAAGATGTTGACGCCCGCGACGATCCGCAGCAGCGCGCCGAGCACGATGAAGACGAACAGGAAGCAGGTCACGTAGAAGCCGAGCATCAGGACGGCGAGGCTCTTGAGAGCGTCCAGTCCGGCCGACCCGGTGACGGCGGCGATCGCACCGAAGGCGCCGATCGGCGCGGCCCACATCACCATGGCGAGGATGCGGAAGACGAGGCGCTGGATGTGTTCGACACCGCGCAGCACCGGCTGCCCGGCCGAGCCCATCGCCTGCAGCGCGAACCCGGCGAGCAGCGCGACCAGCAAGGTCTGCAGAACCTCGCCCTCGGTGAAGGCGGAGACGATCGTGGTCGGGATGATCCCGAGCAGGAATTCCGTCGTGTCCTTGGCCTCCGCCGAGACCTGGCTGTGGCCCGCGTCCTTGACCGCGTCGGTCAGCGCCAGACCCTCACCGGGCTGGAGGATGTTGCCGACGACCAGTCCGATGCCGAGCGCGACCATCGACATGACCAGGAAGTAGCCGAGCGCTATGCCACCGACGGCGCCCACCTTGGCGGCCTTGCGTACCGAGCCGATGCCCAGCACGATCGTGCAGAAGATGATCGGCGAGATCATCATCTTGATCAGGTTCACAAAGCCGGTGCCCAGCGGCTTGAGCTCGACGGCGAACTCAGGGGCAGCCAGGCCCACGGCGATGCCCAGCACCACCGCGATGATCACGGCGATATAGAGATAGTGCGTACGGTCCCGCCTGACGGCTCCTGTAGCCACGGGGTCCTCCTTGTTCGAATTCATCCATGTCCCTATGGATGCCGTGACTATCGCCCACCCTGTGACCCCGGTCACCCTTACGTTCTTTTCGTTCACGCAATTTCGGCCAGGCAGACTGGGTCCATGCGCATACCCCGCCCCCGCAGCCTCGCGGGCCAGCTCTTCGCGATGCAGGTCGTGCTGGTCGCCGCGATAGTTGCGGGCTGCGCGCTCTTCACGTACATCACCGACCGTTCCCAGGCGGAGGAGACGGCGCGCCGCCAGTCCAGGGCCGCCGCCACCGCCGTCGCGCGTTCACCTTCGGTGGTCGCCGCCGCGCGCTCCGCGCATCCGACCCGGCAGCTCCAGCCGTACACGGAGCGGCTGCGCCGTGACGCGGGCGTCAACTTCGTCGTGATCATGGCTCCGGACGGCACCCGCTGGACACACCCGGAGCCGGGCGAGATCGGGAAGAAGTATCTGGGGAGCATCGACGAGGCGCTGAAAGGCAAGATCTACAGCGAGAAGCATCTGGGCACGCTCGGTCCTTCGGTACGGACGGTGGCGCCCGTCTACGACCACGGGAAGATCACCGGGCTCGTCAGCGCGGGCATCACCATCGAGAAGATCAGCGAGCAGGTCAGCAAGCAGGTCGCCGCACTGCTCGGGGTCGCGGGCGCGGCGCTCGCGCTGGGCGGTCTCGGTACGTACGTGATCAACGCGCGGCTGCGGCGGCACACCCACGGCATGAACGCGGCCGAGCTGAGCCGGTTGCACGACTACCACGAGGCCGCGCTGCACGCCGTGCGCGAAGGGCTTGTGATGCTCGACGGCCGGCGGCGGATCGCCCTCGTGAACGACGGGGCCCGGGAACTCCTCGGACTCGACGAGGACGTGGTCGGCCGGCCGGTGGACAGCCTCGGCCTGCCCGCGCCGCTCACCGGAGCGCTGCTGTCGGCTCAGCCGCGGGTCGACGAGGTCCATCTGACCGCTGACCGCGTCATCGTCGTGAACACCAGCCCGGTCGTCGGCGGCGAGCAGCGCGGGACGGTGGTCACGCTGCGGGACCACACCGAACTCCAGTCGCTCTCGGGCGAGTTGGACTCCGAGCGGGGCTTCACGCAGGCGCTGCGCTCGCAGGCGCACGAGGCGGCCAACCGCCTGCATACGGTCGTCTCGCTCATCGAACTCGGCCGCGCGGACGAGGCGGTCGAGTTCGCCACGGCGGAGCTCGAACTCGCGCAGGCCCTGACCGACCGGGTCGTGGGCTCGGTCGGCGAACCGGTGCTGGCCGCACTGCTGCTGGGCAAGGCGGCGCAGGCCAACGAGCGGGGCGTGGAGCTGGTGCTCGCGGAGGACAGCCGTATCGACGACGGCCTGCTGCCGCCGTCGCTGTCGGCGCGCGACCTGGTGACGATCCTGGGCAATCTGATCGACAACGCGGTGGACGCGGCGTCGGAGGCGGCGGCCACGCGCTCGCTGCGCGCCCGGGTCACCGTGACGGTCCGCGCGGACCTGGACGAACTGCTGCTGCAGGTCACGGACACGGGCGCGGGAGTCGACCCGGCGGACGCGGACGAGGTCTTCCGCCGCGGCTGGTCCACGCACGGCGCGGGCCGCGGTCTGGGCCTGGCCCTGGTCAAGCAGGCGGCACACCGCAGCCGCGGGACGGTGGGGTTGGCCGAGGGCCCGGACGGCGGCGCGGAGTTCACCGTACGACTGCCGCTGCGACCTGCGGAGGTACGCGCATGAGCCGGAGTGCGCGCCGCGCGAGGTGGCCCGATGACTGACGCCGCCACCCCCATCCGCGTCCTCGTCGTCGAGGACGACCCCGTCGCCGCCGACGCGCACGCCCTCTACGTCGGCCGTGTCAGAGGCTTCGCCGTCGCCGGGGTGGCGCACTCCCGGTCCGAGGCCGTGCGCGTCCTGGAGCGGACCGCGGTCGATCTGCTGCTGCTCGACCTGTATCTGCCCGACGGGCACGGGCTCCATCTCGTACGGTCCCTGCGCGCGGCAGGCCACTCGGCCGATGTCATCGCCGTCACCTCGGCCCGTGACCTCGCGATCGTGCGCGAAGGAGTGTCCCTCGGGGTCGTCCAGTACGTCCTGAAGCCCTTCACCTTCGCCACCCTCCGCGACAGGCTCACCCGGTACGCCGAGTTCCGTGCCGCCGCCGGGGAGGCCAGTGGCCAGGACGAGGTGGACCGGGCGCTCGGCGCGCTGCGCGCGCCCCAGGGCGGCGGGCTCCCCAAGGGCCTCAGCGCGCCCACGCTCGCCGCGGTCACCCGTACGCTGCGCGATTGCGCCGCCGGGCTCACCGCCACCGAAGCCGGCAGTGCCGTTGGCATCTCACGGATCACCGCACGCCGCTATCTGGAACACCTGGTCACCGAGGGCCGGGCGGCGCGCAGCCCGCAGTACGGTCAGATCGGGCGGCCCGAGCTGCAGTACCGATGGATCACTTCCAGCCGCTGAACCGGTGTGCCCTGCACGGGCATTGACCTTGCCGACGGGCCGGACCTACGGTCACCGGGCAGCCCCTGTGGCTTCGAGGAGGTCGTGCCCGTGCGCCCCACCGCCCCACTCGTCCTCGTTCCGTTAGCCGCTGTCGTCGCAGCAGCCGCCCTCACCGCCTGCGGCGGCAGTTCCGGCAGCGACCCGGACACCATCAAGGTCGCCTACAACCGTTCCACCGACAACAAGGTCCGTTTCAAGGACGCCTTCCTCGAGTCGGTGAAGAAGCAGTTCGAGAAGGACCACCCGGGCAAGAAGGTCAGACTCGTCCCCATCCAGGCCCCTGACAACGACTACGCCACCAAGGCGCAGCAGATGATGCGCTCCCCCAAGACCGCGCCGGATCTGGTCTACGAGGACACCTTCCGCATCAACTCCGACATCAAGGCCGGGTACCTGAAGCCGCTGGACGACTACCTCCCGAAGTGGAACCAGTGGAGCCGGTTCGTCGGGACGGCGAAGTCCGCGGCCAAGGCGGAGGACGGCAGGACGTACGGCATCCCGGACGGCACCGACACCCGTGGCCTCTGGTTCAACAAGGAGATCTTCGCCAAGGCCGGCCTGCCCGCCGACTGGCAGCCGAGGAGCTGGGCGGAGATCCTCACCGCGGCCCGTACCGTCAAGCAGAAGGTCCCGGGCGTCATCCCGCTCAACGTCTACACCGGCAAGGGCCCCGGCGAGGCCGCGGTGATGCAGGGCTTCGAGATGCTGCTGTACGGCACCGGCGCCGACCCCCTCTACGACCCGTCCGCCAAGAAGTGGGTCACGGGCGGCAAGGGTTTCCGGGACGCCCTCGGCTTCGTGCGGACGGTGTACGGGGAGAAGCTCGGCCCGGACGTCTCCGACGCCCTCGACCCCAACATCGGTACGCGGGTGGCGACGGAGCTGCTCCCGGAGGGCAAGCTGGCGATCGACCTGGACGGTTCCTGGATGGGCCAGCACTGGCTCGCATCGGGCGCCAAGCCGTGGCCCCGGTGGAACACGACACTGGGCCAGGCGCCGATGCCGACGCAGAACGGTCAGGCGCCGGGCAAGGTGTCCATGTCGGGCGGCTGGACCTGGGCGATCCCGCAGAAGGCCAAGAACCCGGATCTGGCCTGGGAGTTCATCACGGCCATGCAGACGCCGGCCAACGCGGTCCAGTGGACGATCGTCGACGCGCAGATCGCCGTACGCAAGGATGTCGCCGCCGACGCCCGGTATCTGAAGTCCATGCCGGGCATCGACTTCTTCACCTCTCTCGTGCAGTACACCCACTACCGTCCCGCGCTGCCCGTCTACCCGCAGGTCTCGACGGCGATCGGCGAGGCGATGGAGAAGGTGACGACGGGTGACGCCTCGGCGGCGGACGCGGCGAAGGAGTACGACGAGCAGCTGAAGACCATCGTCGACGGCGCGGTCACCACCAAGTGAGCAGCACGAGAACGGGGTTGGGGCGGTGGGTGCCGATCGCCCCCGCCACGCTCCTGCTGCTGTTCTTCCTGGCGGGACCGATCGGCTACTGCGTCTGGATCGCCTTCACCGACACCCAGTTGACGGGGGCGTCGGGGTCCGACTTCGTCGGCCTGGACAACTTCCGCCGGGCCTTCGCCGACGCCGGCTTCCGCAATGCGGTCCTGCTCACGCTCGTCTTCACCTTTGTCTCGGCGATCGTCGGCCAGAACACGCTGGGGCTCGCTCTCGCGGGCCTGATGCGTACGGCGTCCCGGCCTGTCCGTACCCTCACAGGCACCCTGGTGATCACCGCCTGGGTGCTGCCGGAGATCGTCGCGGCGTTCTTGCTGTACGCCTTCTTCCGCCGCGAGGGGACGCTGAACGCCCTGCTCGACTGGCTCCATCTGCCGTCCCAGAACTGGCTGTTCACGCTGCCGATCCTCGCGGTGTCGTTCGCGAACGTCTGGCGCGGCACCGCGTTCTCGATGCTGATCTACTCCGCCGCGCTCGCCGAGATCCCCCGCGACATCACGGAGGCGGCAGAGGTCGACGGGGCGAGCGGCCCGCGCCGCATCTGGCACATCACGCTGCCGATGATCCGCCGCTCGATCGGCACCAATCTGATGCTGAACACCCTCTCCACGCTCTCGGTGTTCGGGCTGATCTGGGCGATGACGCGCGGCGGCCCGGGCAATCGCAGCCAGACGCTGCCGGTGTTCATGTACGACCAGGCGTTCCAGAAGAGCCTCATCGGCTACGGCACCGCGGTGGCACTGCTGCTTCTGCTGGTGGGCTCGCTGTTCTCGGTCGTGTACCTGCGGCTGATGCGGGTGGAGGTGTGATGCGCCGGGCCACCCGCGCCCGGCTCGCCGCCGACGGCGCACTGCTGCTGACCGCCGCGGCTTTCGCGCTGCCACTGGTGTGGCTGGCGCTCTCCTCGGTGGACGCCGGGGCGGACCTGCGTGTGCGGGTTCCCTCGTCGTTCACCGCGGACAACTTCGACGCGGTGCTCACCGACGAGATCACCTTCACGCCGATGCTCAACAGCCTGCTGCTGTGCGGGGGTGCGACGCTGCTGACGGTGGTGTGCGCCGCGCTCGCCGCGTATCCGCTCTCGCGCCACCGCTCGCGCTTCAGCCGCCCGTATCTGCTGACGATCCTGTTCACGACATGTCTGCCGATCACGGCGGTCATGGTCCCGGTCTACGGCCTGTTCGTACAGGTCAATCTGATCGACACGACGTACGGGACCGGACTCTTCCTCGCCACCTCTCAACTCCCCTTCTCCATCTGGCTGATGAAGAATTTCATGGACGGCGTCCCGTTGGTCCTGGAGGAGGCGGCGTGGACGGACGGCGCGTCGTACCTGCAGACGCTGACCAGGGTCGTCCTGCCCCTGATGGGCCCGGGCCTGACCGTGGTGACGATCTACACCTTCATCCAGCTCTGGGGAAACTTCTTCGTACCGTTCATGCTGATCCTTTCCCCCGAGCAGATGCCCGCGTCCGTCTCGATCTTCACCTTCTTCGGCAACTACGGATCGGTGATCTACGGCCGGCTCGCGGCCTTCTCGATCCTTTACTCCGCCCCGGTGCTGGTGCTGTACGTACTGATAGCCCGCAGGCTGGGCGGCGGCTTCGCTCTGGGCGGGGCCGTCAAGGGATGAGTCCCGTCGTGTACTCGTGGACGGTCACGTGACGTTACCGAGAGGTAACGATCAGCTCGGACGTTCCTACGATAAGTCGCCCTGGGTGAACGCACCGTAGTCGCCGCCCCCTCCCGCCCCCTAGCGTGTCGGCGTGCACCCCAACCCGTCCCCACCCTTCAACGCTCCCGCCGCACGCCGACTGCGCGAAGCCCTCGGCATGGCCCCCGGTCATGTCGCCTACGGTCTTCGCGCCCAGTACGGGCTCCATGTCTCACCCGACGTCGTGGTCCAGTGGGAGCGGGGTCTCGCCACCCCCGGCACACGCGAACTGACCGCGCTCGCCGGGGTGTTGTGGTGCGCGCCGCACGATCTGCTCACCGAGGCGACCACGCTGCGCGAGCACCGGATGGCGCGCAGCCTCGCACCCGAAGAGCTCGCGCGCCTCGTCGGCATGGACGTGGGCTCGTATCTGCGCATGGAGGAGTCCGGCCGCTGGCGCGGCAACGAACGCCAGACCGCGGCGCTGTGCGACGCCCTCGATCTCGGCCCCCGTGAACTCCTGACGGCAACCGGCCGCGACGCGGACCTCGCGGAACTCCTGCGCGACGCGGTGAAGGCGCGCTGGCAGGCGTATGTACGCCCGGTGGGCAAGATGCTGCCGATGCAGCGGCAGCACCTCGAGGCCGTGCTGGAAGAGCTGCACTCCGCGTACCAGTCCCGGATGGTGGCGACGCTCGCGTGGGGCGCGACGACGCAGGACACGGGGGAGCCGGGGCGGGACTTCCTGGACAGGATCGTGGACCACTTCTGGGACGCGGCGCGGGTTTAGGGGTCTGTCGTTCGGATCTTGCCCCGGCGGGGCCGAAGGTGCGGCCGGGCCGGCATGGCAGCCCGTCCGGCGTTTGAGGGCATGCGGCCGAAGGACGCATGCCGGGGCGTGGGGCGGAGCCCCAGTTCGGGACGGGGGTACGTCCCACGGCCGCCAGGCCGTAGGGGGAGGGCGGGTGGGGGGAAACGTCCGCGCGGCGGCACCCGGCACCCGCGCCCCGCGCATCCCCGTAAGCAAAAAGCTACTTCTGGGTAGGGGGAATGCCTTCCTCCATCCACCGCGGTCTGCGACCATGCCGAGGCCCTCGCGCTTCCGCGCGGGGAACCGGACCCTCAGGAGTGAAACCCCCCATGTATGCCCGCAGTTGGACCACCCGCGCCGCGGTGACGGTCGCCGCGCTGGCCCTCACCTCGTCCGTGACCGCCACAGCGACCGCCGCGACCCCCGCCCCCACCGCGCAGCCGACGAGCACCAGCCGTCCGTTCCTCCCCGACGTCGACTACGCGACCTGGCAGCGCGACGTCTCGGCGGTAGTCGCCACCGCCCGCCCCTACGTCGAAAAGCGCACGGCAGGCGCCTCGGGCCGGCGGCTCGCGATGGTCCTGGACATCGACAACACCTCGCTGGAGACGGACTTCCACTACTTCTGGGAGTACCCGACCCCCGCGATCAAGCCGGTGCTCGACCTGGTCCGTTACGCCGACTCCCGCGGCGTGGACATCTACTTCGTGACGGCCCGCCCCGGCATCATCGCTTCGCTCACCTCGTACAACCTGGGGAAGGTCGGCTACCCGGTCGACGGTCTGTACGTACGCGACCTGCCCGACCTGTTCGAGCAGGTCAGCGCCTACAAGACCGAGAAGCGGGCGGAGATCGAGGCCAAGGGCTACACAATCATCGCCAATATCGGCAACAACACGAGCGACCTCGTCGGCGGCCACGCCGAGCGGACCTTCAAGCTGCCGGACTACGACGGCAAGCTGTCCTGACCCGGAACGCCGCAAGGGCCCGTCCGCCGGCCGTACTCCAACCGCGGTCGGCGGAGGGCCCGTTCACCGCTTCGGCAGGCGGATCAGAAGGCGGCTCTGCAGACGGCTCAGAAGACCGACTCCGCCTCGTACATACGGTCAGCGGGCACGGTCTTCAGCTGGGTGACCGCCTCCGCCAGCGGCACCATCACCACGTCCGTGCCGCGAAGCGCCGTCATCATGCCGAACTCACCGCGGTGCACGGCCTCCACCGCATGCCAGCCGAAGCGCGTGGCAAGGACCCTGTCGTACGCGGTGGGCGTGCCGCCGCGCTGCACATGCCCGAGGATGACCGGCTTGGCCTCCTTGCCGAGCCGGCGCTCCAGCTCCGCCGCGAGACGGTTGCCGATGCCCTGGAAGCGCTCGTGGCCGAACTGGTCGATCTCGCCCTTCTCGTACGCCATCGAGCCCTCGGCCGGGTGCGCGCCCTCCGCGACGCAGATCACCGCGAACTTCTTGCCGCGCGAAAAACGCTCCTCGACCATCTTCACCACGTCTTCGACCTGGAAGTGCCGCTCCGGCAGACAGATGCCGTGCGCGCCGCCCGCCATGCCGGACTCCAGAGCGATCCAGCCCGCGTGCCGTCCCATCACCTCGACGACCATCACGCGCTGGTGCGACTCGGCGGTGGTCTTCAGGCGGTCGATGGCCTCGGTGGCGACCGTGACGGCGGTGTCGAAGCCGAAGGTGCGGTCGGTGGAGGAGATGTCGTTGTCGATGGTCTTGGGCACTCCGACGACGGGCATCCCGGCGTCGGCGAGCATCCGGGACGCGGTGAGCGTGCCCTCGCCGCCGATGGGGATGAGCGCGTCGATGCCGTACTGCTTCGCCAACTCCGCGGCGCTCTCGGCGGCTTCACGCAGCCGGCCGCGCTCCAGGCGGGCAGAGCCGAGGATCGTGCCGCCGCGGGCGAGAATGCCACTGACGGCGTTGAGGCCGAGGGGGCGGAAGTGACCGTCGAGGAGACCCTTGAACCCGTCCTCGAAACCGATGACTTCATCGCCGTAGCCGGTCAGAGCTCGGTGCACAACCGACCGGATCACTGCGTTCAGGCCCGGACAGTCGCCGCCTGCGGTGAGTACTCCGATACGCATCGTGCTGTGTCTCCTGCTCGTCAGTGATACACGTGAGCCCAGGTTCGATTGTTCCACGGGCGCCGGGAACCCCACGCTCCAAGCCACTGCGCCTCAGGGCACTCGCGCCCCGCTCGTGGGCTTGTGGAACAGCCCTTGCCCGGCGGGCGCCCTACCTACCGCCAGAGGTATTGTCAAGAGGGCAAGGCCGCCCCGAGCGGCTTTTTTGTCAGTACCGCCTTTTGTATTTCCTGTACGCGACAGCATGGACGGGAGAGCACGCGTGACGCGCAGCGTGTACGTGACCGGGATCGACCGCTCGGACGGCCGGCAGGTCGTGGAGCTGGGAGTCATGGAGCTCCTGACCCGCCAGGTGGACCGGGTGGGCGTCTTCCGCCCCCTGCTGCACGATCGCCCGGACCGCCTCTTCGATCTCCTGCGCGCCCGCTACCGGCTCTCGCAGGACCCCGCGTCCGTCTACGGAATGGACTACCACGAGGCCTCCGCGCTGCAGGCCGAGCACGGCACCGACGAGCTGGTGTCCCGGCTCGTCGAGCGCTTCCACGAGGTGGCACGCGCGTACAAGGTCGTGCTTGTCCTCGGGACGGACTACGCGGGCACCCAGCTCCCCGACGAGCTGGCGCTCAATGCCCGGCTCGCGAACGAGTTCGGCGCCTCGGTGATCCCGGTCGTCGGCGGCAGGGGCCAGACCGCCGAGTCGGTACGGGCCGAGACCCGCAATGCCTACCGCGCGTACGAGGCCCTGGGCTGCGATGTCCTCGCCATGGTCGTCAACCGGGTCCGGCCGGAGGACCGCGAGTCGATGGCCGAGCGGCTGGCGGCGCGCCTCCCCGTTCCCTGTTACGCCCTTCCCGAAGAGCCCGCGCTCGCGGCCCCCACGGTCGCCCAGATCGCCCAGGCGCTCGGCGCCACCGTGCTCCGCGGCGACGACGCGGGCCTGGCCAGGGACGCACTCGACTTCGTCTTCGGCGGTGCGATGCTGCCGAACTTCCTGAAAGCGCTCACCCCCGGTTGCATGGTGGTCACCCCCGGCGACCGCGCCGATCTGGTGGTGGGCGCGCTGGCCGCGCACTCCGCAGGCACCCCGCCCATCGCCGGGGTACTCCTGACACTGAACGAGCGGCCGAGCGAGGAGATCCTCACGCTGGCCTCCCGGCTCGCGCCCGGCACCCCCGTCGTCCTGGTGCCCGGCAACAGCTTCCCGACTGCGACCGAACTCTTCGGCCTCGAAGGCAAGTTGAGCGCGTCCACTCCACGCAAGACCGAAACCGCGCTCGGCCTCTTCGAACGACATGTCGACACCGGCGACCTCCTGGCCCGGATCTCGGTGGCCCGCAGCAGCCGCGTCACCCCGATGATGTTCGAGCACGACCTCCTGGAGCAGGCCCGCGCCGACCGCCGCCGGGTCGTCCTGCCCGAGGGCACCGAGGAGCGGGTGCTGCGCGCCGCCGACGTGCTGGTGCGCCGCGACGTCTGCGATCTGACCCTGCTCGGCGACACCGAGGTCATCCGCAAGAAGGCCGCCGACCTGGGCATCGACCTGAGCGCCACCCAGCTGATCGACCCGGCGACCTCCGAGCTGCGCCGGCGCTTCGCCGAGCGGTACGCGCAGCTGAGGGCCCACAAGGGCGTGACGGTGGAACTGGCCTACGACGTGGTGGCGGACGTGAACTACTTCGGCACCCTGATGGTCGAGGAAGGTCTGGCCGACGGCATGGTCTCGGGCTCGGTGCACTCCACGGCCGCGACGATCCGCCCGGCCTTCGAGATCATCAAGACCAAGCCCGGGGGCACCTCCCAGGGCGAAGCCTCTGGGGGAGCCTCGATCGTCTCGTCCGTCTTCTTCATGTGCCTGGCCGACAGGGTCCTCGTCTACGGCGACTGCGCGGTCAACCCGGACCCGGACGCGGGGCAGCTCGCGGACATCGCCGTCCAGTCGGCGGCGACGGCGGCCCGCTTCGGCGTGGAGCCGCGGATCGCGATGCTCTCGTACTCCACGGGCACCTCCGGATCGGGCGCGGACGTGGACAAGGTGCGCGAGGCGACCAAGCTGGTGCGCGAGTCCCGGCCGGATCTGCGGATCGAGGGCCCGATCCAGTACGACGCGGCCGTCGAACCTTCGGTCGCGGCGACAAAGCTGCCCGAGTCCGAGGTGGCGGGCCGGGCGAGTGTGCTGATCTTCCCGGACCTCAACACGGGCAACAACACCTACAAGGCCGTGCAGCGCTCGGCCGGCGCCGTGGCCGTCGGCCCTGTGCTCCAGGGCCTGCGCAAGCCGGTGAACGATCTCTCGCGCGGCGCGCTCGTCAGCGACATCGTGAACACAGTGGCCATCACCGCCATCCAGTCCCAGGGTCAGGAGCTCCCGGCATGACCGCCACCCGCGTTCTCGTCCTCAACTCCGGCTCCTCGTCGGTGAAGTACCAGCTGCTCGACATGCGGGACAACTCGCGCCTGGCGGTCGGTCTCGTCGAGCGGATCGGCGAGGAGACCTCGCGTCTGGTGCACACCCCGCTCGGCGGCGGCGCCGAGAAGCGCGAACGCAACGGCCCCATCGCCGACCACGACACCGCGCTGAAAGTGATCGCCGACGAGCTGGCGCACGACGGGCTCGGCCTGGACTCCCCCGAGCTGGCGGCGATCGGCCACCGGGTCGTCCACGGCGGGCTGAGGTTCACCGCGCCGACCGTGATCACCGACGAGGTGATGGAGGAGATCGAGCGGCTGGTCCCGGTGGCCCCGCTGCACAACCCGGCCAACATCACCGGAATCCGTACCGCCCAGGCGCTGCGCCCCGACCTGCCGCAGGTCGCGGTCTTCGACACCGCCTTCCACACGACGATGCCGGAGTCGGCGGCGCGCTACGCGATCGACGTGGAGACGGCCGACGCGCACCGGATCCGCCGCTACGGCTTCCACGGCACCTCGCACGCGTACGTCTCGCGCAGGACGGCGGCCCTGCTGGGCAAGGACCCCTCCGAGGTGAACGTCATCGTGCTGCACCTGGGCAACGGCGCGTCCGCCTCGGCGGTGGCGGGCGGCCGGTGCGTGGACACCTCGATGGGGCTGACACCGCTGGAGGGTCTGGTGATGGGCACCCGCTCCGGTGACATTGACCCCGCGGTTACGTTCCACCTCAAGCGGGTTGCGGGAATGTCGGCGGACGACATCGACGAACTGCTCAACAAGAGAAGCGGTTTGGTGGGCCTGTGCGGCGACAACGACATGCGGGAGATCCGCCGCCGGATCGACGAGGGCGACGAGCGTGCGCGGCTCGCCTTCGACATCTATATTCACCGCCTGAAGAAGTACATAGGCGCCTATTACGCGGTGCTCGGCCGGGTGGACGCGATCGCGTTCACGGCCGGGGTCGGCGAGAACGCGGCGCCGGTGCGCGAGGCTGCCGTCGCGGGTCTGGAGGAGCTGGGACTCGCGCTGGACGCCGAGCTGAACGCCGCTCGCTCGGACCAAGCGCGAATTATTTCCGCACCTTATGCCCGAGTTGCGGTGGCCGTGGTCCCGACCGACGAGGAGCTGGAGATCGCCCGGCAGACATTTGCCCTGGTCACAGGTGTTTCCGCGACGGGTAACGCTTGAGCGGGACGCCGCCCATTTGTACATTCCACCAGCCGGAATATTCCGCGTCGAAACAAACCGATAGGATCCGCCTTATGCGCCGTTCCAAAATCGTTTGCACACTGGGCCCCGCCGTCGACTCCTACGAGCAGCTCAAAGCGCTCATCGAGGCCGGCATGAACGTGGCCCGTTTCAACATGAGCCACGGGACCCACGCTGAGCACGAGGAGCGGTACCACCGCGTCCGCAAGGCGTCCGAGGACACCGGCCACGCGGTGGGCGTGCTCGCCGACCTCCAGGGCCCCAAGATCCGTCTGGAAACCTTCGCCGAGGGGCCGGTCGAACTGGTCCGCGGCGACGAATTCACGATCACCACCGAGGATGTCGCAGGCGACAAGTCGATCTGCGGCACCACCTACAAGGGCCTGCCGGGCGATGTGTCCAAGGGCGACCAGATCCTGATCAACGACGGCAACGTCGAACTGCGGGTCGTCGAGGTCGTGGCCCCCGAGGTCAAGACGATCGTCGTCGAGGGCGGCGTCATCTCCGACCACAAGGGCATCAACCTGCCGGGCGCGGCCGTCAACGTCCCCGCGCTCTCGGAGAAGGACGTCGAGGACCTGCGCTTCGCGCTCCGTATGGGCTGCGACCTGGTGGCGCTGTCCTTCGTACGGGACGCGAGCGACGTCAAGGACGTCCACAAGGTGATGGATGAAGAGGGCCGCCGGGTCCCGGTCATCGCCAAGGTGGAGAAGCCGCAGGCGGTCGCCAACATGCAGGACGTCGTGATGGCGTTCGACGGCGTGATGGTGGCGCGCGGTGACCTGGCCGTCGAGTACCCGCTCGAGAAGGTCCCGATGGTGCAGAAGCGCCTCATCGAACTGTGCCGCCGCAACGCCAAGCCGGTGATCGTGGCGACCCAGATGATGGAGTCGATGATCACCAACTCCCGCCCGACGCGCGCCGAGGCGTCCGACGTCGCGAACGCGATCCTGGACGGGGCGGACGCGGTCATGCTGTCCGCCGAGTCCTCGGTGGGCGCGTACCCGATCGAGACCGTCAAGACGATGTCGAAGATCGTCGTCGCGGCGGAGGAAGAACTCCTGTCGAAGGGCCTCCAGCCCCTGGTCCCGGGCAAGAAGCCCCGCACACAGGGCGGTTCGGTGGCCCGTGCGGCCTGCGAGATCGCGGACTTCCTGGACGCCAAGTCCCTGGTGGCCTTCACCAAGTCCGGCGACACGGCCCGCCGGCTGTCCCGCTACCGCGCGGAACAGCAGATCCTGGCCTTCACGACGGACGCCTCGACGCGCAACCAGCTGACGCTGAGCTGGGGCGTGGAATCCTTCCTGGCACCGTTCGTGGAGACAACGGACGCGATGGTCGACCTGGTGGACGCGGCGCTGCTGAAGCTCCACCGGTACAACGAGGGCGACATCATGATCATCACGGCGGGGTCCCCGCCGGGGGTGCCGGGGACGACGAACATGGTGCGGGTGCACCATTTGGGCGGGGTGGACGCGAAGTAGTCCCGCCCGCTTGCGGAGACGACGAGGGCGGTACCCCCGATTGGCCGGGGCACCGCCCTCGCCCTGTTCGTTTCAGGTGGTGACCTCGATGCCCTCCGGCGTGGGCCGTACTCCCTGTCGGAATACGGCCCCACATTGGTTCAGGCGACCTGCCGCTCACACTCTGGCGTCGTCCCCGTCGTCGGGCACCGCCGAGACGATCACAGCGGTGGGCGGCGGTGGCTCCGGCGTATATACGTACGTGACGGTCAGGCCGGGCAGAGATTCACGCGGTTCGGTCCTCGTCACCCAGATCTCGGTGCCGCCTTTCACGACGCCGACCATGCGTCCGAGGCGCGGAGTCGCTTCCAGCTCCGCGCGGAGCTCATGGACCACGGCGGCGGCACGCCCACCCATCTGCTCGACGCGTTTGCGGGCCGCGTCGGTGAATTCGGTGATGACGCGCTGCTCTTCCTCCCCGGTCAACGCTCCCCCTGTCCCTTGCTCTCCTTGAGACCGAGCGCGAGCTCAATTCCTTCGGCGAGCGCTTCGTCGAATCCGGGGGAGCAGCGTGTCAGGACGTGCCCTCGGTAGGAGGCGATGATCTCCGACACCTCATGCAGATCGGTGTACTCGACACGCTCCAAGGTGGCCGCCAGCTCGGCCTCCATACGTGCCAGATCGCCCGGAAACCCCAGCCCGGCGGCGAGAGCCGCTCGGACCTCGCCGAGGGTCCGCATGGGGGGAGGCTCGACCGGCGCGGTGGGCAGTATGGGCTGCGTGGTCATACGGCTTCCTCCTGTACCAGACCGCCGGCGGCTGGTGCCCGCGCGTGCGCGGTGTAATCACCAGCTCATTACCCGCAAAGTACACCGAGTCCTGGCCGACATGCGGGCACTGCCGGCACAGGGCACCCGGAAGTGATCACCACCGTCGGCTCGCCATGGCTGGTCCAAGACCATTTGAAGCGGGCAGGTCCGGATACAGGTAGACGGCGAGGCGGTGCCCGGCCCGTGCAGACCGAGCACCGCCCTGGGCTACTTCGCTAGCCGACCTCACCCCACTGCGCCGGGTACGCCGGAGGCCACGGCTTGGAGAAGTCGAAGAGCGACTCCCGGTCCATCAAGGCGTACTCCGCTTCACGCCATGACGGTTGCCCGCCAACGACGAAGCTGCCGTCGTCGGGTGCAAGCATCCACGTCCACTCCGCGTCCTTCTCGGCGAGGCCGTGCCGCTCGCGCAGCTCGGCGAACTCGGCGGCGGTGGCCCTCCGGACGTGCAGGCCGTCGCGGTAGTAGGGCTTGAGGAACATCAGCTCCACATGGGCGATCCAGACCTCCACCCGTGTGGTCGTCTCGTCGACCGCTAGGGCCTCGCTCCACAGCATCAGTTGCCGGTGGGACGGCTGGAACTGGACGACCCGGAAGAGCCTTCTCCCGCTGACGTACTCCGTCACTGATTCCGTTCTTCCTGCAGGCGCCATCACGGGATCCAATCCGCTGGCGAGTTCTTGAACTCGTACGGAGCATTCTTCCAGTACCACTCGATCGACTCGAAGGTCCGCTTCTCGAGGAGCACCTTGACCCGGAGCGTGGCCATCTCCCACGCGGTGCCGTAACCCTCCCGGGTGGCCAGTTGCCAGTTGGGGCCGACGACTTCCTGACCTCGTTTGACGAGCATGGCCAGGGCCTCTTCGGCAGTGGTCGCGCCGGCCACGCCGTCCAAAGATACCGCCAGCCTGACCGTTTTGTTCTCGATGGCCGCCTCCACTCCGACCATCCACGCGGGTTTGCCGCCCGCTATCCCCACCGGTTTCGCGAAGGCGCGGCCGTTGAACGTCCGGCCCCCGAGGCTCGCGGCGAGATCATCCACCGCCGGGTTGATCCCGAGGAAGATGTGTTCCCCGTCCGCAACAAGGTCCTTGATCAGCGTTTCGAGGCACTCGTTGTGGACGAGGACGGGCGTCGAACCCGAGTACACGTAATACGTGTTGCTGCTCTCGACCTCGAAGTTGAAGACCCGCGTCTTCCCCTTGACCAGGGACGTGCTGAGCACCCGCTCGCTGGCACCAGCCTTCGTCTGGAATTCGTCACCGGCCCGCAGGTTGCGGGACTCCACCCAGCCGCGGTCCTGAACCCAGAATCTATGGGTGTCGGTGGCCTCGACCTCTCCCCCGGCCGTCTTGATCCGCACGAGCTGGTCCACCGTGCGGTCGAACAGCTTGAGGACCCTCTGCAGTGACTTCCGCCCTGTCACCTGATCGGTGGACCAGACCCGATCCCCCACCTTGATCTGCTCGATGGGTTTCGGACCGCTCTCTGTCGCGACCTTTGTGCCGGCCGGGAAGCATTTCCCAACGAGCGCCTCACCCGCCGCCCGCTCAAAGTTGGCGACCGCCGAAGCACTCAGCCCTGAGCCGCGCAGGCCCCAGATGGCTGTGCTCAACCGGGCTCCGTTCACCATCGCCATGCGCACGACGAATGCCGCCGCGACCGCCCGGAACAGCAGCTCCGGAATGATGATGCTGCCGGCGAGCCACAGGCAGCCGCTCAGCTTGAGGTGCGCGCAGTCAACGATGTCCTTGACCGCAGCCCAGGCCAGCGACTTAAGGACGGACTCGGTCAGCTCCAGCCCGTCGACGTGGACCTTGTCCTCGCGGAACGTAACGTCCAGCGGCGAGCTCGTGAGGTAGTCGCGCTTGATGCTGCTGCCGCAGTTCGGGCGCGAGACCCCCGGCAGCGGGCACGTCTCAAGATAGAAGTCCATCTCGCCGTAGACGTGGTACTCCAGATCGACCTCGCAGCCGATCTGGCCCCCACTGTGGCTACCGACGCAGTCGCTCTTGGGATTGATGTCGACCTTGGAGTCGTCGCTGGGGCGCATCACGACGCCGTCGACGCCTGCCGGGCCGCTGCCGGACCGCTCCTGCTCCTGCTGGGCCTCAACCTCAGCCGTCTGTGTGCGGATCGCCGCTTGCGCAGCCTCCACCGCCAGGTTGCGGGCGTTCGCCGCAGCCGCCTCGGCCGTGGTCGCGTCCCGCTCGGCCTGGTCGGCGACACCGCGTGCCGTGCTCGCGTCCGTCTCCGCCGCAGTGGCCGCACTGCGGGCAGAGGCGGCATCCCGCTCGGCGTCAGTCGCGGCAGCATCGGCTTGCGAGGCGTAACTGCCCGCTGAGTCGGCCGCGCCTTGTGCGCCCTCGGCGTCCTCGGTGGCCTGCTGGTTGTACGCGACGGTGTTGGCTTCGGACCTCTTCGCTGCCTTGGCCGAGGCATCCGCCGCGCTGGCGGAGGCCTGAGCCTGCTCCGCCGACTTGGCGGCATTCGCCGCAGAGCCCGCGGCACTGGCTGCCGCCTCCGCCGCCGCCTTGGCGTCCGCGCTCGCCTTTGCGGCCAGCTCCTTCGCCAGGGCCGCAGCCTTCGCGGCCTGCTCGGACTTGGCCTTCGCAACCGCCGCCTGTTGCTCGGCCGCGGTCTTCGCGGCCTGCCCGGTCAGTACGGCCAGGCCGGCCGAGGAGTCCGTTTCCTTGTACGGCGAGCCCAGCTCGATGGCGTCGTTGGCCGGCTTGACGACCTGCGCCGCCGAATCACGGGCGGCCGTGGCCGCCTGAGCGGTGGCGTACGCGTAGCCCGCGGTACGGATTGCGTCGGCACCGGCCAGCACGGCCTCCGAACGGGCCACGACCGCATGCCCCTTGGCCTCAGCTGCCTTCTGCTTGGCGGTCTGGGCCTCCGCCTTCGCTGTGATGGCATTCCACTTCGCCGCGTCCGCCGCGTCGATGGCGTCGGCGGCCGCCGCGTGTGCCTTCTTCACCGATGCCTCGGTGATGGCTACGTCTCGCTTCGCACCATCGGCCGCCGCCTGGGCACGCTTGGCTGCGCCATCCGCACGGGTCGCCGCGGCACGGGCGTTGGTCGCCGCCTCGGTCGCGTCGTCGGCCGCGGACCGGGCAGACGTGGCAGCGGCAGTAGCATTGTTCGCCGCGGTACGTGCCTTGGTGGCGGCCGCACGGGCCTCGATTGCCGCTTCGGTCCCCTCCACGGCTGCAAGGAGTGCCTCCGCGGCTTCGGCCTTCGCGGTCAGGGTGTCCCGCCTGCGCTCGGCCTCAAGGGCTCCGTTGCGAGCCGTCCTCGCCCTGCCCTCGGCCGCCAGCGCGTCGTCCTTCTTGCTCGCCGCGGTGGCTCCGGCACTCTGTGCCGCCGCAAGCTGGTCCGCCGCGACCTGCCGCTCGGACTGCGCCTTGGTCTCGGCAGCCGCGGCCTTTCCGCGCTCGGACTCCGCCAGTTCCTTCTGGGACTTGGCGTAGTCGCGCTCGGCCTCGGCCTTGGCCCGCTTGGCGGCTGCGTCTGCGGCCGCGGTCTTCGCGGTCTGCTCCGCTGCCTCGGCCCTGAGCTGGGCAGCCTTCGCCTTGGAAGCGTTCTCGGCGGCCTTGACCGCCTGTGCCGCAGCACCGTCCGCGGCGGCCTTCGCCTGGACGGCGGCCTCCTCGGCGGCCTTGCGGCGGAACTCCGCCTTGGCGGCGTGAGCTTGGGTCATCGCCAGCGCGTTGAGGGTCTTGGCATCGGCCGCGGATGCGCGCGTCGCGTTCAGCGCGGTCTCGGTGGCCTTGGCCGCGGCCACCGTGGCCGCGGCCGAAGCCTTGGTTATCTGGGCTGCCTGCTGCCCGTACATCAGACCGCGGCCGCGCGGCTGGCCCGCGGCGTCGGCGACGGCGTACGCCTCGGCCTGCGACTTGTCGACCTTCGCTTCCTGGGCCTTGGCGTCGACGACGGCGCGGGAGGTGACGTACAGGCGGCCGGTGGCGCGCGCCTGCGCGTTGAGGATCCGCTTGTTCACCTCGGCGAGCGTGGCCGCCGTCGGGTAGTCGGTGTTCTTGGCAGGGTCCTGCGTCGTCCAGTACGCCCGCCACTGCGTGAGGCGACTGGCGATCATCGACTGGCCGAGGGCCTCACCCATGGCCTGAGACGCCGTCTGCAAGGCCTTGTTGGCCTGCGCCTCGGCGGTCATGATCGTCTCACGCTGAGCCTTCTGGCCCGTGAGCTCGTTCTGCCACTCCACGGAAGCGGTGGCCGCCTCGGCGCCGAGGACCTTGTGCGGGTCGTACGGGTTGTGGCTGGCACAAGAGGCGAAGCGCGCCTTGAGGTTCTCGACATCGATCCGGAACTCCATCGAGTCCGGGTCGGGCGCCGTCGTCGGAAACCCGCCGTTCTGAAGGAAGATCCGCGCGTCATCGGCGTACATGGGGTGCATGAACGTCATGCCCTCCCACGCCTTGCGGTCCTCGTACGTCTCGTAAACCGCCGGGTAGTACCGCGTGGTGGCGATGGAGGTGACCGCGTCGACGGACTCCTTGCTCGCCGGAGGCGTCATGTCCTCGTAGAAATCACCCTCCGAGGTCCAGAACTGGTCTGCGATCCAGCCAGTGAGGCCCGTCTGCCAGAAGATCGTGCCTTGGTCGTCGCCGGGGTTACCCGGAGGCTCATAGTCGTAGCCCGGGACGTCCCAGAACCCAGGGAAGCTGCTGAGCTGGTCCTGCCATGCCTTCTGGCGCCCGGGGTTGAGCTCGTGCAGCTTGTCGAGGGCGTGCTGGTGGTCCTTGTCGTACGCAAGGGAGAGCGGGGTGGGGTCCCAGTAATCGGAGGCTGCCGCCGCGTGCAGCTCCTCGTCGGTACCGGCGAGGCCCCCGCGGGCGATCGCCTTCATCTCTGCGCCGCCCTTGCGCAGGATGTAGTTGAGGCGGCACTGGTCCTGGCGGACCTTGGCCGCCTCTTCCAGGTTGAAGCCCTCGGGAACGTCCTGGGCGTCGGTCGCCGCGGCATTGAGGAAGTCGGTGTCAGCGGGCGGGGTCTGCAGCCCACTGCCGGAAACGGTGACGGCCAGCGAGGTGGCCAGGGCTGTGGCGGCCAGAAGTCTCGACCATCTGCCGACTCTGCGGCGTCTGGGCGGATGTGCGTTGCTGCTCATGCCAGTTCAGCCGTCCTGTCAGAAGAGCGTGTCGAAGGAGCCCCAACCGGAGGTCCCGATCTGGACCCGGGGGGCGAAGGGAGCGGTCGCGTTGCCGGTGCCCTTGAAGAGCCACAGCGAGCCGGCGCTGTCGCTGGCGATGAGGTCGGTCTTGCCGTCGCCGTCGTTGTCGCCGCTGGAGACAATCGACTTGTACGCTTCCCAGCCTTTGCCGACAGTGATCCGGCTGCCAAGTGCCGCGTCCTGTGCGGCGTTTCCGGTGCCGGGGTAGATGTAGAGGGTTCCGTCGGTACCACGAGCGATCAGGTCGGCCTTACCGTCACCGGTGTAATCGCCGCGTCCGGCCAGGGCGTTCATCCCGTTCCAGCCGGCGGTGCCGATGCGGATCCGCGCCACCAGGGAGCCGTCTGCCTTGCCCTGGTAGAGCCAGAGCGTGCCGTCGGTATGACGGGCGACGATGTCGGGATCGGTGGCGCCGCCCATATTGCCTACGGACACCAGCAGGCTGTACTGGTCCCAGCCGCCGCCGATGACCTTGCTGTCGTTTCCGTGTTCGGCGGTGTAGTAGAGCGTGGTACCCGTGCGGTGGTACAGGTCGTTGCCGGTGCCGTTCTCAGAAACGTTGGCCTGGACGAAGGCGTTCACCTCGGCCCAGCCGCCGCCCATGTCGACGAGGGGCTTGACCCCACCGGTGCCCTTGGGCTCGTAGTCGTAGAGACGGCCGGCCTTGCGGCCGAAGAGTGGGAACATCACAGGGCCCGGGGCAGCCTGGGTGGCCTGCGCGGCCGCGTTGTCCGCCCGGTCGTCACGGAAGGGCGGCGCCGCCCTGGCCACGAGGACGGTGGTTATCGCGATGGCGAAGCCCACCGCATAGATCACCGCCCGGCACACCGGGCGGCTGAGATGTCTGAACATGAATGTGGAGGGTCCTCACAGGAGTTACCTGCGCGGGCACATGGAGGGTCGCTGCACAACGGCCGCCCCCCGACGCCCGCGCGCCGGGTCATGCGACCACAGCGTGATCACCCTAGAGCGCAGAGTCCCCGAATAGGAAAGGTTTTTGGAACTGATGTGCGGATGTAGGCACATCTCCTCCATGGCCCACCCGCACCTCCCCCGGCTGTCGCACATCGAGCTCGCCCCGGACAGCCTTTCCCGCCATCGGCGCGCGGCATGACAGGCGAACAGGTGGCCAACTGAGAGACGAGGCCAGCTCGGCGGCGTCGCTCAGGCCGGGCGCCGCCCAGCGGGTCAGGAACGCCTGCAGGATGCGCCGCAGATGCCGCGCGGAGTGTGTACCCACCGTGAAGCCCGCGCTGCAGCAGTGGTCAGTCGGCGCTGACGAGAAGTCAGTTGCGTGATTTATGTCACCAGAGCGGAGTGGCGCGCTTACGCTCGGCTATGACCGGAAACGTACGCCGCGAGGCGTGAGCTTGGGGGTGACCGCCGCGTGGTCAACATCCGCGATCTCGATCCCAGCGCATCGCCGCTGGACTACTACGGCTCCGAACTGCGTCGCCTGAGAGAGGACGCCGGGCTCAAGCAGGGCGAGCTGGGCGTCAGCGTCTTCTGTACGGCGTCACTGGTCGGCCAGATCGAGACGGCGAGGAAGGTGCCGACGCGGGACTTCTCGGAACGGGTGGACGCGGCGCTGGGAACGGGCGGGGTGTTCTCCCGGCTGGTGGGGCTGGTGCTGCGGAGCCAGTTGCCGAGCTGGTTCCAGGCGTACGCGGAGATGGAGGCGAAGGCGGCGTATATCTCCACGTTCCAGGCGCAGTTGGTCTACGGCCTGTTGCAGACGTCTGACTATGCGCGTGCGGTTCTCGGCGTCCGGACCGAGGGGAACCTCGATGCACGGGTCGCGGCGCGGATGGAGCGGCAGCGGATTCTGGAGCGCGAGAACCCGCCACTGAGCTGGGTGGTGCTGAGTGAGGCCGTACTTCACCAGGAGGTCGGCGGCCGGGACGTCATGCGGAACCAACTCACCCACTTGTTGGGCCTGCGTGGGCGCGAGTGGGTACAGGTGCAGATCCTGCCTTTCGAGGCGGGTGCCCATGCGGGGCAGATGGGCTCGTTCAACCTTCTGCGGTTCGAGGACGACCCGGACCTCGTCTATACCGAGGACTTCGTCCGGGGACATATGACGGCCAATCCGCAAGCTCTCAGGGAAGGTTCGCTCCGTTACGATCACTTGCAGGCCGCCGCGCTCTCCGTGGAGGATTCGGCGGCACTCATCGCCCGCGTAATGGAGGAGCGCTATGGGGACCAAGCAGAACCTGACGGGCGCACGGTGGCGTAAGTCGTCGTACAGCGGTGACACTGGCGGCCAGTGCATCGAGTGCGCCCCGCTCGGCACCGCCGCCTGGCGCAAGTCGTCCTACAGCGGGGACACCGGCGGCGACTGCATCGAGGTCGCCGCCCAATCCTGCCGTATCGCCGTCCGCGACTCCAAGAACCCCGACGGCCCCGCCTTCACCGTCACCCCCGCCGCGTTCACGGCCTTCGTCACGGCCTCCGCCGAGGGCGGTCTCGTCTGATCGTTTCCCGCACAATGAGTCCCGCATGCCGTCTGTCTTCTCGGCCAGGTCGAAGCGCGCGTCGGTGAGCGCTACGGACAGCGGATGACGAAGACCCGAGGGCGGTACCCGTGGAAGACCGGGATACCGCCCTCGGTGGTAGTGCTCAGCAGTCAGTCCGCATGAGGCATGACCTGGAGAGTGCCTTCATCGACAACGAACTCGTTGTACCCGAATCTCTCGCCCAGCTCGCGGTACCGGAGGTGCTGAACCTCGGTGATGTAAATCACGTACGCCTTGAGGACCCGCAGGAAGAGCCGGAACCCGAGGTCGGGGTCGACCTCGGTGACCAGCCGTTCCAGCGCAGGAACCACTTCCGGCACACTTCGGTAGGGGTGACCGGCGGTGGCGCGCTCCAGCCCCGGTGCGAGGGTTCGCACCTCGGCGAGGACCGCATCCCTCAGTTCCGGATCGCAGACGGGCGCGGGAGGGAGGACATCGAATCGCGATTCGTCCCGGCGGATGCGTTCCTCACAGACGTCCACGATCTGGCCGAGCCAGTCGCGTCCGTCCACCCATCGCTCGTCCGGGGCGAACCGCATGCCCACGGCCGCACACCACAGGATGTCGATCTCCCTGGTGAGAAGCGGCGACTGCAGCAGTGTGACGGCGTCGTCCAGGAGGGTGGGTGCGTAGGCACTTTCCTCCCAGTCGGCGGCCATCACGACGATCTCCAGCGGGGTGTACTCGCCGGCCCAGGGGCTGCCGAACCACTTGGTGAGGCCACTGAAGCCGAAATCGATCCAAATGTCCTTGCGATCCATTACCAGGTCACTCTCACTCCGGGTGCGACGTGTAGACCATGTACCCGGGCTTGTGCTTGGACCTTTGAGAGTGATCGAGACCCAGTTCCCGGCCGGACGGGCGTGCGCGACGCCGGTGGTTGGGTAGAGGGTCCCCAGCGAGCCCGGGGTGTCCCGTTGGATTCTGAACGACTTGAGGTGCAGAGGGCTCTCCGAGTCCTTGGGTGTGTTCTTCATCCACGTTTCCAGCTCGGACCGGTGGCTGGCGTACCACTTTGCGAAGCCCGCGTCCACGGAGGCCTGGGCCGTTGCGAGGTCCGCCCAGACACCGGTCGCTCCCGGGTGCTTGGGGTTCTTCGCCAGGTCGTCGATCGCTTCTGAACGGCGTCCTGCGGCCTGATGGTCACATGGTCCCTGATCGTGTGAGCGCCCCGGTCTCCCTCGTGCAGCGTGAGGTTCAAGCAGTTGTGGACCATCACGTCGTCGCGCCGCTGACCCGAGGTGCGCACGAAGAACGTGTGCAGGTCGTCGACCGTGAGGTCGTAGACGATGCGCGGACAGGCCCGAACGGTCACGGAGGGCGGTCACCGCCCGGACGGAGCCGTCCGGGGTGCGCAGTCGGTCACCGACGCGCAGCTGCGTCCAGAGCCCATGACGCGAGGCAGTTGCAGGAGTCCTCTCGACCCGGCGTGCGCAAATCCCGTGGTCACGACGGGGGTTACCTGTGTCACTACTGTGAAGGCGGAGTGGAGGCGACGATGCTTCTCGGCCTGGAAGTTGACTGATAAGCAACCCTTGCGCGACGGAGGGATGTCACGAAGACCGCGCCCAGGTCGCTGAGACAGCCGCTGCGACGTGACGGCTCCGGACGTTTCCTCAGCCACGGGCACGCGCGTCTCACGTCCTCAGGTGGACCACGGCCGAGGCCTCCCCCGCCCTTTTCGGTGCCCGGCCCCTATGGAATGATCAACACGCCTTCGGGGGGAAGGTGGGGGGAGGGTGTGCCCAAAGAGTGTGCATCCTGGGGTTTTCGCTCTGACCAGAGCACTTTTGATCACCCGTCAGACCACACGGGTTCCCTGTTCTGCGCTTCCTTCCTGGGCCGACCTTTTGCCGAGAAGACAGGCTGAGAAGTGCGAAGAAGAATTCTGCCGAGAAACAGGCGCGCCAGACGCGCCTGGGCACGGGGGATCGCCGGCACCGCCCTTGCCACCGCGTCCTCGATCCTGGTGGGTCTGGTGTCCGCGGTACCCGCCCAGGCGGACGAGCCCGGGGACAACCCGACCAACCCGTACGAGCGGACGATACGGATCAGTCTGGGCGCGCAGGCCCGCAAGGACCGTTGCCAGGTGTCGCGCGGCGTGCACTACGGCGGTCCGGAGCTGAAGACAGTCGCGAACAACGCGCTGTCGGGCACGGACGCGGATGTCCACGCCGCCATCAAAGACTGGAACCTCGGGCCGCTCGGGCAGGCCCTGGGCCGGGACAAAGAGGCGGGCACCACCTACGGCGAGGCATTCAGGGCCCGCCAGGCCAAGCTGAACGAGACCAACAAGCCCTACGCCCACGAGAACTCCGTCGGCGGACGGGACTACCACGCGCCGGAGTTCGGTGGGGACATCCTCGCCTTCACCTTCGGCAAGCAGCGCGACCTCTACTACAAGACGTTCGAGGAGGCCAAGCCGCTGCCCGGCAAGGCTTCCCTGGACAAGGCCAAGGAGGTCTTCGAGGCTTTCGACACCACCGGCGACGACTTCGGCAAGGCCTACAAGCCTTTCGCGGGCGACGAGTTGTTCGGCGTGGGCGGCAAGGGCACCCCGGGCTCGGCGAACGACATCGCCACGTTCCTGCGGTTCGGCGGATTCCTGAAGAAGGCCCCGGAGCCGGACTCGCCGGAGTACCGCTCCGAGGTCGAGCAGCTGAAGATCGCGTGGGCGGCCTGTGACAGCGACAACCCGATCGACCACTATCGCGCGCTGACCGGTGTGGTGCTCGAAGCCCACACCGAGTGGGAGGCGGAGTACGCGGCCCAGGCCAAGCAGCGGACCGAGATCGTCACGGCGGAGATGGAGGCCTCCAAGCAGGCCCGCGCCGCGACCGAGGCGATGGTCGAGGCGATCCGTCAGGCCTGGCAGGCCGACCAGATTCTGTACTGGCAGAAGTACTGGGCTGCCCAGCCCGGCAGCATCCTCAAGCCGAAGCCGGCCGTGTTCACGAAGGCGGCGGCCGACCTGACCGCGGCCCGCAAGGCCGCGGCCGCGCAGGTCCCGATCGCCGACAAGGCTGTGGCCGCGGCGAAGACGGCGGCCGACAAGGCCACCGCGTCGCAGAGCGCGGCCTGGACCATCGCGGACGCGGCCAAGACCCCTCGTGGCCGCGGACTGACGTACGGCCAGCAGGCGGTGCAGGTCACCAAGGCGTCGTACGCAGCCACGCAGGCGGCCGCGAAGACCGCGCTGACCGCGTCCAACGCGGCCAAGGCGACGGCGGCCGACAGCGAGGCGCTGCTTGCCCTGGCCAAAACCCAGTCGCACGCGCTGAACACCGCGTTCCGTAAGGCCGCCGCGCAGGAGGCTGCGGCGCAGGCCAAGTCGGCGGCTGCCGCGGCGGACGCGCAGGCGAAGGAAGCCGCGGCCAACGCGACGAAGGCGAAGAAAGCGCAGGCCACGGCGGAGGCTGCGGAGAAGACCGCACAGACCGGCGCGGCCGAGGCGAAGAAGCAGCGCGGGATCGCCGAGGCGGAGAAGGCGAACGCGGCGCGGGAACATGCGGCGGCCACGCGTGAGCGCGAGAAGGCCGCGGCAGCCGAGCAACGGGCGGGCACGGAGCGCGACGCTGCGGGACGGGCTCGTACGGCGGCGGAATCGGCGGGCGCGACGGCGGCGAGCAAGCGCGAGGAGGCCGAAGAGGCGGAAGCGGAGGCCTACTTGGCCCGCGATGCCGCCGTGGATGCCGAGCGGGAGAAGAAGGCGACGGCTTCGCGCGCCGCCGCCCTGGAAGCGGCAGCTGCCAAAGCGAATGGCACATCCGCGGCCGGGGAGGCCCGCGAGGCGGCAACCGAAGCCCGGAGCGCGGCGAATGACGCTGCCGACGCGGCCACCCGCGCACGCTCCGCCGCCAACGAGGCATCCACCGCGGCCGTGAACGCGCGTGCGGCTGCCACCCGGGCCGAGGGGGCGGCGTCACGCTCGCGAGCCGCCGCCGACAGTGCCTGGTCGGCATACATGACCACGCACGCGGCTGCCGCGACCGCACACGCTGCAGCAGCCGAGGCGATCGACGCGGCTGCGGCTGCCAGGGTGAATGCCAAGAACGCCGAGGCCGAGGCCAAGAAGGCCCAGGCGGCGGCGGTCAATGCGCGCCAGGAAGCAACAGCGGCCAAGGCCGAGGCGGCCCAGACGGCCGCCTGGGCCGCCAAGACGGCCGGTTTCGCGTTCGCGGCGGGTCAGGCCGCCACCGCTGCGCGTGATGCTGCGACAGCTGTGACCAAGGCCTCGAACGAGGCCATCTCGCTCGGTGCCCCCTACCAGGAGACCGATTCCTCCGCCGCCTTCGCGGTCCTCGTCGGGCAGACGTCCAAGACGATGGCCGAGCAGCAGGCTGCCGCCGCAAAGGCCAAGTCGGACGAGGCCGCGAAGGCCGCGGCCGATGCCAAGGCGCTGGCCGACAAGGCCGCCGGAGACGCCAAGATCGCGGCACAGGCGGCTGCGGCCGCGGCAGCGGACGCGACCAAGGCACTGGCCTCCGTCGCGGCAGCACGAGCCTCGGCCGCGGAGGCGGAGAAGGCTGCCGCCGCCGCGAAGAAGGCCGACCTCAACGCTCAGAAGTACGACCAGCAGGCCGGTACGGACGCGGTTTACGCCGGATACGCGGCGACGGACGCCGAGTCGGAGGCCGCAGCGGCGGACCGTGAGGCCACCGACGCCGAACGGGACGCCGCGAGCGCCCGTTCCTCGGCCAGTGCCGCGGAGAAGGACGCTGCGAGCGCCGATGCCACCGCCACCAAGGCGGAGACGGATGCCACGGCGGCCGAGACCGCGGCGAAGAACGCGGACGGGGCGGCCAAGGAGGCGGACTCGGCGGCCGACCGGGCGGAAGCCGACGAGCGCAAGCGGCTCGAGGAGGCTCGCAAGGCTGCGATGGAGTCCGGCGACACAGGTGCCGGAGGTGCCACCGAGCCCGGGCTGAGCGCCGAGGACGAAGCAATCCTTCGGGCGCAGTGCGGCCAGCAGTGTGTCGACCAGTTCCGCGAGGCACTGGCAGCCGCCAACAAGACCGTCATCGAGTGGATAACGGAGAACGGCGGCGAGATCCTTCTCGAACTCCTTGGCGTCAACAACGTCAAGCGCTGCTTCGCGGAAGGCGACATCGAGAGCTGCCTCTGGTCGCTCGTCGACGTCGGCAGCCTGGTTCTGATGGTCGGCAAACTCCCTGCCGTCAGCAAGGCCATCGTGGCCGTGGTCAGCGGTGTCGCCAAGTTCTTCGAGAGGGCCCGCTGGGGCAAGAAGATCCTGAAGGCGCTCAGGGAAATCGTCGAGAAGTACCGCAAGAGCGATCTCGGCGAGTGCGTCCTTGATGCCGCCGATCTGTTCTCGGATGTCGTGCAGAGCCCCGGTGCCAGGAGCGCCAAGGCCGCTCCCTCGGTCAAGGGCGCCGCAAGCGCCAAGGCGGCTGGGAAGAAGAAGCGCTTCTGCGGCGTCAAGCACGCCTCACCGGTCGACGACGACTGGTGCAGCAAGAAGGGAGCGCACATCAACCTGCTCAACGGCGCCGAGGTGGGTATCCAAACCACGCACCTCAAGGGCGGGATCATGGGCACCGCGATCCGGTCCGCCAACGGCCAGTTCCCGACCGAAGCGGAGATCAAGGCCACCATCCAGGCCATCATCGACGACGACGCTCTTCGCGAGGACCTGATCTCGAAGACAACCGACGCGATGCACATCTTCAATCAGGACGAACAGAACAGGAAGTACAACGAAAGCCTGGAGCCGGGCAAGAAGCGCAAGGCCCTGAAGTTCGGCTGCAAGACGAACTTCGCGCCGAAGCTCGCTCGCCTCGTCCGGGCTCTCAAGGCCATCAGCGAGCAGAAGGCTGCCGGCTAGATCTGAAGCGGAAAGCCGGTGCAGGAGCCGGCAGAGCGGGCCGGGCCGCTGTGGCGGCCCGGCCCGCTCCCACATGCCATGTCCTCAGGGACACATGTGGGCGTCGTCGCGGGAGATCGCGCTGTGCAGCGTGGCGCCACTCCTGCCGACCGCAAAGGATCCCGCTTCGCAGTGGAAGGTGAAGCGGACCAGCACCGGCTCCCGGTCCACGACGACGGTGAACTGGGTCGCACTGTCCAGCTCCGGATCCAACTCCCAGCCCACGCCCGCCAGGTCGAACGCGTCGCGCAACTGCGCGAACGTGGTGGTCGGCGAGACGCTTTCCGTCACACCGGCGGACGTCGTGGGGATCTCGACCGATTCCGTCCAGGTGCTGAGGGCGACACGGTGGATCAGGCGGCAGCGGCAGACCTCCAGCCGTATGTCGCCGTAGCGGAACGTTCGCGGCCAGGACGGCCTGGCCTGAGGAAAGTAGTCCGCCTCGGCCGCGGGCCCGAGTACGTCGGACACCCCGTCCAGTGAAGCTCCCGGCTTGAGGACGCCCACTCCGCCCGTCTGTGCCATGTCCGTCAGCACATCCATGATGCTCATGCCTGTGATCATCTCAAAGGACGGAAAACGGCTGTGGGCCGAACCCCGGCAAGGGGTGCGGCCCACAGCCTTTGTGCGGCTCCCGGAATGGTCCTAGTTGCTGCCACCGGTGAAGTAGTTGTGCAGGCCCGGCACTGTCAGCGTCCCGCCGAACTGGCCCGCCTGCGTCACCTTCACGTTGGTGAAGAAGGCGAAGGGAACATTCAGCGGCGGAGGCGTCTCGGGGCTGAACGTGATCGGGATGAGGCCGAAGAGGTTGCCCTTCAGCTCCTCCGTGTACATCGTCACGGTGCCGTTGGTGATCGTCGACGTGGAGCCCTTGTCCGCCTCGACGTGCGCCGTCGTGCCGTTCGGGCCGACCACCAGCTGGTGGAGGTCCTTGATGTCGACGCCCGAAGCCGTGAACTTCAGCACCTTCTTGACCTTGCCGCTGCCCGTCTTCACCTCGACGATGCCCTTGTAGTCCAGGCCCTTCAGGGTGAGCAGCGAGCTCTCGAGGATCCACGGGTCGTCCGGGAGCAGCGGGATACCCGGCTCCAGGTCCGCGGCGGCCAGTGCCTTCGGGTCGGCGGTCGGGCACGGGAAGCGCGGCTTGGCGCCGTCCGGGATGTCCTCGTCCTTCTTGGGGTCGAGGCCCTTGACCGCGTCGTCCAGCTCCTCGGTCGTCGCTCCGGCCTTGTCCGCCGCGTCCTTGATGGTGTCCTTGGCCGTGTCCACCGTCTCGTTGACCTTCTCAACGGGGCTCGTGGACGGCTTCTCGGACGGCTCGGTGGTCGGCTTCGTCGACGACGTCGGCTCGTCGGCGGGCGCGGTGGTCGCCGGCGCGCTCGGCGTTGCGGTGGCCGTGGGCTCGTCGGGGCCGTCGAGCAGGTCCTTGAGCGCGTCGCCGACACCCAGCGGGTCCAGCGGGTTCGTCGTCTTGGTCTCGCTCGGCGTCGGGGTGGGAGCCGGAGCCGTCGCGCCCGTCTTCGCGTCCGGGGACTCGGACGCGGTGGGGGTCTCGCTCGGCGTCGGCTCGTCGGCGGGCTCGTGGCCCGTCGACTCACTGGCACTCGGGTCGGGCTTCTCCGACGGCGACTCGGACGGCTTCGCCGAGTCCGACGCCTTGGGCGACTCGGACTCCGCCGGCTCGTCCGAGCGGGTCACACACGGACCCGGAGCGAAGGGGATGTCCTTGTCCTCGGCGAGTGCCAGCTTGGGGGTGAGGCCCATTCCGAGGAAAACGGCGGTGGGCATCGCTGCCAGGGCTATCGCCTTGCCGGCCGGCATCTGGAGCTTGGTCAGCAGGGGCTTACGGGGGGCCGCGTGCCGCGGCCCCTTTCTGGCCTGCGACCCATCGCCTCCCGCCATGCTCAGCGGTGTGACATCACCCGGCACTGTTCCTCCCGCCGTTGACTTCGTTGTTGGTCTCGTACGCGGCCACACCGTCGTCGAACCACTGCTCCGCTTCGGGTGCCTCAGCGGGCGCGGGCGACGGGTCCTCGGCCGGGGCCGACTCTGCGACGGGCTTCCCCGGGACCCAGGAGAGCGAGAGCGCACCGCCGATGAGGGAGAGCAGGAAGCCGATGACGAAGCCACCCATGTTGGCGATCGGGATGGAGACCAGCGCCAGCAGAATCGTTGCGACACCTGCGAAGACCCGGACGATGTGGTGGAACCACATCGTGAGGCCCAGCGTGATCAGCAGTACGCCGATGATCAGTGCGCCGGAACCCGCGGTGGTCTGCATCGCGAGCGTCATGTGACCGAGCTTGAAGGTCGCGTACGGGATGTAGGCGATGGGGATGCCGCCGAGCAGGGTGAACAGACCCGCCCAGAAAGGCCGCTGACCCCGCCAGGTGCGGAAACCCCGTCGAATGGCGCGGAATTTGTGCTCGTCCCGCCCCGGTGACACTGCAGACTCGGCGCTCATGGAAAACAGCTCCCTGGAACTGGCTTTGCTGTGTAAAGAGTTGGGCGGGCGGGCGAAGCTGTGAACGCTTCCCCGCCCGCCCGGACGGGATGACCGTCAGTAGCACTCGACCTTGGGGCCGTCGCCCTTGTGCAGGCGCATGCTCAGACCGCTCAGCTCGAAGGTGCCGGCAGTGGTCGCCCACGCCTTCTGCTTGACGCCGGTCAGCGTGGCCACGTCGGCCTGCTGAGCGAAGCCGTTGGGCAGGATGGAAGTGTCCTTGACGGCCGGGCCCTTGCCGACGCCCGGCTTGTCCGTGTCCTTGGCCGCGACGCCGATGTCGATGTTCTCGAACTTGGCGTTACCGTCCAGCTCGGACACGTCCAGGTAGAGCTTGTCCGCCTGGACATCCGTACCCTTGTCGCCCGCCGTCAGCTTCAGCGTGATCTTGCCGACGAACGGCACGTCGGTGACGACCGACTGGCACATGTTGGTGATCGAGGCGTTCTTGAAGGTCGAGATCGCGACAGGGTGGGCGGTCTTCCCGTCACCCTTCAGGTCCGCGTACCCCATGTCGACGCCGCCGTACTGGGCGAACCCATGACCGACGAGCGTACCGGCGGTGACCTTGAACTCCTGGCCGGACACAGCGAACGACGCGGCGAGCGCGCCCTGTGCCAAGCTGACGCCTATCGCGGCCGTTGCGGCCACGCTGGGCACCATGACGAGGGCGAACCGCTTCCATCTGGTTCCGCCCCGAGTCATTGACTCCATGACTTTCCTCCTTCTCGGACGTACATCTCCGGTCCGGACCTCAGGCCCGTTTGGGAGTGGGAGAAGTGCTACGTCCTCGGGAAGGAGAGCGCCTGTACTTTCAGGCGCTAGCTGCGTCCGAAACACCGGCGATCACCCCCGAGCGACAACCACTGGTCGCGCCTGACGCATCACGCACAACCTGCTGGACAGGCCCTGCTGTTCGGCAGGAACCCCCCTGTCCACGACCGGCGCCACTGCCGCCGGCCCACCCGGTGGGGACCCAACATTCCGCGGCGCGGCCGGCGGCCGGGCTGGTGAAGTATTGGACCGAGCGTGGCCGATCGTGGTCCATTCCAGGCCGCGGCACAAGAGGGTTCGTTACTCACTAGTAACGGCCTGATAACCACGCAACGACCGGCTGATGTCGTCCGGCCACACAGGGTGCAGCGAGGGGGTGAACCGGAGGGGGAGATTGCCGCCAATAAGCGGACAGAACCATGGGGTTGATTTACTGCGAGTAACAGCTCGTGCGATTACCAAGTTTTGGTAAAGCGCGGCCGTGTTTTGTCACTGTGTCGCCAAAACGGCGACGGCGCCTCGTCGGCGCCGTCGCCGCAAAAAACGTCAGACCTGGCGGAACTGGATGTTCAGCGCAGGACTTTCAAACATGGCCGAGACATCTCTCAGAACAGCACCCGCGCGAGCGCCGACCGCGCCGCCGTCACCCGCGGATCATCCGGGCCCACGACCTCGAACAGCTCGAGGAGCCGGATCCGCGCAGCGTCCCGGTCCTCGCCCGCTGTGCGGCGCACCGTCTCGACCAGCCGGCCGAACGCGTCCTCGACATGGCCGCCGACCAGGTCCAGGTCGGCCGCGGCGATCTGCGCGGTCGCGTCGGCCGGGTTCTCGGCCGCTTCCTGGCGGACCTTCTGCTGGTCCATGTCCTGCACGCGCCGGAGCAGTTCGGCCTGGGCGAGGCCCAGCTTGGCCTCGGTGTTGCCGGGGTCGTCGGACAGCACGTTCTTGTACGCCTGGCGGGCGCCGCCGAAGTCGCCCGCGTCCAGCGCCTGGACGGCCGCTTCCAGCAGGGCGTCGTACGGGCCCTGCGGCGCCGCGGCGGGGGCCGCCGCCTCGTCCGGGAAGGCATCGGGGTCGACCGCGATGCCCGTCAGGCCGAAGCGCTCCTCGGCGACCTGGATCAGCTGGTCCAGCGTCTGACGGATCTGCGTCTCGGGGGCCGCGCCCTGGAAGAGCGGCAGCGCCTGGCCGGCCACCACCGCGAAGACCGCGGGGATGCCCTGAATCCCGAACTGCTGCATCAGCATCTGGTTGGCGTCGACGTCGATCTTGGCGAGGACGAAACGGCCGCTGTACTCCTGCGCCAGCCGCTCCAGCAGCGGGCTGAGCTGCTTGCACGGCTCGCACCACTCGGCCCAGAAGTCGATGACGACCGGCACTTCGGTGGAGCGCTCGAGGACGTCGCGCTCGAAGCCCGCCTCATCGACATCGATCACCAGGCTGGAGGGGGACACGGCACCGCCGCCGCCCTGGCGGGCGGACTCGGCACGGGCCTGCTCCGCCTTCGCCTTGGCCTCACCGGCCGCCTTCACCGCGGCGAGGTCGACGACGCCGCTCATGGACATGTTCCTAGGCTGCATGAGTACATCCTCCCCCCTCCGCGCGCGCATGTGAAAAACGTTCCTCAAGATCGGCGCGGGTCCCCACCCGCGCCCGTGGTTGTCGCTCCAGCCGGGTCAAGGCTTTCGCTACGAGTCGTAGCGTAACTGCATCAGCCGTCCGGCGTGTGAGAAACCTCCGGTGAACTGCCTCACAGCGGATTGGCTACCCGCCGGTATGGTCACCGTCATGTGCAGCCACACCCGCCCCAGAACCGCACGAACGGGTCGTACAGGACGCCCCCGTAGCGCGGAAGCCGACGCCGCGATCCTCGACGCGACCCGCGCGGCGCTGGTCGACATGGGCTGGTCGAAGCTGACGATGGGCGATGTGGCCACCCGCGCGGGCGTCGCCAAGACCACGCTCTATCGCCGCTGGACCAGCAAGAACGAACTCGTCGTCGACGCCGTGGCGGAACTCTTCGACGAGCTCGAACTCCCCGATCTCGGCAGCCTGATGGCCGACGTGGAGGCCGTGGTGCTGCAGTTCGCCGCGCTGCTCGCGCGGCCCGAGGCCAAGACCGCGCTGATGGCGGTGGTCGCGGAGTCGACGCGGGACGAGGCGCTGCGCGGCCGTATCCGCTCGGCGATCGTCGACCGCCAGAAGCGGCTGGTCCTGGAGGGCAGGGCGCGCGCCCAGGCCCGTGGCGAGCTGCCGTACGAGGAGGACCCGGCGGCGGCGGCCCGCAGCGCGGACCTGATCTTCGATGTGATCGCGGGCGCGGTGGTGCACCGGGCGCTGGTCAGCGCGGAGCCGGTGGACGAGGAGTGGGCCCGCAGCTTCACGCTGCTGCTGGTGTCGGGGCTGGCCTCGCTCCAGAGCTGAAGCCTCCGGAGCCGAAGCCTCCGGAGCCGAAGCGCGGGGGCGGGACGTGCCGCCCCCCGCCTTCTTTGCGGTCAGAAGCCGGGCGGTTCGGTGTACGTGCCCCACTCGTCCCGCAGCGCGTCGCAGATCTCGCCCAGCGTGGCCTCGGCGCGCACCGCCTCCAGCATCGGCGCGATCATGTTCGAGCCGTCCCGGGCGGCGGTCAGCATCGACTCCAGTGCCGACTGCACGCGCGCGTCGTCGCGGCCGGCCTTGCGGCCCGCCAGGACCCGTACCTGCTCGCGCTCGACCTCGTGGCTGACCCGCAGGATCTCCAGGTCGCCGGTGACCGAGCCGTGGTGGACATTGACGCCCACGACCCGCTTGTCGCCCTTCTCCAGGGCCTGCTGGTAGCGGAAGGCCGACTCGGCGATCTCGCCGGTGAACCAGCCGTCCTCGATGCCGCGCAGGATGCCGGAGGTGATGGGGCCGATGGGGTGCGAGCCGTCCGGGTGTGCCCGGCGGCCGCGCTCCTTGATCTGGTCGAAGATCTTCTCGGCGTCCGCCTCGATGCGGTCGGTGAGCTGCTCGACGTACCAGGAACCGCCCAGCGGGTCGGCGACATTGGCGACGCCGGTCTCCTCCATCAGCACCTGCTGCGTGCGCAGGGCGATCTCCGCGGCCTGCTCGCTGGGCAGGGCCAGGGTCTCGTCCAGGGCGTTGGTGTGCAGGGAGTTGGTGCCGCCGAGGACCGCGGACAGGGCCTCGACCGCGGTTCGGACGACGTTGTTGTACGGCTGTTGGGCGGTCAGCGAGACGCCGGCGGTCTGGGTGTGGAAGCGCAGCCACTGTGCCTTGTCGGTCTTGGCGCCGTACACCTCCTTCATCCAGCGGGCCCAGATCCTGCGCGCCGCGCGGAACTTGGCGATCTCCTCGAAGAAGTCGAGGTGCGCGTCGAAGAAGAAGGAGAGCCCGGGCGCGAAGGTGTCGACGTCCAGGCCGCGGCTCAGGCCCAGTTCGACATAACCGAAGCCGTCGGCGAGCGTGTACGCGAGCTCCTGCGCGGCCGTCGCGCCCGCCTCGCGGATGTGGTAGCCGGAGACCGAGAGCGGCTTGTACGCGGGGATGCCCTGCGCGCAGTGCTCCATCAGGTCGCCGATGAGGCGCAGATGCGGCTCGGGCTGGAAGAGCCACTCCTTCTGCGCGATGTACTCCTTGAAGATGTCCGTCTGGAGCGTGCCGTTGAGGAGGGCCGGGTCGATGCCCTGCCGCTCCGCGGCGACCAGGTACATGCAGAAGACGGGGACGGCCGGTCCGGAGATCGTCATCGAGGTGGTGACGTCGCCGAGCGGGATGTCCTTGAACAGGACCTCCATGTCGGCGGCGGAGTCGATGGCCACGCCGCAGTGGCCGACCTCGCCGAGCGAGCGCGGATCGTCGGAGTCGCGGCCCATCAGGGTCGGCATGTCGAAGGCGACGGAGAGCCCGCCGCCGCCGTTGGCCAGGATCATCTTGTAGCGCTCGTTCGTCTGCTCGGCATTGCCGAAGCCGGCGAACTGGCGGATGGTCCAGGTGCGGCCCCGGTAGCCGGTCGGGTAGAGGCCGCGGGTGAAGGGGTACTCCCCCGGCCAGCCGATCCGCTCGAAGCCGTCGTAGGTGTCCCCGGGCCGTGGCCCGTAGACCGGCTCGACCGGGTCGCCGGAGAGCGTGGTGAAGTCGGCGTCCCGCGTGCGGGCCTTGTCGTAACGGGCCTGCCAGCGTCGGCGGCCTTCCTCGATGGCGTCAGCGTCCATGCTTCCAATTTACTAGGACGTCCTAGTAAATGTCGATGGCCACGCTGCGGAGCAGCAGATGTCACCGCGCCACGAGCCTCGCTCGGGGCGGTCCGGGGCCTTACGCCTCCGCGGTCGCGGGAACGTCCGCGAGCAGCGGACGGATCTCGCGGGTGATCTTCGGCTCGACAAAGAAGGAGGCCACAGGGATGCATCCCGCGGCCAGCACCCACGCCAGCTTGCCGAGCGGCCACTTCGCCCTGGAGCCGAGATCGAAGGCGAAGACGACGTAGATGATGAACAGCACACCGTGGATCTGGGAGATCAGCATGGTGTCGCCGACATGGAACCCGTACTTCAGGATGATCGCCGCGGTGAAGACCAGCAGCCAGACGGCGGTGACGTACGCCATCACCCGGTAACGGGAGAGCACATTCGACTTCATGGCACGAGCGTAACCGGACGCAAAGGGCGATCTTCGGGCGGGTCGTGCGGGCTACGTCTCGTCGAAGTCGCTCGCGGCGACCCGCAGCGGGCGCAGCATCGCGAAGATCTCCCCGCACTCCTCGGAGTCGTACACACCGAGCCCGAAGTCCATCCCCATCAGATCGCGGGTGGCCGCCTCGACGACCTCCCGGCCCTTGTCGGTGATGGACGCCAGGGTGCCGCGGCCGTCGTTCGGGTTCGGCCGCTTGGCGACCAGGCCGGACCTGACCAGGCGGTCCACGGTGTTCGTGACCGAGGTGGGGTGGACCATCAGGCGCTCGCCGATCTTGGACATCGGCAGCTCACCGGCCTTGGAGAAGGTGAGCAGCACCAGAGCCTCGTAGCGCGCGAAGGTCAGTCCGTACGGCTTGACGACCGCGTCGACCTCGGCGAGCAGGATCTGGTGCGCGCGCATGATCGAGGTGATCGCTGCCATCGAGGGCACCGGGCCCCATCGCTGCCGCCAGAGCTCGTCGGCTCGGGCGATGGGGTCGAAGGGAAGGCTGAGCGGTTTGGGCACGGCACCGACCCTACCGAGTGGTCATATGGCGGTCAGCCCTGTCTCGCTCTTCGGTCCTCCGGCGCGCAGAGGTGGCGTTCCACCGTCTCGACCTTGGAGGTGAGGCCGTCGGTGACGCCCTGCCTGATGTCCGCCTTGAGGACGACGGAGACGCGCGGGGCCCTGGCCTCGACCGCGGCGACGGCGCGTTTGACGACGTCCATCACCTCGTCCCAGTCGCCCTCGATCGAGGTGAACATCGCATCCGTGCGGTGGGGAAGACCCGATTCGCGTACGACTCGGACGGCGTCGGCGACGTACTCACCGACCTCCTCACCGACGCCCAGAGGCGTGACGGAGAAAGCGACGATCATGCGTTCACCTTGCCCTCGCGCCGGGCGCGGGCGGCGATGACCTCGTCATCGGCCGCGCGCCTGAGCCTGCGCTCGGCGACGAAGCCGCCGAAGGGGAGGACGGACAGTACGAAGTAGAGCGCCGCCGTCTTCAGGTCCCACTTGGTGCGCTTCCAGGCGTCCAGCCAGAAGAGCACGTACAGGATGAAGAGCACGCCGTGGATCGCGCCCATCACCGGGACCGCGTTGAACTCCGTGGTGCGCTTGAGCACCGAGCAGACGAGCAGCAGGAGGAAGGAGACGGCCTCCGGGGCGGAGACCAGGCGGAGGCGGTGGAGGGAGGAGGCGGTCTTGATGTCCACGGGGGCACCTTCGGTGGAGGGGTCTGTCACGGGCCTAGCTCTTGTGAACGCATGCACAAGCTTCGGCCCATTGTGGCACCCCCTCGCCCCTCCCCTTTCTCAGGGTGCAGATCCTCCTCAAGGACCCTGTTCGTGCCGGGTAGCGCCCGATAACGTCACCCCGTGGCAACGTTCCGACTCCAAGGCAGCAAGGTGCTCGCCGTCGACATGACAGGCGACGCCGTCAAAGCGAAGAACGGCTCGATGGTCGCCTACGACGGCCAGATGGCGTTCAAAAAGATGTCCGGCGGCGGTGAGGGCATCCGCGGGATGGTCACCCGCCGTCTCACCGGCGAGCAGATGGTGATGATGGAGGTGAAGGGGCAGGGCACCTGCTTCTTCGCCGACCGGGCCTCCCAGATCAACCTGGTGAACCTGCACGGCGACAAGCTCTATGTCGAGGCGAGCAATCTGCTCTGCACCGACGCCGGGCTGCGTACCGGGACCACCTTCACCGGGCTGCGCGGCGGCGCGACGGGCAACGGCCTGTTCACCACGACCGTCGAGGGCAACGGCCAGGCGGCGATCATGTCGGACGGCCCGGCCGTGGTACTGCGGGTGACGCCCCAGTACCCGCTCTCCGTCGACCCCGGTGCGTACATCGCGCACCAGGGCAATCTGCGGCAGGACTTCCAGTCCGGCGTGAGCTTCCGGACCTTCCTTGGCGAGGGCGGCGGCGAGGCCTTCCAGATCCGCTTCGAGGGTGACGGTCTGGTGTACGTGCAGCCGAGCGAGCGGAACACCATCGGAGGGGACGTCTGATGCCGTTCCGCGAAGTCAACTCAAAAATGGTCGAGGCGACGGTCGTCCCGGGCCAGAAGATGTTCAGCCAGCGCGGCGCGATGCTCGCGTACCGCGGTGAGGTCTCCTTCACGCCCAACATGCAGGGCGGCCAGGGCGGACTGGCGTCGATGATCGGGCGGCGGGTCGCGGGCGAGGCGACTCCGCTGATGACCGTCGAGGGCAACGGCACGGTGATGTTCGGCCACGGCGGCCATCACATCCAGGTGATCCAGCTGACCGGCGAGACGCTGTATGTCGAGGCGGACCGGCTCCTCGCCTTCGACGGGACGCTGCAGCAGGGCACGATGTTCATGGGCTCGCAGGGCGGGGTCATGGGCATGGTGCGCGGGCAGGTCACCGGACAGGGCCTGTTCACCACGACCCTCAAGGGTCATGGCGCGGTCGCCGTCATGGCGCACGGCGGAGTGATCGAGCTCCCGATCACTCCGGGCCGGGCGGTCCATGTGGACCCGCAGGCGTATGTCGCGCACCACGGCGACGTACGCAACAAGCTCTCCACCGCGCTGGGCTGGCGCGACATGGTGGGGCGCGGCTCGGGCGAGGCCTTCCAGCTGGAGCTGAGCGGCAGTGGCGCGGTGTATGTACAGGCCTCGGAGGAGAAGCTGTGACCGGTCCCGTCGTCTTCGACCCGATGACGTTGCCGAGCGACGACAACGTCAACGCATACACCTTCTGCGTGGAGCTCAAGGGCAGTCAGTGGTTCCTGCAGAAGGGGAAGATGATCGCCTATTACGGGCGCATCGACTTCAACGGCATCGGCCACGGCCGGCTCGACCACCTGCTGCGGACCTCTTTCCACTCGCCGCTGCACGCCGGCGAGTGGGTGGTGGCGGAGGGCAGCGGCAAGATGCTGCTCGCCGACCGTGCCTTCGACGTCAACTCCTACGACCTGGACAACGGGAACCTGACGATCCGGTCCGGGAATCTGCTCGCCTACCAGCCGACGCTGGCGCTGAAGCAGTCGATCGTGCCGGGCTTCCTCACCCTGATCGGTACGGGGAAGTTCGTGGCCGCATCCAACGGTCCCGTGGTCTTCATGGAGCCGCCGATCCGGGTGGATCCGCAGGCGCTGGTGGGCTGGGCGGACTGTCCCTCGCCCTGCCACCACTACGACCACGGCTATATGACCGGGCTGATGGGCGGTCTGCGGGCGATGACGGGGATCGGCGGGGCGTCGGGCGAGGAGCACCAGTTCGAGTTCGTCGGCGCCGGGACGGTGCTGCTGCAGTCGACCGAGGTACTGATGGCCGAGACGGCGACCGGGGCGGTGCCCGCACAGGCTGGGGTTCCCGGCTCTCACCCCGCGGGCGGAGCCCCAGGTCAACACGGGTCAACGCCTCGCCTCCCCGGTCAGCTGGGGGACCTCCAGCGTCGCTTCGGCCTGTGAGCGGTAGTCTGCGGAGTGTGACGTCGAACGCCTGCACCTTTATTCGAGCTGATCGAGCGGTGCCATGTGCCCGCCGGTGCCGGGCGTCACACCCCCCGACTTCGTCCGCATTTCAACTTCTTAGGTAGAATCCATATATGGAGACCGAGACGGCCACACGCTGGCTGACCGATGACGAGCAGTGCGCCTGGCGCACTCACCTGGACGTCAGCCGGCTGCTGATGCACCAGCTCGAGAAGGACCTCCAGCCGTTCGGCCTGACCAACAACGACTACGAGATCCTGGTCAACCTCTCGGAGTCCGCCGACCGGCGCATGCGAATGAGCGACCTGGCCACGGCCACGCTGCAGTCCAAGAGCCGCCTCTCGCACCAGATCACCCGCATGGAGAACGCCGGTCTCGTCCGCAGGGAGAACTGCGAGTCGGACCGGCGCGGGCTGTACGCGGTACTGACCGAGCAGGGCACGCAGACCATGGAGAAGGTCGCGCCGCACCATGTCGCGTCCGTACGCAAGCACTTCATCGATCTGCTGACCTCGGACGCGCTCGCGGATCTGCGGGACTCGCTGTCGCCGGTGGCCGAGCACCTGCGCGGGCACCGGGGCAAGCCGTAGCTTCCGGCAGAGCGTCAGGCGCCGGGGCGGGGACCGTATCCGAAGTACGGCCCGCCCCGGGCCCGTTCACTACTCCGTGAGGCCGGCCACCAACTCGTCGGCCGCCCGGTAGGGGTCCAGCTCACCGGCCACAATCCGCTGGGCCAGCGCCCCCAGCCGACGGTCGCCGTGCAGATCCCCGATGCGTCTGCGCAGCGCCGTCACCGCGATCGCCTCCACCTCGCCCGCCGCGCGCTGCGCCCGGCGCTCGCCGAGGACGTCGTGCTCCTCCATCCACGCACGGTGCTTCTCCAGCGCCTCGACCACCTCGTCGATGCCCTCGCCCCGCGCCGCGACCGTCTTCACGATCGGCGGGCGCCAGTCGCCGGGCCCGCGCGCCTCGCCGAGGCCCAGCATGTGGTTCAGCTCGCGGGCCGTCGCGTCGGCGCCGTCCCGGTCCGCCTTGTTGACGACGTAGACATCGCCGATCTCGAGGATGCCCGCCTTCGCGGCCTGGATGCCGTCGCCCATCCCGGGGGCGAGCAGCACGACCGAGGTGTCGGCCTGGGAGGCGATCTCCACCTCCGACTGGCCGACCCCGACCGTCTCGACGAGGATCACGTCGCAGCCCGCCGCGTCCAGGACGCGGATCGCCTGCGGCGCGGCCCAGGCAAGCCCGCCCAGGTGCCCGCGCGTTGCCATCGAGCGGATGTAGACGCCCGGGTCGGACGCATGCTCCGACATCCGGACCCGGTCGCCGAGCAGCGCCCCGCCCGAGAAGGGTGAGGACGGGTCGACGGCCAGGACGCCGACCCGCTTGCCGGCCTTCCGGTAGGCCGACACCAGCGCCGAGGTGGAGGTGGATTTACCGACGCCGGGCGAGCCCGTCAGGCCCACCACGTACGCGCCTCCGGCGAGCGGGGCCAGCGCCGCCATCACCTCGCGCAACTGCGGGGACGCCCCCTCGACGAGTGAGATCAGCCGGGCCACGGCCCGCGGCCGGCCCTCCCTCGCCTGGGCAACCAGTTGGGGGACGTCCACCATGTGAGCGCTCCTTGCTTACGTGGCTTACTTGCCGTTGCCCGGGACGCGGACGATCAGCGCGTCACCCTGTCCGCCGCCGCCGCACAGCGCGGCCGCACCCACGCCGCCGCCCCGGCGCTTGAGCTCCAGCGCCAGGTGGAGGACCACCCGCGCGCCGGACATGCCGATGGGGTGGCCGAGCGCGATCGCACCGCCGTTGACATTCACCTTTTCCGGGGATACCCCGAGATCCTTCATTGACTGCACGGCGACCGCGGCGAATGCCTCGTTGATCTCGATGAGGTCGAGGTCCTCGACGCCGATGCCCTCCTTGCTCAGCGCGTGCCGGATGGCGTTGGACGGCTGCGACTGGAGGGAGTTGTCGGGCCCGGCGACGTTTCCGTGCGCGCCGATCTCCGCGATCCACTCCAGGCCCAGCTCCTGGGCCTTGGCCTTGCTCATCACCACGACCGCCGCGGCGCCGTCGGAGATCTGCGAGGACGTACCGGCGGTGATGGTGCCGTCCTTGGCGAAGGCGGGGCGCAGCTTGCCCAGCGACTCGGCCGTGGTGTCGGCGCGGATGCCCTCGTCCTTGCTGAAGATGACGGGGTCGCCCTTGCGCTGCGGGATCTCGACGGGCGTGATCTCGGCCTCGTAGATGCCGTTCTTCTGCGCGGCCGCCGCCCGCTGGTGGGAGAGCGCGGCGATCTCGTCCTGCTCGGGGCGGGCGATGCCGAGCCGGGTGTTGTGCTTCTCCGTGGACTCGCCCATGGCGACGTTCTCGAAGGAGTCGGTGAGTCCGTCGTACGCCATCGAGTCGAGCATCTCGATCGCGCCGTACTTGAAGCCCTCGCGGGACTTCGGCAGCAGATGCGGCGCGTTGGTCATCGACTCCTGGCCGCCGGCGACGACGATGTCGAACTCGCCGGCACGGATCAGCTGGTCGGCCAGCGCGATGGCGTCGAGGCCCGAGAGACAGACCTTGTTGACGGTGAGCGCGGGCACGTTCATCGGGATGCCCGCCTTGACGGCGGCCTGGCGCGCCGGGATCTGGCCGGCCCCGGCCTGCAGGACCTGGCCCATGATCACGTACTGCACCTGATCACCGCCGATGCCCGCCCGGTCCAGCGCCGCCTTGATGGCGAAGCCGCCGAGATCGGCGCCGGAGAAGGACTTGAGCGAGCCGAGCAGGCGTCCCATGGGCGTACGGGCGCCCGCGACGATCACTGAGGTGGTACCGGTCGTTCCTGACATGAGGCACGATCCCCTTCCAGCGCGCAGCTGAGGAGTGAACGAGGGTTTACTTCAAATGTACTGAGCGGTACGCCCCCAGGTCACCGGGCGGCCGGTGTGATCGCGCGCACGTTGCGTAACCACCGCCGGGGCGCTGCACTGGGGGAATGCTGACGCGAATCGACCACATCGGGATCGCCTGTTTCGACCTCGACAAGACTGTTGAGTTCTACCGGGCCACCTACGGCTTCGAGGTGTTCCACACCGAGGTCAACGAAGAGCAGGGCGTGCGCGAGGCCATGCTCAAGATCAACGAGACGTCCGACGGCGGCGCCTCCTACCTCCAGCTCCTGGAGCCCACCCGCGAGGACTCCGCGGTCGGAAAGTGGCTGGCCAAGAACGGTGAGGGGGTCCACCACATCGCCTTCGGCACCGCCGACGTCGACGGTGACGCGCAGTCCGTCCGCGACAAGGGGGTGCGAGTTCTCTACGACGAGCCGCGTATCGGCTCCATGGGCTCCCGTATCACTTTTCTCCACCCCAAGGACTGCCACGGCGTGCTCACCGAACTCGTCACCTCTGCAACGGAGCACTGACCTGAGGATTCCCGGCCCGGTAGAGTGGGCGATTCCGGGCCGGGGCCGGGTCGGGGCCGCGCCGCGTCCCCTCCGTTGATCTGTCACCATTCCCCGGGGGGCCGTTCGCCGGCGAACGGTGCTCGTACGGAGACAGTTGCGACCAGGGGACGGATGGGACCGCGCAGTGCGGGGCTACGAACGCCAGGAGAGCCACCGAGCTGACGACGACCACCTTTCGCGGTTCGAAGCCGAGATGGACCGGCTGAAGACCGAGCGGGAGAAGGCCGTCCAGCACGCCGAGGACCTCGGCTACCAGGTCGAGGTGTTGCGCGCCAAGCTCCACGAGGCTCGGCGCGCTCTCGCGTCCCGCCCTGCCTACGACAGCGCCGACATCGGCTACCAGGCGGAGCAGCTGCTCCGTAACGCCCAGATCCAGGCCGACCAGCTGCGCACGGACGCAGAGCGCGAACTGCGCGAGGCCCGCGCCCAGACCCAGCGCATCCTCCAGGAGCACGCCGAGCACCAGGCCCGTCTCCAGGCCGAGCTGCACTCCGAGGCGAACCAGCGCCGCCAGCGCCTGGACCAGGAGCTGGCCGAGCGCCGTCAGACCGTCGAGGCGCACGTCAACGAGAACGTCGCCTGGGCCGAGCAGCTGCGCGCCCGTACCGAGTCCCAGGCCCGCCGGCTGCTCGAGGAGTCCCGCGCCGAGGCAGAGCAGTCGCTTGCCGCGGCCCGCGCCGAGGCCACCCGGGTCGCCGAGGAGGCCCGCCGGCGGCTCGGCTCCGAGGCAGAGTCGGCCAGGTCCGAAGCGGAAGCGATCCTTCTGCGCGCCCGCAAGGACGCCGAACGGCTGCTGAACGCCGCGTCGAACCAGGCTCACGAAGCCACCAGCCATGCCGAACAACTGCGCTCGTCCACCACTGCCGAGTCGGACCAGGCCCGCCAGCAGGCCGCCGAACTGAGCCGCGCCGCCGAGCAGCGGATCCAGGAGGCGGAGGAGAAGCTGCGCGAGGCCCGCGCGGAGTCCGAGAAGGTGCTGGCCGAGGCCAAGGACTCGGCGGCCAGGCAACTGGCGTCCGCCGAGTCCGTCCAGGAGCAGCGCACCCGCACCGCCAAGGCGGAGATCGCCCGGCTGGTCGGTGAGGCCACCACCGAGGCCGAGGCGATCAAGGCCGAGGCCGAGCAGGCGCTCGCGGACGCCCGCGCCGAGGCGGAGAAGCTGCTCGCGTCCGCGGCCGAGAATGCCAAGACGGTCGCGGCCGAGGACTCTGCCGCGCAGCTCGCCAAGGCGGCCCGAACCGCCGAAGACGTCCTGAACAGGGCCTCCGAGGACGCCAAGGCCACCACGCGCGCGGCGGGCGAGGAGGCCGAGCGCATCCGCCGCGAGGCCGAGGCCGAGGCGGACCGCCTGCGCGGCGAGGCCGCCGAGCAGGCGGACCAGCTCAAGGGCGCGGCCAAGGACGACACCAAGGAGTACCGCGCCAAGACCGTCGAACTGCAGGAGGAGGCACGCAGGCTGCGCGGCGAGGCCGAGCAGCTGCGGGCCGAGGCCGTCGCCGAGGGCGAGCGGATCCGCGGCGAGGCCCGCAAGCAGGCCGTCCAGCAGATCGAGGAGGCGGCCCGCACCGCCGAGGAGCTGCTGACCAAGGCGCGGGCCGACGCCGACGAGATGCGTTCGGCCGCGACGAACGACAGCCAGCGCGTCCGCACCGAGGCGATCGAGCGCGCCACCACGCTGCGCAAGCAGGCCGAGGAGACGCTGGAGCGCACCCGCGCCGAGGCGGAGCGGCTGCGCGCCGAGGCCGAGGAGCAGGCGGAGACCGTCAAAGCCGCCGCCGACCGGGCCGGGGAGGAGCTGCGCGAGGAGGCGGAGCGCGCTGTCGCGGCCCGCCAGGCCGAGGCCGCGGAGGAGCTGACCCGGCTGCACAGGGAGGCCGAGTCCCGCCTCACCGCTGCCGAGGAGCATCTGGCCGAGTCCCGCGGCGAGGGCGAGCGGATCCGGCGCGAGGCCGCCGAGGAGACCGAGCGGCTGCGTACGGAAGCGGCCGAGCGGATCCGTACGCTCCAGGAACAGGCCGAGCAGGAGGCCGAACGGCTGCGCACGGAGGCCGCTGCGGACGCTTCGGCCACCCGCGCAGAGGCCGAGAACATCGCGGTACGGCTGCGCAGCGATGCCGCAGGCGAGGCCGAGCGCCTCAAGAACGAGGCGCAGGAGAGCGCCGACCGGCTGCGTGCCGAGGCCGCGGCCGCCGCCGACCGGATCGGCGTCGAGGCCGCCGAGGCGCTGGCCGCCGCCCAGGAGGAGGCGAGCCGCCGGCGCCGGGAGGCCGAGGAGATCCTCGACTCCGCGCGCGGCGAGGCGAACCAGGAGCGCGAGCTGGCCCGTGAGCAGAGCGAGGAGCTGCTCGCCTCGGCCCGTAAGCGGGTCGAGGAGGCCCAGACCGAGGCGCACCGCCTCGTCGAGGAGGCCGACCGCCGCGCCACCGAGATGGTCGCCGCGGCCGAGCAGACCGCCCAGCAGGTACGTGACTCCGTCAACGGCCTCCAGGAGCAGGCCGAGCAGGAGATCGTCGGCCTGCGCTCGGCGGCCGAGCACGCGGCCGAGCGCACCAGAACCGAGGCGCAGGAGGAGGCGGACCGGGTCCGCGCCGACGCGTATGCCGAGCGGGAGCGGGCCGCCGAGGACGCGGGCCGGCTGCGGACGAGGGCCCAGGAGGAGACCGAGGCCGCAGGCGCGCTCGCAGAGCGGACCGTTTCGGAGGCGATCACCGAGTCGGACCGGCTGCGTGCCGACGCCGCCGAGTATGCGCAGCGGATGCGTACGGAGGCGTCGAACGCCGTGGCATCGGCCGAGCGGGACGCCTCACGCGCCCGTGCCGAGGCCCGTGAGGACGCCAATCGCATCCGCTCCGACGCCGCCGCCCAGGCCGATCTGCTCATCGGCGAGGCGGCGAGCGAGAGCGAGCGGCTGCGGACGGAAGCGGCCGAGGCGCTGTCCGGCGCGGAAGCGGCCTCGACCCGGCTGCGAACCGAGGCCGAGCAGGTCAAGGCGCAGGCCGAGGCCGAGGCCGAGCGGCTGCACGCCGGCATCCGGGCCGACGGCGAGCAGATCCTGGACGAGGCCCGCGAGGCGGCCGACAAGCGCCGCTCCGACGCCGCGGCCCAGGCGGACCAGCTCCTCGCCGAGGCGACCGGGGAGGCGGAGCGGCTGCGTGCCGAGGCCGCCGACACGGTGGGCTCCGCGCAGCAGGCCGCCGAGCGCATCAAGTCCGAGGCCCAGAAGGTCAAGGCGGATGCCGACCGGGCGGCGGAGCGGATGCGCGCGGAGGCCCGCGAGGAGGCCGACCGTACGCTCGACGAGGCCCGGGTGGCGGCGGCCAAGCGCCGCGCGGATGCCGCTGAGCAGGCCGACCAGCTCGTCAACAAGGCCCAGGAGGAGGCGCTGCGCGCGGCCACCGAGGCCGAGGAGCAGGCCGACGCGATGGTGGGCGCGGCCCGCAAGGAGGCCGAGCGGCTGGTCGCCGAGGGGACGGTCGAGGGCAACACCCTGGTGGAGCAGGCCCGTACGGACGCGGACGAGCTGCTCGTCGGCGCGCGCCGGGACGCCACCGCCATAAGGGAGCGCGGCGAGGAGCTGCGGGCCCGGGTAGAGGCCGAGATCGAGGAGCTGCACGAGCGCGCCCGCCGGGAGACCTCCGAGCAGATGAAGACGGCCGGCGAGCGCGTCGACCAGCTGGTGAGGGCCGCGACCAAGCAGCAGGCCGAGGCGGAGGCGAAGGCCAAGGAGCTGCTGGCCGACGCCAATTCGGAGGCGAGCAAGGTCCGGATCGCCGCGGTCAAGAAGGCCGAGGGCCTGCTCAAGGAGGCGGGCCTGAAGAAGGCCGAGCTGATCCGCGAGGCGGAGCGGATCAAGACGGAGGCGCAGTCCGAGGCCGACCGTCTGGTGGACGAGGGCAAGCGGGAGCTCGATGTGCTGGTCCGCCGGCGCGAGGACATTCAGGCCGAGATTTCCCGTGTTCAGGATGTTCTTGAGGCGCTGGAGTCTTTCGAGGCGCCGTCCGGGGGTAGCAAGGAGGGCGGCGGCGTGAAGGCAGGTGCCACAGCTGGGGTTACACGTTCGAGTGGCAAGCCTTCCGAGAGCTAGCCACTCAAAAGGCTGGACATTCTCCAGATCAAACGGGCATCCGCTCGATGACACGCCGCTTTGACCCCTAGGATTCCCCCTAACACCTCACCGGTCTCATTCGACAGGAACCCCATGAGCGACACTTCCTCCCCCTTCGGCTTCGAGCTCGTGCGGCGTGGTTACGACCGCGGTCAGGTGGATGACCGCATTACCAAGCTCGTCGCCGACCGTGACAGTGCTCTGGCCCGAATCACCTCTCTGGAAAAGCGCATCGAGGAGCTCCACCTCGAGACGCAGAACGCCCAGGCCCAGGTCAACGACGCGGAGCCGTCGTACGCCGGTCTCGGTGCGCGCGTCGAGAAGATCCTCCGCCTCGCCGAGGAGGAGGCGAAGGACCTGCGCGAGGAGGCCCGCCGCGCGGCCGAGCAGCACCGCGAGCTCGCCGAGTCCGCCGCTCAGCAGGTGCGCAACGACGCCGAGTCGTTCGCCGCCGAGCGCAAGGCCAAGGCCGAGGACGAGGGCGTCCGTATCGTCGAGAAGGCGAAGAGCGAAGCCTCGACGCTGCGCGGTGAAGCGCAGAAGGACGCGCAGTCCAAGCGCGAAGAGGCGGACGCGCTGTTCGAGGAGACCCGCGCCAAGGCCGCCCAGGCCGCCGCGGACTTCGAGACGAACCTCGCCAAGCGCCGCGAGCAGTCCGAGCGCGACCTGGCTTCGCGTCAGGCCAAGGCCGAGAAGCGCCTGGCGGAGATCGAGCACCGCGCCGAGCAGCTGCGTCTGGAGGCCGAGAAGCTGCGTACGGACGCGGAGCGCCGGGCCCGCCAGACGGTGGAGACCGCTCAACGCCAGGCCGAGGACATCGTGGCCGACGCGAACGCCAAGGCCGACCGGATCCGCAGCGAATCGGAGCGCGAGCTGGCGGCGCTCACCAACCGCCGCGACTCGATCAACGCGCAGCTGACCAACGTCCGCGAGATGCTGGCCACGCTGACCGGTGCGGCCGTCGCCGCGGCCGGCAGCCCCGCCGACGACGAGCCGATCTCCCGCGGCGTCCCGGCGCAGCAGACCCGCTGAGTCCGGCTTCGCCCCTCTGCGGTACGCCTCCGAGTGCCCGGCGCCCTTGCGGCGCCGGGCACTCGCGCGTATCCGCAATTGCGGTGGCGCGGGCCACCACGCACCTTTAGCGTGGCCGCATGATTGAGCTCGAGGGCCTCACCAAGCGCTTCGGCAGTCTGACCGCGGTCGATCATCTCTCCTTCACGGTCCGGCCGGGTGTGGTGACGGGCTTCCTCGGCCCGAACGGCGCGGGCAAGTCGACGACGATGCGGATGATGCTCGGCCTCGACAACCCGACCAGCGGCACGGTCCGGATCGACGGCAGGCACTACCGCGATCTCCAGGAGCCGCTGAAGTACGTCGGGGCGCTGCTGGACGCCAAGGCGATGCACGGCGGCCGCAGCGCGTACAACAACCTCCTGTGTCTTGCCCAGTCGAACCGCATCCCCGCATCCCGTGTCTCCGAGGTTCTGGACACGGTCGGGCTGACCTCGGTGGCGAAGAAGAAGTCCAAGGGCTTCTCGCTCGGTATGGGCCAGCGGCTGGGAATCGCCTCCGCGCTGCTCGGTGATCCGGAGATCCTGATGTTCGACGAGCCGGTCAATGGCCTGGACCCCGAGGGAATTCACTGGATCCGCAACCTCATGAAGACTCTTGCGTCAGAAGGACGCACGATCTTCGTCTCCTCGCATCTGATGAGCGAAATGGCGCTCACCGCGGACCACTTGATCGTGATCGGGCAGGGGCGACTTCTGGCCGACACGTCGATGGCGGATTTCATCCACCAGAACTCCCGGAGTTATGTACGGCTTCGCTCCCCGCATCAGGAGCGGCTGCGCGATCTGCTGTACGCGTCGGGATTCGTCGCCGTCGAGGCGGGCCACGGCGTGCTGGAGGTCGACGGCGCCACCACCGAGCAACTGGGCGAGCTGGCCGCCCGGCATCAGGTTGTTCTCCATGAGCTGAGCGCCCAACGTGCCTCGCTGGAGGAGGCGTTCATGCAGATGACAGCGGGTTCGGTGGAGTACCACGCGCATTCGGCGCACGATGCGCCGCCCCAGGAGGAACCACCGGGTCCTCAGTGGGGCCAGAGCTACCAGAGCAGCAAGGGAGCCTGACCCATGGCCTCGGTACCCGCGGTCCTCCAGTCCGAGTGGACCAAGATCCGTACGGTCTCCTCGACCACCTGGACCCTGGTGAGCGCGTTCGCCGTCACGGTCGCGATGGGCGCGGCGCTCAGCGCGCTGCTGAGGTCGACCTTCGACGATCTCTCCCGCGAGGAGCAGCTCACCTTCGATCCGACGTTCATCAGCTTCTCCGGGATGATCCTGGGGCAGCTGGCGATGGTGGTCTTCGGGGTGCTCGTGGTCGGCACGGAGTACAGCTCCGGGATGATCCGCACCTCACTGGCCGCCGTACCGCAGCGCGCCACCTTCCTCTTCAGCAAGATCACGGTGGCGACGGCACTGGCGCTGGTGGTCGGCCTGGTGACGAGCTTCCTCTCCTTCTTCCTGGGGCAGGCGCTGCTGGGCGATCACCGTACGACCCTCGGCGCGGAACATGTCCTGCGCGCAGTCGTCGGCGGCGGGCTGTACATGGGCCTCATCGCTCTGTTCTCGATGGGCGTGGCGACGATGCTGCGCAGCTCGATGCTCTCGCTGGGCATCCTGATGCCGTTCTTCTTCCTGGTCTCGCAGATCCTCGCGTCCGTACCGAAGGCGAAGACGGTCGCCCGCTATTTCCCCGACCAGGCCGGGTCCAAGATCATGCAGGTGGTCCCGGACGCGATGGGCAGCGACAAGGCTCCCTACGGGCCCTGGGGCGGACTGGGGATCATGGTTCTGTGGGTGATCGCCGCGCTGATCGGCGGTTATCTGGTGCTCAAGAAGCGAGATGCGTAAGGATCGCCCCGCCCCGGCACCGCTCCTGGAACCCCTGAGCTATCCGGGCCGGCCGGTCACCGCGCCCTCGCTGCTCCTCGGCGGCGGGCTTCTGCCGCTGTATGTACGCGGGACGCGGCTCGGCGACTGGTACGTCGAGGAGGAGACGCGGCAGCAGAGCCTGGACGACGCGCTCTGCGACCTCGGCGGGGCGGTGACGGGTCGCCGCACCCCCGTCATCGCGGTCGGCTCCAACGCATCGCCGGAACAGGTCCGGTACAAGCTCACACGGCTCGGCGTTCGGTCGATCCTGCCGATGGTGCCCGTGCTGGTGCGCGGCGTCCGTGTCGGCTGCTCGGGACACATCAGTCCGGCCGGCTATGTCGCGAGGACGCCGTACGCAGACCGGGACGCGGCCACCGTCCTCGTCGTCTCGTGGCTGGATTCCGCTCAGCTGGAGGCCATCGACAGCACAGAACTCGCCAACTTCCGGCGGGCGATGCTGCCCGGTGACGTGTTCGAGATGACGATGCCCTCCGGCGAGCGTCTGGACGGCGCGTACCTCTACGTCAGTGCGCACGGCGTCCTCCTCGACCCGGACGGCATGCCCCGGCCCTGCGACGGCGACCAGTCCGCACTGCTCGCGGCACTTCTTGGGGCTTCGCCCCGGCTGCGTGAGCTGCTGGGACCCGACCCGGCGGCCTGGGTGAGGAAGGCGAGAGCCGACCGGGCAGTGCGCGAGGCCGGGACACAGATCTTCGGGGACGAGGGATGGGTACGGCCGCTGACGGACTTTGTGCCGTGGACGACTCGCTCCCCTCGAAACCATAGCGTTACCGCTTGGCCGGAACCGTCAAGGTCCGGATACCCTCCTAGCTCTTACGGGGGCGTACGGCCGGAGGGCCTCTGCCCCGACGATCCGAAAGCCGATGGGGCTGCAGAATGATCGAGGCAGTCGGCCTGACCAAGCGCTACGGCGCCAAGACGGCCGTGTACAACCTTTCCTTCCAGGTGCGGCCCGGCGCCGTCACGGGTTTCCTCGGCCCCAACGGCGCCGGCAAATCGACCACCATGCGGATGATCCTCGGGCTCGACCAGCCCACCGAGGGCCAGGTGACGATCGGCGGCCGCCCCTTCAGGCAGCTGCCCAACGCGCCTCGCCAGGTCGGCGCCCTGCTCGACGCCAAGGCCGTCCACGGCGGCCGCAGCGCGCGCAACCATCTGCTCTCGCTGGCGCAGCTGTCCGGCATCCCGGCCCGCCGGGTCGACGAGGTGCTCGGGGTCGTCGGTCTCCAGGACGTCGCCAAGAAGCGCTCCAAGGGCTTCTCCCTCGGTATGGGCCAGCGGCTCGGCATCGCGGCCGCGCTGCTCGGCGACCCGCAGGTCCTGCTCTTCGACGAGCCGGTCAACGGCCTGGACCCGGAAGGCATCCTCTGGGTCCGCAATCTGATGAAGACACTTGCGTCGGAAGGCCGTACGGTCTTCGTCTCCTCGCACCTGATGAGCGAAATGGCGCTCACCGCCGACCACTTGATCGTGATCGGGCGCGGGCAGCTGCTCTCGGACATGAGCGTCAAGGACTTCATCTCGCACAACTCCGCGGACTTCGCCCGGGTACGTACGCCGCAGACCGAGCCGCAGCAGCGCGAGAAGCTCTCGGCCGCGCTCACCGAGGCGGGCGGACAGGTCATGCCGGAGCCGGACGGCGCGCTGCGCGTGACCGGACTGCCGCTGCCGAAGATCAGCGATCTCGCGCACTCCGCGGACGTGAGGCTGTGGGAGCTCTCGCCGCACCAGGCCTCGCTGGAAGAGGCGTACATGCGGATGACGCAGGGCGCGGTCGACTACCGCTCGACGGCTGACCAGAAGTCCGGGCTGATGCAGCAGCAGCCGATGGGCTACGGCCCGCCGGTGCCGCAGATCCCCGAGGTGCCTCAGGAGGGCTGGTACGCCCCGCCGCCGCCCCAGCCGGGACAGAATCCCTACGCCGCCGCGCCCACGGCTCCCGGTGCGCCCGGCGGTGCGCCGGCTCCCGCCGCCCCGCCCGTCGTACCCCCGGCCTCCCCCAGCCTTCGGCCGGGGGGACCCCCGCCTCGCTCCGCCGACCTGACCAAGCCCGAGGACGCCCGATGACCACCCCGTACCAGCAGCAGGCGACGTACCAGCAGCACGGCGCGCCCGCCGGGACGTACTCCTCGCCGATTCCCGTGCGCAGTGCCCACATCGGTGACGCCCTCGCCTCCGAGTGGACCAAGATCCGTTCCGTACGCTCCACGATGTGGACGCTCGGCGTCATGATCGTGCTGATGATCGGCATCGGCTTGCTGTCCGCGGTGGCGGTCGACAAGTCCGACGCCGATCTGGGTGACCAGTCGCCCCTCGTCCTCGGCTTCTACGGTGTCCTGCTCGGCTCCATCTGCGTGGTCACCCTGGGCGTGCTGACCATCGCGTCCGAGTTCGGCACGGGCATGATCCGCACGACGCTGACGGCGTGCCCCGGCCGTGCGCGGGTGCTCGCCGCCAAGGCGATCGTCTTCTTCCTTCTCGTCTTCACCCTGACCACGGTGCTCGCAGGACTCGTCGCCGCGCTGCAGAACAGCATCGTCACCACCGGCCGTGAGGCGGACGGTGAGGAGTGGTTCCGCGCAACGGTGGGAGTGGGCCTGTTCATCGCCGTCCTCGGGCTGCTGGCCCTCGCCGTCGGCACGATCATCCGGCACTCCGCGGGCGCGATCACCATCATGATCGGCGTGATGCTGCTGCCGCTCGTGGCGGCGATGTTCATGTTCTCGCCGACGCTCGAGGACGTGCGGCAGGCCCTGCTGGACTACGCGGTCCCGAGCCTGCTCGTCGCGTTCTACAGCGAGGGCGCGCTGACCGACACCGGCCCGACCGGCTGGACCCCACTCGGGATCCTCCTCGGGGTGACGGCCGTGGCGATGGCGGGCGCGTTCTTCTCGCTCCAGAAGCGCGACGCCTGACCGTCCGGCCTCCGACCGCTCTTCAGTACCTGGGCGCGTTACGGGACCGCTGCACCCGCGTGGTGCGGCGGTCTTTCGCGTTCCAGCAGGCCTTGTGCCAGTGCCGCCGGTCCTCGACTCCGCCGCCGTGCTCCGGCCAGGCGACCACATGGGGCACCCCCGAGGGGATCTCCTGGTCGCATCCCGGACAGCGATACCTCTTGCCTGCGGCACTTGCGCCCGCGACATGGCGGACCGACCAGTTCTCACCCTGCCAGGACTCGCTCCGGCCGAGGCCGCCGTACCTCTCGCCCGGCTCGCCGGCAGGCTCGGTCGGCTTCTCGCCGCCTCGGGGGCGGTTGCGGCGCGGGGACACGTGACACCTCACGGGGCAAGTCAGGACAGTTCCCCTCCAGCCTACGGGCCGCGCCCATGGGTACACGTACCACACGGCGCGAGACGGTGGCACCCACAAGGGGCAGTTACCGGAAAATCGCAACAACTTCACGATTGGCCGTGCCTTTGGCACGTGTCAGACGTTGTTGCCGGTAGGGGGAGTGACGCGTCGGCCGCAAGGAGGCAATAGGCGATGCGCGTGGGAACTTTTGTACTGGCGGCCCAATTCCCGGGCCAGGGGCAGGGGGAGGCTCTGCATCGAGCGGTGCGGTCCGCCGAGGTCGCGGAGGAGTCCGGGCTCGATTCGGTCTGGCTCGCGGAGCACCATTTCGTGCCGTACGGCGTGTGCCCGTCGGCTGTGACCCTCGCCGCCCTGCTGCTCGGCCGCACCCGGCGCATCCGCGTCGGCACGGCCGTGAGCGTGCTGCCGAGCGCCCATCCAGTGGCGCTGGGCGAGCAGGCGGCGCTACTGCATCTGACGAGCGGAGGCAGGTTCTCCCTCGGCGTGGGCCGCGGCGGCCCCTGGGTCGATCTGGAGGTCTTCGGCACAGGTCTCGCCGCGTACGAGAGGGGCTTTCCCGAGTCCCTGGACCTGCTGCTGCGCTGGCTGCGCGAACCCCGTGTCGCCACCCGGGGGGAACGGTTCACCTTCCGCGAAGTCCCGGTCGTACCAAGGCCGGACGAGCTGATCGACGGCCCCGCCGGGGGCCCCGAGGTGATCGTCGCCTGTACGTCCCCGAAGAGCGTGAAGCTCGCCGCCGAACGCGCAGCGCCGATGCTGCTCGGGATGCACTGCGGCGACGAGGAGAAGGCGGACATGGTCGCACTCTGGCGAACGCACGCGCTCGCCGCGGGACATCCGCCCGAGAAAGTCCACGGCGCCGGACATGTGTCGGCCGGAGTGGCCCAGATCGAGGACCGCTCGGCCGACGCCACGGAGACTCTGGTCAAGGCGATGCCCGGCTGGCTCAAGCAGGGCCTGGACGCCCATGTGACGGTCGACGGGCGCCACCGCGCCATGCGGGACCCCGTGGCATACACGGAACTGCTGTGCGGGCTGCACCCGGTGGGCCCGCCACGGCTCGCAGCGGACCGGCTCGCGGCCACCGCGGAACGGACAGGGATCACCCGCTTCGCCCTGCTCGCCGAGGGCTCCGGCGACCTCGCCGCCACCGAGGAGAACGTGCGGCGGCTCGGCACGGAAGTGCTGCCCCTTCTCGGCTGACCCTGCGTTCGTTGCCGCACGGGAGGTGCTGCCGCTCCGGCATCTGTAGCACCTCCCGCGATGCGGAGCGGCAGCAAAAGACTTCAGCAGTCGCGCAGTTCGGGCGACTGGTTGAGCAACTGGGCCCGTACGGAGGTGAAGCGGGCAAGCCGTTCATCGACCGAGGAGTCCAGCGGGAACACCGCGACGCGGTGGCAGTTCTGGAATGCCAGGCGCACCCCGAAGTGCCGCTGGAGCGCACCGCGAATGGCGTCACTCGCGAGCGCGCGCAGCAGCTGACCACGTGCCTGCTCGTCCGGCGGAGGCGTCTGGTTGTCGGCGAAGTCGCCGCCGTCCACCTTCAGCTGAGCCACCAGAGAACTGATCATCTCCCATGCGAAGGGCAGGGAGGTCCGGACGCAGTCGACGAATGCAGCTTCATCGACCTCGCCTCGCTCGGCCTGTTCCAACAGCGCCGGTGAGACGTCGAGCGACATGGGTTCTCCTCTCGCGACCCCGGTGAACGGGGTCTTACGGGCAGGGAAGGAGGCGACGGACAACGACGCCGTACGAACGACGCACGACGACGCAGAGTGCACGACCGACAACCTCCTGCTTCCACGGTAAGTGCGCCGTCCGGAGGGCACCAGGAGATTGGGAGCACAACCGGCCACTAACGAACAGGGCGAAATGTGGGCGACGGGTGGGAGAATCGCGCGCACCCGCGTACGTCGAGTAGCGTTGCCGACCATGCGTCTTGTCATCGCCCGCTGCTCCGTGGATTACGCGGGCCGGCTCACCGCCCACCTGCCCTCCGCTGCCCGTCTGATCCTGGTCAAGGCGGATGGCAGCGTCTCGATCCACGCGGACGACAGGGCGTACAAACCCCTGAACTGGATGTCCCCTCCATGCACGCTCAAGGAGGGTGACGACAGCGTCTGGACCGTCATCAACAAAGCGGGCGAGAAACTGATCATCACGATGGAGGAAATCCTCCATGACTCCTCGCACGAACTGGGCGTGGACCCCGGCCTGATCAAGGACGGCGTGGAGGCGCATCTGCAGGAACTGCTCGCGGACCGCATCGAAACGCTGGGCGAGGGCTACAGCCTGATCCGGCGCGAATACCCCACGGCCATCGGCCCGGTGGACATCCTGTGCCGCGACTCGGACGGCGCGACGGTGGCCGTCGAGATCAAGCGGCGCGGCGAGATCGACGGCGTCGAACAGCTCACGCGCTACCTGGAACTGCTCAACCGGGACCCGCATCTGGCGCCGGTGAAGGGCCTGTTCGCGGCGCAGGAGATCAAGCCGCAGGCACGGGTGCTGGCGACGGACCGCGGGATCGGGTGCGTGGTGCTGGACTACGACGCGCTGCGGGGCATCGAGGACGACAAGCTCCGGCTGTTCTGAGGCCGCCTGAGATTGCGGCTACGGCCCCGGAGGGCGAGGCCGTCCGGGGCCGTGGTGCGTGCCGATCCTGTCAGATGACGGGTGCGCTGCCGGAATCCGAGGGAGCGGAGCTGCTGGTCATCGGGGTGCTGGCCGAGCTCTCGCCGCCCGAGGACGACGACGTGGACGGCGTCGGTGTGGGTGAGGGCGAGGTGGGCGGAGTCGTCGGTGTGCCCGGCTGCGAGGGTGTGGTCGACTTGGTTGGCGTCGGCTTACTGGTGGGCCGAGGCGGATTACCCGATGTCGTCGGCTTCCCCGGTGTCGACAGCCCCGACGACGGCCCTCCGCCCGGCGTCGACGCGTCACCCGTCGGCGAACTCGTCCCGGGCGTCACCGGGTCCGGCTTCTTCGGGTCGTCCGCGGGTGCGCCGCCCGGGCTGGTCGAACCGTCCGCGGGCTCGTCCACGTCCAGGCCGTTGCTGCCGTCGTCCTCGTTCGCCGACTGGCCGTTCCTGACCTTGTTGCTCGGTGGGTCCCGGTGGTCCGAGGTCGCCCCGAGCGTCACCACCGTGCCGAGCACGGCGGCGAGCAGTGCGCCCGCGCCCGCGGCGATCAGGTTGCGCCGTGCGCCGCCGAAGACGGTGAGGCGGCGGCCCGGCTTCGCGCCTCCCCCGGACGGCGTCTGCCGTGCCAGCAGCGTCGCGGGCTCCTCTTCGTCCTTCGCCCCTCCGATGCCGCGGCCGAGCGACAGCACGGGCGCCGGTACGCCTCCGTGCGGCGTCGCCGACTGTTCGGCCGTTACCTCATCGACCGCCGGGGTACGTGCGGGGGCAGCTCCGCCGGAGCGGTCCTCGACGAGCGCGAGCGCCCTGCGCCCCGCGACGGTGCCGCGCTTGTCGGAGAGCGCGCCGCGCATGCCGATGGAAGTCTCCAGTTCGGCGCGCGCCCGGTCCAGGTTTCCGGTGCAGAGTGCGAGGACGCCCAGCTCATGGTGGAAGTACGCCTCTTCGGCCACCTCGCCCGTGATACGGGCGGCTTCGGAGCCTGCCCGCAGGGCCCGCTCCCAAGCGCTCCAGTGCAGGCCCGCCGCAAAGGCGGGTCCCGCGCTGCGGGCGAGCAGTACGGCCGCGCTGGGGTGTCCGGCTTCCTTGCCCGGCACCAGCATGCTGAGCGCGGCGAGGACGGCGTCGGCCTCGGCCACCGCCCGCTCCGGGGTGACGGACGGGTGCCCGGCCCACCAGGCGTAGTGCTGGGCGGCGGTGTGGGCATGGGCGGCCGCCTCGTCGGCGTAGCCCTTCTCCGTCAGCTGCGCCAGCACACCGGACGCGAGCCGGTAGCGCGAACCGACCGGCGTAAGCAGGCCGCAGCTCATCAGCTCACCGAGCGCGGCGTCCGCGTGGGTGTCCCCGACGAGCGCCGGCAGATGCGCCTGGTGCGGGACCTCACCGCCCAGCGCGACCGCGAAGCGCAAGGTCTCGCGGGCGGACTCGCTCAGCCGGGAGGCGAGCCGGGCAGCGGGGGCGGCCCCCTCCCCCAGCGTCGGCAGCGGTACCTCGACTTCCTGGACGCCGTCGAAGGGCGTGCAGTCGTCGAGGGTCTCCGGGTCCGGGCGCAGGCTGTCGCACTGGCGCAGCAACGCGCCCGCCTGGACGAAACGCAGCGGCAGGCCCTCGGACTCGAACCAGAGGTCGCCCGCCCAGTTCGACTCGTCCTCGGTGAGCGGCCGCTCCACGGTGCGCTGCAGCAGCTCCAGCGAGGCGCTTCGGCCCAGTCCGGCGAGGACGACCTCTTCGAGGTGCGAGTCCGCCTCGGGTGCGGCGACGTCGGGTGTGACCGCGACCAGGAAGGCACACTCGGGCGCGGCGTCGAGCAGCTCGCCGAGGGCTGCGCCGCCGAACTCCAGGTCGTCGAGGACGACGATCGCGCCGATGTCCTTGACGTGTCCGAGCAGTGCGGCACGGTCCGGCCGGTAGCGGGAGGCGCTGTGGACGGCGGCGAACAGCTCGTGGAGCAGCTCGGCGGGGGTGCGGTGATGGCCGCTCAGGCGTACGACCCCGTCGGGCGCGACGTTCGCGCAGTCCTCGGCGACGATGTCGAGCAGGGCACTGCGCCCGGAGCCCGCGGGCCCGGTGAGCCGGACCGAGCGGCCGTGGCCGAGCAGCCGTACCAGCCGCTCGCGCTCCTCACCGCGCTCCAGCAGCGGGAGCCGCGGCGCGGCAGGCCCTGCCGGTACGGGCGGCTGAGCCGCGCGCTGCCGCTCGGTGCGCTCGGCCTCACTGTGCCGGCCCGGCCGGGTGGGCAGCTGCCCTGGCGGGCAGGGCTCTATCTCGCTGCCGTCGACGGGATTGACGGTGAGCAGGAAGTCGCCCGCGACGAGCTGGACGGTGCGCGCGGGCGCGGGCGCCGACTTCTTGAAGTCCGGGGCGCCGGTGTCGCGCGGGGGCCGGGCCTGGCCCGCGCCATCGCCGAAACTGTCGTTGTTCATGGTCCTAGCCCCCCAGATGCGCTTCGCTGAGCTTCGTCCCCGCCGGGGTTGTGTGGATGGTGATGACGGAGACGCGTGCGGACTGTCCCTCCGGCCTTTCCGCACGCTCCGCTGTAGCTTCGGCCCGGTGCCCGCCGCATGGGTCTTTCAATTCGTCGGGCGACCGAACCTTAGACCTTTGCTCAGTATCTCCATAGGGGCGGGGTGCCGCCCCGCCCGTGACATCACAGTCTTATGAGGATTGCGAGCGTCGTACGGTTCACACCCGGGGGAGCGATTCGGCCGCGATGCCGCCTTCGATGGCAAGAATCCGGTGCAGCCGGGTGGCGACCAGGAGTCTTTGCATCTGGGGCGGGACGCCGCGCAGCACCAGCCGGCGGCCGCACCGGCCGGCCCGGCGGTGTGCGCCCATGATGACCCCCAGGCCGGTGGCGTCCCAGGAGTCGAGGTCGGTCAGGTCGAGCACCAGGTCGCCGGCTCCGGCGTCGACGGCCGAGTGCAGGACCGTACGGGCGTCCGCCGCGCTGCGGACGTCGAGGCGGCCCCCGACGACCAGCTCGGCGTGGTCGCCCCTGATGTGCATATGCGCTCCCGTGAGTGCGTCAGTGCCCTGTGATCTCTTCTGGTTTGCTTTCAATGTCTTGCAACAACTGACTCCCACATGGGCGCAGCAGTTGCGCTTTGTAAGCGAACCGATACTGATTTCACCCTTCAGGGTGATACCAAACCGGTCGATGAGGGTCAGTGCTTGTAGAAGCCCTGCCCGCTCTTGCGTCCGATGTCACCGGCGTCCACCATCCGGCGCATCAGCTCCGGCGGGGCGAACTTCTCGTCCTGGGACTCGGTGTAGATGTTGCTCGTGGCGTGCAGCAGGATGTCCACGCCCGTCAGATCGGCGGTGGCGAGCGGCCCCATGGCGTGGCCGAAGCCCAGCTTGCAGGCGATGTCGATGTCCTCGGCGGACGCTACGCCCGATTCGTACAGCTTCGCGGCCTCGACGACCAGTGCCGCGATGAGACGGGTGGTGACAAACCCGGCGACGTCGCGGTTGACGACGATGCAGGTCTTGCCGACGGACTCGGCGAACTCCCGCGTGGTGGCGAGGGTTTCGTCGCTCGTCTTGTAGCCGCGCACCAGCTCGCACAGCTGCATCATCGGGACGGGCGAGAAGAAGTGCGCACCGACCACGCGGTCCGGACGCTCCGTCACCGCGGCGATCTTCGTGATCGGGATGGCTGAGGTGTTGGAGGCGAGGACGGCGTCCTCCCGTACGAGCTTGTCGAGCGTACGGAAGATCTCGTGCTTGACCTCGAGCTTCTCGAAGACCGCCTCGACGACGATGTCCGCGTCGGCGGCGGCGTCCAGGTCGGTGGTCGTGGTGATGCGCGCCAAGGCGGCGTCGGCGTCGGCCGCTTCGAGCTTGCCCTTGGAGACGAACTTGTCGTACGAGGCCTTGATGCCGTCCGTGCCACGGGTCAGAGCCGCGTCGGTGACATCGCGCAGCACGACGTCCCAGCCCGCCTGGGCAGAGACCTGCGCGATGCCGGACCCCATGAGTCCGGCCCCGATGACGGCGAGCTTCCTGGCCACTGCGGCACCCCTTAACACGTGTTTACATTTCCGCTCTCCGGCGGAGGTTAGCGCCCGTGAGGTGCCGTGTGGCGGTGAAGAGATGCGCGTCACGTCTCAGATGACGGACATCACACCGGTACGGCCCATCAACCGGCCGGTACCGCGTAATTGAGCGCCTCATGGGCCACTTCGCCCCGCTTGCGGCCGCGGCGTAGGCTCGGCCTCATGGTCAATCTCACGCGCATCTACACCCGCACCGGCGACCAGGGCACGACCGCCCTGGGCGACATGAGCCGCACCGCCAAGACCGATCTGCGGATCGCTGCGTACGCCGACGCCAATGAGGCCAATGCCGTCCTCGGCACGGCCATCGCGCTGGGACAGCTTCCGCAAGAGGTCGTCACGGTCCTCGTCCGCGTGCAGAACGACCTGTTCGACGTGGGTGCGGACCTCTCGACGCCGGTGGTCGAGGAGCCGGAGTATCCGCCGCTGCGGGTCGAGCAGTTCTACATCGACCGTCTCGAGGCGGACTGCGACCGCTTCAACGAGCAGCTGGAGAAGCTGCGCAGCTTCATCCTGCCGGGCGGTACGCCGGGGGCGGCGCTGCTGCACCAGGCATGCACGGTCGTACGGCGCGCGGAGCGATCGACGTGGGCGGCGCTGGAGGTGCACGGGGAGGCGATGAATCCGCTCACCGCGACGTATCTCAACCGCCTGTCCGACCTCCTGTTCATTCTGGCGAGGACGGCGAACAAGGAGGTCGGGGACGTCCTCTGGGTCCCCGGCGGCGAGCGCTAACGTTCGATCCGGACCGGTTCACGCTCGGGCTCCGGGTCCGCCGCCGGGGCCTTCTTCGGCCAGATCGTGTACGTGAGGGCGATCAGGCCGTGGATCCCGGCCGTCCGCAGCGCCACGAACTGCCAGGAGCTGAGCGAACCGGTCCGGCTCGGGTCGCCGACGTACCAGATCGCCACCTGGAGCAGGCCGACGGCGACCGCGGCGGCCAGCACGGTACGCAGCCACAGCTTCCCTTCGTGCTTGGCCCGGGCCACTCCGTACCGCGGCGGCTCGGGCGGCGGCGGGGCGCCCGCGAAGCGGTGGGCGACGTACCCGTCGATCCACTTGACCGTGTAGTGGCCGTACGCGACGGTGTAGCCGATGTACAGGGCTGCGAGCCCGTGCTTCCAGTCCGGCTCCGCGCCGTTCTTCAGGTCGATCGTCGTCACGACGAGCAGGACGACCTCCAGCAGCGGCTCCAGGAGCAGCAGGCCCGCGCCCAGCCGGGGCAGCTTCAGCACATAGCGCGTGGCGAGTCCGGCTGCCAGCAGGACCCAGAAGCCTACCTCGCAGATCACGATCAGCGTGACGATCACAGCACTCTCCTTCCGTTCCCCTCCAGCCTTCCGTCCGCCGGGCCGCCTATCGTCGTCGCCAGTGACGAGCCGGCACTGCATCCTTCGATGTATCCGGTCATCGCCCGGGACGCGGAGGCCCACCGGCCGTCCGCCGTGTTTGATGGGTCCGTGACCGCACCGAGAAGCCCGCACCGCGACGACGTGCTCATCGCCGTGGCCGGATTCTTCGGCGGCCTGGTCCTCTACGCGCTGGGACTGGACACCCGCAGTGGACACGGCGTCGATCCGCGTTGGCTCCTGCTGCTGCCGCTGGCAGTGATGAGCGGGGCGGAGCTGCTGCGCCGGAGCATGCCGAACACCGCGCTGGCCATCGGCTGCGCGGCGCTGCTCGCCGACCAGTTCACCGACGGGAACGTCGCCACGATCGCGATGTTCACGGATCTCGTCTACGCGGCCGTGCTGTACGGCACGCCCGCAGCCGCACGCCGCATCCCCGCCGTGTCCATGGTGGCGACGGCCGCTGTCACGGTCACCGCGCTCCTCGTCTTCCAGGACGCGCAGGCCGTTCTGCTGGGCCTGGTCTTCGCGGTGGTCACCGTGGCCCCGGCGTGGACGGGCGTGAGCGTACGCACCCATCGCGACGCCGCCGAAGCGGCGCGCCTGCGTGCCGAGCAGACGGCCCTCCTCGCCGAGATCGACCGCACGCAGGCGGTCACCGCCGAGCGCGCCCGGATGGCCCGCGAGCTGCACGACATGGTCGCCAACCATCTCTCGGCGATCGCGATCCACTCCACCGCCGCGCTCTCCCTCGACGATCCGAAGACCTCGCGCGACGCACTCGGGGTGATCCGCGAGAACAGTGTCGACGGGCTCGCGGAGATGCGCCGCCTGATCGGACTGCTGCGGGACAGTGGTGGCGGCACGGCTCCGGCGGCCGCCCCGACACTGGCCGGTGTGGACGCGCTGCTCGCCCAGGCGGGCACCAACGGGGCCTCCAGCGGTCTGGAGTTCAGGCTGGAGGACGCCGGCGAGGCGGGCCTCGCGCTGCCCGCGCCGGTCGAGCTCGCGGCGTACCGCATCATTCAGGAGTCGCTGACGAACGCCCTCAAGCACGCGTCACCGGGCGGGGTCAGGGTCGCTCTGGCCCAGCGCGAGGGGACGCTGACGGTAGAGGTGACCAGCCCGTACGGCGACCGTCCCGGGCCGCGGGCGCCCGGCTCGGGGGCCGGTCTGGTCGGGATGCGGGAGCGGGTGGCGCTGCTGGGCGGGCAGTTCGAGTCGGGACCGGTGGCCGGGGGGAACGCCGGCGGCGACGGCGGCAGGATCTGGCGGGTACGGGCCGAACTGCCCGTCGACGAAGGGAACGGCAGGGCATGACCATCCGGGTACTGGTCGCGGAGGACCAGAGCGCCGTACGCGCAGGCCTGGTCCTCATCCTGCGCAGCGCACCCGACATCGAGGTCGTGGGCGAAGCCGCGGACGGCGAGGAAGCGGTGCGGCTGGCCCGCGAACTGTGTCCGGAACTGGTGCTGATGGACATTCAGATGCCGCGCCTGGACGGGGTCTCGGCGACCCGTCAGATCGCCGCCGAGCAGCTTTCCGACGTACTGGTACTGACCACCTTCGATCTGGACGAGTACGTCTTCGGGGCGCTGCGGGCAGGGGCCGCGGGCTTTCTGCTGAAGAGCACCGAAGCGGAGGATCTACTCGATGCGGTGCGCACGGTGGCGCGTGGTGAGGGGCTGATCGCGCCGGCCGTCACACGCAGGCTGATCGCGGAGTTCGCCGCGCCGACGCCGGTACGCAGGCCGGGGGCGCCCGACCCCGCGGTGCTCGATGTGCTCACCCGGCGCGAGCGTGAGGTGCTGTCATGCCTGGGCGAGGGCTTGTCGAACGCCGAGATCGCCGTACGTCTCGACATGGCGGAGGCGACGGCGAAGACCCATATGAGCAGGCTGCTGGCAAAGCTCGAGCTGCGCAGCAGGGTACAAGCGGCTGTCCTGGCACAGGAGTTGGGGATCTGACGTTCCCTCTCCTTCCCCTCTCCCCCACGACTGACACGTGTGGTCTGGACCTATTGACGATTGGTCCAGACCTTCCTAGTCTCACCGCACACACACTGCGGTGAGCCACGCAGGGTGCGCAGCGCACGGATCAATCCGCCGAATGTCCCGGACCTCCTCGAGGAGCACCCGTGAACACGCAACCCCCACTGCACAGAACCAGATTCAGAGTCAGATCCAGAGTCGTAGCGGGACTGACCGCTTTGCTCCTCCCCCTGGCCGCCATGGTCGGCCTCGCAGCGCCCGCCGAGGCCGCCACATCCGCCACGGCCACCTACGCCAAGGTCCAGGACTGGGGCACGGGCTTCGAGGGCAAGTGGACGGTGAAGAACACCGGCACCACCTCCCTCAGCTCCTGGACCGTCGAGTGGGACTACCCCTCGGGCACTGCCGTCACCTCCGCCTGGGACGCCGACGTCACCAGCAGCGGCACCCACTGGACCGCCAAGAACAAGAGCTGGAACGGCACGCTGGCCCCCGGCGCCTCCGTCTCGTTCGGCTTCAACGGCACGGGCTCCGGCGCACCCTCGGGCTGCAAGCTCAATGGCGCTTCCTGCGACGGCGGCAGCGTCCCCGGCGACAACCCGCCCTCCGCCCCCGGCACCCCGTCCGCGAGCAACATCACCGACACCTCGGTGGCGCTGAGCTGGACCGCCGCCACCGACGACAAGGGCGTCAAGAACTACGACGTGCTGCGCGACGGCGCCAGGATCGCGACGGTGACCGGCACGACGTACACCAACACCGGCCTCTCCGCCGGCACCGACTACTCGTACACCGTCCAGGCGCGTGACACCGCCGACCAGACGGGCCCGGTCAGCGGCGCCCGCGCAGTGCGCACCACCGGCGGTGGCGGCGACCCGAAGCCCGGCTCCGCGGTCAAGCTGGGCTACTTCACGGAGTGGGGCGTCTACGGGCGCAATTACCACGTGAAGAACCTGGACACCTCGGGCTCCGCCGCCAAGATCACCCACATCAACTACGCGTTCGGCAATGTCACCGGCGGCCGCTGCGCCATCGGTGACTCCTACGCCGACTACGACAAGGCGTACACCGCCGACCAGTCCGTCGACGGCGTCGCCGACACCTGGGACCAGCCCCTGCGCGGCAACTTCAACCAGCTGCGCAAGCTCAAGGCGAAGTACCCGCACATCAAGGTGCTCTGGTCGTTCGGCGGCTGGACCTGGTCCGGCGGCTTCGGCCAGGCCGCGGCAAACCCGGCGGCCTTCGCCCAGTCCTGCTACGACCTGGTGGAGGACCCGCGCTGGGCCGATGTCTTCGACGGCATCGACCTGGACTGGGAGTACCCCAACGCCTGCGGCCTGTCCTGCGACACCAGCGGCGCCGCCGCCTTCAAGAACCTGATGCAGGCGATGCGAGCCAAGTTCGGCACGAACAACCTGGTCACCGCCGCCGTCACGGCCGACGCCTCGTCCGGCGGCAAGATCGACGCGGCCGACTACGGCGGCGCGGCACAGTACGTCAACTGGTACAACGTGATGACATACGACTTCTTCGGTGCCTGGGCCGCCCAGGGACCGACCGCCCCGCACTCCCCGCTCACCTCGTACGCCGGCATCCCTCAGGCGGGATTCAACTCCGCCGAGGCGATCGCCAAGTTCAAGGCGAAGGGCGTGCCGTCCGCCAAGCTGCTGCTGGGCATCGGCTTCTACGGACGCGGCTGGACCGGAGTCACTCAGGAGGCGCCGGGAGGCACGGCGACAGGGCCGGCCCCCGGCACGTACGAGCAGGGCATCGAGGACTACAAGGTGCTCAGGAACACCTGCCCGTCCACCGGAACCATCGCGGGTACGGCGTACGCCAAGTGCGGCAGCAACTGGTGGAGTTACGACACCCCCGCGACGGTCACCTCGAAGATGAGCTGGGCGAAGGGGCAGGGCCTGGGAGGAGCGTTCTTCTGGGAGTTCAGCGGTGACACGACGAACGGAGAGCTCGTCGGCGCGATCAACAGCGGTCTGAACTGACCCAGTGCACAGCGAAGCCCGGGGGAATCGTTCTCCCGGGCTTCGTCACACTCTCAAGCTCACGCCACATTGACTCTCCCCCAGACTTCGTCCGGGGGGACCCCCAACCAACGAGACAGCCTATTTAAGCCACATTGACTCTCCCCCAGACTTCGTCCGGGGGGACCCCCAACCAACGAGACAGCCTATTTAAGCCACATTGACTCGTTGGCCCGGTGGCGCCGCTTCGAGCCAGGCGAGGAAACCGGTCAGCGCGTCCTCGCTCATCGCCAGCTCCAGGCGCGTGCCGCGGTGGACACAGCCCAGCACGATCGCGTCCGAGAGAAGCGCCAGCTCCTCCTCGCCCTCGGGCGTACGCCGGGTCACGACCTCGATGGCGGAGCGCTCAAGGACACGGCGGGGGCGGGGGGCGTACGAGAAGACACGGAACCACATGATCCGGTCACCGCTGTAGCGGGCGACGCCGTACACCCAGCCCTTGCCGGAGAGGTCGGTCTCCTCCGGGACGTTCCAGCGCAGACTGCAGTCGAAGGTGCCGCCGGACCGCTGGATCAGCCGTCGGCGCAGTCCGAAGACGAACAGCCCGATCCCCACCAGTGTGACGACGACCAGGCCGCTCACAAGCAGAGCGAGGAACATGTCCACCGACCTCCTCGCATCGTCCCGTAACGGATTCCCACGTGCACCTGCACCTGCACCTGCACCTGCACCTGCATCGCCTCAGCCGCGGCCCGGTCTGGAGTGATCCAGCCCGGGCCGCGGCTGAGGGCTACGACTGTCGGCGGGGTGCTCAGTGCACCGCCAACGCACGCAGCCGGACATCAGCGCGCCGCTCGGCGGCGGCGTCCTCATCCGCCTTGGCGCGCTCCAGCGCACGCTCGGCGCGCCGTTCGTCGATCTCGTCGGCCAGCTCGGCGATCTCCGCCAGCAGCGACAGCTTGTCGTCGGCGAAGGAGATGAAACCGCCGTGCACCGCGGCGACGACCGTTCCGCCCTCGCTCGTACGGATGGTCACCGGGCCCGACTCCAGCACACCGAGCAGCGGCTGGTGACCGGGCATGACGCCGATGTCGCCGGACGTGGTGCGCGCGACGACCAGGGTGGCCTCGCCGGACCAGACCTGCCGGTCGGCGGCGACCAGCTCGACGTGCAGCTCAGCAGCCAAGGTTGGCTCCTCGGGTCACCACCCGGCGGTTGTGCCGGGTGTTGGGTCAATTCTACGGGGCGTGGGGAGAGGGGCGGGACGCACCCGCCCCTCTCCACGAGTCAGCAGACTCAGGAGACGCCGAGCTCCTTGGCGTTGGCCTTGAGGTCCTCAATGCCACCGCACATGAAGAACGCCTGCTCGGGGAAGTGGTCGTACTCACCGTCGCAGATCGCGTTGAACGCGGCGATCGACTCGTCGAGCGGAACGTCCGAACCATCCACACCGGTGAACTGCTTCGCCACGTGGGTGTTCTGCGACAGGAAGCGCTCGACGCGACGGGCGCGGTGGACAACGAGCTTGTCCTCCTCGCCCAGCTCGTCGATACCGAGGATCGCGATGATGTCCTGGAGGTCCTTGTACTTCTGCAGGATTCCCTTGACGCGCGTGGCGGCGTCGTAGTGCTCCTGCGCGATGTAGCGCGGGTCCAGGATCCGGGACGTGGAGTCCAGCGGGTCCACGGCCGGGTAGATGCCCTTCTCCGAGATCGGACGGGAGAGAACCGTCGTCGCGTCGAGGTGGGCGAAGGTGGTGGCCGGGGCCGGGTCGGTCAGGTCGTCCGCGGGGACGTAGATCGCCTGCATCGAGGTGATCGAGTGACCACGCGTCGAGGTGATGCGCTCCTGCAGCAGACCCATCTCGTCGGCCAGGTTCGGCTGGTAACCCACCGCGGACGGCATACGGCCGAGCAGAGTGGACACCTCGGAGCCGGCCTGGGTGTACCGGAAGATGTTGTCGATGAAGAAGAGCACGTCCTGCTTCTGCACATCGCGGAAGTACTCCGCCATGGTCAGACCGGCGAGCGCGACACGAAGACGGGTGCCCGGGGGCTCGTCCATCTGACCGAAGACAAGCGCCGTCTTGTCGATGACGCCGGACTCGGTCATCTCCTCGATGAGGTCGTTGCCCTCACGGGTACGCTCACCGACGCCCGCGAACACCGACACACCGTCGTGGTTGTTGGCGACGCGGTAGATCATTTCCTGGATCAGAACGGTCTTGCCGACACCGGCGCCGCCGAACAGACCGATCTTTCCACCCTTGACGTACGGGGTGAGAAGGTCGATGACCTTGATGCCCGTCTCGAACATCTCGGTCTTGGACTCGAGCTGGTCGAAGCTGGGCGCCTTGCGGTGGATCGGCCAGCGCTCGGTGGTCTCGCTGTTCGCCTCGGTGACGTTCAGCACCTCACCGAGGGTGTTGAACACCTTGCCCTTGGTGAAGTCGCCGACCGGGACGGTGATACCCGTGCCGGTGTTGGTCACCGTGGCCTGGCGGACCAGACCGTCGGTGGGCTGCATCGAGATCGCGCGGACCAGGCCCTCGCCGAGGTGCTGGGCGACCTCGAGCGTCAGGGTCTTCAGGGCGCCGTCGAGAGCCGGGTCGGCCACCTCGACGGTGAGCGCGTTGTAGATCTCCGGCATCGCGTCGACGGGGAACTCCACGTCGACGACCGGGCCGATGACCCGGGCGACGCGGCCCGTGGCAGCGGCCGTCTCAACTGTCGTCGTCATTACTTGTCACTCCCCGCGGTCGCGTCGGCCAGGGCGTTGGCGCCACCGACGATCTCGCTGATTTCCTGGGTGATTTCGGCCTGGCGGGCCGCGTTGGCAAGCCGGGAGAGGCTCTTGATGAGCTCCCCGGCGTTGTCGGTCGCCGACTTCATCGCGCGGCGGGTGGCAGCGTGCTTGGAAGCAGCGGCCTGGAGCAGCGCGTTGTAGATCCGGCTCTCGACGTAGCGCGGAAGCAGGGCGTCGAGGACGTCCTCCGCCGACGGCTCGAAGTCGAACAGGGGCAGGATCTCGCCCTTGCCCGCGGCGGAAGCCGCCGATGTTCCCGTCGACTCCTCGGCCGCCTTCTCGAGGCTGAGGGGCAGCAGCCGGTTCTGCACCGGCGTCTGCGTCAGCATCGAGATGAACTCGGTGAAGACGATGTGGAGCTCGTCCACGCCGCCCTCGGCCGTCTCCCGCTGGACCGCCTCGATCAGCGGCCCCGCGACGTTCTTGGCGTCCGCGTAGGTCGGGCTGTCCGTGAAGCCGGTCCACGACTCCGTGACCTTGCGCTCACGGAAGCCGTAGTACGAGACACCCTTGCGGCCGACGATGTACGTGTCGACCTCCTTGCCCTCGCCGCGGAGCCGCTCGGTGAGCTGCTCCGCCGCCTTGATGGCGTTGGCGGAGTAGCCGCCGGCCAGACCGCGGTCGCTCGTGATGAGCAGGATCGCGGCGCGGACCGGAGCGTCCACCTCGGTGGTGAGGGAGTGCTTCGTGTTCGACCCGGTTGCCACCGCGGTCACCGCGCGGGTGAGCTCGGTCGCGTACGGCGTGGAGGCCGCCACCTGGCGCTGCGCCTTGACGATGCGCGAGGCGGCGATCATCTCCATCGCCTTGGTGATCTTCTTGGTCGCGGTGACGGATTTGATGCGACGCTTGTAGACCCGGAGCTGGGCTCCCATGAGTCAGGTCCCTTCCGTCGTCACTTGGCCGTGCTGACCGGAGCGTCTTCGCCGAGAAGCTGGCCGTCCGAGGTCTCGAACTGACGCTTGAAGGCGGCGATCGCGTCACCGATGGACTGGAGGGTGTCGTCGGACATCTTCCCGCCCTCGGCGATGCTGGTCAGCAGCTCCTTGCGCTCACGGCGCAGGTGCTCGAGCAGCTCGCTCTCGAAGCGGCGGATGTCCTGGACCGGGACGTCGTCCATCTTGCCGGTGGTACCGGCCCAGACGGAGACGACCTGCTCCTCGACGGGCATGGGCTGGTACTGAGCCTGCTTGAGCAGCTCGACCATGCGCTTGCCGCGCTCCATCTGCGCCTTGGAGGCCGCGTCCAGGTCCGAACCGAAGGCGGCGAACGCCTCCAGCTCACGGAACTGGGCGAGGTCCACACGCAGTCGGCCGGAGACCTGCTTCATGGCCTTGTGCTGGGCGGAGCCACCGACGCGGGAGACCGAGATACCGACGTTCAGGGCCGGACGCTGGCCGGCGTTGAACAGGTCGGACTCCAGGAAGCACTGGCCGTCGGTGATGGAGATGACGTTGGTCGGGATGAACGCCGACACGTCGTTCGCCTTGGTCTCGACGATCGGCAGACCCGTCATCGAACCGGCGCCCATCTCGTCGGAGAGCTTGGCGCAGCGCTCCAGCAGACGCGAGTGCAGGTAGAAGACGTCACCCGGGTAGGCCTCCCGGCCCGGCGGGCGGCGCAGCAGCAGCGACACGGCACGGTAGGCGTCGGCCTGCTTCGACAGGTCGTCGAAGATGATCAGGACGTGCTTGCCCTGGTACATCCAGTGCTGGCCGATGGCCGAGCCGGTGTACGGCGCAAGGTACTTGAAGCCGGCCGGGTCGGACGCCGGAGCCGCGACGATCGTCGTGTACTCGAGGGCGCCCGCCTCCTCCAGCGCACCGCGCACGGACGCGATGGTGGAGCCCTTCTGGCCGATGGCGACGTAGATGCAGCGGACCTGCTTCTTCGGGTCGCCCGAGCGCCAGTTGTCGCGCTGGTTGATGATCGTGTCGACTGCCAGAGCGGTCTTGCCGGTCTGACGGTCACCAATGATCAGCTGACGCTGGCCGCGGCCGATCGGCACCATGGCGTCGACAGCCTTGTAGCCGGTCTGCATCGGCTCGTGCACCGACTTACGGACCATGACGCCCGGGGCCTGCAGCTCGAGAGCGCGGCGTCCGTCGGTCTCGATCTCGCCGAGGCCGTCGATCGCGTTGCCGAGCGGGTCGACGACGCGACCCAGGTAGCCCTCGCCTACAGCGACGGACAGGACCTCGCCGGTGCGGGTGACCGGCTGGCCTTCCTCGATACCGCTGAACTCACCGAGGACGATCGCACCGATCTCGCGCTCCTCGAGGTTGAGGGCGAGACCGAGGGTGCCGTCCTCGAACTTCAGCAGCTCGTTCGCCATGGCCGAGGGAAGACCCTCGACCTTCGCGATGCCGTCGCCGGCAACGCTGACCGTGCCGACCTCCTCGCGCGAGGCCGCGTCCGGCTTGTACGCCTGGACAAAGTTCTCCAGCGCGTCCCGGATCTCCTCCGGCCGGATCGTGAGCTCCGCCATCTGGGTTCCCTGCTCTCCTTGTTGGGCCCGAAGTTTCTTAGGGGGTCTGGGGGCGACCCCCAGGAATCTTCTGCAATCTCTGCACGGCCCAACCGGGCCGCTCGTACTGCTTGTTCAGTTACCGGCTTGGTCAGCCGGCGATACGGCGTGCTGCCTCGTCGAGACGCTCCGCGATCGTGCCGTTGATGATCTCGTCACCCACACGCACCGAGATCCCGCCGAGGACCTCGGGGTCCACGTCGAGGTTCAGGTGCATCTCGCGGCCGTAGATCCGCGCAAGACCCGCGCCGAGGCGCTGCCTCTGCTCGTCGGTCAGCGGCACCGCCGAGGTGACGACGGCGACCATCCGGTCCCGGCGCGCCGCGGCGAGCCTGGACAGGGACTCGAGTCCCGCCTCCAGGCTACGTCCCCGGGGCTGGGTCACAAGACGGACAACCAGACGCTCGGTGACCGGGTTGGCCTTGCCGCCGAGCAGGCTGCGCAGCAGCTCGCCCTTGGCCGAGGCCGGCGCCGACTTGTCGGTCAGCGCGGACCGCAGGTCCTTCGCCGAGTCGATGATCCGGCCGAACCGGAACAGCTCGTCCTCGACGCTGTCGAGCGCGTCGGCCCGCTGGGCCACGGTGAGCTCGGCGGAGGCCGCCAGCTCCTCGACCGAGTCGACCAGGTCACGCGACTGCGACCAGCGAGAACGCACCATGCCGGAGATCAGGTCGGCGCTCTCGTCGCCCACCTGACCGCGCAGCAGCCGTCCCGCCAGCTCGGCCTTGGCCTCGCCGGCCTGCGCCGGGTCGGTCAGGACCCGACGCAGCGACACCTCACGGTCGAGCAGCGCGGTGACGGCTGCCAGCTCCTCGGCGAGCTTTGCCACGTCGACCGACGTGTTGTCGGTCAGCGCGTCAAGGGACTCGCGTGCGGCAGCCAGTGCCTCGCGGCTCGCTCCGTTCATCGCGCGGCCTCTGTCTTCGAAGCGCTGTCCTCGAGTGCGTCGAGGAAGCGGTCGATCGTGCGGCTCTGCCGGGCGTGGTCCTCGAGGGACTCACCGACGAGCTTGCCGGCCAGTTCGGTGGCGAGCTTGCCGACGTCCTGACGCAGCGCCGCGGCAGCGGCCTTGCGGTCGGCCTCGATCTGGGTGTGACCGGCGGCGATGATCTCCTCACGCTGCCGCTGGCCTTCCGCCTTCATCTCCTGGATGATCGCGGCACCCTGCTCGGTCGCCTCCTGGCGCATCCGGGCTGCCTCGTGGCGGGCCTCGGCGAGCTGAGCCTTGTACTGCTCGAGCACGCTGTCGGCTTCGACCTTGGCCGCAGCGGCCTGCTCGATGCCACCTTCGATGGCCTCTCGGCGCTGCTCCAGAACCTTGTTGATGTTCGGGAGGAGCTTCTTGGCGAGGAAGCCGAAGACGATGACGAAGGCGATCAGGCCGATGACGAGCTCGGGCCACGGCGGAATGAGGGGATTCTCCTTCTCACCCTCAGCCGCCAGGAAAACCAGAGCGGTGTTCACATCAGTGCCTTTCGTCGAAAGGGACGGTCGTCTTGTCGTTCGTCTTAGTAGACGAACGGCATGACGAGGCCGATCAGGGCCAGCGCCTCACAGAAGGCGAAGCCGAGGATCTGGTTGGCACGGATCAGGCCGGCCGCCTCAGGCTGACGGGCCAGGGCCTGGGTGCCGTTACCGAAGATGATGCCGATACCGACGCCGGGGCCGATGGCCGCAAGACCGTAACCGACGGAGCCGAGGTCACCAGTAACAGCAGCGAGGGTCTGGGACATGCCAGTTCTTCCTTCTCTTTACGGACCGGTGGGGGTTGGCCACCGGACGAATATGGGGTCGAGGAGCGGGACTCAGTGGTGCTCTGCGAGCGCGCCCTGGATGTAGCTGCAGGTCAGGAGCACGAACACATAGGCCTGGACGGCCTGGATGAAGAGCTCGAAGGCCGTCATGATGATGACCATCGCGAACGAGACACCGGAGTACGCGATGCCGATGCCGTTCAGCATGTACCAGCTGGCGATCGTGAAGAGCAGCAGCAGTGTGTGACCGGCGAACATGTTCGCGAAGAGTCGTACGGCGTGCGTGAACGGGCGGACCAGCAGGTTCGAGAAGAACTCGATGGTCATGGAGAGCGGCAGCACCGGGCCGAGCGACTTGTCGTAGCCCGTCACGTTCTTGAAGAAGCCGACAAAGCCGTGCCGCTTGAACGTCAGCGAGACCCAGGTGATGTAGACGATGCCCGCCAGGACCATCGGGTAGGCGATGATCGCCGTCACCGGGAAGGCGGCGACCGGGACGATCGACCAGACGTTCATCATCCAGATGAAGAAGAACAGCGAGACGGCCAGCGGGACATACTTCTCGCCGTCCTTCTTGCCGATCGTCTCGTAGACGATGCCGCGCCGCACGAAGTCGTAACCGGCCTCGGCGACCATCTGCAGCTTGTCCGGAACCATTTTCGGCTTACGGAAAGCGGCCCAGAAGAAGCCCACGACGATGATGGAACCGAGCAGGGCGAGCAGCATCGGCTTGTTGAAGTAAAAGCCGTTGCCGTCGGCGTCGCCCAAGAGCGGCTCGAAGAGGAATGAATGCAGGCCCGGAGCCGGGAAGCCACACCCGTCAAAAAGGTGGCAGTCGGTCTCGAAGGCGAGCACCGTCGTCGGGTCAGCACTCACCGCGGGCTCCTTCAGCGTGGCGCATATGTACGGCAACCTCGTTGTGTCGGCGCGGCGCACAGCCGCTGATCGGCACTGGACTGGTGTTACGGATGTGGGGGCGGCTGGCAGGCATCGAGCCTCGCGAATGAGCAGGCGTCAGCTCAGATGCCCGCGCCCGCAGTGCCGCAGTTGGCACCGGACGATAGCAGGATCGCGAACGCGCACTTATACCGGCCCTACCCCTCACGACGACGACCCCTTGTTCTCGGGCTTATCGCTCCTCGAGGACTCGGGTTCGACGTAAAGCAGCTTGGCCTTCATGTGCGCACGGGTCTGCGCGGCGATCCATACGAGAGTCGTCGCGACCAACGTGATCGCGAAGGCCTTGGGATTGAACAGCGTGGTGTTCTTGAATGCGGCGACAAAGATGAACATCAGCAGAATCTGCGCCGCATAGAGCATCAGACCCATGGCCTGGAACAGGTGCGGAAGAGACTTGGCTGTCCGTTCGAGGACCACAAGTCCGATCCCCATGAAGAGGATCACAATCACCGTCGCGACAACGGCGCCCACCGCTCCCTTGCCGCCCGCCACCACACCGCTGATCACGGCGGCGAGAACGCCGGCGCCGGCGGTGGGCAGGGCAGCTTGAAGGAGTGTTCGGGCGTCATTGGACCGCATGGCGGCAGCTCCGCTGGTGGTGGGGGCATGAGTGTCGTCATGGACGAGCGTAGGCCCGGAGCGAGAGTGAACCTCGCGCCAAGAGGCCGTCGCACTACGGCCCTTCGGCTCTGTCGCCGGGTTTCGTGAACGGTATCACAAACTATTTGATGAGGTCTTTACCTAGGGGTGTGCCGACCATCACACATGAGAGTGACCCCGCGCGTGTGTGCAAGACAGGGCACCGTTATGTCTGGTATTGGGCGCCCATGTAGTGACTCGTCAGCCGCGCGTCCCGGCCCTCCTCCGGTCCGGAAGGCGCGAACGGGGGCCGATGGCAGTCGCTCCGTTGACACCGTTGACGCCCACCGCGGCGGGCTTGATCTCCTCGGGCTCCGCCGGAGGAGCCTCCCCCTCGTCCGCGAGCCCGGGCACCGTGACCGGCTCGGGCCGCACCGGGCGACGCCGGTAGCGCGGCGGCACAAAGGCCTCCGCCCAGCGGGGTGCGCGCGGGGTGAAGCGCGGCAGCAGGAGGAGCACCAGCCCCACCGCGCTGAGCGCGACGATGAGCAGCACGATCCACATCGACGCCGAGTGCACGGAGTACGCGACCACGCCGAAGGCGATCAGCGCCGACCAGAAGTACATGATCAGGACTGCGCGGCTGTGCGAATGTCCGATCTCCAGGAGCCGGTGGTGAAGATGGCCACGGTCCGCGGTGAAGGGCGACTGCCCGTTCCATGTACGCCGCACGATCGCGAGCAGCAGGTCGGCGACCGGGATCGCGATGATGGTCAGCGGCAGCAGCAGCGGGATGAAGACCGGCAGTGCCGCGTGTGTGGCCTGGCGGGTGCTGCCCTCGAAGATCTTCAAGGCGTCGGGGTCCACCTGCCCGGTCACCGAGATCGCGGCCGCGGCGAGCACCAGGCCGATCAGCATCGAGCCCGAGTCGCCCATGAAGATCCGCGCGGGGTGCATGTTGTGCGGCAGGAAGCCCAGGCACATGCCCATCAGGATCGCGGTGAACAGGGTCGCGGGGGCGGCGGCCTCGATGCCGTAGCTGAACCAGATCCGGTACGCATACAGGAAGAAGGCCGCGGCGGCGAGGCAGACCATGCCCGCGGCGAGACCGTCGAGGCCGTCCACGAAGTTCACCGCGTTGATGGTGATCACGACGAGGGCGACGGTGAGCAGTGTGCCCTGCCAGGAGGTCAGCGCGACGACACCGACGCCGGGCACGGGGATCCACAGGATCGTCAGACCCTGGATCACCATCACACCCGCGGCGATCATCTGGCTGCCGAGCTTGATCAGGGCGTCGATCTCGAACTTGTCGTCCAGAACGCCGATGATCCAGATCAGCGCCGCACCGGAGAGCAGCGCACGCGGTTCGTTGGACAGCTCGAAGACGCTGTTCAGGTTCTGCAGATGGTCGGCGACCAGCAGACCGGCGCACAGACCGAAGAACATGGCGATACCGCCGAGTCGCGGTGTCGGCTCCCGGTGTACGTCACGGGCACGGATCTGCGGCATCGCGCCGGACGCGATGGCGAACTTCCGCACCGGACCGGTCAGCAGATACGTCACCGCAGCCGTGACACAGAGCGTCAGCAGGTAATCACGCACGGGCTGCCCCACAGGAATCGCTGGCCATCTCAGCCCCACACCCTAGCTCTGGTATCCACATGCTTGAGGACATACGGGCGGCGGCGACGGTTGCACGGCTCGCGACTACCCCTGATAAGGCGGAAATCTACCGGCCAGTTCGCGTACTTCCGCGCGGACCTCTCTCGCCCCTTCTCCCTCTTCACGCAGCGCTGCGGTGAACAGTGCGGCGATACGGGCCATCTCTGACTCGCCCATGCCCTGCGTGGTGACGGCGGCGGTGCCCAGGCGGATGCCGCGTCCGTCGCCGTACGGCAGTGCGCAGGTGTCCAGCACCAGTCCGGCCGCGCCCAGACGGCCGCGGGCCGTCCTGCCGTCGACCCCCAGCGGGGCCGGATCCGCGCTGATCAGATGGGTGTCGGTGCCTCCGGTCAGTACCGCGAGGCCCTCTGCTGCGAGCCCGTCGGCGAGCACCCGCGCGTTGGCCACCACCTGACGGGTGTACGCGCTGAACGCGGGAGTCGACGCCTCGCCGAAGGCGACGGCCTTGGCGGCGATCGTGTGCATCTGGGCGCCGCCCTGGGTGAAGGGGAACACCGCCCGGTCGATGCGCTCGGCCAGCTCGGCCCCGCACAGGATCATTCCGCCGCGCGGCCCGCGCAGCACCTTGTGGGTGGTGGCGCACACCACATCGGCGTAGGGGACGGGGCTGGGGGCCACGCCGCCCGCGATGAGGCCCATGGGATGGGCGGCGTCGGCGATCAGATACGCACCCACCTCGTCGGCGATCTCGCGGAAGACGGCGTAGTCGGGGTGCCGGGGATACGAGATCGAACCGCAGACGAGGGCCTTGGGCTTGTGCTGCCGGGCCAGGGTGAGGACCTGCCCGTAGTCGATGAGCCCGGTGTCGGCGTCGATGCCGTATCCGACGAAGTCGAACCAGCGTCCGGAGAAGTTGGCGGGCGAGCCGTGCGTGAGATGGCCGCCGTACGAGAGGCCCATGGCCAGGACCGTGTCGCCGGGCTTGAGCAGCGCCGCGTATGCGGCGAGGACGGCGGACGAGCCGGAGTGCGACTGCACATTGGCGTGCTGGGCGCCGAACAGGGTCATGGCGCGCTCGACGGCGATCCGTTCGGCGGCGTCGACGAGTTCACAGCCGCCGTGGTGGCGGGCGCCGGGATAGCCCTCGGCGTACTTGTTGGCGAGCGGGGAGCCGAGGGCGGCGAGCACCGCGGGCGAGGTGAAGTTCTCCGCGGCGATGAGCTGAAGGCTGTCGCTTTGCCGGCCCAGTTCCCCGAGGATCACCTCGGCGATCTGGGGATCCTGGCGGCGCAGGGCTTCGAAGTCCGCGCCGTAGTGGGTGATGTGGGCGGCGTCTGGTGCAGCGGTGACCGACATCTTGGGCTCCGGGCCTCGCGTGGTGTGGCGGCCCCTCCAATGTAGGCCGGGCCCCGCCGCCGCGCCCGGCATGACGCCGGCGCGGACTCAGCGGCGCGCCTGTACCCCCGTCAGCGCCGTCACCACCGGATCCAGTGCCTGCTGGATCTCGTCCCCGATCGACCGGAAGAAGGTGATCGGCGCACCGTAGGGGTCGTACACCTCGTCCGCGTCCGGGCTGGGCGCCAGCAGCCAGCCGCGCAGCGCCGCCGCCGCCCTGACCAGGGCACGGGCGCGCTCCACGACACCCTCGCGCGGGTCCGGCAGCGTTGTCGGGTCTATCGCGCGCACAAGGCGCGTGAACTCCTTGAGCGTGAAGGTGCGAAGGCCCGCCGAGTGGCCCATCGAGATCACCTGCGCCCGGTGGTCCCTGGTGGCCGTGAGCACCAGGTCCGCGCGGATCACATGCTCGTCGAGCAGCTCACGGCCCACGAACCCCGTCGCGTCCGCGCCGAAGTCGGCGAGGACGATCTCGGCGTTGGCCTCCATCGGGGCGCCCTCGTGGCCCCAGGTGCCCGCGCTCTCCACGATCAGGCCGCCCGTGAGCGGGTCGCCGAGGCGGTCGCTCAGGGCATGGCGGGTCAGCCGCTCGGTGATCGGCGAGCGGCAGACGTTGCCGGTGCTGACGTGGAGGATGCGGAAAGTGGAGTTGGTGCTGAACGATTCCGCTATGCCACGCCCCTCAGGGGCGGTCAACTGGCCACCTCGAGGTCGGGTACGACTTTGCGCAGCTCGTCCGGCGAGAGCGCCCCCTCACGCAGCAGCACGGGGTACTTGCCCGTGACATCGACGATGGAGGACGGAACGATGCCGGGGGTCGGGCCGCCGTCCAGGTACACCGAGACCGAGTCGCCGAGCATGTCCTGCGCGGCGTCGCAGTCCTCCGGCGCCGGGTGCCCCGTCAGGTTGGCGCTGGAGACGGCCATCGGGCCGACCTCGGTGAGCAGTTCGATGGCGACGGGATGCAGCGGCATACGGATCGCGACGGTGCCGCGGGTGTCGCCGAGGTCCCACTGGAGCGAGGGCTGGTGCTTGGCGACGAGGGTCAGCGCGCCCGGCCAGAACGCGTCGACGAGCTCCCAGGCCTGCTCGGAGAAGTCGGTGACGAGGCCGTGCAGGGTGTTCGGCGAGCCGATGAGGACAGGGGTGGGCATGTTGCGGCCGCGCCCCTTGGCCCCCAGCAGGTCGGCGACGGCCTCGGAGCTGAAGGCGTCCGCACCGATCCCGTAGACGGTGTCGGTGGGCAGCACGACCAGCTCACCGCGGCGGACGGCGGATGCGGCTTCACGCAGACCGGTGATGCGATCGGTCGCGTCATTGCAGTCGTATCGCCGAGCCATCAGCGGGCCTCCTCGTACACATGCGTGGTCACGTGCTTCGTCATGGCGTTGCCTTGCGCGCGGTCGCGAAGCGCGGCCGCTTGTTCAGATCAGGGTGGTCGGCGGCGTCCGCCCAGCCGGCCTCTTCACTGAAGATCCACGGCACTTGGCCGCCCTGCGTGTCCGCGTGCTCGACGACGACGAGGCCGCCGGGACGCAGCAGCCGGTGCGCGGTGCGCTCGATGCCGCGAATCGTGTCGAGGCCGTCCTCGCCGGAGAACAGGGCCATGTCCGGGTCGTGGTCGCGCGCCTCGGGGGCGACATACTCCCACTCCGTGAGCGGGATGTACGGCGGATTGGAGATGACCAGGTCGACCTGCCCGTCCAGCTCCGGCAGGGCACTTCGCGCGTCGCCCTGGTGGATGGTGACGCGCGTGCCCTCGGCGTTCTTGCGGGTCCACCTCAGCGCGTCCTCGGAGAGTTCCACTCCGTGCACCCGCGAGCGCGGCACTTCCTGCGCCATCGCCAGCGCGATGGCGCCCGAGCCCGTACACAGATCGACGATGAGCGGCTCGACGACGTCCATGGCCCGTACGGCGTCTATGGCCCAGCCGACGACCGACTCGGTCTCCGGGCGCGGCACGAAGACGCCGGGGCCGACCTGCAGTTCCAGGTAGCGGAAGAAGGCGCGGCCGGTGATGTGCTGGAGCGGCTCGCGGGCCTCGCGGCGGGCGACGGCCTCCCAGTAGCGGGCGTCGAAGTCACCGTCCGCGACGTTGTGCAGTTCTCCCCGCTTGACGCCGTGCACAAAGGCGGCGAGCTCCTCCGCGTCAAAGCGCGGTGAGGGCACGCCGGCGTCGGCCAGTCGCTGGGTGGCCTGGGCCACCTCGGCAAGCAGCAGACTTCGGGGGCTTGGGGGTCGCCCCCCAAAATGTTGCTGCACGCTGGTCCTCCGGGCTGGTGCTGTCTGCTGGATGCTGGGCTTACTGGGCGGCGGCGAGCTTGGCGGCGGAGTCGGCGTCGACGCATGCCTGGATCACCGCGTCGAGATCCCCGTCGAGCACCTGGTCCAAGTTGTACGCCTTGAAGCCGACCCGGTGGTCCGAGATGCGGTTTTCCGGGAAGTTGTACGTACGGATCTTCTCGGAGCGGTCAACTGTGCGGACCTGGCTGCGTCGGACGTCCGACGCCTCCTGCTCGGCCGCCTCCTGGGCCGCGGCAAGGAGCCGCGAACGCAGGATACGCATGGCCTGCTCCTTGTTCTGGAGCTGGCTCTTCTCGTTCTGGCAGGAAGCGACGACACCGGTGGGCAGGTGCGTGATGCGCACCGCGGAGTCGGTGGTGTTGACGGACTGGCCGCCCGGCCCGGAGGAGCGGTACACATCGATACGGAGATCATTGGCGTGGATCTCGACGTCGATCTCCTCCGCCTCCGGCGTGACGAGCACACCGGCCGCCGAGGTGTGGATACGGCCCTGGGACTCGGTCGAGGGCACTCGCTGCACGCGGTGCACCCCGCCCTCGTACTTCAGCCGGGCCCAGACGCCCTGCCCGGGCTCGGTCGCGCCGTTGCCGCCCTTGGTCTTCACCGCGACCTGGACGTCCTTGTAGCCGCCCAGCTCGGACTCGGTCGCGTCGATGATCTCGGTCTTCCAGCCGACGCGCTCGGCGTAGCGCAGATACATCCGCAGCAGATCACCGGCGAACAGGGCCGACTCGTCGCCGCCCGCGCCCGCCTTGACCTCGAGGATGACGTCCTTGTCGTCGCTGGGGTCGCGCGGTACGAGCAGCAGCCGCAGCTTCTCGGTGAGTTCCTCGCGCTGCTTCTCGAGCACCTTGACCTCGGCGGCGAAGTCCGGGTCGTCGGCGGCGAGTTCACGCGCCGTGTCGATGTCGTCCCCGGTCTGCTTCCAGGAGCGGTACGTGCCCACGATGGGGGTCAGCTCGGCGTAGCGCTTGCCCAGCTTGCGCGCGTTCGCCTGGTCCGCGTGGACCGAGGGATCGGCGAGCTTCTTCTCAAGATCGGCGTGCTCGCCGATCAGTTCCTCGACCGCCTCGAACATCGGTGGCTCCTGGTCTTTCGTACGCGAAGGGGGCTGCTCAGAACGGACAAAGCGCCGGCCTCGGCCACCCCGGTCAGGGGCGGCCGAGGGCCGGCGCAGTGGCTCGCTACTTCTTGGCGGAGCCGGCAGCCTTGCCGAAGCGGGCCTCGAAGCGGGCCACACGGCCACCGGTGTCGAGGATCTTCTGCTTGCCCGTGTAGAACGGGTGGCACTCGGAGCAGACCTCGGCACGGATGTTGCCGCTGCCGATGGTGCTGCGAGTGGTGAACGACGCGCCACAGGTACAGCTGACCTGGGTCTCGACGTACTCGGGGTGGATGTCGCGCTTCAAGGTGTCTCCTAGTTTCGGGAGGGCACCGGGTCGCACGCGCGGATTGCTCGTACGTGAACCGGGGCCGACGTACCAGTCTGCCAGGACCGGCCGTATCTCCCAAAACCGGGGTGCGGCCGCCGCTATTCCGCCAGGAGGTGACCCCCGGGAGCGGCCGGGCTACCGGTTCCTGACGAGGGTGCCCGCGTCGCCCTTGTCGCCCGCCGAGTCCTTGACCGCGGAGGCAGGAATCGGCTTGTCCTGCTTGATCGCCGTCCACACCTGCTGGGCCGCGGCCTTGATCGGCACCACACGGTTGGGGTCGGCGGGGTCGTACTCCACCGGCATCGTGATCATGTGGACGTCCTTGGCTCCGAGGCCGCCGAGCCCCCGGGCCAGGTCCATCAGCTCATTGACCGAGTCGAGCTCGGAGTCGGGCGTGATCGCCTTGGTGGCGGTGTCGGCGACGTCGAAGAGCTTCTTCGGGTTGCTGAAGACGCCGACATGCTTGACCTGGTCGATGAACGCCTTCATGAAGGCCTGCTGCAGCTGTATTCGGCCGAGGTCGCTGCCGTCGCCGACGCTCTTGCGGGTCCGTACGAGACCGAGCGACTGCTCCCCGTTGAGCTTGTGCGTGCCGGGCTCGAGGTCGAGATGGCTCTTGGAGTCGTCGATCGCCTTGGTGGTGGTGATCTCCACACCGCCCAGCTTGTCGATGAGCTTCTTGAAACCGGTGAAGTCGACCTCGATGTAGTGGTCCATGCGGATGCCGGACATCTTCTCGACGGTCTTGACCGCACACGCAGGGCCACCGACCTCGTACGCGGTGTTGAACATCGCCCGCTTCTCACCGGCGGCGGGCTTGCCGTTCCCGTCCGTGCACGCGGGACGGTCGACGAGCGTGTCCCGCGGGACGGACACGACGCCGGCCTTCTTGTGGCCCTGGTAGACGTGCACGACCATCGCGGTGTCGGAGCGTGCTACGCCTTCGTCCCGGCCGTACTCGGCGTTGGCACCCGAGCGGGAGTCGGAGCCCAGGACCAGGATGTCCATGGAGCCGTTGTCGATGTTCTTGGGGCGGTCGGTGCCGAGTGCGGAGTTGATGTCGACGCCCTGGAGATTGCCGTTGAGCTTGAAGTAGACGTAGCCGAGGCCGGACCCGCCGACGAGCACCAGTCCGGCGACGGACCACCCGGCGACGGTCAGTGCCCGGTGGCGCGCGGTGGGCTGTTTGCGGCGTGTGCCGCGGCTGCGTATTCGGCTGCCACTACTGCTCTCGTCGGCCATGCTCTCCTCGGCTCTCGTTGATCCCGCTACCCCCTGCCGTGGTGTTTCAGGCGCGGTGTCGGCACTGTTTCAGACGGTGAAGCACCACGAAGGGTTGCACGGGGGTCTGAGAAGGCCCTGAGAAACGCCTGGTGCCCACCGCGCACTGCGCGGTGGGCACCGATCGGCGTGTGCGCTGGGCTCTAGCCGAAGAGGTTGTACGCCTGCCAGCCAGTCCTGAAGTCCTTGCGCGTGGCGAAGATCCCACCGGTGGGCCTGCCGTTGCCCGGGTAGAGCCACAGCTTGCCGGCGGTGTCACGCACGAACAGGTCGGCGTTTCCGTCGCTGTTCACGTCGCCGGTCGTGACCAGCGCGTTGTAGGTGCTGCCGAAGGTGCCGACGAGACGGCGGGCCGCGAACGCGCCGGTGGCCTTGCCGGTGCCCGCGTAGAGGTAGGTGTAGCCCCCGGAGCCGCGGGCCAGGATGTCGGCCCTGCCGTCGCCGGTGAAGTCACCGTGTCCGCGGACCATGTTGTACTGCCCCCAGCCGGAGCCGATCAGGACCGGCGCGGCGAAGGCGCCGTTGCCCTTGCCCGGGTAGAGGTAGGCGTTGCCGGAGGAGTTGACGGCCATCATGTCCGGCAGGTCGTCGCCGGTCAGGTCGCCGGGGACCAGGATCTGCTTGTGGGCGCCCCAGCCCTTGGCGACGAGCTTCGGCGCCAGGTCCGGGTCGTAAGCCCAGTACACGTCACCGTTCGATACCCGGTAGAGCAGGTCCTGGTAGTCGTCGCGGTTGAGGTCGGCCTGGACCATCAGGGTCACGCCACCGAAATAGCCGTGGTTGTACTGGCGGGTGAGGTAGGTCACCCTCGAGCTCCAGCCGAACAGCGTGCTGTCGGATGCGCGACGGGCCAGCAGGTCGGCGGTGTGGTCGTTGCTCCAGTTGGCATCGTTGACGCGGGCCCGGATCGGGGCCGAGTACGTGCTGACCTTGGCGTAGACGCCGTACTTGCCGGTGGCCGAGCAGTTCTGGTCACCCCAGGAGACCAGGCCGACGAGCTTGCCGCCGGCCACCAGCGGGCCGCCGGAGTCACCGTTGCAGGTGGTCTCGGTGGTGCTGTCGTCTCCGGTCGGCGCGGCTCCGGCGCAGATCATGTGGCCGACGATGTAGGACGAGCCGTAGGCGGTCTGGCAGGCGGAGTTGGAGTTGATGTCCGCGTCGGCGACCTTCAGCGTCTGCGAGGCGCTGTTGGGCTCGGTGGAGCTGGTGCGGCCCCAGCCGTACACCTTGGCGTCCGTGCCCGGCGTGTACAGCGCGGTGTCCGTGTTCTGCATGATCGGCAGCGGCTTCACGGAGACCGGCGCGGTCAGCGTGAGCACGGCCACGTCGTTGTCGATGGTGGCCGCGCTGTACGCCGGGTGGTTCCACTGGCGGTAGGCGCCCCGCAGGACACCGCCGTGGAAGTCCCAGCTGCCGTCGGACAGCTGGGTGGGCAGCTGGTCGGTGCCGGTGATGACCGTGCCGGTCTCGTACCACTTGATGCCCTTGACGCAGTGCGCGGCGGTGGCGACCTTCGTCGGGGCGACGACGACGCCGCCGCAGAAGTAGCCGTTGCCCATGCTGTCCGCGAAGTGGAGCTGAGCCATCCACGGCGCCGCCGAGATGGTCGTCGTCTGACCACCGATGATGCGGGCGCTCGGCGCCGACGTCGTCTCGGACGTCGACGAGGAGGAGGGCTCCTGCACGAGAGTGCGCTTGCTGGCCTTGTCGGCCTTCATCGCCTCGATCGTGCGGCTGCGCAGTTCCTGCTGCGACAGCTGGTGGACCTGCTGCCGGGAGCCCAGCTGGGGACCCTCGGTCTCGGCGGCCTGCGAGCCCGACATGGCCAGGCCCGTACCGACCAGTGCCGCCACGACTGCGGCGGCGGCCGGTACCGCGATTCTCATACGGCGCTTGTGTCGACCACCACGGGTGCGTATCTGCACGCGGTAACCCCTCGGGTTGAACCGGCAGAGCGCACACGGCCCCACCGGAGGACAAACGGGTGTGGTGGGGCTTACGAACAACAGGGCAGCCCGGTCCCGAGGCCCCCCGGCCTCTCTCGGTGCTGCGGCAAATTCCCCCCCACCGGGTAACCAGCGCATGATACGCACGTCAACTAAGCGTTGACCAGCAGCTGATGGGGCCAGGGAGAAAACGAGACCGCCCCGACACCTGGGTGACGGGGCGGCCTGGTGACCGAAGGACGACGACGTCAGTCGCTGCCGTTTCCGGCGGACGGGGTCGTCTTCTGGATCTGCAGCAGGAACTCGCCGTTCGACTTCGTCTGCTTCATCTTGTCGAGCAGCAGCTCGATCGCCTGCTGCTGGTCGAGCGCGTGCAGCACGCGGCGCAGCTTCCAGGTGATGGCGAGCTCGTCGCTGCCGAGCAGGATCTCTTCCTTACGGGTGCTGGACGCGTCCACGTCCACCGCCGGGAAGATGCGCTTGTCCGAGAGCTTCCGGTCGAGCTTGAGCTCCATGTTGCCGGTGCCCTTGAACTCCTCGAAGATCACCTCGTCCATGCGTGAACCTGTGTCCACCAAAGCGGTCGCGAGGATGGTCAAAGATCCGCCGTCCTCGATGTTGCGCGCGGCACCGAAGAAGCGCTTCGGCGGGTAGAGCGCGGTCGAGTCGACACCACCGGACAGGATGCGTCCGGAGGCGGGGGCCGCGAGGTTGTACGCACGGCCCAGGCGGGTGATCGAGTCCAGCAGGACGACCACGTCGTGGCCCAGCTCGACGAGGCGCTTGGCGCGCTCGATGGCCAGCTCGGCGACGGTGGTGTGGTCCTCGGCCGGCCGGTCGAAGGTCGAGGAGATGACCTCGCCCTTCACCGACCGCTGCATGTCGGTGACCTCTTCCGGACGCTCGTCGACCAGGACGACCATCAGGTGGCACTCGGGGCTGTTGACGGTGATCGCGTTGGCGATCGCCTGCAGGATCATGGTCTTGCCGGTCTTCGGCGGGGCCACGATCAGGCCACGCTGGCCCTTTCCGATCGGTGCGACGAGGTCGATGATCCGGGTCGTGAGCACGCCCGGGTCGGACTCCAGGCGCAGCCGGTCCTGCGGGTAGAGCGGCGTCAGCTTCTGGAACTCCGGGCGGCCACGGCCGGATTCGGGCGCCATGCCGTTGACGGAGTCGAGGCGGACGAGCGCGTTGAACTTCTCGCGGCGCTCGCCTTCCTTGGGCTGACGGACCGCACCGGTGACGTGGTCACCCTTGCGCAGACCGTTCTTGCGGACCTGGGCGAGCGAGACGTACACGTCGTTCGGTCCGGGCAGGTAGCCCGACGTACGAATGAACGCGTAGTTGTCGAGGATGTCCAGGATGCCCGCGACGGGGATCAGGACGTCGTCCTCGCTGACCTGCACCTCGCTCGCGAAGTCGTCACGGCCACGACGGCCACGACGGTCGCGGTAGCGGCCACGGCGTCCGCGCCGGCCGCCCTCGAAGTCGTCGTCCTCCTCGGCACGCGGGCCTGCGCCCTGGCCGCCCTGCTGGCCGCCCGGGCGCTGCTGGCGCTGGCCGCCCTGCTGCTCGTCGCCGCCCTTGCCGCCGCGGCGGTCGCGCTGACGGTCACGGCCGCGCTCGCCCCCGCGCTCACCACGCTCGCCGCGCTGGCGGTCGCGGCGGCCCTCGGCGCCTTCCTGCGCGGACACGGCGGTGGCTGCCTCGGCCTTGGCCTCGGGCTCCGCCTCGGTCCGTACATCCTTGACGTCGACAGCCGTCTCGGCCTTGGCCTCGACCTTGGTCTCCGGGCTGCCCGCCTGCGCGGTGGCCCGACGACGGCGGCGCTCCCCGGCCGGCTGGTCGTCGCTGGCCGGCTGGCCCGGAATGTCGATCTGCTGCTGGGAGACGGCCTTCTCGGCCTTCTCCGCGGCGGCGGCGTCGCCCGTGCGCGCCTTGGAGGTGGCACGGCGCTTCGGCTTGGTCTCGGCGTCGCCGGTGGCCGCCTCGGCGCTCTTCGGCGCGGAGGAGCCGGCCTGCGCCTCCTTGATGACCTCGATCAGCTGGCTCTTGCGCATCCGCGCGGTGCCCCTGATGCCGAGGCCGGACGCGACCTGCTGCAGCTCGGCCAGGACCATGCCCTCAAGGCCGGTGCCGGAGCGGCGGCGCCGTGAGGTGGTGCCAGAGGCAGCACCTGCGGCGGGCGCGGTGGTGTCGACGTTGTTGTCGGCAGTCACGCCCATCAGATCGGTGGTGTCGCTCACGAAGGGTCCTTCCCTGGAGCGGACGTCGGCCTTCTGGCTCGGCGACCGGTTGTGCTGTCCGACAGCGGTTGCGTATCGCTGACCGATGCCGGGGCGGTGGTCCCGCCGGATGGAACGGCGGAAAGAGATTCGGTGCAAGGCCCGGCCCGAGGTCCCCCTGCTCGGCCCACTCCTGGAAAAGCGAGGGGTGGTCGTGCCGGTTCCGGAGCGTGCTCGAAACTGCTCAGGCAGGCTGCTCAGGCAGTTGGGGAGGCTCCCGGAAGAATGTTGGTCCCTTTAATGAGGACACTAAGCTCCGCGCCACAAAGACGTCGGGTGCAGACTTGAGGTTAACACTACCGGCTCCAACAAACATTCCCCCTCTCCCTCACGGGCAATCTCGTGTCACTGCGGGGCAAGCGGCAGCACACTCGCTCCCGCGACGTCGAAGGTGAGCCGATTGGCCGCCCATCCCTCGCCCGCCAGCCGTGCGACCTTGTCGGCCACACCGTCCTCGGTCAGCGCGAGCACCGTGGGGCCCGCGCCGGAGATGACTGCTGGGACGCCGTCGGCCCGCAGTCGGTTGACAAGGTCGATGCTCTGCGGCATCGCCGGTGCCCGGTATTCCTGGTGGAGCCGGTCCTCCGTGGCGGGCAGCAGCAGCTCGGGACGCCTGGTCAGCGCCTCTACGAGCAGGGCGGCCCGGCCCGCGTTGGCGGCGGCGTCCACATGGGGGACGGAGCGCGGGAGCAGCCCGCGTGCCGTCTCGGTCAGCACCGGCTTTCCGGGCACGAAAACCACCGGAACGACGGAATCGGACGGGTCCATCCTGATGGCGCGCGCCGCTCCCCCCTCGGTCCAGGCGAGCGTGAATCCGCCGAGCAGACACGCGGCGACATTGTCGGGGTGACCCTCGATCTCGGTGGCCAGTTCGAGCAGTGCCGCGTCGTCGAGCTTGGCGTCGCCCCCTATGGTCACCGCGCGGGCGGCGACGATGCCGGCGCAGATGGCCGCCGAGGACGAGCCCAGTCCGCGCCCGTGCGGGATGCGGTTGGCGCAGACGACCTCGAGGCCGCGCGGCTGCCCGCCGAGCAGGTCGAAGGCCGTACGCAGGGACCGTACGAGCAGATGACTCTCATCGCGGGGCAGCGTCGATGCGCCCTCGCCCGCGATGTCGATGTGCAGACCAAAGTCCGCGACCCGGACGACGACGTCGTCGTAAAGCCCCAGGGACAGGCCGAGGGCATCGAAGCCCGGGCCGAGATTGGCGCTGGTGGCGGGCACGCGCACTCGGACGGCGGCGGCGCGGAACGCTGGACCGGCCATCGCTCGATGACACTCCTTGGTTCTGACTACGAGATTTTTTCGAGACCTGCGAACAAGAGATACGAACACCCGTGGGCCTCAATGGCAACAACACCGCGGCATATGCGGCGGGGCGGGTTCGATACAGCGTATCGAAGGAAGGTTCAGTGGCGACATAGGGCGCACAGGAGGCGCACGATGCGTGTCGCCGCCCTCCTGTGCCCCTACGTACGCCGATGTCCGGCTTGCCTTGCTTTTCCCTGGGCTTTCGGCACGTTCGGGGACGGCGGGTTTACGCCATCCCCACGATGTGCGGGTTTACGCCAGCCCGAGCCGCTCGGCGGCCGCGGCCGCGTCGACCGGCACGGTGACCGGCTGGGGCGCTCCGGCGACGGCCCAGTCGGGGTCCTTGAGACCGTTGCCGGTGACGGTGCAGACGATTTTCTGGCCAGGGTCGACCTTGCCCTGCTCGGCGGCCTTCAGCAGACCGGCGACGGACGCGGCGGAGGCGGGCTCGACGAAGACACCCTCCTGCGAGGCCAACAGCCGGTAGGCACGCAGGATCTCACGATCCGTCACCTCGTCGATGAAGCCGCCCGACTCCTCGCGCGCGGCGAGCGCCTGCTGCCACGAGGCGGGGTTGCCGATCCGGATCGCCGTAGCGATCGTCGAGGGGTCCTTGACCACTTCGCCACGCACGATCGGGGCCGAGCCGGAGGCCTGGAAGCCCCACATCCGGGGAGTGTGCGTGGACATCCTGTCCGCGGCGTACTCCTTGTACCCCTTCCAGTACGCCGTGATGTTGCCGGCGTTGCCGACGGGCAGCACATGGATGTCGGGGGCGTCACCGAGCGCGTCGACGATTTCGAACGAGGCGGTCTTCTGGCCCTCGATACGGAACGGATTGACCGAATTGACCAGCGCCACCGGGTAGTTGTCGGACAGACCGCGGGCGAGGTTCAGGCAGTCGTCGAAGTTTCCGTCGACCTGGAGGATGCGCGAGCCGTACACCAGCGCCTGGCCCATCTTGCCCAGCGCGATCTTGCCCTGCGGCACGAGGACCGCACAGACCATTCCCGCCCGTACGGCATAGGCGGCCGCCGATGCGGACGTGTTGCCGGTGGAGGCGCAGATGACCGCCTGCGCGCCCTCCTCCTTGGCCTTGGTGATGGCCATGGTCATGCCGCGGTCCTTGAAGGACCCGGTGGGGTTGGCGCCCTCGACCTTGAGGTGCACCTCGCAGCCCGTGCGCTCGGAGAGGACCTGCGCCGGGACGAGCGGCGTACCACCCTCGCCGAGCGTGACGACCGGCGTCGTGTCCGTCACCGGGAGGCGGTCCCGGTACTCCTGGATGATGCCGCGCCACTGGTGGGTGCCGTTGGTCGTCATGGGTCCCTTACTCCCCTTCAACACGCATGATGCTGGCGACACCGCGCACGGTGTCGAGCTTGCGCAGCGCCTCGACGGTCCCGGAAAGGGCGGCGTCGGGCGCGCGGTGGGTGACGACGACGAGAGAGGCCTCGCCGTCCTTGCCCTGCTGGCGGACCGTGTCGATGGACACGCCGTGCTCGGCGAAGACCGTAGCGACCTGGGCGAGCACGCCCGGCTTGTCGGCCACGTCGAGACTGATGTGGTACCGCGTCACCACGTCGCCCATGGGGCTCACGGGCAGCTGGGTGTACGCGGACTCGCCCGGTCCGGTGGATTCGGCGAGCCTGTTGCGGCATACGGCGACCAGGTCGCCGAGTACCGCGGACGCGGTGGGCGAGCCGCCCGCGCCGGGACCGTAGAACATCAGCTGCCCGGCGGCCTCGGCCTCGACGAAGACGGCGTTGTACGCCTCGCGGACCGAGGCGAGCGGGTGGCTGAGCGGGATCATCGCGGGGTGCACGCGGGCTGTGACGGACTGGCCGTCGGCGGCGCGCTCGCAGATGGCGAGGAGCTTGACCGTGCAGCCCATGCGCTTGGCGGAGGCGATGTCGGCGGCCGTGACCTCGGTCAGGCCCTCGCGGTAGACGTCGTCGAGGCGTACGCGCGTGTGGAAGGCGATCCCGGCGAGGATGGCCGCCTTGGCGGCGGCGTCGAAGCCCTCGACGTCGGCGGTCGGGTCGGCTTCGGCGTATCCGAGCGCGGTGGCCTCGTCCAGGGCCTCGGAGTACCCCGCCCCGGAGGTGTCCATCTTGTCCAGGATGAAGTTCGTCGTGCCGTTGACGATGCCGAGCACACGGTTGACCTTGTCTCCGGCCAAGGACTCGCGCAGCGGCCTGATCAGCGGAATCGCCCCGGCGACCGCGGCCTCGAAGTAGAGATCCTTGGCGTGCTCCTCGGCGGCGGCGTAGAGCGTCGCGCCGTCCTCGGCCAGCAGCGCCTTGTTGGCGGAGACGACGGAAGCGCCGTGCTCGAAGGCGCTGGTGATGAGGGTGCGGGCGGGCTCGATGCCGCCGATGACCTCGATGACGACGTCGATGTCGCCGCGTTTGACGAGTGCGGTCGCGTCCGTGGTGATGAGATCCGGGTCGATGCCTTCCCGCACCTTGGAGGGGCGGCGGACAGCGACACCGGCGAGCTCGACCGGGGCGCCGATGCGGGCCGCGAGGTCTTCGGCGTGCGTCGTCATGATGCGCGCCACCTCTGAGCCGACCACTCCACAGCCCAGCAGCGCCACCTTCAGCGGACGCGTACGCATCATCCGACCTCGCTTCTCAATACTTCTACGGTGTGGACCAGTCTCACTCACCGGACGGAAGTTTCTATCCTCCGTCCGGCATGCGAGACATCTATCTCAGCTATCCGACGTCAAGACGCAGGAGATCTTCCTCCGTCTCACGGCGGACGACCACCCGCGCCTCGCCGTCCTTGACGGCGACGACGGGCGGGCGCAGCGCGTGGTTGTAGTTGCTGGCCATGGAGCGGCAGTACGCACCGGTCGCGGGCACGGCGATCAGATCGCCCGGCGCCAGGTCGGCGGGCAGGAACGCGTCCTTGACCACGATGTCGCCGCTCTCGCAGTGCTTGCCGACGACACGGGCGAGCATCGGCCCGGCGGTGGACGTCCGCGAGACCAGGGCGACGCTGTACTCGGCGTCGTACAGCGCGGTGCGGATGTTGTCGGACATACCGCCGTCGACGCTGACGTAGGTACGCAGGCCCTCGAGCGGCTTGATGGTGCCGACCTCGTACAGGGTGAAGGCGGTCGGCCCGACGATCGCGCGGCCCGGCTCGACGGAGATCCGCGGCGTACGCAGCCGGGCGGCCTCACACTCACGAGTGACGATCTCGTTGAGCGCCTTGGCGATGTCGTGCGGCTCGCGGGGGTCGTCGTCAGAGGTGTACGCGATACCGAGACCGCCGCCGAGGTCGATCTCGGGCAGCTCGACGCCGTGCTCGTCGCGGATCTCGGCGAGGAGACCGACGACGCGGTGGGCGGCCACCTCGAAACCGGAGGTGTCGAAGATCTGCGAGCCGATGTGGGAGTGGATGCCGATGAGGTCGATGCCGTCGAGCCTAAGGGCGCGGCGTACGGCCTCGGCGGCCTGCCCGCCCGCGAGCGGGATGCCGAACTTCTGGTCCTCGTGCGCGGTGGCGATGAATTCGTGCGTGTGCGCCTCCACTCCCACGGTCACCCGGATCTGGACGCGCTGGCGCGTACCGAGCCGCTGGGCGGTGTGGGCGACGCGGACGATCTCCTGGAAGGAGTCGACGACGATGCGCCCGACGCCCGCCTCGACGGCTCGCTCGATCTCTTCCTGGGACTTGTTGTTGCCGTGGAAGGCGATGCGGTCGGCAGGCATGCCGGCGTCGAGGGCGGTGGTGAGCTCGCCCCCGGAACACACGTCCAGGTTGAGCCCCTCCTCCTTCAGCCACCGCACGACGGCGCGTGACAGGAAGGCCTTGCCCGCGTAGAACACGTCGGCGTCCTTGCCGAAGGCGTCGGCCCAGGCACGGCAGCGGGCGCGGAAGTCGGCCTCGTCGAGGATATAGGCGGGAGTGCCGAACTCCTCGGCGAGCCGCGTGACTTCGATGCCGCCGACGGTGACGACGCCGTCGGCGTTCCGGCCGACCGTGCGGGCCCAGACCTTCTCGTCGAGGACATTGAGGTCGGTGGGCGGGGCGGTGTAGTGCCCTTCGGGCAGGACGTCTGCGTGGCGAGGCCCGGCGGGATGTGCGGAACGGCTCATTCTTCTCTCACAGGTAGTCAGGGGCGCTGATGCCGAGCAGGGACAGGCCACCGGCAAGCACCGTCCCGGCGGCTTCGGCGAGCGCGAGCCGGGAACGGTGGGCGGCCATGGGTTTCTCGTCGTCGATCTCGTCGATCTCGTCGATCTCGTCACCGAGGGGCAGGACAGTGTGCTGGAAGGCGAGGAAGGCGTCGGCGGTGCACTCCAGATGCCGGGCGAGCCGATCGGGCGCGCGCAGCCGGGCGGCGGAGGCGAGGACGGCGGGGTAGTCGCCGATGGCGGTGGTGAGGGCGGGGGCGTCGACGTGCTGCTGCGGATGGCTGTCGAACCCGAGCTCTTCGGCATTCCTGGTGAGGGCCTTCGTACGGGAGTGGGCGTAGCGGACCCGGAAGAGCGGATTGCGCTCGTGCTGTACGAGGAGGTCGGGACCCGTCTGCGGCCGGTCGTGAGCGGCGGCCGAGAGCAGACCCCAACGGGCGGCATCGGGACCGAGCCGCAGGGCGAGGTCCTGGGCGGGCGCGGGCACGACATGCAGGGCTTCGGGGTCGCCGTGTGTGACGTCGGCGCCCTGAGCGCTGTCGGCGCCTTGGGTGCGCAGGAGCTCCAGAACGGTCTCGGCCCATATACGGGCGCGGAGCTCGTCGGCGGGCTGGAACCGTACGGAGAGGCCGACGGCCCAGTCCCCGTGCCCGTAGGTGAGACCCTGCTCCAGCACCTGACGCACGAGGGCTTGCTGGACGCCTGCGTCGAGGGTGAAGTTCAGGAACCCCGGCCCGGTGATCTCGATGCGGGCGATCCCGGGGCTGTGGGCGATCCGCCGCCGAAGCTCCTCGGCAATGGCGCGTGGTTGCTGCCGGGCCGGGCCGGCGAGCCGCAGGGCGACATTGGTGGCGTAGTCCCCGCATCCCCCGGGCCGGGGCCGCTCGACGCTGACGCTCTCGGGCACGGGCGCATGCAGCACACCGTCCTCCACCGCGCGGCGCACGGCGTGCAGCACGGTACGAGAGAGCTCGGCGGGGGTCACGGGACAAGCGTATGGGAGGGAGGGGGGCCCTTTGCGAACCGGTTTCGCGATGCGGTCAGCCCCGTGCGCTCCCCGCCCGCCCGGCACCATGCCTGCCGTCGACGGACGGCGGGCCCTCCTGGTGCATCAACTGCCGTACGAGCCGGACCAGCTCGGAAGGCTCGAAGGGCTTGGCGAGAAAGGCATCGACACCCGGGCGCAGGCCGCTCTCCACCTCGTACTGCGTGCACGCGCTGATGATCGCGACGGGCAGATGCCTGGTCCGCGGATCATCCCGCAGCCGCGCGGCGGTCCGCAGCCCGTCGAGACGGGGCATGACCACATCGAGGGTCACGACATCGGGACAGACGCGATGAACGACCTCCAGGCACTCGGCACCATCGGCCGCGGTCACGACCTCGAAGCCCTCCAGCTCGAGATTGACCCTGATCAACTGCCGGATGACCCGGTTGTCGTCGACAACGAGCACGCGGCCGGACGCGCCTGACACAACTCGAGAGTAGGTCGATGGGCAGGGCTGCGTCCGGGTTTTGCCCACTTCCACCCCGTGCGCGCGGCGCGACGCGGGTCGCAGCTCGCCGCGCGGGACGGCTCGGGGAGGGTGGAAATACCTGTTCACGGGGACCGTGTGGGAGCTGGTAGGGTTCTACCCGTCGCCGCCGAAACACGGCGGAACGCCCCCGTAGCTCAGGGGATAGAGCAACGGCCTCCGGAGCCGTGTGCGCAGGTTCGAATCCTGCCGGGGGCACTTCATCCGGACCAGCGTGATCATCCCGCTGACCTGCGGAAGTGCCAGACTTCAAGAGCCGGACCCAGTCCCACTGGGTCCGGCTCTTTGTCGTTGCTGGGCGCCGATCGCGCTCTCCCCGTTCTACTGCCGCGCGACCGTCACTGAGGATCTGCTCGCGGATGACTCGGGCTGATTTGCCCAAGGCAGCGGCCTGCGTGGGGGTCGTTGCTCGTTCCTGAATCCGCTGCACCGAATCGTCGAGTGCCCTCACGGCGCCTTCGACGCCTTCCACTTCCTGGCCCGCCGAGGCGATCGGTGAGACTTCCCAGGACATCCCTAGTAGTGCTTCGTTAGGTTGCGCCTGGTGGGTGACCGTCTGTCTGGGCCGGGGTCGGTAAGTCTCGGTGGCAGGTGGGGCATGCGCCGGTCCAGCGCAGCAGGAGGTCCTGCAGGGTCTGGAGGACTTGGTAGAAGGTCAGGCCGGCGCTTGGGCTTTTGGGTCCAGGCGCCGGAGGGTGAGGAAGGCGTGGGCGGCGGTGACGAGGGTGACGTGGTGGTGCCAGCCGCGCCAGGTGCGGCCTTCGAAGTGGTCCAGGCCCAGCCCGTGCTTGAGTTCGCGGTAGTCGTGTTCGATCCGCCAGCGGATCTTCGCCATGCGGACCAGGTGTCGCAGCGCGGTGTCGGCGGGGAGGCTGGTCAGCCAGTAGTCAGTGGGCTCATCCTGGTGCGGCGGCCATTCGGCGATCAGGGTCTCGGCGGGCAGAACGCCGTCCCACCCGGCACGGCCACCGGCTTCCTCCCGCGCTGCCTTCGTCGCCGCGACACCGGCCGGGCGGACCTCCAGCACGATGAACCGGCTGGTCATCGCGCCTCTGCTGCCCTGGCGCCAGGTGCAACGCCGCAGCCGACGCCGCCCGGCGGTCGTGACCAGGTCTTTCAGGGAGCGGGCCGGCTCGCGGTAACGGGGCAGCCGTGGGGCGCCCATCCGCCCTTCTCGTTCCGGCGCGATGGGCACGGCCTGCCCGGGGTGAGCGCTGATGTCACCGCGAACCGCCACGGCGTAGTCCAGGCCGCGATCGGCCAGCCCGGCACGGAAGGCATGCATCTGGCCGTATCCGGCATCAGCCACCACGACCCGGCCGGGCAGCCCCCACCCGAGCGCCTCATCAATCGCGTCCAGGGCCAGACGCCACTTCTCCCGGTGCCCAACCTCCGCGGGCACCCCTGCCTTCGCGCGACGCCCATCGGCCGGATCAGCCCACTCGGCGGGCAGGAACAGCCGCCAGTTCAGCGGCACGGAGGCGGCGTCGGTGACCGCGTGCAGGCTCACTCCCACCTGGCACAGCGACTTCTTGCCCAAAGCCCCGCACCACTGGCGGGCCGCCCCCGCCGACTGGTCTCCCGCCTTGGGGAAGGAGGTGTCGTCGATCACCCACGCCTCCGGAGAGATCTCCGAGGCCACCTTCGTCGCAACGGACCGCAGCACCGGAACGTGGTCCCACGTCGACTGGCTGACGAACTGCTGCAACGCCTGCATGTTGCCGTCCGGCAGCCGCTCGGCCATCGGCTGGATCGACTTGCGCCGCCCGTCCAGCATCAGCCCACGCAAGTAACAGTCCCCCCACCCGCGCTGATCCTTTCGCTTCAACGACGCGAACGCCTCGGCAACGAACTCGCCAAGGTTCTCCCGCAGTTCCTCGATCTCCCCAAGATCCACGACCAGCAGCATGCACCACCACACGCCACCCGATCAAACCAACCTAACGAAGCACTACTAGAGCCATGGTCGGAGTGTAGGAGCGGGCCGGGGAGTCGGCCCGCTGAGCCGTTCCGCAGGACTGGAGGGCCTCAGCCCGAGGCCTTGGCGATGATGCGGCCCATCTCCTCCTGGCCGAAGGCCCGCATGGTGGTGCTGCGGACGTTGCCCAGGCCGGAGACCTGCAGGAGCACCGCGGTGGCGGTCTCGTCGTCGGGGGCCTCTACGACCGCCACGATGTCGTACGGACCTACGGTCCAGTAGAGGTTCAGGACCTTCATCCCCAGCTTCTGTGCCGCTGCGGAGAAGGCCTCGGAGCGCTGCTGGGTGTCCTTGTAGCCCCGGACCCCCTGATCAGTCCAGTTCAGCAATGAGACATATGTCGGCATGGTCTTTTACTCCTCTGAAGGAGACACAACACATCGTCGGTCAATTCTGAGCACCATGCGTGTCATGCGCATTTGGAGGCGCGCCGGACGAGTGATACGAGCGATGAGCGACCGGACTCGATCACCATGCCGCGGGACATTGCCGAAGCCGCCCGCGCACGCAGCGGTCCCTCCGGACTGTCCGCATACGTGGCCGCCGCCGCCCTCCTCGCCGACGCCGGACTGCACGGCCACAAACACGCCATCGACGCCATGCTCAGCGCCACCGCCCTCGCCGCCCCCGAACCGGCCACGGTGCTCACCTCCGACCCGGAGGACCTCGTCGCACTGTGCGGAGCGCGCGTCACCGTCCTCAAGGTCTGACACCCCGCGGCCGGAACAGGCCAGACGTCAGGAGCCTGACCCAGTCCTTGGGCCAGGCTCTTCTTCATTGCCTGTCACCGTCACCCCTGGCCTCGCCGCAATGCCCGGCAAAGGAGGAGGATGGGGGTGAACCATGAAGGAGGCCCGTCATGAAATCCGGAGCCTCGGATTACGACAACTGGCTGTATTCGCACACCCCGTCGCAGGCCGAGGGCGAGCGCGACGAACCGGGCGAGCGCAGCGCCATGGAGATCCACCCGGACGTGCCCAGGACCGAGCCGTCGCAGGCCGAGGGCGAGCGAATGGACGACGTTCCGACCGCGTGACCGCCGTGCCGGGAGTGGTCCCAGGTCACTTCCGGCTGCCCGGGCGCCATGCCCGGTGTCCCGGGCCGCCGACTGTCCGTTCAGGCGTTGGGGCGCTTGCCGTGGTTGGCCTTCTTCTTCTTGCGGGCGCGTCGCTTATTGCCTCGTTTGGCCATGGCGCACATCTCCCTCATCCAGTACTTTCCATACCTTCGCCAGCATATTTCGGGGTACTACGACGAGCCACGCGACGCACACCCGGCCTCATGGCCCCGCACGTGTGGAGGTGAGCGCACGAGCGGGGCCCCACCCGGACGTAATACTGGAACAACCTCGTCGCGCATCCCATGAGCCCGACGGAAGGTGCTGCCAATGACCGCATCGGCGATTCCCCAAGGGCCGGGTGCCACGGCCTGGGCACCCGAGACGGTGACGGCCGACCCGTACAACGCGCAGACGCCCTCGGCCGCGCTGGCCGAGCCGGTCACACCTGTGGGTGCCTTCTTCGTACGTGATCACTTCGGCGTGCCGCGCACGGCTCCCGGGCAGTGGCGGCTGCGGCTGGGCGGCGCCGTGGCCGCCCCCTTCGACGTCGGCTATGACGAGCTCCTCGCGATGCCGCGCCGCGAGCTCGACGTCGTACTGGAATGCGCGGGCAATGGCCGCAGCCTGATGACACCGCGCCCGCCCGGTCTGCCGTGGGGCCAACGGGCCGTCGGCTGCGCACATTTCGCGGGCGTGCCGTTCCTGTCGCTCGCCACCAGGGCGGGTATCGGGCGGGCGGCCGTGGAAGTCGTCTTCGCCGGAGCCGACTCCGGAACCGTGCACGGCCGGCGGGTGGCCTTCGAGCGCAGCCTTCCGCTCGCTGCGGCCCTGCACCCGGACACGCTCCTCGCCACGCACATGAACGGCGAGCCGCTGGCGCCCGAGCACGGGGCGCCCGTGCGGCTGGTGGTCCCCGGCCGGTTCGCGGTCGCCGATGTGAAGTGGCTGGTCGGAGCGCAAGCCGTCACGGAGCCTTTCACCGGGTTCTTCCAGGCCGAGGAGTACCGCTACGTGGCGTCCAGAGGCATCCCCGAGGGACCCGTGACGAACCTGCGGGTCAAATCGCTGATCACCTCGCCCGAGCCCGACTCGGCCGTACGCCGGGGCCATGAGACCCCCGTGCGGGGCCTTGCCTGGTCCGGCGGCGGGGTGCCGGTGCGGCGGGTCCAGGTGCGAGCCGTGTACGAGGACGACGAGGGATCTGTCGACGGCGGCTGGCAGGACGCCCTGCTCGGGGCGCCGGCCGGGGCGTACGCCTGGAGGGGATGGTCCTCCCTGTGGACGCCCCGGCGGCCCGGCCGGTACCGGCTGCAGTCCCGGGCGACCGACGAGTTCGGCCACGTCCAGCCGTCCCTGGCGCCGTGGAATGCCCAGGGCTACGGCTGCAACCCTGTGGCATCCGTCGAGCTGGTCGTCGTATGAGTGCCCCGGGCCGTGACCCGGCGGCGCGCCTCGGTCAGCCGCTGGCCCGTCGCGCAGATGCCTGGCCCGGGGCGGCCAACTGGGGGCAGTGCCGCCCGTGACCGTCCCGGCGGATCAGACGGCCGTCAGAGTGAGGGGGGCGGTATAAGTGCCGGCCACGGTCGAGGTCGGCGGGTTGAGCGCCAGGTCCGGCCCGACATGTCCAGGGGCCGCCGTCCGGTTTCGGTCAGTCCTCGCCCTCCAGGTCGCCCTCCGTCTCCAGGAAGACCTGGCGCAGGGCGGCCAGCACCGACGGATCGGGCTTGGCCCACATGCCGCGTGACTCGGCCTCCAGGAGGCGTTCGGCGATGCCGTGCAGGGCCCAAGGGTTGGCCTGCTGGAGGAATTCCCGGTTCGTGGGATCCAGCACGTACGTCTGCGTGAGCTTGTCGTACATCCAGTCGGCGACCACGCCCGTCGTCGCGTCGTAGCCGAACAGGTAGTCCACGGTCGCGGCGAGTTCGAAGGCGCCCTTGTAGCCGTGGCGGCGCATCGCCTCGATCCACTTGGGGTTGACGACGCGGGCGCGGAAGACGCGGGAGGTCTCCTCGACCAGGGTGCGGGTGCGGACCGTCTCGGGGCGCGTGGAGTCCCCGATGTACGCCTCGGGCGCCGTGCCCCGCAGGGCGCGCACGGTGGCCACCATGCCGCCGTGGTACTGGAAGTAGTCGTCGGAGTCCGCGATGTCGTGCTCGCGGGTGTCCGTGTTCTTCGCCGCGACCGTGATGCGCTTGTACGCGGTCTCCATCTCGGCGCGGGCCGGGCGGCCGTCGAGTTCGCGGCCGTAGGCGTAGCCGCCCCAGACCGTGTAGACCTCGGCGAGGTCCGCGTCGGTGCGCCAGTCGCGGGAGTCGATGAGCTGGAGGAGGCCCGCGCCGTAGGTGCCCGGGCGGGAGCCGAAGATACGGGTCGTGGCGCGGCGTTCGTCGCCGTGGGCGGCCAGGTCCGCCCTGGTGTGGGCGCGGACGAAGTTCATGTCGTCGGGCTCGTCGAGGGATGCGGCCAGGCGGACCGCGTCGTCCAGCAGACCGATCGTGTGCGGGAAGGCGTCGCGGAAGAAGCCGGAGATGCGCAGCGTGACATCGATGCGGGGGCGGCCCAGTTCGGCGAGCGGGATGGGCTCCAGGCCGGTGACGCGGCGAGAGGCGTCGTCCCAGACCGGGCGGATGCCGAGCAGGGCGAGCGCCTCCGCGACATCGTCGCCGCTGGTGCGCATCGCGCTCGTGCCCCACAGGGACAGGCCGACCGACGGCGGCCAGTCGCCGTTGTCGGTGCGGTAGCGCTCAAGGAGCGAGTCCGCGAGGGCCTGACCCGTCTCCCAGGCGAGGCGGGAGGGGACCGCCTTCGGGTCCACCGAGTAGAAGTTGCGGCCCGTCGGCAGGACGTTGACCAGGCCGCGCAGCGGGGAGCCGGAGGGGCCCGCAGGGACGAAGCCGCCGTTCAACGCGTGGACGGCATGGTCGACTTCGGCGGTGGTGGCGGCGAGGCGGGGGACGACCTCTCGGGAGGCGAAGTCCAGGATGGCCGCGACCTCGGGGCCGTGCCCGGCGGGGACGGCATCGGGGTTCCACCCGGCGTCCTCCATCGCCTGGACCAGCTCGCGCGCCTTCTCCTCGGCCGCGTCCGCCGTCGTGCGTGTGGCCGCCGACTCGTCCAGGCCCAGCGCCTCGCGCAGGCCCGGCAGCGACGACGTCCCGCCCCAGATCTGGCGCGCCCGGAGGATGGCGAGGACCAGGTTGACGCGGTCCGCGCCGAGGGGCGGCGAGCCGAGGACATGGAGGCCGTCGCGGATCTGGGCGTCCTTGACCTCGCACAGCCAGCCGTCGACATGGAGCAGGAAGTCGTCGAAGCCGTCGTCGTCCGGGCGGCCTTCGAGGCCCAGGTCGTGGTCGAGCCTGGCCGCCTGGATGAGGGTCCAGATCTGGGCGCGGATGGCGGGGAGTTTGGCCGGGTCCATGGAGGAGATCGCGGCGTACTCGTCGAGGAGCTGTTCCAGACGCGCGATGTCGCCGTAGGAGTCGGCGCGGGCCATCGGCGGGACCAGGTGGTCGACGAGCGTGGCGTGGACGCGGCGTTTGGCCTGGGTACCCTCGCCCGGGTCGTTGACCAGGAAGGGATAGATCAGCGGGAGGTCGCCGAGCGCGGCGTCGGGGCCGCAGGCCGCGGACAGACCGGCGTTCTTGCCGGGCAGCCACTCCAGGTTGCCGTGCTTGCCGAGGTGGATCATCGCGTCGGCACCGAAGCCGCCGTCGTCCGCGGATGCGGCGATCCAGCGGTAGGCGGCCAGGTAGTGGTGCGAGGGCGGCAGATCGGGGTCGTGGTAGATCGCGATCGGGTTCTCGCCGAAGCCCCGCGGGGGCTGGATGAGGATCAGGAGGTTCTGGTGGCGCAGGGCCGCGAGGACTATGTCGCCCTCCGGATTGCGGCTGCGGTCGAGGAACATCTCGCCGGGCGGCGGGCCCCAGTGCTCCTCGACGGCCGAGCGCAGTTCCTGCGGCAGCGTCGCGTACCAGCGCTTGTAGTCTGCCGCCGGGATACGGACCGGATTGCGCGCCAACTGCCCCTCGGTCAGCCAGTCCTGGTCGTGGCCGCCCGCCTCGATCAGGGCACGGATCAGCTCGTCGCCGTCGCCGGAGGCGAGGCCCGGTACCGGCTCCGTACCGAAGTCGTAGCCCTCGGCCCGGAGTCGGCGCAGGAGGGCCACCGCGGACGCGGGGGTGTCCAGGCCGACCGCGTTGCCGATCCGCGAATGCTTCGTGGGGTAGGCGGAGAGCACCAGCGCGAGGCGCTTGTCGGCGGCGGGGATGTGCCTCAGGCGCGCATGGCGTACGGCGATTCCGGCGACCCGTGCGGCCCGCTCGGGGTCGGCCTCGTAGGCCGGAAGGCCGTCCTCGTCGATCTCCTTGAAGGAGAAGGGCACGGTGATGAGCCGGCCGTCGAACTCCGGGACCGCGATCTGGCTGGCCGCGTCCAGGGGTGAGACGCCCTCGTCGCTCTCCTCCCATGCGCTGCGCGAACCGGTCAGGCAGAGCGCCTGGAGGATCGGTACGTCCAGGCCGGTCAGGGCGCCCGCATCCCACGACTCGTCGTCGCCGCCCGCCGATGCCTCGGCGGGCCGGGTGCCGCCCGCCGCGAGGACGGTGGTGACGACGGCGTCGGCGGCGCCGAGCGCGTCGATCAGCTCGGGTTCCGGGGCGCGCAGGGAGGCGACGTACAGCGGGAGGGGGCGGCCGCCGGCGTCCTCGATCGCCGTGCACAGGGCGTCGACGAAGGCGGTGTTGCCGCTCATGTGGTGGGCGCGGTAGTAGAGCACGGCCACGGTCGGGCCGTCGGTCTCCCGTGCGGTGCGCTCCAGCGGGCCCCAGGTCGGTGCGGGGGCCGGTGACTCGAAGCCGTGGCCGGTGAGGAGCACCGTGTCGCTGAGGAAGCGGGCCAGCTGCTCCAGGTTGGCGGGACCGCCGTGGGCCAGGTAGGCGTGGGCCTCGGCCGCGATGCCGACGGGGACGGTGGACGCCTCCATCAGCTGGGCGTCGGGGGCCTGTTCACCGGTGAGGACGACGACCGGGAGCCCGGCCCCGTGCAGCAGGTCGAGCCCGTCCTGCCAGGCCCGTACGCCGCCAAGAAGCCGTACGACGACCAGGTCCACGCCGTCGAGCAGGGCGGGCAGCTCACTGAGGTCGAGCCGCGCCGGGTTGGCGAACCGGTAGGCGACCGGCCCTGTGGCCGAGCGGGCGCTGAGCAGGTCGGTGTCGGAGGTCGACAGCAGCAGAAGCATGCGAGCGCAGGCCTTCCTCGGGGTGTCCGCGCCCCGGGCGGTGTGGACGGCAGGAGTTCCTGGCTCACCCGGTGTGGACCGGGCTCACAGTGGCGGGACCGCGCCGGATTCGCACCGGGCTTCCTCCATGTCGCCGTCGCAGGCGATGACGGGCCGGCCGGCCCGTCGCCTGAGCATAGTAGGGCTCGGGGGACGGGCGGTGGGCCTGCGGCGGGTGTGATGATCGGCGCAGGTGGACGGGAGTGCTGTCGAATGGACGATGGGTATGCTCGCCGCCATGGCGACCGCCCCAGGCCCCCGCGACACCGGGGCGATAGCACCGAGCCGGGAGCGCGGTGACGCATGCCCCGGCACGCTGCGCCTCCACGCGGCGGACGACGGCGCGCTGGCCCGGGTGCGGATTCCGGCGGGCGCACTGACCACCGGCCAGGCGCTGGCTCTGTGGGATGCGGCACAGCGGCTCGGCGACGGTTCGCTGCACCTCACCTCGCGCGGCAATGTGCAGCTGCGCGGCCTCGGCGAGGGCTGCGGCCGGGAGCTGGCCGATGTCCTCGGCGCGGCGGGTCTGCTGCCCTCGCCCCGGCACGAGCGGGTGCGCAATGTTGTCGCCTCCCCGCTCTCCGGGCTCGACGGGCGCTGCGGGGCCGATGTGCAGCCCTGGGCACGGGAGTTGGACCGGCTGCTGTGCGCGAGCGAGGGGGCGACCGGGCTGTCGGGGCGTTTCCTGTTCGCGTTCGACGACGGTCGCGGGGACGTGGCGGCGCTGGGTGCGGATGTGACCGTGCAGGCGGCCGGTGGCGCGGCTGCGGTGCTGCGGCTGGGTGCGGACGACACGGGTGTGTCGGTCCGCGGTGACGACGCTGCGCGTGCCGTCCTGCTGGCCGCCGAGGCATTCCTGGATGCCGCGCGGGACAGCGGCACCCGCTGCTGGCGGGTGAGTGAACTGCCCGGCAGCACGGCCGAGTTGACGATCGAAGTGGCCTCTCGCATGGCTGCGGACGGGATCCGCGGCACGCTGGTTTCAACACCTCCCACAACGGTCGGCGACCCGCCCCCGCCGGGCGCCGTCGTGGGTCCCGGCGGGCGCACCACCGCACTGTCCGTCGTCGCGCCGCTCGGTGTGCTCACCGGAGCTCAGTGGCGCGAACTGGCCGCCGTGGCCGAGCACGACGGCAACGGCGAGCTGCGGCTGACCCCCTGGCGCGGTGTGATCCTCCCCGGGGTCGAGGACGCCACCGCCCTCGCATCGGCCGGGCTCATCACCTCCCCCGCCTCCCCCTGGCTCGGCGTCGGCGCGTGCATCGGCCGCCCCGGCTGTGCCAAGTCCCTCGCCGACGTGCGGGCGGACGCGGCCAAGGCCCTCGGTGCCGGTCCTGCGAGCCTGCCGGTGTACTGGTCCGGCTGCGAACGCCGTTGCGGCCATCCGCACGGCGACTGGGTGGACCTCGTCGCGACCGCCGACGGCTACGACATCTCCGTACACGGGGAGAGGCCCTGCACCGGCATGCCCCCTTCCGAACTCGCCGCCATCGTGGCGGCTGCGCGCACGAGCGCCGTGACGCGTTGACGAAATGAGCGAGAGCACAGTGTTCGACTACGAGAAGGACGGCGCGGCGATCTACCGCCAGTCCTTTGCCACCATCCGCGCGGAAGCGGATCTCGCGGGGCTGCCCGCCGACGTCAGCCAGGTCGCGGTCCGGATGATCCACGCCTGCGGCATGGTCGACCTGGTACGCGATCTCTCGTTCACCGCGGACGTGGTGGCGCGTGCCCGCGAGGCCCTGCGCGGCGGGGCGCCGATTCTGTGCGATGTCGCCATGGTCGCCAGCGGGGTGACCCGTAAGCGGCTGCCCGCCGGCAACGACGTGGTGTGCACGCTGTCCGACCCGTCGGTCCCGGATCTGGCGGCGAAGCTTCGAACCACCCGCAGCGCCGCGGCACTTGAGTTGTGGCGCGACCGGCTGGAGGGCGCTGTGGTGGCCGTCGGCAATGCGCCGACCGCGCTCTTCCGGCTGCTGGAGATGATCGAGGAGGGTGCCCCGCGCCCGGCCGCCGTCATCGGGGTCCCGGTCGGTTTCATCGGCGCGGCCGAGTCCAAGGACGCGCTCGCCGAACACCCCTCGGGGCTTGACCACTTGGTGGTACGCGGACGCCGCGGCGGCAGCGCCATGGCCGCGGCCGCGCTCAACGCGATCGCGAGCGAGGAAGAGTGAACACCAACAACTCCACGGGTCGCCTGTACGGAGTCGGGCTCGGGCCCGGCGATCCGTCCCTGATGACCGTGCGTGCCGTCGAAGTCATCGCCGAGGCCGATGTGGTCGCGTACCACAGCGCCCGGCACGGCCGGTCCATCGCGCGTTCCATCGCGGCCAAGCATCTGCGCGCCGACCACATCGAGGAGGCGCTGGTCTATCCCGTCACCACGGAGACGACCGACCATCCCGGCGGCTACCGGGGCGCGATGGAGGAGTTCTACACCGAGGCCGCCGCGCGGCTTGCGGCGCACCTCGACGCGGGGCGCACGGTCGCCGTGCTCGCGGAGGGCGATCCGCTCTTCTACGGCTCGTACATGCACATGCACAAGCGCCTCGCGGACCGGTATCCGACCGAGGTGATCCCCGGGGTGACCTCGGTGAGCGCCGCGGCCGCGCGGCTCGGCACACCGCTGGCCGAGGGCGAGGAGGTGCTGACGATCCTGCCCGGCACGCTGCCCGAGGAGGAGCTGACCGCGCGTCTCGCCTCGACGGACTGTGCGGTGGTGATGAAGCTGGGCCGCACCTTCCCCACCGTTCGGCGGGCGATCGAGCGCTCCGGGCGGCTGGACGAGGCCCGCTATGTCGAGCGCGCCACGATGGCCGGGGAGCGCACGGGTCACCTGGCGGACGTGGAGGCGGAGTCGGTGCCGTACTTCTCGGTCGCGGTCCTGCCGAGCCGTGTCGACGCGCCGGCGGCGGTACGGGAGCGGGGCGAGGTGGTCGTCGTGGGCACCGGTCCCGCCGGGCCGCTCTGGCTCACGCCCGAGACACGTGGCGCTCTGGCCGCCGCGGACGATCTCGTCGGCTACACCACCTATCTGGACCGGGTGCCGGTACGTCCGGGCCAGCTGCGGCACGGCTCCGACAACAAGGTGGAGGCCGAGCGCGCCGAGTTCGCCCTCGATCTGGCCCGGCGCGGCAGGCGGGTGGCCGTCGTCTCCGGCGGCGACCCGGGTGTCTTCGCGATGGCCACCGCCGTGCTGGAGGCGGCGTCGCAGGACACGTACAAGGACGTGCCGGTGCGGGTGCTGCCCGGACTGACCGCCGCGAACGCGGCCGCGGCCCGCGTGGGCGCCCCGCTCGGCCACGACTACGCGACACTCTCCCTCTCCGACCGGCTCAAGCCGTGGGAGGTCATCGCGGAACGGCTGCGTGCCGCCGCGGCCGCCGATCTGGTGCTCGCGCTCTACAACCCCGGGTCACGCAGCCGGACCTGGCAGGTCGGCAAGGCCCGTGACCTGCTGCTCGAACACCGGTCCGCGGACACTCCGGTGGTGCTCGGCCGCGATGTCGGCGGGGCGCAGGAGAGCGTGCGGATCGTGCGTCTTGGCGAACTCGATCCGGCCGAGGTGGACATGCGGACGATCCTGATCGTCGGCTCCTCGCAGACGCGGGTCGTACGGCGAGGAGACGGCGAGGAGATCGTCTGGACGCCGCGCCGCTATCCCGAGAGCCCCCGGGCGGAGAGCTGAGCCAGCCAGGCGGCGGCCTCGTCCGGTGAGGCCGCCACCCGGACGCCCTCGGGGACCGGGGGCCGCCGGACCACCACGACCGGCAGCCCGGCCTCGCGGGCGGCGGCGAGCTTGGGTGCGGTGGCGGCCCCTCCGCTGTCCTTGGTGACCAGGACGTCGATGCGGTGACGGCGCAGCAGCTCACGCTCACCGGCGAGGGTGAAGGGGCCGCGGTCGAGCAGTACCTCCATACTCGGCGGGCACGGAGGCTCAGGGGCGTCCACGGAACGCATGAGGAACCACAGGTTGTCCAGGTGGGCGAAGGCGGCGAGACCCATCCGGCCGGTCGTCAGGAACACCCTGCGGCCGAGCGCCGGGAGCGCCGTCGCGGCCTCGTCCAGGGAGCCGGCCCGGTGCCAGTCGTCGCCCTCGGCCGCGACCCAGCCGGGCCTGCGCAGGGCCAGCAGGGGAACATGGGCTTCCGCGGCGGCGGACGCCGCGTTGAAACTGATCGTCCCGGCGAAAGGGTGGGTGGCGTCGATGAGCGCGTCCACGTCGTGCTCGCGCAGCCAGTGGGCCAGGCCCGCGGCTCCGCCGAACCCGCCGATGCGGACGTCGCCCACGGGCAGCCTCGGGGCGGCGACGCGGCCGGCCAGCGAGGTGGTGGTCCGTACGGTGCTGTGGAGCTGTTCCGCAAGCTGCCGTGCCTCGGTGGTCCCGCCGAGAATCAGTACGTGCATCGGGTCCCGGTCCGTTCATGGGTGAGGCAAAGGGCGGGCGCAACGCCCAACTCAAGCACACCGGGCTGCGGCCCGGCTGGACCACCGGCGCATGTGCGACCGCGGCCACGACCGCCGCGTACACGGCGCTACTGACCGGCGACTTTCCCGATCCTGTGACGATCACGCTGCCCAAGGGGCAGACGCCGTCGTTCGCGCTCGCGGCGGAGTCGCTGGCGGACGGAAGGGCCATGGCGGGCATCGTCAAGGACGCGGGCGACGACCCGGACGTCACGCACGGCGCGATGGTCCGAGCGACGGTACGGGTGCTTCCGAGCGGTTCGGGCGTGGTCTTCGCGGCCGGGCCGGGCGTCGGGACGATCACCCGGCCCGGGCTGCCGCTCGACGTCGGCGAGCCCGCGATCAACCCCGTGCCGCGGCAGATGATGCGCGAGCATGTCGCGCTCGTCGCCGGACGGTACGGCGGGACGGGCGACGTGGAGATCACGGTCTGCGTCGACCACGGCGAGGAGATCGCGCGCTCGACCTGGAACCCCCGGCTCGGGATTCTGGGCGGTCTGTCCATCCTGGGAACGACCGGCATCGTCGTGCCGTACTCCTGCTCAGCCTGGATCGACTCGATCCGGCGCGGGGTGGATGTCGCCCGGGCGGCGGGGCGCACACATGTCGCGGGCTGTACGGGGTCGACGTCCGAGAAGACGGTCGTCACGGAGTACGGCCTCCCGGAGGACGCGCTGCTGGACATGGGGGACTTCGCGGGAGCGGTACTGAAGTACGTGCGGCGGCACCCGGTGGACCGGCTGACCATCTGTGGCGGGTTCGCCAAACTGTCGAAGCTGGCGGCGGGGCATCTGGATCTGCACTCGGCACGCTCTCAGGTCGACAAGGGCTTCCTGGCAAACCTGGCCCGGGCGGGCGGCGCGGACGAGTCCCTCGCGGCGGCCGTCTCCACGGCGAACACGGGCCTGGCGGCGCTCCAGTTGTGCGCGGCGGCGGGCGTCCCGCTGGGCGACCTGGTGGCGGTCGCGGCCCGGGACGAGGCGCGGGAGGTGCTGCGGGGTGCGCCGGTGGTGGTGGACGTGATCTGCATCGACCGCGCGGGGGTGGTGGTGGGCCGCAGCGGTCCGCGGTAGTTGGCCCGGGCCCGTCTGTCCGGAAACGCCGGTCGGGCTTGGGTGTTGCCGCCGACGGCACGGTGGTCAGGTGTGTCCGTCCTCAAACGCCGGACGGGCTGAAATGCCGCCCCCCCATCCGCGGGGTGGGGAAAGCGCCCCGCGCAACGGCTACCCCCGTCGCAGCAGCGTGTCCATCATCGACTCCACATACGCCCCCCGCTCAACCCCCACCGGCAGCGCCTGCGGCACCGCGTGGCTCAGCTGGGTGTGACCCAGATAGCTCGTGTACGCGAGCAGCCCCCGCCGCTGCGCCTCCGGCGCTCCGAAGCCCAACTCCTCGAAGAGCTGCGCCACATAGCCCACACGCCGCTTCGTCACCCGTTCGAGCACGCGGGCCACCTGGGGATGGTCGGCCGTGGCGAGCAGCGACATCTCCAGGGGATCCTCGGCCGCCGTCGCGATCGCTTTCGTCAAGAGCGTGCGCAGCCGCCGCTCCGGGTCCGGCTCGGTCTCCATCTCGGTGATGATCTGCTCGGTGTGGATCTCCTCCCACCGCCCGAGCGCGGCTTCGATCAGCGCGTCACGGTTCGTGAAGTGCCAGTAGAAGCTGCCCTTCGTCGTGCCGAGCCGCGCGGCGAGCGGCTCCACGGCGACGGCGGCGAGCCCGCCTTCCCCGATGGCGGCAAGTGCCGCGTCGGCCCAGTCGTGTGCCGTGAGTCTCTTGCGTGCCCGCGCCATGTCCATACGCTACCGTACGGAAAAACATACGCCACCGTATGGAGGTGCGTGATGCGCACAGTGCGGAACGTTCACGAACGACACATCGCGGCGCCGGCGGAAGTGGTCGGCGCTCTGCTCGACCGCGTCTCGTCCCCGGACGACCCGCTCAGCCCCAGCCCCGTCTGGCCGCCCATCCGTTTCGATCGTCCCCTGGGCGTCGGCGCCGACGGCGGCCACGGCTTCGTCCGCTACTCGGTCGGCGCGTACGACCCCGGCCGCAGCATCCGCTTCGACTTCGCCCCGCCCTCCAACGGCTTCCACACCCTCTCGACTCAGCCGCTGGACTCGGGCGGCTGCCGGGTCAGCCATGTCCTCGAACAGCAACAGGGCCTCAAGTCCTGGCTGCTGTGGACACTGGTGATCCGCCCCCTGCACGACACCATGATCGAAGAGCTCTTCGACAACATCGAGCGCGCCGCCACCCCCGGCACCCTCACCCGGCCCTACCGCTGGTCCCGCCGGGCCCGCCTCATGCACCGCCTCGTCACGGCCCGGCCGAAGGCGACAGCAGTTCCGGCCGGAGCCGAACTGGCCAACCGGGCCTTCGCCACACCGGACTTCGCGGACGCGTGCGCGATCCCCCTGGCGCCGGGAATGCCGCGCGACCCGCACGCCTGGCGCGATGTCCTCCCGTTCGAGATCCAGGCGACTGCCCCCAACGAGCTGCTGCTCGGCGAGGACGCCGGCCACCTCGACTTCCGCGCCTCGGTCCTGATAGCCGACGACACGGTCACACTCACCACCGTCGTCAGGACCCACAACTGGCGCGGCAGGCTCTACTTCGCGGTGATCCGCCGCTTCCACCCGCCCATCGCCCGCCGGATGCTCCGCCGCGCCTACCGCCGCCTTGTCTTCGCGGCGCCTGTGGCCCCGCTACGTGCGCAAACGCCCGCCCAGTAGAGTGCGCCTTCGAGCTCTCCCCGTACCCGAGGTGTCCCTCCGTGAGTCCCGCTTCCCCCACCGCACCGGCCGTCACCGTCGTCGGGATCGGAGCCGACGGCTGGGACGGACTCCCCGCCACCTCGCAGCGCGCCCTGCTGGACGCCGACGTCGTGATCGGCGGACCGCGGCATCTGGAACTCCTGCCCCCCGCCTGCACGGGCGAGCGGGTGGCCTGGCCGTCGCCGCTGCGGCCCGCCGTGCCCGGGCTGCTCGCGGCCCACACCGGGCGCCGCGTCGCGGTGCTCGCGAGCGGCGATCCCATGTACTACGGCATCGGCCGGGCACTCACCGACGTACTCGGCCCCGGCGTCCCGCATGTCCTGCCGCACCCCTCGTCGGTGTCGTACGCCTGCGCCCGCCTCGGCTGGCCGCTGGAGGACACCGAGGTCGTCACGCTGGTGGGAAGGCCCACCGCTCAGCTCGGCGCGGCCCTGCACGACGGGCGGCGGCTGCTCGTCCTCAGCGCGGGAGCAGCGACCCCGGGCGAGGTCGCCGCCTTCCTGCGCGAGCAGGGTTTCGGGCCGAGCCGGATGCGGGTCCTCGAACAGCTCGGCGGGGAGCGCGAAGACCAGGCCGAGGGCACGGCCGGGACATGGGACCGCCCGCCCGGCGACCCGCTGAACGTCATCGCCGTCGAGTGCCGCCGCGCGCCCGGCAGTCTGCGCCTCGGCGCCGTACCGGGCCTTCCGGACGACGCGTACGAACACGACGGCCAGCTCACCAAACGCCATGTGCGCGCCGCGACCCTCGGCGCGCTCGCGCCAGCGCCCGGCGAGCTGCTGTGGGACGTCGGCGGCGGCTCCGGCTCCATCGCGGTGGAGTGGATGCGTACGCACCGGTCGTGCCGGGCCGTCACCGTCGAACGCGACGCGGCGCGCGCCGTCCGCATCGCCCTCAACGCCGAGCGGCTCGGTGTGCCCGGCCTGCGCGTGGTCACCGGCGCCGCACCCGAGGCGCTCGCTCAACTCCCCGCACCGGACGCCGTGTTCGTCGGCGGCGGGCTGACCGTGCCCGGCCTGCTCGACGCGTGCTGGGAGGCGCTGCCCGCGGGCGGCCGCCTCGTCGCCAACACCGTCACCCTGGAGTCCGAGGCGCTGCTCGCCGACCGGTACCGCCGCCACGGCGGCGAGCTGGTACGCCTCGCGGTGGCGCATGCCGTCCCCGTGGGCGGCTTCACCGGCTGGCGGCAGGCGATGCCGGTCACCCAGTGGTCCGTCACCAAAACAGGAGATCAACGATGACCGTGTACTTCATCGGCGCCGGCCCCGGTGCCGCCGACCTGATCACGGTGCGCGGCGCCCGTACGCTCGCCTCCTGCCAGGTCTGCCTGTACGCGGGCAGCCTCGTTCCGCGTGAACTCCTCGCCGAATGCCCGCCGGACGCGCGCCTGGTGGACACGGCACAGCTCAACCTGGACGAGATCACGGCCCAGTTGATCCGCTCCCACGAGGCGGGTCACGACGTGGCCCGGCTGCACTCCGGCGACCCGTCCGTCTTCAGCGCCGTCGCCGAACAGATGCGGCGCCTGGACGCCGCGGGCGTGCCGTACGAGGTCGTGCCGGGCGTTCCGGCCTTCGCCGCGGCCGCGGCCGCTCTGAAGCGGGAGCTGACCGTCCCGACCGTCGGCCAGACCGTCATCCTCACCCGGATCGCCAACCGCGCGACGGCCATGCCCGAGGGCGAGGACCTGGCGACGCTCGGCCGCAGCGGCGCGCTGATCGTGCTGCACCTGGCCGCGCGGTACGTGGACCGCGTGGTCGAGGAGCTGGAGCCGCACTACGGCTCCGACTGCCCCGCGGCGGTGGTCGCGATGGCGAGCCGCCCCGACGAACTGATCCTGCGCGGAACGCTCGCGGACATCGCGGACCAGGTGAAGTCGGCGGGGGTCCTGCGCACGGCGGTGATCATGGTGGGACGGACGCTGGGGGCGTCGCAGTTCCGCGACAGCCATTTGTACTCGCGTGACCGTGAGAGGCACGAGCCGTGCGCGCCGGTACCGGGGGCACCCGTGGCGTGAGGGGGGTTCGCCCCGGCCCCGCCCTCCCTCTGCCGTCTGGCGGCCGTGGGAGGCGCCCATCCCGAACCGGGGTTGCGCCCGTTTCGCTTTCCTAGTGGCGGATACCGCCTCACCTGCGAAACGGACGGAGTCCCCCAACTGTCTGCGGAGGAAGGCAGTCGAGGGGCGCGGTGTCAGTGCCTGCGCCGCCGGACGGGGGCACGGGTGGCAGCGCTGCGCCGCCACCACAGGCCCCGGCAGGCCATAGTTCGTGACCTGACGCACAGCCGCATTCCGGCGTGTCCGCAATGGGGCAGACGCGACCGTGCGGGGCTACGTCGTCACGGGTTCCAGCCGTAGCAGCCGGGGCGGCCAGGGTGGTGGCTCGGCCGGGCCGAACCAGACCCGGAGGTCCTCCCCCGTGCGGACGGGCAGTTGGGGGTAGTCGTTTTCGGCGTGCTCGGTGCGGTGCAGCGCATGACCCGGTACCAGGTGCCGGGCGGCGTACGCGTCGAAGGCAGCCGCGCCGGACGGCCGGCAGACGGACGCGACCACCCCGCGGGTGCCCGGCTCCGATGCGAAGCCCGGGCCGCGCAGCAGCAGGACGTCGTCGCTGTCGATCATGGTGGCGTTGGCCGCGTCGCGGTGCTCCCGCCAGACCGGGCCGGTGTAGAACGCCTCCAGCGAGCGCCGGCGGTGCGTCATGTCGGGGAACGCGCGTAGCCAGACGAAGCGGTCGGGGTCGTCAAGGTCACGGAACCGGCCGCCGACGGTGATGCCGACCGCCTGCTGGCCGGTCACGAACTCGCGCTCGAACAGCTCGATCAGCGTCTCCCGGGTGCCGGGATGCAGCGTGTACTGCCGGAGTTCGACGATGCTCATGCGGTGGCCGCCCCGGTGCGGGTGAGCGGTGCGGTGAGACGGCGATTGGCCACGTCCCAGGAGCCGTGCAGGAAGTCGAAGTCGTCCATACCCCGCAGACTAGGGACACTCCCCTGACATCCGCTGTCAGTGGATACTGAGCGGAATGCGCGCGAGCCGACTGGTCACCCTGCTGCTGCTGCTCCAGAACCGGGGCCGGATGACAGCCCAGCAGCTGGCCGAGGAACTGGAGGTCTCCGTCCGTACGGTCTACCGGGACGTCGAGGCGCTCGGCGCCGCCGGTATCCCGCTGTACGGCCACGCGGGACACGCGGGCGGCTACCGGCTGATCGACGGCTACCGGACCCGCCTCACCGGGCTGGCCGCCGATGAGGCGCAGGCCGCGTTCCTCGCCGCGCTCCCCGGCGCCGACGCCGAGCTCGGCCTCGGCGAGGCGCTCGCCACCGCCCAACTCAAGCTGCGGGCCGCCCTTCCGGCGGAGCTGCGTGAGCACGCCGGGCGGATCCAGGAACGCTTCCTGCTCGACGCCCCCGGCTGGTACGGCGACGCCGACCGTACGCCTCACCTGGCCGCGGTGGCCGCCGCGGTGTGGGCGCGGCGGGCGGTGGTCCTGCGGTACCGGCGCTGGCGGGCGCCGGAGGAGATCGAGCGGCGGGTGGAGCCGTACGGCCTCGTACTCAAGGCCGGCCGCTGGTACCTGGTCGCCGGCGGGCCGTCCGGGACCCGCACCTACCGGGTCGACCAGATCGGCGAACTCCGGTCTCTGGAAGAAGAGTTCGCCGTACCGGACGGGTTCGGCCTGGCCGCGCACTGGAACAGTTATCTGGCCGACTTCCGAGTCCGGCTCCACACCGGGGAGGCCCTGGTACGGCTCACCCCGGAGGGCGCCCGCCGCCTCGGCGTGACGCCCAAGGGTCACGGATGGACGCAGACCCGGGTGCCCATCGAATCGATCGACCACGCCCACGGAGAGTTCCTGCGGCTGGGCACCGACGTCGAGGTCATTGAACCGGCCGAACTCCGCGACCGCATCGCCGAGACGGTACGGACCTTGGCCACCCGCTACGAGGGATGACACGGAGATCTCCCGGCCGGAGCACCGGCCACATGCGTGCGAGCCCGCCGCAGGCGTACCCGTCAGGCCGAGGTGCGCTTCCTCGGGGTCGCCTTCTTCGGCGCGGACTTCTTCGCCGCTGCCGTCTTCTGCGCCGCTGCCGTCTTCTGCGCCGCCGCCGTCTTCTTCGTCGCGGACTTCTTCGTCGCCGCGGACTTCGCCGACTTCGCGCTCGTCGCCTTCTTTGCGGCCGTTTTCTTCGCCGCTGCCGACGTCGACTTCTTCGCACCCGCCGCCTTGGGCGCGCTCGCCGCCCGGTTGCGGCCCTTGATCGGCGTCACCCCCGCGACCTTCTCGCCGGCCCCGCCGGCCTCCCCGCGCGCCTCCTGCGCCGCCCGTACGCTGCCCTCCAGCGCCGCCATCAGGTCGATGACCTTCCCTTCGCCCTCGTCCGGGGCCGCCTCGGGCAGCACCCCGCCCTCCACCTTCGCGGCGATCAGCTGTTCCATCGCCGCGCGGTAGTCGTCGTGCAGCGACGACAGTTCGACCTCGCCGAGCGTGTTCATCAGGGCGTCGGCCAGGTCGAGTTCGGCCTCCCGGACCGTCACCTCGGTCTGCGGGGCCACGCCCTCCGGCCCGCGGATCTCGTCCGGCCAGAGCAGTCCGTGCATGGCGATCACTTCGTCGACGACGCGCAGCATGCCAAGCCGCTCACGCCCGCGCAGGGCGAATTTCGCGAGGGCGACCTTCTGGCTGCGCTTGAGCGCCTCCCGCAGCAGCGTGTACGGCTTCGTGGCGGGGACACCGTTCGCCGACAGGTAGTACGCGGCGTCCATCTGAAGCGGGTCGATCGAGGACGCGGGCACGAACGCGACGATCTCGATCGTCTTCGCCGTGGGCAGCGGGAGGACCGCCAGGTCCTCGTCCGTGATCGGGATGAGCGATCCGTCCGCGTCCTCGAATCCCTTGCCGATCTCCGAGGCGGGCACTTCCTTCTCCTCCAGCTCGCAGACCTTGCGGTAGCGGATCCGGCCGCCGTCTTCGGTGTGGATCTGGCGGAAGGAGATGGAGTGGTTCTCGGTCGCGTTCATGAGCTTGACCGGGATGCTGACCAGGCCGAAGGAGATCGCACCGTTCCAGATGGATCGCACGTTTAATCCCTTTCATCCGAAATTTCAGGAATCGTGGGATTCTCATCGTATGACGCCGATCACCGAGGTGGAGGGGCGGCGCCTCGCGCTCACCAACCTGGAGAAGGTCCTCCACCCTGCCACCGGGACCACCAAGGGCGAGATCGTCCACTACTACGCCACCACGGCCGGTGCGATCCTCGCCCATCTCCACAACCGGCCGCTGTCCTTCCTCCGGTATCCGGACGGCCCGGACGGCCAGCTCTTCTTCACCAAGAATCCGCCGCCCGGTACGCCGTCCTGGGTACGGACGGTCGAGGTGCCGCGCTCCGAGGACAAGCACGCGCACCAGGTCGTCGTCGACGATCTGGCGTCGCTGATCTGGGCGGCGAACCTGGTGGTGGAGTTCCATACGCCCCAGTGGCAGGCGGACGAGCCGGGGATCGCCGACCGCATGGTCTTCGATCTGGACCCGGGCGCCCCGGCGACGATCGTCGAGTGCTGCGCCGTGGCGCTCTGGCTGCGGGAGCGGCTGGCGGCCGACGGTCTGCTCGCGTACGCCAAGACCTCGGGCTCCAAGGGGCTGCATGTCCTCGTACCGCTGGAGCCGACCCCCTCGGAAAAGGTCTCGGCGTACGCGAAGAGCCTGGCGGTCGAGGGCGAGGCCGAGTTGCCCGGGCTGATCCTGCACCGGATGACGCGCTCCCTGCGGCCCGGCAAGGTCTTCGTGGACCACAGCCAGAACTCCGCCAAGAAGACCACCGCGACCCCCTACACGCTCCGCGCCCGCTCCGAGCCGACCGTGTCGGCGCCCGTCACCTGGGAGGAGGTCGAGGCACACCAGAACCTCGTCTTCCGGATCGGCGACATCGGGCCACGGCTGGAGCGGTACGGGGATCTGCTCGGCCCGCTCATCAATCTCAACCGCGCCAGGCCCCTGCCATGAGCGTGCCGCGCCCGCCGCTGAAGGTCGCGCTCGCCCAATCGGTGAGCGTGCTGCCGCGCGGGCACGGCCTGGCGTACGAGCCGAAGTTCGACGGCCACCGGATGGTGATCTTCAAGGTCGGTGGCACGGTGCTGCTGCAGGCCCGTTCGGGGCGGATCGTCACGGCCTCGTTCCCCGATCTCGCGGACGCGGCACGGCGGTTGCCCGAGGGCACGGTGCTGGACGGCGAGGTGGTGGTGTGGAAGGAGGGCCGTACCGACTTCGCCTCCGTACAGAAGCGCGCAGCCGCCACGGCGGGGCGCGCGCCCGCGCTCGCACACCGGTTGCCCGCGTCGTACGCGGCCTTCGATCTGCTGGCCGAGGGGGGCGAGGACCTGCGGCCGTCGGCGTACGAGAAGAGGCGCGCGCGGCTGGTCGCGCTGCTCGGCCCGCTCGGGCCGCCGCTCCAGCCCGTACCGATGACGCTGGATGCCGACGAGGCGGCGACCTGGTTCGAGACGCTGCCCGCGATCGGCGTCGAGGGTCTGGTGGTCAAGCGGCTGGACCAGACGTACAGGGGCGGCACGCGCGCGTGGCGCAAACTTCGGCACACCTCGGCGCGCGATGCGGCGGTCGTCGGCTTCACAGGGCCCCGGACGCGGCCCACCGCGCTGGTCCTCGTACTGCCGGACGACGACACCCCCGTCGTGTCCAGTCCGCTGAGCCCGGCACTGCGGGCGCAGGCCACGGCCGCGTTCACCACGCCGGCCGGCGCACACACTGGCACCGCGACGGCGGTCGGGGTGGGCGAGGTCGAATACCGGAGGGTGGAGACGGGGCTGACGGCGGAGGTGGAGCAGGGCACGACGCGGCACGCGGTCACCACGGTGCTGCGCCTGCGGCTGCCCACGGATAAGAATTAATCAAGTTTGACTAGCCATGTGCCAGGGGATACCTTCCCTCACGCCGTCACGCTTGAGGAGACCCCGTGGCCCTTCTGCCCGACACCGGATACACCCCCACCGCCGAGGAGCTCGCGAGCATCCAGGACTGGTTCGCGGCCTACGACGCGCACAGCGCCAGGCGCGAGGTCGAGAGCATGGCGGACCTCGCCGTCTTCCCGCTCAACCTGGTCAGCGACCACTCGGCGGGCAACGGCGCCTCTGCCCAGTGGGACCGACGGCAGTTCATCGAGACGATGACCCAGGTGATGGGCGACGGCAGCGACGACATCGCCTTCGAGTCGACGCGAACGCCCGTCTTCCTCTCCCCCGCGATCGCCGTCGTCTTCACCGATTCGACGATGACCGTGGACGGCCACACACAGCAGTTGCGCTACGCCGACGTTCTGATCAGGCGCGACGGACAGTGGGCGTTCCAGACCATGCTCCAGAGCGGCTGGGGCGACAACCTCCGCTGACAGCGCCCCGCCAGTCAGACCCGCAGCCAGGTGCGGCGGTCCCGTGCCGTCGCGTACAGCGCCTCGATGTCCGCCGGCTTGAGGACGCCGCCGAGTCCGGCCAGCGCGGGCACTTCGTCGTCACGGATGATCCGTATGTCGGGCGGCGCGGGCAGCGCGTCGAGCCGTGCCGACCCGACCACGGCCAGCACCGGGCGCACCGCCGCCGCCAGCGCGAGAGTGGCGCGCTCGGCCCGGCGGCGGGTCAGCCGCAGCACCGGCTCCGGCCCGCCGCGCCCGGCCCGCACCATCGGGTCGGCGATACGCACCTTCAGCCGGCGGGCCGCCAGGGTGTGCACGGCGAGCAGCCCGCCCGGGCCGACGGCCAGATGGTCGATGCGGTCGGCGCCCGGAAGCGGCACCGAGTGCAGGATCCGCCAGCCCGCGCCCTCCAGCCGGTCGAGCGCTTCGCCGAGCAGCTGCTGGGCGGCGAGCTGGACGCGGCGCGGGTCCTGCCGGAAGCGGCGGGCGGCGCCCGCGGGCAGCGAGTCGAGCTCCACCAGGAGCCCTTCGCCGGGCCGGTTGGGGGCCAGGTCGTCGTCGGGGTGAAGGGACAGCCGGGCGAGGTCGGCGGAGGTGGGGACGGGCGGCGGTCCGATGCTGACGTCGCCGGTCAGGTAGGGGGCGAGGGCGGAGAGCACATCGGCGCGGTGACGCTCGGAAACCAGGCTGACCCGGCCGCTGTCCCTGTCGTACCAGGCGACGTTGCGGCCGTCCGGGAGGCTGACATACAGCCGGTCCCGGCCCTGCCTGCGTGCGGGTGTCACGCGAAGTCTCGTCATGCCACCACCCCCCGACCATGGGAACAGCCCGGGGGCCTTCGGGGCAATATCCACGCGAGGCGGGAGCGGTGGTGCACACTCTCCCCAAGCGCAAGGTTGTCGGGAGGAGGCACGCGTGTTCGGGGGGATCCACGAGGTCGACTGGGCAGCACTGGGGCACGCCTACGGTCCGGCGGACGATGTGCCGGAGATGCTGTACGGACTGGCCTCGGCGGACCCGGACGACCGCGAGACGGCGCTCGACGGCATGTACGGAGCGGTGCATCACCAGGGCGATGTGTACGACTCGACACTCGCCTGCATTCCCTTCCTCCTCGAACTCGTGGCGAATCCGGCGGTCCAGGACCGCGGCGGCATCGTCGAGTTGCTGACCAGCATCGGCGGGATCGATCTGGGCGACGACGAGCTGGACCCGGAGGACGAGGAGTTCGAGTACGCCGCCAACTACGCGATGGCCGCGTCCGCCGTGACCGCCGGCGCCGAGGTGTTCCTGGCGCTGCTCGACGCCGATGACCGCGGACTGCGGCTCGCCGCCCCCCTCGCCCTCGCGACCCTGCACAGCGATCCCGAGCTGGCGCTCACCCTGCTGCGGGAGCGGCTCGGCGCGGAGCCGGACGAGGAGGTGCGCTTCGCCTGTGTCGAGGCAGGCGGCCGGATAGCGCTGCGGCACCAGCGGCTCGCGCCCGAAGTGGTGCAGTGGCTCCTGGGGCTGACCCGGGTGCCGTCCGGCCCGGGGCTGCGGCTTGCCGCGCTCGCGCAGCTCGCCCGCTGCGCGCCGGACGCTCTGCCGGCCGATGTGGTGCCGGGGGTGACGGGGCTGCTGCGCGAACTGCGCGCCGAGCCGGTGGCCGCGTCCCCGGTCGCGGAGCCCGTTCCCGAACGGCCGCCCGCACCGACCCTGCTGGGGCGACTGCGTGAGGCGCACGAGGCGGGCACGGCGGGCCGTGGCGCGCCCTGGACCACGGATCTGCTGCGGACGCTGCACTCCGGTCTCGGCGATCGTGTGGACGACCGGATCGCCCTGCTCGTCGACCAGTTGTGCAGCCCCGACTGGGGGCAGCGGATCGATGCCGTACGGCTGAGCAGCGGGCTGCTCGGGACCTGGCGCGGCGCCTACGGAGAGCTGGTCGGATTGATCGGTGAGCAGCTCGCCGACCCGGAGAAACGGCTGGCCGACGCAGCCGCCGACACCCTCGGGGGGCTGTTCGCGCTGGCCGCGCCCGCCGCCGACGCGCTGGCCGACCGGGTGAGAGCCGACCCCCAGGGCTGGGTGCGTCACTGGCAGAGCGGGCCACCGTCCCTCGGCAGCGCGCTCACGGCACTGGCGCGGGCGGGCGACCGGCGAGCCGTGCCGGTGCTGGCGCGGACGCTGGAGCTTCCCGAGCCGCCGCACGACCTGGGCCATGCGCTGGCCCATCTGGGCGAGGCGGCCGCGCCGCTGGCACCGGCACTCCGCCGCCGGCTCGGCGAGACCGAGCTGGACGAGCGGCTCATCGACCGGGCCGGACCGCTGCTGTACGGGCTGACTGCCCTGCGAGCTGCCGAGGCGGCGCCCGAGGTGCTGCGGCTGCTGCGGGGGGCGCCCGATCACCGCAGGGAGTGGATCGTCGAATCGGCGCTGGGGGCGCTGACCGCTTTCGGGCCCGCGGCGGCGGACGCGATACCGGACCTGCGGGCGCTGCTGCGCTCGGTCGGTGTCGGCTCGGGATTCTCGGCGTCGCTCGCGGCGAGGACCGCGGGCGCGTTGTGGGCGGTCGAGGGTGATGCCGGGGCCGTACTGCCCGTGCTGTGTGCCGCGCTGTCCGAAGCGGACTTCGGCGGACGGCGCTCGGCGGCCACGGCGCTCGGCGCACTGGGCCCGGCGGCCGAGCGGGCCGCGCCTGCCCTGCGTGAACTGCTGCAGGCGTCCGAGCCGTGGCTGCGGGTGGACGCGGCGATCGCGCTCTGGCGGGTGACGGACGATCCCGGGCGGGCATGGCCGGTACTGGTGAAGTCCTGGGAGCAACTGCCCGGCGCCCGGGCCGCGATCGCCGAGTGCCTGACCGACCTGTGGGTCGAGGGGGCGGGGCGGATTCTGCGCGAGGAGCTCACCTCCGTACGACGTCACAATGCGATGGACGGCGGCTACGGCAGTCATGACATCTTTACCGACGAGAAGCTGCTGGCCCTGTGCCGGCGGGCGTTGACGAGGGAGAGACCAAAAGAATGATCATCTTTGGCAGCAGGGGCTACGTCTACCAGCTGGCGATACTCACGCTGGTGTGCGGGCACTGCGGCAATCCGTCCGCCCACACGCTGAGGAAGTACGTCACCAAGTTCACGCTGTTCTTCGTCCCGCTGTTCCCCTTCTCGACGAAGTTCGCGACGCAGTGCACCTTCTGCGGCATGGAGCAGCGGATCACCAAGGAGCAGGCGGAGCAGCTGCAGGCGCAGGCCGCGGGCGCCCACGCGCAGGGCCAGATGTACGGGCAGCCGCAGCAGCAGCCCGGTCAGCAGCCGTACCAGCACTGAGGCGCGTCCCCCGACCCGGGCCGCACGGACGAGGCCGGCAACGCGACGGAGCACGGCCGGACGGGCTGACTTCGACCCGTCCGACCCCTGGGCACCCGGGTCCGGGGCCGGGCCCCGGTTACGTTGCGAGGCATGACCGCAACGACGACGAGGCCGGCGGACGCTCCCCCGCCCGATCTCCGGCTCCCCAAGCGGCGGGGCGTCGAACTCTCGCTCCTCGTCTGTGCCGTCCTCATCTCCGTCTACGGCTACGTCGACGTGGGCCTGACGAAGAACGACGCCGTCCCGCCAGATGCCGCGGGCTACGGAGCGGGCCTCGGCGTCCTGGCCCTGCTCGCCCATCTCGCCGTACGCCTGCGCGCCCCGTACGCCGATCCGCTGCTGCTGCCCATCGCGGTCCTGCTCAACGGCATCGGCCTGGTGCTCATCTTCCGCCTCGATCTGGACACCCCGGGCGACGTGGCCGCGCCCACGCAGCTGATCTGGTCCACCATCGGAGTCGGGCTGTTCATCGCCGCCGTGGTCCTCCTGCGCGACCACCGGCTGCTTCAGCGGTACGCGTATCTCTCGGTCGCCGCGGCCCTGGTCCTGATGATCGTGCCGATCCTCTTCCCCGCCGTGAACGGTGCCAAGATCTGGATCCGGATCGGAGGACTGTCCTTCCAGCCGGGCGAGTTCGCCAAGATCCTCCTCGCCGTCTTCTTCGCCGCATATCTCGCCGCCAACCGCAACGCCCTGGCCTACACCGGCCGCCGGATCTGGCGGCTCCAGCTCCCCACCGGCCGGGTGCTCGGCCCGATCGTCGCGATCTGGCTGCTCAGCGTCGTCGTACTGGTCCTCGAACGGGACCTCGGCACCTCACTGCTCTTCTTCGGACTCTTTGTGATCATGCTGTACGTGGCGACGGGACGGACCGGCTGGATCGCGGTCGGCCTGCTGCTCGCCGGGGCGGGCGCGTTCGCCGTCGGCTCGCTCGAACCGCACGTCAACAGCCGCGTCACGGACTGGCTCGACCCCTTCGCCTCCATTCAGGCGGGCCACGGCCCCGGCCAGCTCGCCCAGTCGCTCTTCGCCTTCGCCGCGGGCGGAATGCTCGGAGAAGGCCTCGGACTCGGGCACTCCGTCCTCATCGGCTTCGCGGCCAAGTCGGACTTCATCCTGGCCACCGCGGGCGAGGAACTCGGACTGGTCGGCCTGACCGCGGTCTTCCTGCTGTACGGGCTTCTGGTGGCCCGCGGCTACCGCGCCGGGCTCGCCCTGCGCGACCCGTTCGGGCGGCTGCTCTCCGTCGGCCTCGCCTCGATCATCGCCCTCCAGGTCTTCGTGATCGCGGGCGGAGTGATGGGCCTGATCCCGCTCACCGGTATGGCGATGCCCTTTCTGGCACAGGGCGGTTCGTCCGTCGTCACCAACTGGATCATCGTGGCGCTGCTCATCACGGTCAGCGACTCGGCCCGTGCGCCACACCCCGAAGCGCCCGAGCCGGGGGCACTCGTCCCGCTCCCGGACCTGGAACCGGCCCTGGACCGGGAGGACGAACGGTGATCCGCTACATCCGGCGCGCCGCCACCCTGTGTCTGCTGCTCCTGGGCGCGCTGCTCGTCAACGCCGCCCGGGTGCAGATCTTCGAAGCCCCCTCGCTGGACGAGAACCCGGCCAACCGGCGGGTGGCGATTGCCCGTTACGACGATCCGCGCGGGGACATCCTGGCCGGCGGCCGGGCCGTCACCGGTTCCAGGGACTCCGGCCAGCAGCTGCGCTTCGAGCGCACCTACACCGACGGTCCGCTGTACGCGCCGGTGACGGGCTACTCCTCGCAGACCTACGGCACCAGCCTGCTGGAGCACGCCGAGGACGGCGTCCTCTCCGGCTCGGCCCCGATGCTCGCGCCGCTGCCCTTCTGGAACGACATCAGCCGCGACGAGCCGCCAGGCGGCGAGGTCGTCACCACCATCAAGCCCTCCATGCAGCGTGCGGCGTTCGACGGCCTGGCCGGACGGCGGGGTGCGGTCGCCGCGATCGAGCCGTCGACCGGGAAGATCCTGGCGCTGGTCAGCAGCCCTTCGTACGACCCCGGAGAGCTCTCCGGCACCGGGCCCCAGGTCAAGACCGCATGGGCGAGACTCAATGCGTCGGGACATCAGCCCATGCTCAACCGGGCCATCCGGCAGACCTATCCGCCCGGCTCCGCCTTCAAGATCGTGACGGCTGCGGCGGCGCTGGACTCGGGCGTGGTCAGCGATGTCGACGCGCCGAGCGGGGCACCCGATCCGTATGTCCTGCCCGGGACCCGCACCACGCTCCCCAACGCGACGGAGGGCTGCGACGACGCCTCGCTCGCGTACGCCATCCAGTGGTCCTGCAACACCGTGATGGCGCATATCGGGGTCCAGGTCGGGCTGGCCGGAATGCTGGACACGGCGGGCAGGTTCGGCTTCAACGACCCTTCGCTGAGGATCCCCTCGGGCGTCGCCCTGTCCAATTTCGACCGCCGGATGAGCGTCGACCAGGTGGCGCTCTCCTCGATCGGGCAGTTCGACACCACGGCGACTCCGCTCCAGATGGCGATGGTCTCGGCAGCGGTCGCCAACGGCGGGGATCTCAAACGCCCCTATCTGGTGGACCGGGTGACCCGCTCGAACGGCCACACGCTCGCGCAGAACACCCCGGTCTCGTACCACCAGGCGATGAGCCCCGCGACTGCCCAGCAACTCCAGGAGCTGATGATCAGGGCCGTCGAGGAGGGCACCGGCGAGAACGCCGCGATCGAGGGGGCGAGGGTGGGCGGCAAGACCGGCACGGCACAGCACGGTCTCGACAACTCCGCCACGCCGTATGCCTGGTTCATCTCCTGGGCCCAGGCCGAGGACGCGATCCGGCCGGCGGTCGCGGTGGCGGTGGTGGTCGAGGACGCGTCTATCGTACGAGGTGAGATCAGCGGTGGGGGCAGCGCGGCGCCGATCGCGCGGGTGGTGATGGAGGCAGCGCTGCGAGACTGACCGGATGGTGGTGGAACTGGCGCTGGAGCGGATCGGGCGGCTCGATCCCGGGCTGAGCGCGTTCGTCGAGGTCTGGCCCGAGCGGGCGCTCGCTCACCGCGTGGATCCTCAACTCCCCCTGGCCGGTGTGGCGTTCGCGGTGAAGGGGCCCTTGGGTATCCGCTCGTACGCGGCCCGGCGGCTGATCGCGGCGGGCGCGGTCGCGGTCGGCTCGACGGCGGTGCCCGGCCCCGGCACGTACTGGCAGACCTGGGGTCTCGGCGCCCATGGCCGCACACTCAACCCGTGGCGCGCGGACCGTACACCGGGCGGTTCGTCGGCGGGCTCGGCGGTGGCGGTCGCTGCGGGGATGGTGCCGCTGGCCACGGGAAGCGACGGGGCGGGTTCGATACGGATCCCGGCGGCATGGTGCGGGGTGTTCGGCCTGAAGACGACGAACGGACTGCTGCCGTCCCCGGACCGGACCGGCCTGGCGTCGGCGGGTGTGCTGACCCGCTCGGCGGCGGGCGCGCGGGCATATCTGGGGTGCGTCCTGGACGGCTACGAGACGGTCCGGGTGCCCCTGCCGCTCAGGGCTCGCTGGTCACCGGACCTGGGGTACGCCGAGACCGACCCGGAGGTGGAGTCGGTCGCCCGGTCTGCGGTGGACCGGCTGGTGGCGGCAGGTGTCGTACGCATCGAGGGACGGCCTTTCACCCTGCTCGACCCGAAGGACGCCTGGCAGTCGACCCGGCGCGGACGGCCCGCGGCCGCCGCGGAGGTGCGGGCGGAGAACGACCGGCGCCTGGCCGGACTCTTCGCGGACACCGACCTGCTCCTCACCCCCGCGACCCCGAACCGCCCGCATGGCCACGACGGCCCGGGCGAGCTCTACTCCACGGCCCTGACCTGGGCGTTCAACCTGAGCGGCCATCCGGCGGCCAGCATCCCGGCGGGCTTCACGAGCGACGGCTGCCCGGTCGGCCTGCAATTGGTGACGGCCCACGGCACGGACGTCTCGCTCCTCGAAATGGCGGTGGCGGCCGAGCGGCACGCGCTTATGGTGCGCCCATGACCAACGAACCGAAGCCCTACGAACTCGCCCAGGTGAACATAGCCCGACTCAAATTCCCGCTGGACTCCCCCGAGCTGAAGGACTTCGCCGACGGCCTCGGCCCGGTGAACGCGGTCGCGGACGCCGCGGACGGCTTCGTCTGGCGGCTCAAGAGCGAGAGCGGCAACGCGACCGACGTCCCCGTCTTCGGCGACGAGTGGCTGATCGTCAACATGTCCGTGTGGCGGGACACCGATGCGCTGACCGCGTTCATGTACCAGGGGCAGCACCGGGAGCTGCTGAGCCGCCGCTACGAGTGGTTCGAGCGGGTGCAGGAGGCGATGACCACCCTGTGGTGGGTGGACTCGGGCCACCGCCCGACGGTCGAAGAGGCGGAGAAGCGCCTGCTCCATCTCCGCGAACACGGCCCGACACCGGAGGCGTTCACCCTGCGGACGAGCTTCCCGCCGCCGGCCTAGCTTTGCTGGTGGTGTGGCGATGCCAAAGGGTCCCGGCACGATGTTCCGCATGACGCCAGCACACCCTTACGCCCTCTCTGCCTGACGGTACGAAGGGCAGCCTCAAGGCATTGAGGCGGCATTGAGGCCGCTGTTCGCAGCCGAGCGGAAACGGGCCAAGTCGCTGAGAAGCACGGCTTCGACGGCGACTTCCCTCCTGACGCGGAACTCAGCGAAGGACAAAAGTCCTCCGGGTGCCAGCGCTCCCCGCGTTTCGGCCGGATGCCCTCGGCGTCCAAGATGGCGGCAATCTCGCGGTAGGACAGCTGGTCACATGAGTCATGTTCTGTGGCACACCCGTTTAATCAGTGGGCTGGCCTGGTGGGAAGGCGCGACGGCGGCGGACGCTGGCTTCCATGGTGTGGGGGGCAGTAACGGTGCAGTCCTTGGGGATGGCGCGGATGGCGAGGGCGACGCCGCTGGTGATCTGGCAGCGGCGGCCGATAGCGACGCCGGGGCCGATGCTGATGTTGTTGCCGGTCTGGGTGTCGTCGCCAATGGCGGCCCCGAACTGGGGCGTTCCGCAGCGGTAGAGGCCGAGGCCGGTGCGGATGATGACCTCGCGGTCGGGCTTGCGCATGTCGGTGGTCATGTTGATGGCGGCCACGGTGACGCTCGCCGAGAGGTGGGCTCGGGCCCCGATGATCGTCCGGTTCACGCCGATCCGGTGCCCCAGGACGGCGCCCTCTCCCACGAATGCTGCGGTGACCTCGCAGTTGAAACCGACTTGGGCGCCACCGCACAGGACGCTGCCCTTGCGGACGGTGGTGAACTCGTGGACCTTGACGTCCGGGCCGATGATCACGTCGTCTCCGATGATCGCCGTGGGGTGGATGTATGCGCTCGGGTGGATGCGCTGATCTTCCCCGAGCAAGGTCAGGGCCTCGCGCTGGAGACCCAGCCACTGTGCCAGGAAGTCGGCCAGGCCGAACTTCTCCAGGCCTCCGTACACGGTTGTGGCGATGGCTCCCAAAGCAGGGGCGGTGACGTAGTCGCCGAGAGTGAGGTCCATGTGTGTGGGCCCTTCTGATGGGTGCGGCGGCAGGTTTTGGGCGGGGTACGCTCGCCGTTCACCTGATGCTGGCTGGAGGGAAGTGGTGATGGTCGTGACCCGGCCGCGTATGGGGATTGCCGTGCTGACCATGGGCGACCGGATGCCAGAGCTGCTGGCTCTGTTGGAGTCGGTGACCAAGCAGGACGAGGCCGCGGTCCGGGTTGTCGTGGTCGGCAACGGGACAGCCCTTGCTGGGCTGCCGGATGGCGTAACCGGGTTGGAACTGGAGGAGAACCTGGGGGTTTCCGGTGGCCGCAACGTCGCATGGCGATGGCTGCGCGAGTGCGGGGACGTGGACGTCCTTGTGGACTTGGACGACGACGGGTTGCTTATCGCGACGGACGTGTTCCGGCGAATCGCCGACCTTTACCAGGCGGAGGCGCGGCTTGGCATCGTGAGCTTCCGGATCGCGGACGAGACTGGTGCCACCCAGCGGCGTCACGTGCCCCGCCTGCGGGCCAAGGATCCTATGCGGCGGGGCCTGGTGACGACGTTCCTGGGCGGCGGTCACGCACTGTCGATGCCGATGCTGGAGCAGATCGGCGGCTGGCCGGACGCTTTTTTCTTCACGCACGAGGAGACCGATCTTGCCTGGCGGGCGATCGACCGTTGCTGGGACGTGCTGTACGAGCCGCAGCTCGTTCTCCAGCACCCGAAGACCTCGCCGGCCCGGCACGCGGTCTACTACCGGATGACGGCCCGGAATCGGGTGTGGCTTGCCAAGCGGCATCTGCCCGCCCTTCTCCTGCCCGTCTACCTGGGTGTGTGGGTGGTGCTGACAGTGGCCCGTACGAGATCCCTGGCGGGGCTGCGAGCCTGGTTCGGTGGCCTCGCTGAGGGCATCCGGACCAGCGGAGGCCCTCGGCGTCCCATCAGGTGGCGGACGGTGTGGCGGATGTCCCGGCTGGGTCGGCCGCCGGTCGTCTAGACAGCCGTGGTCTCTCTCAGCCAGCCGGGAGCGGCGGCCGGGGTGTTCCTGAGCCACTTGACGTAGCGGGCAACCCCTTTGGCGACAGTGACTTTCGGCTTCCAGCCCAGGACGTTTTCCATCCGGCGGGTGGCCGCGTATCCGCCGAGGGGGTCACCGGCCGGAAGCGGGGTGTCGAGGAGGGCGGTGTTCGGGTAGTGCTCGCGGATCAGTTCCGCGACCTGCCGCACGCTGGTCGGGACGCCGGTCCCGATGTTCACGGTCTCGGTGTGGGCCCGCGGGCTGACCAGTGCGCGCAGGGTGCCCTCCGCGATGTCGTCCACGTGCACCATGTCCCGCACCTGCCGGCCGCCCCCGTTGAGGTGCAGGGGAAGGCCCAGGTGAGCGCGGGCGGCGAACCAGGCGACGACCCAGGAGTGCGAGTTCGGCTTGATCGTCTGCGGCTCGCCGTAGACGGAGAAGTACCGAACGATCGCGTGCGAGGTGCCGACCTGGCTGAGGATGAGAGCGGTCTGCTCCTCGCCCCACGCTTTGGTGTTCCCGTAGACCGACACCGGCCGCTTACGGGTGAACTCGTGGAACTGCGGTGGGATGTGGCCGTGGACGGACTCCAGCAACTGCCGCATGGTCAGCAGTTCTGGGCTGTCGGTCTCCTCCGGGTTGCCGTCGCCGTAGACGCTCGCGGAGGAAACGAAGACCATGCGCCGAATGTGGTCCGTGGCGGCAACAGCGTCCAGGACGGTCTGAGTACCGACGATGTTGGTGTCGATCGCGGCCAGCGGTTCGCGGGTGCATGCGGCGACGTCCGCGAGGGCGGCGGCGTGGATCACATAGTCCGAGTCGGATACGAGCTTACGGACCAGCGTCGCGTCCCGGATGTCTCCCAGGACCACATCCGGGCCCGACGCGTGGACTCCGAACAGGTCGGTGTACACGTGATCCGGGTAGGCGCTCATGGTGCACAGGGCGACAGGACGGGCCCCCAGTTCCCGGAGCTGGGTGATGATCCGGGAGCCGATGAGCCCCGCGCCCCCGGTCACCAGCACGGTGCTGCCGGCCAGGGCGGTTAGGTCTGAGGGGTGGTGCACGACGCCTCCAGAAGCTGGTTCGGTGGAACTCGGCCCGGGTCCATGGACGCTGTCGAAGCGCGTCCCCGGGCGGGTGAGGATCAGTCAACGGGCTGTAACCGCCGGGGAGGAGGGGCCATGCTGTAGGTCTCTGTAGGCCCGCGTAGGTCAAGGGGGAAGCGGTGCAGACGGCGACTATCACGGACCTGATCCGGGCAGCGTGCGAAGAGCGCGACCGCCGGGCTCGCCCTGTCGGCGCTGAACCTCCCGGATGCGGACGCCATTACCCGCCGGGTGACCTCCGCGCCATCCAGCGCCATCCGCGTGGGGAAAGGTGAGGTCGCGGCCATCCGCCAGATGACCCGCACGCTCGGAGACACCGCCGCCGAGTTCGGCGGAGCCCACGCCCGCCAGCTGGCAGTTCAGTACCTGACGGGCAACGTCGGACCTTGGCTCGAAGGCAGGTACACCGAAGCAACCGGCCGGGAACTCTTCGCCGCCACGTCTCAACTAGTTCATCTGTGCGGTTGGATGGTGCAGGACGAAGGAAACGACGAGCAACTTCAAGGACTCGCCCAGCGGTACTACGCCCACGCCTTCGCCCTCGCGGAAGAAGCCGAAGACGCCGAGCTGGCCGCGACCGCCCTGCGGGGCATGGCAATGCAGGCGATCGACCTCGGACGGCGAGGCCGGGCGGTCGCGCTGCGGCTGTCGGAGAAGTGCGTTGAGTACGCGGACGGCCTGGACGAGCCCAAGGCGGTGGCCTACTACCAGACGACTCTGGCCGACGCGGCAGCCCAGGATGGCGACCGTGGGCTAGCCAGAGAAGCGCTGGCACGGTCGCAGAGCGCCATCGAAAAGGCCACGGCCGCTCCCGGCGAGTCCTGGGCCTCCCACTTCTCCACCGGTCGGTGGGCCCACCACACCGGCATGATCCTCGCCCGCCTCGGAAACCTCGAGAGCGCCCGCGAGCACCTCCACCATGCCCTCGACATCCACGGTCTCGACCGGCGGCGGTCTCGCGCAATCGTCTTGGGCGATCTCGGAAACGTGCACCTTCGCCAAGGTGATCTGGACGGGTCTCTGGCCACGTGGGGCGAGTTCATCGACTGTGCCGAGGGCGTCCAATCCGTGAAGATCAGCGACGCCCTGACCGATATGCGCGTCCGGCTGTCCCGCCACAGCAAGGCCCCAGGGGTCAGCGAGCTGGACGGCCGGGCGGCCGTTCTCCTGGGCGACGCGTGAACGGGGACACCGGGGTCCGCAGATTGTTGGACTCGCGCACAGATCACGATGTACGGGAGGGCCGTGGTCTCATGGCGAACGGACGGGACAACCGGCTCGCGATCGGCGACATGCTCTTGTCCGTCGCCCCAAGCGAGCAGGATGCAGTTCTGAATTGGAGGTTGGGGGTCCCCCCGCCGAAGGCAGGGGGAGAGCCCACCCGGAGTGTCGGCGACTGACGACAACGCAGCGAGCGGGCGTGCCAGACGTCACCCGGCAGACGGGACTCTGACGACACGCCCAGCGTAGGAGGCTACTGAAGATCTTGCCCTGGCCGCCCGACTTGCCTCGGATTGCCGGTAAATGTCAATCGACATGAACTGGTGCAAGCCGGGCGCGATTTCAAGATCTTCAGCACGCTTCTAGTCCTGCGCGCCCTGCGCCATCGCCTCCTCGACCTCCGCGACCCGGGCCTGCTCCTCCGCGGCGAAGCGTTCGCGGTCGAGCTGTTCCGCGATCTCCTCGTCCTGCGACATCAGGAGGTCGAGGCTGGCGTCACCCAGCTCGAAGACGCCCATGTCCACATAGGCCTGCTGCAGGCGCTCGCCCCACAGCCCGATGTCCTTGACGCAGGGAACGATCCGGCTGAACAGCAGCTTCCGGAACAGCTGCAGGTATTCCGACTGCTCGGAGAGCTCGGCCGCCTCCTGCTTGGGGATGCCGAAGTTCTCCAGCACCTCCACCCCGCTGAGCCGGTCGCGCATCAGATAGCAGCCCTCGATCACGAACTCCTCGCGCTCGCGCAGCTCCGCGTCACCGAGCTCCTTGTAGTAGTCGCGCAGCGCCATCCGCCCGAACGCGACATGGCGGGCCTCGTCCTGCATGACGTACGCCAGGATCTGCTTCGGCAGCGGCTTGTCGGTGGTGTCCCGCAGCAGGCCGAACGCCGCCAGCGCGAGTCCTTCGATGAGCACCTGCATGCCCAGATACGGCATGTCCCAGCGCGAGTCGCGCAGGGTGTCGCCGAGCAGTCCCCGCAGGTTGTCGTTGACCGGGTAGAGCATCCCGATCTTCTCGTGCAGGAACCGACCGTAGATCTCGGCGTGCCGGGCCTCGTCCATGGTCTGGGTCGCGGAGTAGAACTTCGCGTCGAGATCGGGGACCGACTCGACGATCCGCGCGGCGCACACCATCGCGCCCTGCTCGCCGTGCAGGAACTGGCTGAACTGCCAGGAGGTGTAGTGCTTGCGCAGCTCACCCTTGTCCTTCTCGGTCATCTTGGCCCAGTGGCGGGAGCCGTAGAGGGTGAGCGCCTCGTCGGGGGTGCCGAGAGGGTTGTACGGATCGACCTCCAGGTCCCAGTCGATGCGCTTGGCACCGTCCCACTGCTTGTCCTTGCCCTTCTGATAGAGGGCGAGGAGCCTGTCGCGGCCGTCCTCGTACTCCCAGCTGAAACGGGCGGCGCCGGAGGCCGGAACCTGCCAGTGGAGGGTTTCGGGGGCGTTCGTGTAGCGGTCGTACGTCGACACCGGCGACTCCTTCGCCTCATATCCCGCATGCCGAGGGGCACTTGGCAGGCTCACACGTTGGTAGACGAAGAGTCAACAAGTCGTACGCAAGGGATTGACGGGCTTACTGACGGGGAGTCTTATAAGACTCATGACGACAGTGCCCCAACAGGACATCCGGCTGCTCCGCGACGCCCTCGGCCCGCTTCGCGACCGCGAGCAGGTCGCCGCGCGCCTGCTCGAGTCCTCCGCGAAGCACTCCTTCGACCCCGACAAGGAACTCGACTGGGACGCCCCGGCCGAGGAGGGCAAGTGGTTCTGGCCGCCGGAGCTGCTCTCCCTCTACGACACCCCGCTGTGGCACTCGATGTCCGAGAAGCAGCGCTTCGACCTGGCACGGCACGAGTCCGCGGCGCTCGCCTCGCTCGGCATCTGGTTCGAGATCATCCTGATGCAACTGCTGGTGCGGCACATCTACGACAAGCCCGTGACCAGCAATCACGTGCGGTACGCGCTCACCGAGATCGCCGACGAGTGCCGGCACTCGATGATGTTCGCCAGGATGATCCAGAAGGGTGCGACTCCCGCGTATCCCCCACCGCGGATCTACCACAATCTGGGGCGCGTCCTGAAGACGATCTCAACCACGCCCGGTTCCTTCGCGGCGACGCTGCTCGGCGAGGAGATCCTCGACTGGATGCAGCGGCTGACCTTCCCCGACGAGCGCGTCCAGCCCCTGGTGCGCGGGGTGACCCGAATCCATGTGGTGGAGGAGGCGCGCCATGTCCGGTACGCCCGCGAGGAGCTGCGCCGCCAGATGGTGACCGCGCCGCGCTGGGAGCAGGAGCTCACCCGGCTCAGCTGCGGGGAGGCGGCACGGGTCTTCTCCATCTGCTTCGTGAATCCGCAGGTGTACACGAACGTCGGCCTCGACCGGCGCGAGGCGGTCGCCCAGGTCAGGGCGAGCGGACACCGGCGGGAGGTGATGCAGTCGGGCGCGAAGCGGCTGACGGACTTCCTGGACGACATCGGCGTCCTTCGGGGACCGGGGCGACGGCTGTGGAAGAGCTCAGGACTCCTCGCCTGATCCCGCACAGGGCCTACGCTGCGAGCATGACCAGTCCCGCTCCAGCGACCCGCGCCTACCGGCGGCTCAGCGTCGAGGAACGCCGCAGACAGCTTCTCGCGGCAGCGCTCACGCTCTTCGCGCACCAGCCGCCGGACGAGATATCCCTCGACGACGTGGCCGAGGCGGCGGGTGTCTCCCGGCCCCTCGTCTACCGCTACTTCCCAGGCGGCAAGCAGCAGTTGTACGAAACGGCCCTGCGGTCCGCCGCCGACCAGCTGGAACTGTGCTTCACCGAGCCGCCCACGGGGCCGCCGACCGAGCGGGTCGCCCGGGTGCTGGACCGCTATCTCGTCTTCGTCGACGAGCACGACGCCGGGTTCAGCGCGCTGCTGCGGGGCGGAAGCGTGGCGGAGACGTCCCGTACGACCGCGATCGTCGACGAGGTGCGGCGGGCCGCGGCCGAACAGATCCTCGTCCACATCGGCGCGGACGGGCCGGGACCACGGCTGCGGATGATGGTGCGCACGTGGATCGCGGCGGTCGAGGCGGCGTCGCTGATCTGGCTCGACGAAGGGAAGCAGCCTCCTGCGGACGAGCTGCGCGACTGGCTGCTGGACCACCTCATCGCGCTGCTCGCGGCGACGGCGGCGACGGATCCGCAGACGGCACAGGCGCTCGCGGACCTGGTGGCGCTGGAGACGGAGTCGGGGGCGGTGGCGAGGCTCGCGAGGCGGGTCGGGGTGGTTGTGGGCGAAGCGGGAGGTTCGCGGTAGCGGGCGGGTGCGCCCGCGGCGGACAAATGTGCGGCCAGGCCGCACATTTCAGCCGCCGCCGGACCGTAGGGGAAGGGTGGGCCGAGGAACAGCCCCTGCCGCAGCCGGCTCCGCACACCCCGACGTCACAGGTCGTGCCCCAGCCCCGGCCCCACCGGAACCTCCACCCACCCCGTGTCCACCGCCCCCGCAAACGCGCTCCGCGCCAACGGCTCCGACTCCACCAGCAGCGGGCCCACCAGATCCGCCGGCACCGTCGCATGCGGAAGTGCCGCCGCCAGATGCGCCGCGGCCAGGGACGCGACGCCCAGTTCCGGCATCGTGCCGATCTTCACCGCGAGGCCCGCGGACTCCGCGACCGCGGCGACCTGCCGGGCCCGGTGGAGCCCGCCGACCTTGAGGATCTTGATGTTGAGGACATCCGCGGCGCCACGGCGGACGATCTCCAGCGCGTCGTGCGGCGACTGCATGCTCTCGTCGGCCATCACCCGCACCCCTCCCCCGCCGCGCAGCGCCGCCATACCGGTCAAGTCCCAGCGCGGCAGCGGTTGTTCGACCAGATCGAGGCCGGCGTCGGCGAGCCGTGCCACGGTCCTGGCAGCCGTACCGGGGTCGTAGCCCTCGTTGGCGTCGAGGCAGAGTTCCACGGAGTCGGGCACGGACTCGCGTACGGACCGGACCAGCCCCACATCCAGATCCGGGTCCTCGCCGCCCTTGACCTTGATGTGGGTGAAGCCCTTCGCCGCGTACGCGGTCGCCTCCTGCGCCATCTCCTCGACGGTGCCCAGACCGACGACCCAGGTGGTGGGGACGCGCGGGCGGACGCAGCCGCCGAGCAGCAGGTGGACGGGCCAGCCCGCCGCCCGCGCCGCGAGGTCGTGCAGGGCGATGTCCAGCGCCGCCTTGGCGAGATGCTGGCCGCGGATTGCGGCGTCCATCGCGGCGTGCGCTCCGGCCAGATCGCGGGGGTCGCGGCCGACGAGCGCGGGGGCCGCGTGTTCGGTGAGGGCGGCCTGGAGACCGGCCAGGGTCTCTCCGGTGTAGGCGGTCATGGGGGACGCCTCGCCGAAGCCGGACTCGCCCTCCGCGGTGCGTACTTCGACGACCAGGCTGATCAGTTCGGGGCTGGTTCCGCTGCTGATGACGAAGGGGCGCCGGTAGGGCGCCCTGACGACGCGCGTGTGGACCGAGGCGATCTTCAAGCACGGCTCCTTCAAGTTACGGCCCGGACCGTAAGGGCGGGCTCAGAGGCGTACGCGGTAGACGATGGGCGGGCGGCCGGTCCGGCCCTCCTGCCGGCTGCCCGTCGGCACGGCCACCCCCGCCCGCTCCAGGCGCTTGAGGATCCGGCGGGCCGTGCGCTGCTGGACGTCGAGGTGTTCGGCGACGCGGTGCGCGGTGATGCCCTCGTCCGCCTCCTGCGCGGCCAGTTCGCGCAGCCGGTCGAGTGTGGTGGCGTTCAGTCCGACGCGGCGGGCGAGCGTGACCGTGCTCTCCGGGCTCGGGACCGTCGCCCCGGAGGACCGTTCCGCATCGATAACGATGTCGACGTCGCCGGTCATCGAGACGACCCCGGCGACCGGTCCCACCGAGCGGGCCCGGTTGACGGCGCGCCTGGCGAGCGATTCCGCCTCCGCTGCGGTGCGGCCGAGTCCGAAGCCGACGTGTGCGGCGCCGTGCCGGGCGGCGAGGTCGTCCAGGAAGGGCAGCCGGGTGAACTGCTCGCTGACCTCCTCCAGGACTCCGCGGGTGGTGACGACCAGCCGCTCCCCGCGGGGCAGGTCGGCAAGGCTGCCGCCCAGCACCCGCAGATCGGAGGCCAGTTCGCGGTCGGCGGCCGGGAGGTCGACGATGCCGAGGGCGACCTGGGCGTCTCCGCTGTGCGCGCCCGCGGTGGCGAGGACAAGAGCCTGCAGCGTGGACCGTATGGAATGCCGGGAGGGTGCCAGACGTACGGCGTGCATCTCGTGGTCGAGCAGGTGGAAGGCCGAGCCGAGACAGGTCAGGGCGACCCTGGTCTGTTTCTTGTCGCGGGCGGTGAGGTGGAACTCCGCCAGGTCCTGCGAGGTCAGCCCGGCCCGGTAGGGCAGTACATGCACATGCTCGGTGGGCAGCTTGGCCTCGGTGAGCGTCTCCATGACTTCGCTGCGGCGCAGTGTGTCGATGGAGATCCGGGAGACGTCGTGGCCCAGCCGGAGCAGTTCGACGAGCGCGCGCAGCAGGGTCGCGCCGTTGTACGGGACGTACATGGCCGGCCGGTCCAGCAGACCGGCGGCCGTCGCGAGGGTGTGCGGCACGACGCCGGTGAACAGCAGCGCGTCCATGTCGGCCTGCGCCCGCGCGACCACGTCGAGGGTCTCGTCCTCGTGGCGGTACGGGAGCGGCACAAGACGGTCGGCCCCGGACGAGCCGCCGACCGCGACGACTTTGGGCACAAGGTCCTCGGGACCGATCACGCCGACCGTGAGTGCCATCGGCCGGTCTCCGTTCTTCTGGAGTGGTTCTGCGGTACTTCTGGACGGGGTTGACGCCCGGCAACCGCGGTTCTAATTTCGGCCCAGGCCATAACCGCATGCTTGCGGAGAGGATAGTGCCCCGATGCCCGAACGGGAAATGCCGCTGCCCACAGTTCTGGACGCCTGCGGCCGCACCTTCGGCGAGGAGGAACGGGCAGCGGTTCTGCGCGTGCTGGACTCGACCGTCCTGTGCAGCGCTTTCGGCAGTGAGGCACGCTCCCTCGAAGCCGAGATGAGCGGGATGTACTCCCGGGCGCAGACGGTCGCCTGCAGTTCGGGGACGGCCGCGCTGCATCTGGCGGTCGCTGCGGCCGGGGTCGGCCCGGGCGACGAGGTCGTCACCACACCGATCTCGGACTTCGGCACGGTCGCGCCCGTACTGGCGCAGGGGGCACGTGTGGTGTTCGCCGACGTACGCGCCGAGGACGGCAATCTCGACCCCGACGCGGTCGAGGCCGCCGTCACGCCGCGCACCAAGGCCGTCATCGCCGTGCATCTCTTCGGCGGCGCGGCGGACATCGACGCCCTGCGCGCGGTGTGCGACCGGCACGGACTCTTACTGATCGAGGACTGCGCGCAGGCCTGGCTAGGCGAGGACTCCGGGGGCCGGCTGCTCGGCACGGTGGGCGACATCGCCTGCTTCAGCCTTCAGCAGTACAAGCACATCACCGCCGGTGACGGCGGCCTCGCGCTCACCGACGACCCGGCACTCGCCCGCCGTATGCGGCTGTTCATGGACAAGGGCTGGGACCGCACCGAGGGCCGCATCCACCGGGAGCCCGGCCTCAACTACCGGATGCCCGAGCTCGTCGCGGCGGTCGCCCGCGCCCAGCTCACCAAGGTCGCCGAGGTCGTACGCCTGCGGCGGGAGCGGGCGGAGCAGCTGGCCGCGGCGATCGCCGGGATCCCGGGCGTCGAGATGCCCGCGCATCGCAAGGGGCACGCCTGGTGGGTGGTGCCGCTCCTGGTCGACGACAACGCCCGCTGGGCCAAGAAGCTCCGGGCCGCCGGGATTCCGGCCCTGCCCGGCTATCTGGAGCGCCCGCTGTACGCCAACCCGGCACTGCCCGGATATCCACCCGGCCTGTGTCCCCGCGCGGAGCGGCTGATCGACCGTACGCTGCTGGTGCTCCAGTGGAACGAGGGGTACTCGGAGGACGACGTGGACCGGATCGCCCGTGCCCTGGCCGACGGGGAAACTCGATGAGCGCGTACGAGTGGCTGCGTCCGTCCGCCAAGGAGTTCATCGGCTGGGACGTGGATGTTCTGTACGGGCCGTGGCCGCGCCACCACCGCGACATCGGGCTTGCGGAGGTCCGCGCGCGCCTGGGCCGTTCGCCCGTCGCCTCGGCGCTGGCCCTGTCGACCCGCGGCCCTCTCTACGACGACGGCGAGGGCAACGCCGAGACGGTGCGCGACCTCGCCGACTGCCCGGAGCTGCTTCCGGTCGGCACCATCGACGTACGGGACGCGCTGACCGCGCAGGACCGGCTGGACGAACTGGCCGTGGCCAAAGTGCGGTTCCTGCGGCTTTTCACGACCGAGCAGATGGCCGAGCCCGGCTTTCCCGGCTACCGCCGGGTCGTCTCGCTCGCCCTGGAACGCGGCCTGACACTCCTGCACGACGGCGACCCACGCCGCTTCGGTCCGCCCCTCATGGGCCTCGGCGCCGATGTGCTCTTCCTCGACCTGCACGCCTATCTGCTGGCCGACTTCCTGCTGATGGCCCGCGAGGAACCCGGATTCCGGGCCACCACCCGGATGCTGTCGGGACCCGACTCCATCGAGCGCGTGGTGGAGACGGTCGGCCCACGCCATCTCGTGTTCGGCTCGCGCACCCCGTTCATGGACATCTCGCCGCAGACACTGCGGCTGCGGTACGCGGACATCACGGACGACGACCGCGCGGCGATCGCCACGAAGAACGTCGAGGAGCTGCTGGCCTGATGCCGATCATCGATGTGCACGCCCATGTGGGCCGCTGGCAGTTCCACCTCACCGCCGGCGACGCGGAGAGCAACCTGCGGCAGATGGACCGCTACGGCATCGACCTGCAGTTCGTCTCCGCGTCGGAGGCGGTCGTGTACGACGCGGTCGGCGGCAACGCGGCACTGGGCAAGGTGCTCGCGCAGCAGCCACGGCTGTACGGATACGCCGTGGTGAACCCCAACCGGCCCGAGGAGAGCGCGGCGGATCTGCGGCGGTGCCTGGACACGGGGCGGTTCGTCGGAGCGAAGATCCACACGCACTATCCGGGGCAGCTGCCCGGGACGCGGGCGATGGCGGAGGCGTTCGACGTGGTCGCGGAGGCGGGCGTGCCGCTGCTGCTGCACACCTGGGGCGAGGAGGTCACCCTCCTCCCGGAGCTCCTGGCGTCCCGCCCGGGCCTGCGCGTCATCATGGGCCACGCGGGCGGCGACGCGTGGCGCGAGGCGGCACACGCGGCGGCGTCCTGCGACCGCCTGTACCTGGAGCACTGCCGCACGGCGACGGACGCGGGCCGCATCGCGTACGCGAGGGAGGCGGGGGTCCCGGTGGAACGCCTGCTCTTCGGCACGGACGCGACGCTGATCGACCCTTGTGTCGCGCTGGGGGTGGTGCGGGACGCGGGGTTCTCAGCGGAGGAGTTGGAAGCGGTGCTGTGGGGGAACGCGGTGGGGCTGTTCGGGTTGCCTGCGGCGCCTTCCCCCGACCTTCCGCGCCTCTGAATTCCCCGTCCCGGCGTTCGAGGACCGCCGACGACCCAGGCCCTGTCCGGCCGATCTTGCCGGGCTCGCGTGCCCTGGCGCGCTCCCCCACAGCCTTCGGCGTGGGAGGGGCCCCCACCCCCGCAGCCCTTCGGGCACGGGCGGTGCGCCCACGCTGCGTTGCGTCAGTCGCCTACGCTCCGCGTGGGCTCTCCCCCTGCCTTCGGCGGGGCCCCCATCCTCCGCCTTGCATCTGCACGCACCGCGGTGACATCAGCCGCTCCGCGGCGGGCCGCTCACTGATCCGGCCTGATCGACCGGACAGGACCTAGTCGTTCTCCTTGGCCAACTCCTCGAGACACGCCACAACCGCCTCCCGCTCCCGCACCGGCAGTTGCGGTCCGTACGGATCATGCGCCGCGTCTTGTGGGATCAGCCCCTCCCACACCGCCGCCCACAGCATCCGCTGCACATACCCCTCGATCGGCTCGCGGAACGTCACCTCCGCGAACCGGTCCAGCCGGCCCGACGCCCGCAGAAACCCGGCGTGGTCACCCGACCTCCAGGCGTCGAGCACCGCGCTCGTCAACGACACCCTCGCCGCCGCGATGCCCACCAGCGCCGAATCCGCTCCCCACATCAGGGACGGGCCGAACATCCGGTCCTCGCCGGAGACGGCGAGCTTCCCGCTCGGCTGCGCCGCGCGGATCGCGTCCTGGCAGGCCATCGCGCGGTCCAGCGTGGCGAGTTTGACCCCGGCGGCCGACGGCAGGGCGAGCAGCCGGCGGATGAGGTCGGGCGGGTAGGGGTAACCGCCCGCCTCGCCGTGGAGGAAGAAGCCGAGCACCGGCAGCCCGCTCTCGTCGGCGACCCGCTCGTGGAGCCGTACCGCCTCGGACTGCCCGGCCGGCCGGGAGGCGAACTGCGCCAGCGGATAGACCATGACCGCGTCCGCACCCAGGTCGGCCGCCTGGACCGCCATGGCGACGGTGGCGCTCCAGGCTTCCCGCAGGTTGACCGCGCGGGTCGATCGTGGCACTCCCGCACCTGCCACGATCGGCCCTGGGACCGCCTCCCGCCAGATGCGCAGCACCTGGAGGCGGTCGGCCTCGGTGAGATGGAGCCCGCGGCCGGTGTGCGCCCAGACGGCCACGCCGCCGATCGGCTCTGCCGCGATCCGCTCCGCGTACCCGCGCAGTGCGCCGAAGTCCACCACCCCGCGGGAGTCGCACGGTGTGGCCACCGCGGGCAGTACGGTGCCGCGCAGCCGCCGCACCAGGTCCTCCGTCGCGGAGGTGGGCGTCGCGGACATGGGCGATCTCTCCCGTCTGTCGCGGTCGTTGGCGACACGCTAGCCTTTACGGCCCGGACCGTAAAGGAGCCTCCCATGCGTCTCGGCCTGTACGTCAATCTCTACGCGGACGCGGCAGACCGGCCGCGGCTGGCCGACACCGTGGAGCAGGTGCGGCTGGCCGAGCAGGCCGGATTCGACTGGGTGGTGCTGGGCGAGCGGCATCTGCACCGGCCCGGCTATCACGAGGCGCTCACCTCATTGGCGTATCTCGCCGCGCACACCGAGCGGATCGGCCTCGCGACGGCCGGGCTGATCGCGCCGGTCTACCAGCCGGTGTGGCTGGCCGAGACGCTCGCGCACATCGATGTGCTGTCGGGCGGGCGGCTCACGGCCGGTTTCGTACTGGGCTACCGGCCGGAGGAGTTCACGCTGTTCGGCACCCTGCCGCGCGAGCGCGTGTCCCGTTTCGAGGAGTGTCTGGAGCTGGTCACCCGGCTGTGGACCGAGGACAAGGTCACCCACGACGGCCGCTGGACCTCGGTGGAGGACGCGTTCGTCTCGCCACGCCCGGTGCAGTCCCCGCGGCCGCGGATCTGGAACGGCGGCCGGGTCTCCGCGGCCCTGGAGCGTACGGCCCGGATGTGCGACGGCTGGACCACGTCCTTCAACGAGCTCGACTCCGAACTGCCCGGAAAGATCGAGGAGTACCGCTCCTTCCCACGCGGCGCGGCGAGTCTGGGCACCGAGGTCGTCGTCTGCCGCGAGGGCTACGCCGCCGCCACCTCGCAGCGTGCCCGGGCCGCTCTGGAGGCCCCGCTGCGCGGTCTGTACGACGCCTACGGCGACTGGAAGCGCACCTCGGCCGACGCGGCCCGCTACGCCCAGCAGTGGGACGACATCGAGGCCCGCTCGGTGATCGGCTCGGTCGACGGGTGCGCCGAGCGGCTGGCGGCATACGGCGAGATGGGCGCCGACGGCGTGGTGCTGCGCATCCAGCCGCCGGGCATGCCGCAGGCGGACGCCCTGAGCGCCATCGAGACATTCGGCACCGATGTGCTGCCCCGGCTCAGGACTTGAGGCCGCTGGTGGCGATCGAGTCGGTCAGGTAGCGCTGCAGCAGCCCGAAGACGAGCAGACAGGGCACCACGGTGATGGTCGCCCCGGCCATGATCTGGTTGATCGCCACGTCCTCGCCCGCGAGGGTGGCGAGGCCGACGGTGAGCGTGCGCATCTGCGAGGACTGGCCGATGACGAGCGGCCACAGGAAGTCGTTCCAGTGCCAGAGAAAGACGAAGACACCCAAGGTGGCGAGGACCGGCCGGATCAGCGGGATGACAATGGTGGTGTAGATACGCCACTCGGAGGCACCGTCGATCTTCGCGGCCTCGAAGAGCTCGTCGGGCAGCTGGTACATGAACTGCCGCATCAGGAACACGGCCTGGGAGTTCGCCAGGGTGGGCACGATCAGGCCCCAGTAGGTGTCGACGCCGCCCATTTTCGAAACCAGGATGTAGTACGGGATCAGGGTCGCCTGGAAGGGCACCATCAAGGTCGCCAGGAAGGCCCAGAAGAGCACCTCGCGCCCGGGAAACCGCTTCTTGGCGAAGGCGTAACCGGCCATCGACGAGAACAGCAGGATGAGCACGACCGACACGAGCGAGTAGATCAGCGAGTTGAGCGCCCAGCGCGTGATGTCCGCGCTCTGAAGGACGTCGGAGAAGTTCTGCCAGGTCGCCCGGGTGATGTCGAAGGCCCCGGGCAGCGTCTGGCCACCGGGCGGTGCGAAGGCGACCAGCACCATGACCACGAAGGGTGTGACGGTCACGAAAGCGACGAGGATCAGCAGGACGGGCAGTCTCAGCCGGCCTCCCATCAGTCCACCTCTCTGCCGATGAGCCGGCGCTGGATGAGCGAGAAGACCAGGACGACGAGGAAGAGCATCAGGCCGACCGCGCTGGCGTAGCCGAAGTCGAAGTACTTGAAGCCGGAGTCGTAGAGGAAGTAGACGAGCGAATAGCTGGCCCTGACGGGTCCGCCGGCCGTCATCACATACATCGCGTCGAAGACCTGGAAGGCCTGGATGGCCTCGATGACGAGGACGAAGAAGAGCACGGGCCTCAGCATCGGCAGGGTCACATGACGGAAGCGCTGCCAGGCGCTCGCGCCGTCGACGGTGGCCGCCTCGTTGACCTCGCGCGGGATGGACTGCAGTCCCGCGAGAAGGATCAGCATGGTGTAGCCGAAGCCCTTCCAGGCGGAGGTGGCCGCGATGGAGGGCAGGACCAGCGACTCATCGCCGAGGAAGTCGACCGGGCCGAGGGAGAGTGCGCCGAGTGCGGCGTTCAGCAGCCCGTCGTCGACCTCGTAGATCCACTTCCAGATGACGGCAGCCAGCACGATGCTGGTGACGTACGGCAGGAAGAAGACACCGCGGAAGAAGCCCTTCAGCCAGATGGTGCGATGCAGCAGCACGGCAGTACCGAGAGCGAGCAGCACCGTCATCGGGACGTAGAGCGCGGTGTAGAAGGCGGTGACGCCCAGGCTCTCCCAGAACAGGTCGTCGCCGAACAGCCGTGTGTAGTTCTGGGCCCCGATGAACTGCCACTCGCCACTCAGCCGGTAGTCGGTGGCCGAGAGGAAGGCCGCGCCCAGCGTCGGTCCGAAGCGGAAGACGATGAACAGCACCAGCATCGGGGCAACGAACGCGAGGCCCACCAGGGCCTCGCGCCGCCGCCCCTGGCGGCCGCCCGGCCGGCGCCCGGTAGTCTCGTGCGTCGCCGGCTTGCGCGTGGCGGCCCCGTCGGTCAGAGCCTCGGTGGCCGCCTCGCTCATTGCGGCGTCGCTCAACGCTGTCGCGCCAGCAGGTCGTCGGCCGCCTTGGCCGCGTCGTCCAGCGCTTCCTTGGGACTCTTCTTGCCCAGCAGCGCCGCCTGGATCTCCGGTGCGAGCAGGCCCATCAGCTGGCGTGCGGCGGGATTGGGCTCACCGGGACTGACGTCGGCCAGGGCGGCCTGGTACTGCTTCGCGTACGGAGACGCGTTCGGCACACTGACGTCCGTACGAGGCGAGAAGTAACCGCTCGCCTTGCCGAGGGACTTGATCTGCTCCGGGGCGGTCATGAAGGCCAGGAACTTCTCCGCGCCCGCCGTGTTCTTGGACTTGGCGTTGACGCTGAGCGCGCCGGGGATGCCGAAGGCGACCTCCCGGGCGGGGCCCTTGAGCGGCGCGCCGATGACGACGTTCTCGGGGCCCCAGGTCTTGGCGGCCAGTTCGGCGTCGGCGAGGACGGTGGAGAAGCCCATGGCTGCCTGCTGCTTGCCCAGTGCCTGGTCGGCGAGCAGGTTGGTGTTCGTCATCGACGACTTGGGGACCGAGCCCGCCTTGTAGAGGTCGGTGAGGAAGGTGAGCGCCTCGACGCCCTCGGGGCTGTTGAAGGCGACCTTCTTGCCGTCCTTGGCGAAGACGGTGCCGCCGGCCTGCCACAGCAGCGGATAGAAGTTGAGGTTCAGCGAGGCCTCGTTGCTGGCGGAGTAGTCGAGGAGGGCCACGCCCTTCTGCTTGAGCTTGGGGGCTGCGGCCTTGATCTCGTCCCAGGTGGCGGGCGGTGTGCCGATGCCGGCCTGGGTCAGCAGCTTCTTGTTGTAGATGGTGGTCGTGATGGTCTGGTAGATCGGCGCGCCGTAGATCTTGCCGTCCTGCTTCATCGCGTCCATCGTCGCGGGCAGAAACTTTCCGGCGCTCTCCTTGAGCGCCCCGTCCACCGGCTTGATGGCGCCGTTGGCGGAGAACTGGGGAATCTGGTCCGGCGTCAGCAAAACGACGTCCGGGCCCTTTCCGCCGCCGAACGCGGTGGCGATCTTCTGGTCGCGGTTGTCCCACGGCTGCTGCTCGATGGTGAGAGAGGTGCCGGGTGCCGCCTTCTCGAAGGCCTTCTCGATGCCGTCCCAGTAGGCCGCACTGGCCTTGGGGTCGGCGATCACCGGATACATCCAGACGGTGACCTTCTTCGAGTCCGAGCCGCTGTCGCCGTCACCGCAGGCAGAGAGCGAGGCGGCGAGCATGAACAGTGCGAGAGGTGCGGTGGCGCGCTTGAAGCCTGTCTTCATGGGGGCCTCCGGAAGGCCTGACGAGAAGGGAGCACGGAGCGCGGCTGTTTCGGCCTGGGCCGAAAGTAGTCGCGGGGTTTTGACCTGTCAATGAGTCAGCAAAGGGGAACCACCCGGAACAGCTCGGGGCCACGATTCAAAGAGAGACTGCCGTCACTGTGGACACACAACCGCCTGTGCACGAAGCCCACGACGAGCGCCGGTTCGTCGTTCTCCACATAGGGATCGACCCGGTAGATCAATGCGTTGTCCACGCTCACATACAGCCTTTCCCGGGAGGTCACGATGGACCCCGCCGCGCTTCTGCTGCCCAACCTGTAGTGACGCACCACCTGTTGACTCGCGAGATCGACCGCGAAGAGCGTGTGACCGGCAAGGCCCCACAGCCGTTCGTCGGGGCCGATCGCCACGGCGCTGACGCTCCGCTCCAGGGGGACGGGCTCCAACTCCCAGAGCTTTTCGCCCGCTTGCATGTCCCAGGCGAACACCGCACCCGACTCGCGGGTGTACTCGGTGGTACTGAGCCCTCCGGTGATCGACGTCCCTCCGTAGACCACACCCTGGTGGGCCGTCAGACAGAACACGGACTGGTCCTCGACCACATGCCGGACGAACCGGTAGGTCCCGGACGCCGGATCGTGGATCGCGAGCCCGCCGCCGAGCCGGTCGCCCTCGGGGACCGTGCCCACGACGATCTTCCCGTCGGCCTCCGCCAGGCATTTGGCACGCATCTGGAGATGCGGAGAGAGGTTGAGGACCGGCTCGGGGTTGACGGGGGTGCCGGGCGGGCCGCCCGGTGAGTACTCGGGGCTGTTCCAGGGCCGGTCGGGCCGGTAGCGGTAGAGCCTGGCCTCGGGATAGAGGCCGAGCCATACGGAGCCGTCGGAGGCGGACAAGATGCACTCGGTCTGTCCGAAGCGGTGGAATTCCGTCGCGCCGGTGGCGGTGTTCACCGAGGCCAGACCGCCGTTGAGGAAGCCGCCCGCATAGAGGGTCTCCCCTTCGCCCGGGGCGAGCGCAAGGATCTCGACCGGGCTCTTGGTGATCCCGGTGTCCGTGATGGCGTACGCGCCGGTGGCCGGGTTGTAGCGGAACATCTCGCCGCGTGAGAGCGTGCCGACGACGCTGCTGCCCGGCCAGTCGTCGAGCAGCAGCTCGGCCCAGCCGAGGGAGCGGACGCATCGCATCTTGCCGGTCAGGGTGAGACCGGTGCTGCTCAGCTGACGGGACGCCGGGTCGTAGCGGTGCAGTTCGCCGTGCTGGACGAGGTGGATGCCGCCGCCGGCGTCGGGCGGGGCGACGGTCAGGCCGTGTGCGCCGGAGATCTCGTCGGTCCAGGAGCGTGCCTGAAGGTCGTAGACGAAGAGCGGGCCCGGCAGGTCGGAGCCGATGCGGGCGTACAGCCGTCCGTCGTGGGCGTCCAGGTCGTAGACGGCCCTGCCTTCGACGGAGTCCAGGCTCTCGGGCATCGGGAGTTCGGTGACGGACCCGGTCGCCGGGTCCAGTTCGGCGATGTGGGCGGCGGCGTACGAACCGGCGTAGACCCTGCCGCTGGCGCAGGCGATGCTCCGTACGTACGTCTGATCGGCGACGACCTGCCCGAAGTCCGTGTACTCCTTGGCCGCCGGGTCGAAGCGGAACACCCTTCCACCGGGGAAGGTGCCACCCCAGATCGCACCGTCCTCGTCGCAGGCCAGCGACCAGATGAAGGACTCCCCGTCGAGCGGCCGCCCGAGATCCTCCGCCTCGTCGCCCGCGCCGGGCCGCCAGCGGTACAGACGCGCGGTGCTGTACGTCCCCGCGTAGACGCCGTCGGGCGCGGCGGTGAGGGCCCAGGCCCCGTCCGCGTCCGCGAGCGGCGCGCTGACCAGCTGTTCGCCGGTGGCAGGATCGACGGCGGTGAGACGGGCGGGCCTGCCCGTGGACACAGTCCACAGGGCCGGTCTGCCGCCGGGTCCCGGTGCGACCGTGCCGCCCAGGAGCAGGACGTCGGCGAGCGGTACACCCAGCGGTTCGGGTTCACGCATCAGCGTCTCCCGGGCCGGCGCGGTCTCACAGGAGTAACACCTCCGGCCCAAAGGGGGGGTTATGGCAGTAGCCGAAAGTGATACGCCACTGCTCCTGAGGCGTCAACGGTGCCTGACCGGGCAGGCCCCGCGCTGCACTCCAACGGGTGCATGCCACGCCGCGGCGCGCCCGGTGACGGCGGCGGGCGGGCCCTGCGTGAGACTGGCCCGTGTGAGAAGCGAGAACACCCCCTTCGAGGGCGGGCCACTGGACGGGCGCGTCCTGCCGGTGCTGGTCGGGCCGACCGGCCATCCCCCGAAGTGGTACAAGGTCCCTGTCCCGAACGACGACGGCACGCCGCCCACCGTGTATGCCTACCGGCGCGTCCCCTCCGGCTACACCAAGCGGCTCGGTCTGCTGCGCGGCTGGAAGTACGAGTACGCACCGGGCGGCGTCGAGCGACGCACACTCAAGTGGCCCTGGTCGAAGCCGAACAGCGCCCCATAAGATCACTGGATTGTGCCGTCAGGGGGGATGCTCGCCATGGAGCCGCTGCAGCAGGACGATCCGCGCCGGATCGGCCCCTACACCGCACTGGCGCGCTTTGGGGAGTCGGCGGTCTGTGTCCGCTATCTCGCGTGCGCGCAGGACGGCGGTGTCTCGGTCGTCTCCGTGGCCAGGCCCGAGCTCGCCGCGCTCGCCGCCTTCCGCAGCCGCTTTCAGTCGGAGACGCGCAGGACGGAACGGCTGGCCGGCGGCTGGGTGGCGCCCGTCGAATCCGGCACGGACGGCGATCCGATGTGGACGGCGAGCCCCTACGTCCCGGCGCTGAGCCTGCGCGAGGCGATCGCCCTCGCCGGTCCGCTGCCGGAGCGGGCGCTGCGGACCCTGGGCGCGGGGCTCGCGGAAACCCTGTCGCGGGTGCACGCGGGCGGGGCGGTGCTGCACGGTCTCGCGCCCGACACCGTGCTGCTCGCGGCGGACGGGCCGCGGCTCACGGCCTTCGGTGCGCTGGGCGCCGCGGCCGGCGCCGAGGCGCATCCGGACGGACAACTGACCGTCCGGCTCAGCTATCTGACCCCGGAACAGGCAGCAGGCTCCAAGCCCGGGCCGGCCTCGGACATCTTCGTACTGGGTCTGCTCCTGGCGTATGCGGCGACGGGCACCACCCCACTGGGCGACGTGGACCGGATCGCTCACGCCGAGCCGGAGCTGGACGGCGTGCCCGGCGAGCTGCGGCCGCTGGTCGCGAGCTGCCTCGCGAAGCTCCCGGAGGACCGCCCGTCGGCGGGCACGGTGGCGGCGGAACTGGCCCTGGAGGGCGCGGCGGCGCTGGCCCGCGACGGCTGGCTTCCGCCGGCCCTGGTCCAAGCGGTGGAGTCGCAGGCGGCGGCGGTTCAGTCGCTGCGGTCGGGAGTCGAACTGGCGGGGGTCGAGCGGGCGGCGGTCGAGCAGGCGGCGGTCGAGCAGGCGGCGGTCGAGCAGGCGGGCGACGGGCTCACGGATGCGATCCCCGCGCAGCATCCCGGCGGCAGCACCGGCGCCGACACCCTCGTCGTCCGTGGGCGGAGCGCCGACAGGGCGACGGCTGCCCTGGGGGTGCCCAACGCCCGGACCGCACCGGGCGCGGCGAGCGCACCGATCACGGCGAGCGCGGCGAGCGCACCGGTCGTGGCGCCGGCCGCCCCTGCCCTGCCCGCCGTACCGCGGCCGGCGCCCGCGCCGGCACCGGTTCCCCCGCCCTCGCCCGCAGCGCCCGACCGGCGGGCGCTGCTCATCGGGATCGCCGCCGGGATCGCCGGGATCGCGCTCGGCGGCGGCGCCGTCCAGGCCCTCGGTGACGATGCGTCAAAATCCGCCCCCGCACCGGCCCCCACTCCCCCGCGGGCCCGTATCGCCGGAGTGCCGCCCGAGCCCGCGTGGCGTTACGAACACCCCGGCACCAAGGACGACCCAGCGCCGAACGCGACCGTCTGGGGCGACCGGGTGCTGGTCCTGACCGGCGGCGACCGGGCGACCGGCGTGGATGTGCGCACCGGACGCCGGCTCTGGCAGATCGCGGAGGCAGCCTCGCCGTCCCGTGCCGTACCCGTGGACGCCGAGCTCTGCTTCGTCGACGGCCGGTCCGAGTTCCTCTGGATCTCCGCACGGGACGGCCGGATCAGGCACCGGGTCGCCAAGACCGCCCTCCTGGGCGCCAGCGAGACGCTGACCGTGGGGACCGTCACCGGCTGGGACGGCGGCACGCTCTGGCTGACCGGACACATCACCAAGGGCGCCGCCACCACCGCACACTTCCTCGCGTACGACCTGGTCTCACGCACCTGGCAGTGGCGCACCCAGATCACCAAGGGGCTGCCGCCCGCGATCCCCCGGTACGAGCTGATCGCCGTACGCGGCGCGGACATCCTCGTACGGCAGGACGCGGCGTCGCTGACCCCGGTACAGCGCAAGGCGTCCAAGGGCTCCTCCGTGCTGCTCGCGTTCGACCGGAAGACGGGCAGGCAGCGGCAGACGCTGGCACTCCCGGCCATCGCGCCCACTGCGGCCATGACCGGCGATACGGCCCAGAACGTCTTCGCCGCGTCGGCGGGCGAGCTGCACGCGTACTCCAGCCGCGGCGGCAGACGGCTGTGGCGGCTGGCCGCGGCCGCCCAAGCGCCCGGAGAGACAGGGATCTTCCCCTTCGGCAAGGGGGTCCTGCGGGGTTCGACGCTCTATGTCGCCAACCGCCATCAGGAGGTGTGCGCCGTCGACACCGCTACGGGCCGCGCCCTGTGGCGGCGCTCGACCGAGGCGCCCGTCTGGGGCAACGTCCCGGCGACCGCGCTCAGCGCGAGCGGCGGCACAGTGCTCGCGGGCGACGGCGCGCAACTCACCGCGTTCGCCGCGCGTGACGGCAGGCGGCTGTGGAAGTTCCAGGAGGCGGGCGTGAACGACGCTCCGGGCGGCCCGCGCTATGTGCCGCTGCAGGGCGGCGGCCGGATGCTCGTCGTCCAGCGGGAGCGGACCTTCTACGCGTTGCCGGTGGACTGACACGCCGGAGGCGGGCCGCACTCGCCCTCGACGAGTGACCGCGTTGCGCCGACTCGACCACCCGCCGGGCACTCCCGGTTGCGCGCTCGCACGATGGGGCGCACGGCCCACCCCACAGCCGGAGGTGACGAGATGTCAGGCAGCCTGCTCCGATCCGTCTGTACCGCGGCGCTGGCAGCCGCCACCGCGCTCGCCGCGGTGCCCGCGGCGGCCGAACCCGCCACCGATCCGCCCGCGAACCTCGCGGGGATGCTGACACAGCTTCAGACCCTGTACCGGCAGGCGGAGCAGGCCGGGGAGACGTACAACGCGATGGAGGAGGAGCTCACCCGTCAGCGGGCCGAGACGGCGCGGCTCGGCCGCGAGCTCGCCAAGGCCCGCAAGGCCCTCACCATGAGCCGGGGGGAGGCGGGACGACTGGCACGGCTGCAGTACCAGGGCCAGTCCGAGCTCTCCGCATATCTCCAGCTCCTCCTCGCCCGGAACCCGCGACAGGCTCTCGATCAAGACCATCTCATCGAGCGCGCGGCCGTTGAGCGGCTGGCCACAACCGCCAGGCTGGAGACCGGGACACGGCGGGCGGCGGGACTTGAGGCGGCGTCCCGCAAGGCGCTCCACAACGAGCAGACCCTCGCGGCGCGGCGGAAGAAGGCGAGCGAGGCTGCGACGGCGAAGCTGCGGGCCGTCGAGGCGATGCTCGCCTCGCTCTCGCCCGAGCAGATCGCCTCGCTGGCCGCACTCGAACAGTCCGGCACCGACACGGCGCAGGAGGAACTGATCGCTTCGGGCGCACTCGCGGGCGACCGGACGCCCACCGAGGAGGGCGAAGAGGCCCTGCGCTACGCGGTCCGGCAGATCGGCAAGCCGTATCTCTGGGGCGCCGAGGGACCTCAGTCGTACGACTGCTCCGGCCTGACCTCCCGGGCCTGGGCGACGGCGGGCCGCGAGATCCCGCGGACGAGCCAGGAGCAGTGGGAGGAGCTTCCCAAGGTCCCGCTGCGCTCACTGCGGCCCGGCGACCTGGTGGTCTACTTCCCCGAGGCCACCCATGTCGCGATCTACCTCGGCAGCGGCATGGTGGTCCACGCGCCCCGCCCGGGAGCCACCGTCAAAGTCTCCCCCATCGCGGCGAATCCACTGCTCGGTGCGGTGCGCCCGGACCCGGACGGCAGCCCCGTGAGCTCCTACACCCCGCCGCCGCTCCCGGACGGAGCCACGGCGGGACCGGACACGGGCTACTCGGGGGCGGAGCCGCCGGACGACGCCGCGGAGACGTCGGCCGGTAGGCGTTCGGCTTTTGGCTGACCGCGACCACGGCGAAGGGCGCCCGTTGGTTCGTGCGTGGACGACCCGGACGTGGCGGACCGTGCGTGGCGCCCGGAAGCGGCGGTCCCGACTCGCCATCACAGCAGCCCCGGCGCAGTATCCGGGCGGCAGAACCGGCAAGCTTCGACGCCCTGCGCCAAGGACGTCCTTGGCGAGCGGAATGGATCTCCTCGCCGCCGGCTGACAACGCCCAGAGCGAGACCGTCTGGACAGCATCGTGCTGGGGCAGCTCATGGGACAAGAGGGAGCGGGACAAGAGGGAGCGGGTCTGGGGTGACTACCGCGGCTTAGTGAACAACTCCCGCCCAATGCCATTCCCCCGCACTTCGTGCAGATGCTGCGCCGCTGCATTCAGCAGTACGGCACCTTCCGGACGGCCGGCTCCCGCACCATGTGGCCAATGACCGATCCTTCTCCTCGTCGGCGCCTACGCTGCGGAAGTGGAGACCGGCATCAAGTCCGGGCACCATCCGCCAACGGCTTCGCCGCGGACACCTCACCCACCACGGCTCGACCACGCAGGACAAGCCCTCATCGAGCTGCCCGACAACAGGATTGACCCGTTACGCCACGGGATGTAAGTGGTCAGAACCCGTCAGGCTCCGGCAACCGAGGCCACATACGCAGCTGCCTTCTCGGGCTCGTAGAAGAAGTTCTCGAAGTCGGCCGGGTCGTTGAAGCCGTTCGCGAACCGGTTGGCGACCGGCTGCAGCTGACCGCCCGCGCCGATCAGGTTGAGGACATGCTCCGGCGGTACGCCGAGCATCGCGTTCGTCCACTTGGTGACGTGCTGCGCCGTGTCCCAGTAGCGGTCGAAGGTGGACTGCATCCACTCCTCGTCGAACGGCCTGTCTCCGTGTCCGGTGATCGAGGCGAGATACGAAGCGGCGCACTTGGACGCGGAATTGGACCCCTGCCCGGTGATCGGGTCGTTGGCGACGACAACGTCCGCGACACCCAGGACCAGGCCGCCGCCGGGGAGCCGTCCGATCGGCAGGCGGACCGTGGGAGCGTAGCGCCCGGCGAGGGTGGCGCCCGGGTCGGTCAGCTCGACCTTGGTGGCACGCGCGTACTCCCAGGGCGTGAACTTCTCCATCAGCTCAAGCGTCTGGGAGAGGTGCTCGGCGGGGTCCTTGACGTGCTGGAACACATCGAGCGGGCCGCCCGGGACGCCTTCCCAGAAGAGGATGTCGGCGCGTCCCGTGGTGGTGAAGGTCGGCATCACGAAGAGCTCGCCGACGCCGGGGACGAGGTTGCACCGGACCGCGTCGTATTCGGGGTGCTCGGGGCGCGGGCCGAGACCATGCACGTAGGAGACGGCGAGCGCGCGCTGCGGGGTGTCGTACGGGGAGCGCGAGGCGTCCCGGCCGAACATCGAGACCAGTTCGCCCTTGCCCGCCGAGACCAGCACCAGGTCGTACGTACGGGAGAAGTAGTCCAGGTCGGAGACGGCGGCGCCGTGGATGACGAGCTGGCCGCCACGCTGGGCGAAGGTCTCCATCCAGCCGGCCATCTTGATGCGCTGGTCGACGGACTGGGCGTAGCCGTCGAGCTTGCCGACCCAGTCGACGGCGCGCGAGGAGTCGGGGGCGGCGACGGAGACGCCGAGTCCCTCGATGCGCGGGGCCTGGGACTCCCAGAAGTTGATACCGAGATCCCGCTCGTGCTGGAGCGCGGTGTCGAACATGCACTGCGTGGACATGACCCGGCCGGAGCGGATCTCGTCCGCCGTGCGGTTGGACATCACGGTGACGTCGTAGCCCTCGGACTGGAGGCCGAGCGCGAGCTGGAGGCCGGACTGTCCGGCTCCGACGATGAGTATCTTCCGCATGGCGGGGGTTCTCCGTTGTGTGGTTACTGGGGGGCGGCTTCGAGGGCGTGGGCGACCAGCGTGAGCAGCGACTCCACCACTGTGATCCGGCTGCGCGCGTCCATGATCACTACGGGTACGTGGTGCGGCACGGTCAGGGCCTCGCGCACGTCCTCGGCCTCGAACAGCTCGGTGCCCTCGAAGTGGTTGACGGCGACGATGTACGGCAGCCCGCTGCTCTCGAAGTAGTCGAGCGCCGGGAAGCAGTCCGGCAGCCTGCGGGTGTCGGCCAGCACGACCGCGCCGATCGCGCCGCGCACCAGGTCGTCCCACATGAACCAGAAGCGCTGCTGTCCCGGTGTGCCGAAGACGTAGAGCACCAGATCGTCGTCGAGCGTGATCCGGCCGAAGTCCATGGCGACGGTGGTGGTGAGCTTGTCGGGCGTCGCGGTGAGATCGTCGCTCTCCTCGCTCGCCCCGGTCATCAGAGCCTCGGTCTTGAGCGGCGTGATCTCGGAGACCGATCCGACGAAGGTCGTCTTGCCCACACCGAAGCCGCCCGCGACCACGATCTTGGTCGCGGTGGGGGCACGGTTGGGATCCAACTGCCAGGCCTGCAGCTCCTCTTCGGGCTGCGGGTGGGGCAGGTGGGACGGTTCGGACAGGGTTCCCGAAGCGAGCGAGTCGGGGGCGAGTGTGCCGGAGGCGAGCGTGTCAGAGGCGGCGGAGTCCACTCAGCACCCTTTCGAGCAGCGCGCGGTCGGGCTGGCCGGAGCCGTGCCCGGTCCCGAACACGCGGATCCTTCCCTGGTCGGCCAGGTCGCTGAGCAGTACCCGGACGACACCCAGCGGCATCTTCAGCAGCGCCGATATCTCGGCGACGGTACGCATACGGCGGCACAGCTCGACGATGGCCCGCAGCTCGGGCATGACGCGCGGGGAGCCCTTGGGGAGCTCCCTGCGCTCGGCCGGTGCTTCGAGCGCGGCCACGAAGGTCTCGACGAGCAGCACATGGCCGAAACGGGTGCGGCCGCCGGTGAGCGAGTAGGGGCGGACCCGGGCCGGGCGGCGACCGTCACCGCGCGACGGGAGCCTGCGGGCCGGTTCGGCGGCTGACGTCACTGGGTGCCCCCCTCCATCGATGTGCGCAGCTCGCTGCGGAGTTCGGGGGTGAGGACGTGTCCGGCCCGGCCCACGAAGAGCGCCATGTGGTACGCGACGACGGACATGTCGCAGTCGGGGGTGGCATGCACGCCGAGCAGTGAGCCGTCACTGATCGACATGACGAAGACGCTGCCCTCTTCCATCGCGACCATCGTCTGCTTGACGCCACCGCCGTCCATCAGCCGGGCGGCGCCGATGGTGAGGCTGCCGATGCCGGAGACGATGGTGGCGAGGTCGGCGCTGGAGCCCCTGGGCCCTTCCGGGGGCGCGGTGGTGGCCGCCGCCGCGGCGTTGCGCGCGGGGTCGGAGGAGAGCAGCAGCAGCCCGTCGGACGAGACGACGGCGACCGAGCGCACGCCTGGCACCTCCTCCACGAGATTGCTCAGCAACCAGTGCAGATTGCGGGCTTCACTGCTCAGGCCGAATGTCCCGGTCGCAGTCAACTGCGTGCCTCCTCGACTGTGTCCCCCGCTTCTTCTGTTGTAGTACGTGCGTCAGTTGCAGGTGTGGCTTCTGGCTTCTGTGTGATCTCCGCCTCGGCATCGCGACGGCCTTCGTTGGCACCCTGCTGGAAGCCGCCGAGGCGGCGGCGCAGGGCGTCGGCGTCGATGCCGCCGGTGCGCCCGTGGGGCACGGTGGCGGGCTTGACGATCTTGGGGGTGCGCTTGGGCAGGCCCTTGTCGGTGACGCGTTCCCGGGCGGGCTGCGCGGCCTCGGATTCAGCGGCCTCGGGTGCGCCCTCCGCCTGCGGGGCGGCTTGGGGCTCCGGGTGCGGATCCAGCTCCGGCTCCGGGTCCGGGTCCCGCTGCGGCTCCAGCTCCAGGTTCCGGTCCGGCAGGCGCATCGTGAAGGTCGCTTCATCGACGCCGTCGGCCTTCTCCGCCTCCGGTTCGCCGTCCGGGCCGCCGTCCACCGTCCGCTCGTGCGCGTCCGGCTCCGTCTCACGGATCGCCTGCTCGGCGGCCGCCACCAGGGGGTCGATTCGCCGCGAACTGCCCGGCAGCGCATTGGAGTTGGCCTCCGCCGCCGATCCGGGCAGATGCAGCGCCGGCGCGGATCCCGCCATGGTCACGGTGGGCGGTGAGGCCGCCGGCGGACCCGCCGGCAGCAGCGCCTGCGACAGCACGACGACCGCGGTGATCCCGCCGCCCTTCTGCTCGCGCAGCTGGACCCGTACGCCATGACGCGCCGCCAGAAGCGCGGCCACCCGCAGCCCGAGGCCCTCGCCCTCCGGGCCCGTCGGCGTCTCGTACGCCTGCGGGTCCTCCAGGCACGCGTTGAGCTCGGCGATCCGCCCCGCGGTCATCCCTATTCCGCTGTCCTGCACGGAGAGCATCACCTCGCCGCTCTCCAGCAGCCAGCCCGACAGCTCGACCTGGGCGTCCGGCGGCGAGAAGGAGGTCGCGTTCTCCAGGAGTTCGGCGACCAGATGGCTGAGGTCGTCGGCGGCGAATCCGGCGACCTGCGCGTGCGGCGGCAGCTGCTGGATCACGACCCGCTCGTACCGCTCGATCTCGCTGACGGCCGCGCGCAGTACGTCGACCAGCGGGACAGGGCCGGGATGCCCGTGGCTGTGCTCGGCGCCCGCAAGGACCAGCAGGTTCTCGCTGTGGCGGCGCATGACGGTCGCCATGTGGTCGAGCTTGAACAGCGTGGCGAGCCGCTCGGGGTCCTGCTCGCGCTCCTCCAGCTTCTCGATGACGCCGAGCTGGCGCTCGACGAGGCCGAGGGTGCGCAGCGAGAGGTTGACGAAGGTGTGCTGGACGGTGTGCCGCAGGCGTTCGAGCTCGGCGGTGAGCAGGTCGGTCTGCTCCTTGAGCTCGGCGCGGCCCGTGGCCAGTTCGGCGGCGAGGGTGTCGCGGGCACCGGCGAGGTCGCCGCGGTCGCTGTCGAGGCGTTCTGCGCGTACTCCGAGGTCACGCACCTTGCCGTGCAGGGTGTTCAGGGAGCGTACGACCTGCGCGAACTCGTCGTTGCGCCCCGTGAAACGGACCGGCTCCTCGACCTCGGGGGCCGCGGCGAGGCGGGCGGCGCCGATCCGCAGGACGGCGAGCGGGCGGGTGAGCGTACGGGCGACGGCGGCGGAGACGCCGATGGCGGCGATCACCAGGCCGCCGAGGAGCGCGATCCGGATCTCGAGTGCGGTGACATCGTCGTCGCGCAGCTGCTCGAGGCGCTCGATCCGCTCGGCGGCGAGCGTCGACTCGACACCGCGCATCTGCTCGATACGGGCGGTGAGCGAGGACTGGAGCTTTTCGCGGTTGGACTTGCGGTCGGCCTTGGAGAGCTCGGGCTGGTCGGTCAGGCGGGCGAGATAGATCTCGGCGGACTTGACCTCGGCCCCGGTGACGGTGGCGGCCAGCGAGTCGCGGGCGTCCTTGTCAGCGGCCTGGTCGAAGTCGGCGAGCGCGGCGAGTTCACGCACCCGGGACTGCTGGGCGGCGGCGCTCAGCGCGTTGCGCACAGGGTTCGCGGCGTCGTCGCCCTCGCCCTCGTCCTGTACGGGCAGGCCGGTGACCGGGTCGAGGTTCGGGCTGCTCTGCTTGCCGGGCACGGCGAGCGCGGCCAGCAGCAGCCCGCGCGTCGCGGAGGCCTGCTCGACGGCGAGACCGAGCTGGGCCGGCGCCCGGGTGCCGGAGGCCGCGCGCGGCGGCGTCTTCTCGGCCAGTTCGTCGGCCAGGGCGTGCAGGCTGGCGATGACGACCGTGTACGCGCGGTGGGCCTCCATCGCCGTGCCCTTGCCGGTAAGCGCGGTGCGGCGGACGGAGGGGACGACGGACAGATCGCGGCCGAGATCGGCGTGGCCGTCGGGGATGCTGCCGCGGATCTCGTCGATCTGCCGGTCGACGCGGGCGCTGAGAACGGCGGAGACCGCGCGCCGGGCGGCCTTGTCGCCCTTCTGGTCCTCGCGGCCCGCGGCGATATACGCGGTGACCTCGTCGCGCTCGTCGGCGAGCGAGTGGGCGAGGGTGACGGCCTGGCGGTTGAGTCCGGCCAGGGTGACCAGGTGCTGGGACTCGGTCAGTTCGGCGGAGGTGGCGAGGATGCCGGGGGCGCCCGCGGCGACCACCACGATGCTGACGGCGGCGACGCCGGCGACGAGCCGGTTGCGCACGCGCCTGGAGCGACCGCGCTCGGCGGGCTCGGGCGAGGGGTCCTGCGTCCGGGACGGCCGCTTGTTCTGCACCGGTGCTCGCAATCTTGCTTGACTCGTCCACCCATGAAGCAGAGATGACGACCGGTCACACGCGAGAGCCCCACCCCTGGTACGGCTTACGACCATTCCAGCGTGTTTGGGAAGGAGGCGCGCATCGGCCGCTCCGCCACCCGAAGGAGTGAACATCACCGAGGAGTTGACAAACAACTCGCCCAGGCCGCGGATACGGCGGCGCGCGGGGCACCGGCTGGATCTTCCGGCCGGGCTTTGGCAAGATGCGCGCCCGCAGCTTCCCCCGCTCCTCCCAACCGCGCGGCCGGGGCCTGCTGACCTGCTGAAACGAGCCAATTGCGAGGTCGTGGGGGCATCGTGAAGGAGTCATGCAGACTGGGGTCATGCGTTTCGAACTGGCTACCGCCCCCGGCACCCCCGAGCGCCTCAACGAAGACTGGGCATCCGTGGCCCTGCCTGCCTCGGGCCAGGGCGGAACGATCGTGGTACTGGACGGTGTGACGCCTCCACAGGGCGACGACGGATGTGTGCACGGCGTGCCGTGGTTCACCGCCAGGCTCGGTGGCGCGCTGATCGAACTGTCCGGTTCACGGCAGGATATGCCCCTGGCCGAGATCCTCTCCGAGGCGATCCGCCGCACCGCGGACTCGCACCGCGAAACCTGTGATCTTTCTCACGTGCGCACACCGCAGGCGACGGTGGTCCTGGTGCGCTGGGGCGGCCCGGCGGACGCCGTCGAGCATCTGGTGCTCTCCGACTCGACGCTGCTGCTGGAGTCCCCGCACGGGGAGGTCCGCCCGGTGCTGGACGACCGCATCGACCGCCTGCCCCGCGAACTGCTGCGTACACACGCCACGGCGGACGCGCTTCGCAACGCGGAGGGCGGCTTCTTCACGGCGGCCGCGGACCCGGCGGTGTCGGTGCGCGCGGTGACCGGCGTGACCCCCCGTTCCGATGTCCGCGCCGTGGCCGCTCTCACCGACGGGGCGTCGCGCTGGGTCGACATGTTCGGCGAGGGCGACTGGGCCGACTGCATGGCCCTGCTGCGCAAGGAGGGCCCGCAGGTACTGATCGACCGGGTCAGGTCCGTGGAGACGTCGGCTCAGGAGCGGGGCGAGGTGATCCGCTGGAAGCTCCGCGACGACGCGACGGCGGTCTTCGCCGAGCTCTGACCCGGTCAGCTCCCCGCGCGCGCGTTCAGCTGGTGCAGCAGCCGCGCCAGCTCCGCGATCTCCGCCCGGTCCCAGCCCGCAAGCTTGCTCACATACCGGTCCCGCCTTGCGTCCCTCACCCGGCGAAAGCGGCGCAGACCTTCGTCCGTGAGCCGGACGAGCGAGGCCCGGCCGTCCGCAGGATCCGGTTCGCGGGTCACCAGGCCCAGTTCGTCCAGCGCCCGCAGCTGGCGGCTCATCGTCGCCTTGCCGACGCCGAAGTACGCGGCCAGTTCGGTCGCCCTCTGCTGCCCGGCTTCTTCCAGCCGGACGAGCAGCCCGTACGCGGCGGGCTCCAGCTCGGGGTGTACCTCACGGGCCATCTCGCCGGAGGACGCCCGCGCCCGGCGCAGAAAGACCGCCAACTCCCTTTCCAAAGCGAGGAATTCGCGGTCCACACCATTTTCGCCCTTGGAGTTCGCTTCACTCCCCGTACCGCTTTCGTGCACGTCAGCACCCCTCGCGCGCTTTCCGGATTCTGAAAGTTTCTTCCGGCGCTTCCCATCGCCGCAGCTCGGCCAGTATTTCGCAGGCGTAGACCAACGGCAGCCTCCTGCCCCCCTTCCACAGGGGGTTCTACGCGCCTAGCTTCATTGCTGACATGTCCACACCATATGGCTCCCCAACCATGGGTTTCCGCCACGACATGTCGACAGATCGCCAGATCCCCCACCGAGGTCTTCGGAGGCACGCCATGCCCGTGCACAGATCCCGAACGACCGGCCGGCCGCGTCTCGCGGCAGCCGGCACCCTCCTCGCAGTCCTCTCCCTCCTCCTCACGACACCCGGCGCCGCCGGCGCCGATGAGATACCCCCGCGTGGCTCCGCCCACCTCGGCATGGGCGTCATCGCCCATGACGGCCGGGGAGGACTCCCCCATGACAGCCGGGTGGTTCAGACGGAAGGCGTCGACGTCTCCAGTCACCAGGGCAACGTCGACTGGTCCCGCCTGTGGAACAGCGGTGTGAAATGGGCCTACGTCAAGGCCACCGAGGGCACCTACTACACCAACCCGTACTTCGGACAGCAGTACACCGGCTCGTACAGCACCGGGATGATCCGCGGCGCGTACCACTTCGCCACTCCCGACACCGCCACCGGCGCCGCGCAGGCCGACTACTTCGTGAACCACGGCGGCGGCTGGTCCCGCGACGGCCAGACCCTGCCGGGCGTGCTCGACATCGAATGGAACCCGTACGGCGCCGCCTGCTTCGGCAAGACGCAGTCCGGGATGGTCACCTGGATCCGTGACTTCCTGAGCCGCTACAGGGCCCGGACCGGACGCGACGCGGTGATCTACACGGCGACCAGCTGGTGGACCCAGTGCACCGGCAACTACAGCGGCTTCGGCGCGAGCAACCCGCTGTGGATCGCCCGCTACAACACCACACCCGGCACGCTCCCGGCGGGCTGGGCCTACCAGACGATGTGGCAGTACACCTCGTCAGGACCGATCGTCGGCGACCACAATAAGTTCAACGGCGCCCTGGACCGCGTCGCGGCTCTCGCCAACGGCTGAGCAGCCTTACGACCCGCCCTGCGCACTCTCGCGACCGTGGGTCACGACCAGTGCGCAGGACGGGTCAGCGCGGGCGGCAGCCTGGTCGCCCCGTCGCCCTTCGCCGCGTTGAGCTGCGGCTGTGTGAGGAAGAAGCTCCCCGTCAGATCGGCGCCCGCGAGGTCAGCGTCCCTCAGGTCCGCCCCGATGAGGTCCGCGAGACGCAGGTCCGCGCCCGTGAGGTCGGCCGCTATGAGATACGCGCCCCGCAGGCTGGCGCCCCTGAGGTCCGCGCCACGGAGCCTCGCCCCGATCAGGTCGGCCCCCCGGCGGTCCTTCTTCTTGTGCCCCGCTTCGGCGCGCACCAGTTCGCTCGTACGGAGCAGCAGCACGTTCACGTCCTGCCGGTGCGCGGCCACATCGAGCCTTTCCAGCGCCTTCGGTTCAAGACCGGTCAGGCGCTCGGTCTCTTCCAGCAGCAGCCGGATCTCGCCGTGCAGCGAGCGGGCCGGCCGCAGCTTCAGCGCCTCGGTCAGGTACCAGAGCAGTTCGTGCAGCTGCCGTACGACGGGGAACACCGCGAACATCTGCCGCGCCGTGTCCGGCGCCTGCCGCCAGTCCGTGCCGCCGAAGGTGACCTGGGAGACGTACTGTCCGGCGCCGAAACAGTCGTAGACCGTGCAGCCGGGAAAGCCGCTCTGCCGCAGCCGCGTGTGGATGCCGCAGCGGAAGTCCGTCCGCAGATTGGGGCAGGGCTTTCCGGCGGGCTTGTTGATCGCGAAGTCCGCCGACTTGGCGAACGGCAGGGCGGCACAGCACAGCCCGAAGCAGCTCCCGCAGTCGGCCTGCAAGGGGTTTTCCATGGGTCCATTTTGAACGACCGCGAAGGGACCCCCGGCGCCCGGGCGCCGGGGGTCCCCCTTTCATCGGGGCAGGGGTGCCCCTAGCCGCACACGCCCGCAGGGCGTTCGCGGGTGACCAGGTCGGTCCAGCCCGTCGTGCCGTCGATCCAGATCACCTGGCGGCCGGAGACCGCGGCCGGGGAGATCTGTTCGCCGCGGTTGCAGGAGACCCGCTCCTTGCGCGATCCGTCGGTGGTCAGCTGCCACAGTTTCGGCAGCGAGTCGTTGCGGAGCGCCGCGTCGGGCAGTGCGCTGTTCACGGTGACCGCGGTGTCCGAGACCGTGAGGTCGAACGGCATCAGCGCGGCGGGCTTGTACTCGGAGCTGATGTCCACCGTGCCCTTGCCGTCCAGGTCCGAGCGGCGGATCCCCATCTGGCCCTGGTCGCTGAGATTCTCGTCCACCAGCCAGAAGGCGTGCGTGGCGTTGATTCCGGTCTGGCCGAGGATCTGCGGTTCGCCGAGCTGCTCCGCGAGGGCGCCCTTGCCGGTCTTGAGGTCGAAGACCTCGACGCCCAGCTTGTAGTCCTCGGGGGTCGGATACAGCTTGGCGTAGGCGAGCCTGCCGTTCTTGATCGCCGGGAGGGCGGTCAGGGTCTCGAAGCCGCCGCCGTCGACGAAGGCGGGCTCACGGTCGCCGGGGCGCAGATAGCGGACGTGCCGGTCGCCGAAGATGCCGAAGCTCTCGAAGACGACGACGCCGTTCTCGACGCGCAGGCCACCGATGTCGGTGGACGAGGTGTACAGCTTCTTGATCGGTCCGCCCGCGAGGGGGCGGGAGAGGATGTCGAGGCTGGTAGCCCCGTACGCCGCCCAGACGACCGTCTTGCCGTCAGTCGCCGGATAGACGTGGTAGCGGCCGTCGTTGGGGCTGATCAGCTTCGGGGCGCCCTTGCCGTCCGTACGGCCCGCGTAGACGGAGTACGGCTCCGAGCCGTCGTCGTTGGACTGCGAGGCCGTCCACCAGCCGCCGCCCGCCTGGGCTCCGGTGCCCCCGGTGTTGACCTTGCCGAGCAACTGGTCGGAGTCGACGCCGAGCGCGTCCTCCCAGCCCGGGACGATGCCGTGGGCGTTGAAGGAGCGCTTGACCGCGGTGAGCTCCTTCGCGGAGACGCCGAGGTCCTTGGCGGCGGCGAGTACCGCGTTGCGGCCGTCGGTGAAGCCGTCGAGCGGCGTCATGTACTCGGACAGCGCCTTGTACACGATGCTGTCGGCGAGCTGTCCGCCCACGTCCTGGCGCAGGTCCCACAACGCACCGGAGAAGATGGTGGAGTTGAGGTGTACCCCGCCGTTGTCGGTGCCGAAGGTGACCCCGAGGAAGTTCTTCGAGGTGGTCGCGCCGTCGTTGAGGTCGCGGAAGGCACAGGCCCGCGGCTTCGTCGTGCGGCACAGGTCCTCGCCGATGAGACCGGCGTCCGGGTTGTCCATCGAGACTCCGGACGCGGCGGTGTCGATCGCGTTGCCGAAGTAGTCGGCGAGCGCTTCGTTCAGTGCACCGGACTGTCCGGCGTAGACGAGGTTGGCGGTGTTCTCGACGACGCCGTGCGTCATCTCGTGGCCCACCACGTCGAGGTCGGCGGAGAGCGGCTTGTAGTCCTCGTCGCCACTGCCGTAGACCATCTTCTGGCCGTCCCAGAAGGCGTTGACGTACGGCGAGCCGAACTCGGTCACACCGACCAGGGAGTTGATGGTCATGCCGCGGCCGTCGAGGCTGTCGCGGCCCAGGTTCTGCTTGTAGTAGTCGTAGACCTTCCCGGCCGCCCAGTGCGCGTCGACCGCGCCGGACTCGGTGGCGTCCTTGCCGAAGTCCTTGTCCGGGCTGCTGAATTCCTTCAGCCCGCCGGGCCAGGTTCCGGACACCTCGCTGACATCGAGCTTGCGGGCGTCCCAGGTGGTGAGGGTGTTCTTGGTGGAGCCCGCCATCCGCGTGGCGTCGATCATCATGTACCTGGTCGCGGCGGTGTCGAGCCGGAGGTCGAGGTCGACCTTGGCCGTGTCGAGCTTGACGCCGGTGCCCTTGACCCCGGCGGCCGGGTCGTCCTCGGCCGCGCGGGCACCCGCCGGGGCAGCCTTCGCGGTGGCGCCGGACGCGGCGGTCCCCTTCGCGGTCAGCGTCTTGATGCCGCTGAACTGCAGCACCGGGTAGCCGGCGCGGGCGTCGATGTAGACCTGCTGGAGCACCGGTTCGCCGGTGGCGGGATTCGTGCCACGTACGGTCACGTGGTGGGCGAGGATGCCCTCGCCGCGCGGGATCACCACAAGGCCGCTTGCGCTGCCGGTGAGGGCCGCCGCCTTCGCGGACTTGGCGCCCTTGCCGCGTATCGCGTCGGCCTTGCTGAGCGTCTTGCCGCCGAGGCGTGCGGCGGTGGCCGCGACCGCGCGGCGTACCGCGGTGTCCTTCGTAACGCTTGCCGTGGTGCCGGTCTTCAGGCCCGTGAAGTACTTGCCGGAGGTGCCGGTGACGACGCGCTTGCCGCCCTTGGACTCCATTCGTACGACGTACTGGCCGCCGAACACCGGTATGCCGTGGTGCTTCTGCTGCAGCCGCACGGTCTCTTCCGCGCCATTTCTGACGGTCCCCATCGGCGCGAGGTCGCGCCGCGCGTCGGCGATCTTGTAGCGGCTCTCCTTGGCGGCGAGATGGCCGCGGGCCGCGTCCGCCGGGCTTGCCTTGGCGTCCGCCGCCTCCCTGATTCCGTCGACGAGCGACGGGGTTGCCGTCTCTGCCCCCGGAAGGACATCGGCGGGCGGTGCGGTGGCCGGCGGGGTCGCCGCCTGAGCCGGTACCGCCGTCAGCAGCAGCCCGGCCGTGCTGAGCAGTGCCGCGAGACCGGTCCCCCTGGAAATACCCGATCTCTGTGTGCTTGTTCTGGCCTTGCGCACAGTTCGTACCCCTCCCACGTGCTGGTCAAGCCGTAAAGGTGGTCATGACCATGCAACCCGCGGGGCGCCAACCGATCAATGTGGCCGGCGCGTTGACAAGTGGACACGCACACTTGTGTGGCCCGTGAAGAGGGAGTGAGAATCCGACGCATGAGCGAGGGGGAACTGCACACCCTCGGCCTGGGGGAGGCCGAGGAACGCACCTACGAGGCACTGCTCAAGGAACAGGCCACCGGGGCCGAGGAGTTGGCACGCCTGCTGGGTCTGCCACGCGACCGCCTCGACCGGGCGCTCGGCCATCTGGTCGAGCACGGCCTCGCGCTCCCGGCGGACGGGGACGCGCTGCCGCATCCAGCGGCGCCGGACGCCGCGATCCGTACGCTGATCCACCGTCGTCAGGCCGAACTGCACTTACGGTCCGCCGAGTTGGAACGATTACGGATGACCGCGGACCAGCTGGCCGGCCGCCTGATGTCGGGGGCGCCCAGTGCACCTGAGCGCGACATCGAGGTGGTGACCGGTCCGCGGGCGATCGGCGAACGGGCGGGGTACCTGCTGGCGACCGCGGAGCGGGAGGTCGCCATCCTGGACCGCTCGCCGTACGGGAAGAGGCCACGCGGGGACGGCGGTTCAGGCACACCGCCACTGGACATCGAGGGACTTTTGGACCGCGGCGTGGAGGTGCGGACCGTCATGGACCGGGACGGGCTCTGCTGTCCGGGCCGGATGCGCTCGGTGACCGGCCTCGTCGAGCAGGGCCTGCGGGCACGGGTCGCGACGGCGGTGCCCACCGAACTGATCACCGTGGACCGGCGGATCACCCTGCTTCCGCCGGCCGATCCGGGCGACCCGAGGGCCTCCGCGCTGGTGATAGGCGACACCTTGCTGCGCAACGCGCTCATGCCGCTGTTCGAGACGGTCTGGGACCGGGCCACACCGCTCGGCGGTTCGGGCGGGGCGCGCGACGCGACGCTCGTGAAGGCTCAGAAGGAGTTACTGGGCCTGCTCGCCGCGGGCCTCAAGGACGAGGCGATCGCCCGCCGCCTGGGCGTCCATGTGCACACCGCCCGCAGAAGGATCAGCCGTCTGCTGGAGACACTGGGCGCAGAGACCCGCTTCCAGGCCGGGGCGCAGGCGACCTTGCGAGGATGGCTGGACTGACGGCCGTAAACAGGCAAGATGGCCGGATGAAGTGGATCGTTCGGGGGTGTCTTTTGGATCGGGCCGGATCAGTGAGCGGGGTCTGGGGTGGTGCATCGCACGGCGGCGGACGGAGCCCGCGCGGAGCGTCGGCGACTGAAGACAACGCAGGCAGCTGCCCCGCCGGGGCACGCGAATCCGGCAAGGTCCGGAAGACACCCACCGGCCCGAAGAGGCTGCAAAGGTGGCTGGCCGTAGCTGTGCTCGCCGCCACAACGGCGTGCGGGGGTCCGGTTTCGGCCGCGCCGGACGCGGGGGACGCGTCCCCCTTGCCGCCACTGCCCGAGCCGCAGTCCTCGGCGACTGCTTTCGCCGGCCTGTCGTCGGCCGGGGTACTGCTCGACAAGGACGGCGAGCACTTCTGTTCCGCGAGCGTCGTCAACAGCCCCCAGGGCAATGTCATCGCCACCGCCGCGCATTGTGTCTTCGAGTACGGCAGCTACATGGAGAACATCACCTTCGCCCCCAGCTTCAGCGGCGCGGGTACGGGCAAGGCACCCTACGGACGGTGGAAGGTCCGCGCGATCCAGGTGGACGCCCGCTGGCGCGCGGACACCGCGGACTCCGACACCGTGGACTACGCATTCCTGACGCTGGCGCCGGACGCCAAGGGCCGCAACGTCCAGGACGTCGTGGGCGGAACGCCCGTCGACTGGACCGGGGTGCCGGCCCGCCGGGTCACAGTCGTCGGCTACCCCAATCCCGACCACAATCCCGACAACCGCCCCATCGCCTGCACCACCGACACCGAGCCGGATCCCGAAATGGCCGGATCCGTACGGATGGACTGCTCCGGTTTCTGGGACGGCACGAGCGGCGGCCCGTGGCTCGCGGGCTACCGGGACCCGAAGCATCCGGGCCGCCTCATCGGGGTGACCAGCGGCGGCGACACGGACAGTGTGTCGACGGCGGTCCGCTTCAATGCCAACGCGCGCACGCTGTACGACAAGGCCACGAAGGCATGACGGAGCCCCGGGAGGAAGGGCGTCGGCCTTCCTCCCGGGGCCAGGGCAGCCCTGGTCCAAAATGTGTTCAGGCCGCGGCCTGAACCGGCACATCCGCCGGTGAGAGCGCGATCTCCAGCACCTGGAGCACATCCGTGACCGGGTGCACGTCCAGCTTCTGAAGGACCTCCGCCGGGACGTCGTCCAGATCCGCCTCGTTCCGCTTGGGGATCACGACCGTCGTGATGCCCGCACGGTGCGCGGCGAGCAGCTTCTGCTTCAGACCGCCGATCGGCAGCACCCGCCCGGTCAGCGAGACCTCGCCGGTCATCGCCACATCCGTTCGCACCAGGCGTCCGGACAGCAGGGACGCGAGCGCCGTCGTCATCGTGATGCCCGCGCTCGGGCCGTCCTTGGGGACCGCGCCCGCAGGGAAGTGGATGTGCACGCCCCGGTCCTTGAGGTCGGCGACCGGAAGCTCCAGCTCCGCGCCGTGCGAGCGCAGGAAGCTCAGCGCGATCTGCGCGGACTCCTTCATCACGTCGCCGAGCTGCCCTGTCAGAGTCAGTCCCGCCGCGCCCGTCTCCGGGTCGGCGAGAGAGGCCTCGACGAACAGGACGTCGCCGCCCGCGCCGGTGACCGCGAGGCCGGTGGCCACACCCGGCACGGCCGTACGGCGCTCGGCCGGGTCCTGCGCGGACTCGGGCACATGGTGCGGCCGCCCGATCAAGCCGCGCAGCTGCTCGGCGCCGATCGTGAACGGCAGCTCCTGGTCGCCCAGTTCGTGCTGGGCCGCGACCTTGCGCAGCAGCCGGGCAACCGAACGCTCCAGGTTCCGCACGCCCGCCTCACGGGTGTACTCGCCCGCGAGCTTGCGCAGCGCCGACTCCTCGATGACCACCTCGCCGTGCTCCAGGCCCGCCCGCTCCAGCTGACGCGGCAGCAGATGGTCCCGGGCGATGACGACCTTCTCGTCCTCGGTGTAGCCGTCGAGCCTGACGAGCTCCATCCGGTCGAGCAGGGCTTCCGGGATGGCCTCCAGCACATTGGCTGTGGCCAGGAAGACGACATCGCTCAGGTCGAGTTCGACCTCCAGGTAGTGGTCGCGGAAGGTGTGGTTCTGCGCCGGGTCGAGGACTTCGAGCAGAGCGGCCGCGGGGTCGCCGCGGAAGTCGGAGCCGACCTTGTCGATCTCGTCGAGCAGGACGACCGGGTTCATCGAACCGGCCTCCTTGATCGCCCGCACGATCCGGCCGGGCAGGGCCCCGACGTAGGTGCGCCGGTGTCCGCGGATCTCCGCCTCGTCCCGGACACCACCGAGCGCGACCCGTACGAATGTGCGCCCCATGGCGTGCGCCACGGACTCGCCGAGAGATGTCTTTCCCACGCCGGGCGGGCCGACGAGCGCGAGAACCGCGCCCCCGCGACGCCCTCCGACCACGCCCAGCCCCCGGTCGGCGCGCCGCTTGCGCACCGCCAGGTATTCGGTGATCCGTTCCTTCACGTCCTGCAGACCCGAGTGCTCGGCGTCCAGGATCGCCTTCGCGCCCTGGATGTCGTACTCGTCCTCGGTCCTTTCGTTCCAGGGCAGTTCGAGGACGGTGTCGAGCCAGGTGCGGATCCAGGAACCCTCGGGGCCCTGGTCACTGGAACGCTCCAGCTTCTCGACCTCCTTGAGGGCGGCTTCGCGCACCTTCTCGGGGAGGTCGGCTGCCTCGACACGGGCCCGGTAGTCGTCGGACTCGTCCTCGCCGTCCTCGCCGTTGAGGTCACGCAGCTCCTTGCGTACGGCTTCGAGCTGGCGGCGCAGCAGGAACTCGCGCTGCTGCTTGTCGACGCCTTCCTGGACGTCCTTGGCGATGGATTCGGCGACATCCTGCTCGGCGAGGTGCTCGCGCAGCTGCTGGGTGGCCAGCTTCAGGCGGGCCACCGGCTCGGCGGTCTCGAGGAGTTCGATCTTCTGGGCGGTGGTCAGGAAGGGTGAGTAGCCGGAGTTGTCGGCGAGCTGCGAGACGTCGTCGATCTGCTGGACGCGGTCGACGACCTGCCAGGCGCCGCGCTTCTTCAGCCAGTCGGTGGCGAGTGCCTTGTACTCCGTGACCAGTTCGGTGACCGAGCCGGGCAGCGGGTCGGGCACGGTCTCCTCGACACGCGAGCCCTCGACCCAGAGCGCGGCGCCCGGGCCCGTGGTCCCCGCGCCGATCTTCACCCGGCCGCGGCCGCGGATGAGAGCGCCGGGGTCGCCGTCCGAGAGCCGGCCGACCTGCTCGACGGTCCCGAGCACGCCCGTCGCTGCGTACGTTCCGTCGACGCGCGGAACAAGCAGCACGGTCGGCTTGCTTGCACCACTGGAACGCGCGGCGGCCTGGGCGGCCTCCACCGCGGCTCGTACGTCGTTGTCGGACAGGTCGAGCGGCACCACCATTCCGGGCAGCACGACCTCGTCGTCGAGCGGCAGCACGGGCAAGGTGAGCGGTGTGGACGTCGAAGCCATGATCTCCCCTTAGGCAGTCAAGTTGAGCTGTAAGGACTCAATGCATGGACTCAATGCATGACGCCGGGGAGTTGTTCCCCGGGAAGCGTTCGCTCTGAGCGATCAGGCATGGGGCCGTGCGGCTCGCCGGGCCGGCAGCCCCAGGACCGCTCACCCCAAAGTGCCCGCGGGCCCGCCGACGGGTCGGCCACACTGCTGCGAGGGACCGGTGCTCGTGCGATACGGAGGGCAGGTGGGCGCGTGCGAGGGATGAGGCAGGGGCGGTGCGGGGCGGCGGGAGTGCTGCTGGGTGTCCTGCTGGTGGCGGGGTGCGCGTCCGGCGAGGGCGGAGACGACGGCGGGAATCCGACCCGCTCGGGGTCCTCTGCCGCGACGACGCCCGCCGCCGCGCTTCCCCTGGTCCAGGTGACCGTCACCGGTGGCATCGCCGGCGTGCGCAACGATCTACTCGTCCGGGACGACGGCACCTACACCACGTCGACGAAGAACGGCCACAAGGGCTCCGGCCGGATGACGCCGGCCGAACTGGCCGAGCTGCGGCGGGCTCTGGAGAAGGCGGACTTCGCGCGGCTCCCCCGTAAGGCCACCGGCAGTCCCGTCGCGGACGGGTTCATCTACCGGATCACCTACGCGGGCCACACCGTCACCACGGACGAGACGAACCGGCTACCCGCCCTGCGGGACGTATTCGCCGCGCTGCCGGGGGACTGACCGGCGTACGCCTTCGGGCCTGAGCGACCAGCGGCGCACGGCGGGCCAGCAGGCGACACCGGCCAGCAGGGCCAGCGGATGGCCCCAGTTGGTGAGCGGGTCCTCGAAGGCCAGCAGGTCCTGGAACTGCATCAGGAAGACGAAGCCGAGCAGCGTCCCGCGCTGGACGGGGCCGAGCAGTCCGGCGAGGGCGCCGATGCACGCCATCAGGCCGAAGCTGATGCCGTAGTCGAGGCGGTGCAGCGACGTGACCGGCAGATGCCCGGTCATGACGGAGACCGCCACGGGTATCTCGGTGGCCAGGGTCGCCCCGACATGGCCCAGCAGGAACACGCCCGCTGTGCGAGTGCCGCCGATCCGGCGCTCCAGCGCGGTGAGAGTGAAGAGGAAGGCGACGGCGTACGAGGACGCCAGGCCGCCCGCGACCCACAGGGCGCTGGCTCCGAGAACAAGGAGCGGAGTGTGGGCCAAATGGGTGACATCGGTGCTGGAGCCGCGGAGCATCGTGGAGACGGTGGCCGGATCGCCGTACTCCACGAAGAGCGAGGTGGCGATCAGGACGAGGGCGTAGCCGAAGGTGAACGGTGTGCCCGTCGGTGTCGGCAGGAGCCGCAGTGCCCGGCGCCACAGGGGCCGTCGTACACAGCGGGCCGGCGCAGGTGTCGGGGCCGGTGGGAACGCGACTGCCGGCGTCGCCCTCCGCGTCGCGGTGCGCTGGGTCGGTATGCCGCCCAGCAGTTCCCGGCCGGTGGCCGGATCGCGCGTCGAAAGCTGGTCCACGCGTGAGGCCCCTCTCGTCCAACCCCGAACGAACCCCCACCCAACGCGATCACCATGACCCCCGTCTATGACCTGCGCCACACGAGGCAACCTTCGCGCCACCTCGAACGTCCCGCGCCTGCCACACCGCACCAACCAGCTGTGAGTCGGCTGTGAGTCCACTGTGAACCGGGCGGGACCGCTGTTTGGCGAGGGCCACAGGGGCAACCCGCCGAGTGGGCCGAAACCATTTGTCCCTCTCGCCCCATCCCGACACCATGGCCATCCACACCTGTCCGTCCCGTCGCCGAGAGGTAACCACCATGCCGCTTCATGCCGACGCACCTCTCACCCTCGAGCGCCGTGAGGGCCACCACGGAGAGGTCGTCCTGCGAAAGCGCGGCGAGCACCACGAGATCATCGCCAACGGGTGCTTCCTGATGGACACCTCCGACGGCCGCTCCGAACGCCTCCTCGTCGACGCCGCCTACGACGCGCTCGAGGCGCGCACAGCCGCCCCCGCCCTCCTCATCGGCGGTCTCGGCGTCGGCTTCTCTCTCGCGCGCGCCGCCGCCAACCCCCACTGGCGTCACATCATCGTCGTCGAACGCGAGCAGGCGATCATCGACTGGCACCGTTCGGGGCCGCTCGCACGGATCTCCGGCGGCGCGCTCGCCGACCCCCGCAGCGTGATCCTGCACACGGACCTCGTCACTCATCTGGGCACGACCACGGACCGCTACGACGCGCTGTGCCTGGACATCGACAACGGGCCCGACTGGACCGTCACCGACGACAACGCAAATCTCTACTCACCGGCCGGACTCGCAGCCTGTCAGGGGCGGTTGGAGCCCGGAGGCGTGCTCGCTGTCTGGTCGGCCCGGCCCTCCCCCGCTTTTGAGGATGCGTTGCGGAATGCCGGATTCACCGGGGTAAGAACCGAAGAGATCCGGGTTGCCCGAGGAGTACCCGACGTGGTCCATCTCGCTGTTCGCCCTGCGTAGCCGGGACGCTGCCAATGCCCTTACGCTGCTCACCTACACACGGGATCTACACCGGCATGCAGCTCGCGAGAACGCGTACAGGGGCGGGGCCATGGAGCAGACACACACCACGCACAACGGCGTCGCGGCCACACCCGGCGCCCAGCGCCGGGTGCTGGTCGTCGAGGACGATTCGACGATCGTCGATGCCATCGCTGCCCGGCTGCGGGCCGAGGGCTTTCTCGTCCAGACGGCCTTGGACGGACCTGCCGCCGTCGACGCGGCCGAGGCCTGGCAACCCGATCTGATGGTGCTCGACGTGATGCTGCCGGGCTTCGACGGCCTGGAGGTCTGCCGCCGGGTCCAGGCCCAGCGCCCCGTCCCCGTGCTGATGCTCACGGCCCGCGACGACGAGACGGACATGCTCGTCGGACTCGGTGTCGGCGCCGACGACTACATGACCAAACCGTTCTCGATGCGGGAGCTCGCGGCACGTGTGCATGTGCTGCTGCGCCGCGTCGAGCGCGCCGCACTCGCCGCCGTGACACCGCGCAGCGGCATCCTGCGCCTCGGCGAGCTGGAGATCGACCACGCCCAGCGCCGGGTCCGGGTGCGCAGCGAGGACGTGCATCTCACCCCGACCGAGTTCGACCTGCTCGTCTGCCTGGCGAACACCCCCCGCGCCGTGCTCTCCCGCGAGCAGCTGCTCGCGGAGGTGTGGGACTGGGCCGACGCGTCCGGCACCCGGACCGTCGACAGCCACATCAAGGCCCTGCGCCGCAAGATCGGCGCCGAGCGCATCCGTACCGTCCACGGCGTCGGCTACGCCCTGGAGACGCCGGCGCCATGAGCGCCATGAGACGGCAGCGGTCCGGGGACGGGCCGCCCGCTCGCCAGGGCTGGCGGAACTGGCTGCGTTCGGTCTCCATCTCGATCTCGATCAAGACCAAGCTGGGCACACTCGTCGTCGTCTCGGTCTTCATCACCACCGGCCTGCTGCTGGTCGCCCTGCGCACCGAGACCGAGCTGCGCTTCATCACCGTCTTCTCGGTGATCGCCACCCTGCTGATCACCCAGTTCGTCGCTCATGGCCTGACCGCGCCGCTGGACGAGATGAACACCGTCGCCAAAGGCATATCGCACGGCGACTACACCCGCCGGGTGCGCGGCGCGGACCGCCGGGACGAGCTCGGCGATCTCGCGTCCACGATCAATCGCATGGCGGACGATCTGGAGGCCGTGGACCAGCACCGCAAGGAGCTGGTGGCCAACGTCTCGCACGAGCTGCGCACCCCGATCGCCGCGCTGCGCGCCGTGCTGGAGAACGTGGTCGACGGGGTCTCGGCCGCCGACCCCGAGACGATGCGTACGGCGCTGAAGCAGACGGAGCGCCTGGGCCGCCTGGTCGAGACGCTGCTGGATCTGTCCCGGCTCGACAACGGCGTCGTGCCGCTGCGCGCCCGCCGTTTCGAGGTGTGGCCCTACCTGTCCGGGGTGCTGAAGGAGGCCAATCTGGCCGCCGCCCAGCGCGGTCTGGCCTCGGGGTCCGGAAACCACACCCGTACGGACGTGCATCTGCATCTGGATGTGTCCCCGCCGGAGCTGACCGCGCACGCGGACGCGGAGCGGCTCCACCAGGTGGTGGCCAATCTGATCGACAACGCGGTCAAGCACTCGCCTCCGCACGGCCGCGTGACGGTACGGGCCCGGCGCGGCCCGCTGCCCGAGTCCCTCGACCTGGAAGTGGTCGACGAGGGTCCCGGCATCCCCGAGCAGGAGCGCCACCGGGTCTTCGAGCGGTTCAACCGGGGCAGCGTGACGGCCCCGCACGGCAAGGGCAGCGACGGAGGTACGGGACTCGGCCTCGCGATCGCACGCTGGGCCGTCGATCTGCACGGCGGACGCATCGGGGTGGCCGAATCGTCCCGCGGCTGCCGCATTCTCGTGACCCTTCCGGGGATCCCCTCGGCGCACGGTTGACGTAGGGTTCGAACCGGAAGCGCGCATTCTGCGTGTACGCGGTGAGGGCTCGGCCGGAAATTCGGCCGCTGCGCCGTCCCGGGTGCGAGGCAGTGGGTCGCAGCCGCGGTGAGTCCTACCCGCGGAAAGCGGAACCGGGCTTGTTTCCCGCCATTCCTTGCCCCGAAACCCGCCGATCGGTGTGACTTGCGCGACGATGGCCCGCCCGGCCTGCACCTCTCGGCCAGGGAGGCGTAGCCTTTATTTCCGCTGTCCATCACCTTGTGAAGCGGAAGAGGGCGGTTGCCGCCGTGTCGTCTCAGTCCCCCAGTAACTCGAGCATCTCGACCGACCAAGGCGGGCAGGGTAAGAACCCTGCCGCCGCCTTCGGCCCCAATGAGTGGCTCGTCGACGAGATCTACCAGCAGTACCTCCAGGACCCGAATTCGGTCGACCGTGCCTGGTGGGACTTCTTCGCCGACTACAAACCGGGCGGCGCGGGTACTGCCGCCGCAGGGGCGAAGCCGGTGAGCGAAGCCCCGTCCGCGGACGGTGCCGCAGCCGCGGGGGCTGCGGTGACCGCCTCCCCGGCGGCTCCCGCCCAGGCCGCCCCTGCTGCCGCGCCCGCCGCTCCGGCGAAGCCCGCGGCCGCCGCCGTACCGCCTGCGCAGCCCGCGGCTCCCGCCGCGGCGAAGCCCGCTGCCGCCGCTCCGGCTCCGGCAGCCGCCCCGGCCGCTGCCAAGCCCGCCGCGCCCGCCAAGGCGCAGCCCGCCACAGAGGCGGCCGACGGCCCCGAGTACGTGACCCTGCGCGGCCCCGCCGCCGCGGTTGCGAAGAACATGAACGCCTCGCTGGAGATGCCCACGGCCACGTCCGTGCGCGCCGTGCCGGTGAAGCTGCTCTTCGACAACCGCATCGTCATCAACAACCACCTCAAGCGCGCCCGCGGTGGGAAGGTCTCCTTCACGCACCTGATCGGGTTCGCGATGGTGCAGGCCATCAAGGCCATGCCGTCGATGAACTGGTCGTACGTGGAGAAGGACGGCAAGCCCGTCCTCGTCAAGCCGGAGCACGTCAACTTCGGCCTGGCCATCGACCTGGTGAAGCCCAACGGTGACCGCCAGCTGGTCGTCGCGGGCATCAAGAAGGCCGAGACGCTGAACTTCTTCGAGTTCTGGCAGGCCTACGAGGACATCGTCCGGCGCGCCCGCAACAACAAGCTGACGATGGACGACTTCACAGGCGTCACCGTCTCGCTGACCAACCCCGGCGGCCTCGGCACGGTCCACTCCGTGCCGCGTCTGATGCCCGGGCAGTCGGTCATCATGGGCGTCGGCTCCATGGACTACCCGGCCGAGTTCCAGGGCACCTCCCAGGACACCCTGAACAAGCTGGGCATCTCCAAGGTGATGACCCTCACCAGCACATACGACCACCGGGTCATCCAGGGCGCCGCCTCCGGCGAGTTCCTGCGGATCGTCGCGGGCCTCCTCCTGGGCGAGGACGGCTTCTACGACGAGGTCTTCGAGTCCCTGCGCATCCCCTACGAGCCGGTCCGCTGGCTCAAGGACATCGACGTCTCCCACGACGACGACGTCACCAAGGCCGCGCGCGTCTTCGAGCTGATCCACTCCTACCGGGTCCGCGGCCATGTCATGGCCGACACCGATCCGCTTGAGTACAAGCAGCGCAAGCACCCCGACCTGGACATCATCGAGCACGGCCTCACCCTGTGGGACCTGGAGCGCGAGTTCGCGGTCGGCGGGTTCTCCGGCAAGTCGATGATGAAGCTGCGCGACATCCTCGGCGTACTGCGCGACTCGTACTGCCGCACCACCGGCGTCGAGTTCATGCACATCCAGGACCCGAAGCAGCGCAAGTGGATCCAGGACCGCATCGAGCGCGGGCACACCAAGCCCGAGCGCGAGGAGCAGCTGCGGATCCTGCGCCGGCTGAACGCCGCCGAGGCCTTCGAGACCTTCCTTCAGACCAAGTACGTCGGTCAGAAGCGGTTCTCCCTGGAGGGCGGCGAGTCCGTCATTCCGCTGCTCGACGCCGTCATCGACTCGGCCGCCGAGTCGCGCCTGGACGAGGTCGTCATCGGCATGGCCCACCGCGGCCGCCTGAACGTCCTGGCGAACATCGTCGGCAAGTCGTACGCGCAGATCTTCCGGGAGTTCGAGGGCAACCTCGACCCGAAGTCGATGCACGGCTCCGGCGACGTGAAGTACCACCTGGGTGCCGAGGGCACCTTCACCGGTCTCGACGGCGAGCAGATCAAGGTCTCGCTGGTCGCCAATCCCTCGCACCTGGAGGCGGTCGACCCGGTTCTCGAGGGTGTGGCCCGCGCCAAGCAGGACGTCATCAACAAGGGCGGTACGGACTTCACGGTCCTGCCGGTCGCCCTGCACGGTGACGCGGCCTTCGCCGGCCAGGGTGTCGTCGCCGAGACGCTGAACATGTCGCAACTGCGCGGCTACCGCACCGGCGGCACGGTCCACATCGTCATCAACAACCAGGTCGGTTTCACCGCCGCCCCGGAGTCCTCGCGTTCGTCCATGTACGCGACCGACGTGGCCCGCATGATCGAGGCGCCGATCTTCCATGTGAACGGCGACGACCCGGAGGCCGTGGTCCGCGTGGCGCGGCTCGCCTTCGAGTTCCGCCAGACGTTCAACAAGGACGTCGTGATCGACCTCATCTGCTACCGCCGCCGCGGTCACAACGAGGGCGACAACCCGCAGTTCACCAACCCGCAGATGTACAACCTGATCGACAAGAAGCGCTCGGTGCGCAAGCTCTACACCGAGTCGCTCATCGGTCGCGGCGACATCACGCTGGAAGAGGCGGAGCAGGCGCTCCAGGACTTCCAGGGCCAGCTGGAGAAGGTCTTCGCGGAGGTCCGCGAGGCGACCAGCCACCCGGCCCCGGCCCATGTCCCGGACGTGCAGGCCGAGTTCCCGGTGGCCGTCACCACGGCGGTCTCCCAGGAGATCGTGAAGCGGATCGCCGAGTCCCAGGTCAACATCCCGGACCGGATCACGGTCCACCCGCGTCTGATGCCGCAGATGCAGCGCCGTGCGGCCTCGGTCGAGGACGGCACGATCGACTGGGGCATGGGCGAGACGCTCGCCATCGGCTCGCTGCTGATGGAGGGCACCACGGTCCGGCTTTCCGGCCAGGACACCCGCCGCGGCACGTTCGGCCAGCGCCACGCGGTGCTGGTGGACCAGGAGACCGGCGAGGACTACACCCCGCTGCTGTACCTCTCCGAGGACCAGGCCCGCTACAACGTCTACGACTCGCTGCTGAGCGAGTACGCGGCGATGGGCTTCGAGTACGGCTACTCGCTGGCCCGCCCGGACGCGCTGGTCATGTGGGAGGCGCAGTTCGGTGACTTCGTCAACGGCGCACAGACCGTCGTCGACGAGTTCATCTCCTCGGCCGAGCAGAAGTGGGGCCAGACCTCCGGCGTCACGCTGCTGCTGCCCCACGGCTACGAGGGCCAGGGCCCGGACCACTCGTCCGCCCGCCCGGAGCGCTTCCTCCAGCTGTGCGCGCAGAACAACATGACGGTCGCCATGCCGACCCTGCCGTCGAACTACTTCCACCTGCTGCGCTGGCAGGTCCACAACCCGCACCACAAGCCGCTGATCGTCTTCACCCCGAAGTCGATGCTGCGTCTGAAGGCCGCGGCGTCGAAGGCGGAGGAGTTCACCACCGGCGGCTTCCGCCCGGTGATCGGCGACGACTCCGTGGACCCGAACGCGGTCCACAAGGTCGTCTTCTGCACCGGCAAGGTCTACTACGACCTGGAGGCCGAGCGGGTCAAGCGCGGCGTCACGGACACCGCGATCATCCGCCTCGAGCGGCTGTACCCGCTGCCGGGTGCCGAGCTCCAGGCGCAGATCGCCAAGTTCCCGAACGCCGAGAAGTACCTGTGGGCCCAGGAGGAGCCGGCGAACCAGGGTGCGTGGCCGTTCATCGCGCTGAACCTGATCGACCACCTCGACCTGGCGGTCGGCGCGGACATTCCGCACGGCGAGCGCCTGCGCCGTATCTCTCGTCCGCACGGTTCGTCCCCGGCGGTCGGTTCGGCCAAGCGTCACCAGGCCGAGCAGCAGCAGCTGCTCAACGAGGTCTTCGAGGCCTGACCGTACGAACCTTAAGGGCCCTGCCCGGCGCACACCGCGCAGGGCAGGGCCCTCCGGGCTGTCAGCGGGTGTGTTCGAGCCGGTCGACCTCCTGCCGGATGAGCTGCGCGGACTGCGAGCGCGAAGCCCCGGCGGCCGTCAGCAGGGACAGCACAGCCCGGTGTTCCTCCAGGGCCCGCCCGGGGCCCGCCGTGCGTTCCAGGCGGGTGGCCCGCATCCACTGGGCGGCCGTCGCCCGCTCCAGCAGGTCGCCCGTGCCGGGCTGGGCCGCGGCGCGGCGGTAGTGGGCGGCGGCGTCCTGGAGCTTGGGATGCGACGCGGTGCGCTGCGCGAGCAGGGCCGAGGCGAGGGCGCGGTACCACCATGCGTACGCGGCCAGTTCGGGGTCGGACGCCGCCCGTGCGGTGGCTCCCAGCGCCCAGTCCGCCTCGTGCAGGTCGGCGACGGTCTCCTCCGCCCGGAAGCATTCGATGTAGGCGTGGCCCAACAGGGCACGGCGACGCGGGAGTTCATGGTCGGCCGCCGGTGTCTGCTCGATCGCGCCGCGCAGTGCCCGTACGGCCGCGTGGATGTCGGCCGAGGAGTCCTTGTCCACACCGCGCTCGGTCAGCTGCCTGCCGAGCGAGGTCAGGACAACGGCCCGGCCCGGGTCGTTCCACGGCAGCAGCGGCACCGCCTCGGTCCAGGCCGCGATCGCCGAGTCGCGGTGGGCCCAGCCTCCCGTCGAGAGGTAGCGCTGCTCCAGGACGCGGGCCATCCGCAGCAGGATGTCGGCCAGGGCGTCCTCGTCCTTGCCGACGTGCTGGCGCGCCTGGTCCAGGGCCTGGAGGATGCGCAGCCTGTCGTCGTCGTCCGGGGTCTCGTGGGCGAATTCGATGGCATCGGCGTAGTCCAGCCAGGCGCGGCAGAGCTGCGTCTCGGGTACCGACTCCCAGTCGAGTCCGTCGATGCCCGCGTGCAGGTCCTCGTCGGCGCGCTCGGCGTAGGCGCGGGAGGCGATCAGGTCCCTCTCGTCGGCGGCCCTGGCGACCGGTCCCTCGCCGCGGTAGTGGCGGGCCAGCTCCAGCAGCAGCCCGCCCTCGACGAGCAGCGCGGACTCGGGGCGCTCGTCGTCCAGCAGCAGTTGTACGACGTCCAGGGCGGTCTGTGTGGTCTCGGTGAACCAGTCCTCGGGCCGGACCGGGCCGCGCAGCCCGTAGGGGGCGCCGGTCACCGCGAGGCGCCGCAGCACCCGGATCCGGGTGGCCGCCGCTGCCTCCCTGAGCCCGGGAATGTCGTCGAACCGGGGTCGGCTGTCGGTCAGTTCGGCGAGTCCGGCATCCGCGGTCGACAGCAGGATCGCCGCGACCAGTCGCACATCGTCGGCTCCGGCCGCCGCCTGCAGCCGTACCCACTCCGGCATCAGCAGGGTGCTCAGGCGGCCCGACTCCACCTCGTCGGCCATCGCTTCGAGCACCTGCGCCAGCGTCAGATAGGCCTGTGGCTTGCCGGTGAGCGCGTTCTGGGCGGCGTCCAGGGCTTCACGCAGATCCTCGGGCAGCGGCCGCACCAGCCAGCGCCGCAGCAGGGCTTCGGCCAGCTCTCCGTAGAGCACGGCCCGCTCGGTGGTGCGCCGTTCGGCCTGGGTGGCCGAGCCCAGCAGTCGGATCGCCTCGTCGAGGTCGCGTACGGTGCCGTACGCGCCGAAGTGCGCGAGACAGGCGCGGGCCTGTGCCCGCAGACCCGCCGCGCCGTCCTTGGGCAGACCGCCGGGCGGCGACGCGGGTTCGGGGACCCCGAGCCGCCTCAGCACCTGCGCCGACACCTGGGCGAAGGCCCACTGGCTGCGGCTGCCGGGGCCGCCGGGCGCGGACGGGCGCGGGTCCACCGATCCGGCGAGGAAGGCGGCGGCCATGGCCGGGAAGTTGCGGACCGTACGCCCATAACGGCTCTCCACGTACTCGGAGCAGTGCTTGAGCACCAACGCCGCGCTGCTTGCGCCCAGTTGGCCGAGCAGCTCCTCGCGGACCCCGTCCAGGAAGACATACGCGGGGCCGCCCTCCTGCTCGGCCGGCCCGTCGTCGTCCCGCCGCAGCAGCCCGCTGAGCAGTACTTCCGCCAGCACGTCGGGGCCGCCGCGGACCAGCATGGCGCGCTGTACGAGCTGCATCACGGGCAGTACCAGCGGGACCGCCGACAAATAGACGGCGAGCTGGGCGGCCGCGGGCGATGCGGTCCTGCGGAAGGTCCGGACGCGCTGGGCGGGTTCGATGTGCCGGGCCGTACGGGACCGGGGCGCGGCGGGTGCGTGGCGGGCCCGCACCAGCGCGGCGGCGGCATCGAGCGACTGCCCGGTCGCGCCCGCCACCAGCCGTGTCCAGGCGTCGAACGAGGAGCGGCGCAGGGCGAGCACGGGCACCGGAATGCCCCGGTGGAGGTCCGCCGGACCTGGCTGTTTCGGGGTGAACTCCAGCCGTCCCGCCGGCCCTTCGCGCCGTCGCAGCAGTCCGGGCCGGGCAGGAAGGTGCGTCCGCTCCCACATCCGCTGCGGCAGCGGCTGCACCACAGCGACGGGCGCGGTCGACGCCCAGGTGTGCAGGAGCCGCTGCATCCGGCCGCTGCGCCACATGGGGCCGGCGCAGTCGCTGAGGACCAGGGTCAGCTGGCGTCCGGTGGGGTCGCCGAGCTGGGCGGGTGTGGGAGCGTCCTCACGAAGGCGGTGAACGGCCACCTCGCGGAACGCCCCGGCGCGTTCGCAGACTTGCCGCAGCTCCTCGAGTGCCCTGTCCCATACTACGTTCGAGGAGGAGACGTCCATCACGAGGGCGAGGCGTGCCTCGCGCCGCCGGGCCGTGCGCAGCACCGGCACCACGAGGCCGGTGTCGGCGGCGCGGTCGGCCGTCGCGACCTCGTCGAGCTCGCGGCGTACCGGGCGCATGGGCGGGCGGTAGCGCTGCAGGGGCCGCAGCGCGCGCTGCAGCGCCGGGGCGTCGGGCAGCGCGGCAGCGGCCGGCACGGGAACCCTGCGCATGCCGGCGGGCGATACGCCTGCCGGTGCGCCCGCCGTCTGAGCGGGGCCGTACAGGTCGACGCGGGGTCCCGGGGACGGTCCCGCACGGAACGAGGACGGTGCGGGCGGCTGCGCCTCCTCCACCGGCGCGCGGTCCGCGGGATCTGTTCCGGCCTTCCCTCCGGGTGCCGCGTCCGGCTGCCTGGACGGCGCGGACGGCACATGCCGGGACAGCCACAGAGCGTCCGCCAGCTCCTCCGCCGTGGGCTTCAGTTCGGCCTCGCGCAGCCGGGCGACCAAGGCGGTCAGCGCCGCGGGAGGCGGAACGGCCGGGTTCATGTGGTCACCGCTGCGGGGTGTCGAGGGGACGTATCAACAGCTCGGCGATCTCCTCACGCCGCCCCGAATCCGCCCTTACCGCCTGCTGCGTGAGATAGATGGCGTTGAGCAGCTGGTCGGTGGGCCGCAGCTCGCCGTCGCCGTCCTCGCGCGTGAACTGCCCGATCAGATCGAGATTCCGCTCGTCCGCCCCGGCCCCGAAGTGGGCCTGCACCATCGCGGCGAGCCGCTCGTCGCGCGGCGGGTCCAGGTGCAGATGGATACAGCGGCGCAGCAGCGGTGCGGGGAAGTCGCGCTCGCCGTTGCTGGTCATCACGACGAAGGGGAAGGCGTGACAGCGCACCCTGCCGTCCCTGACGGGCACCCGGCGGCCGTCGTCGGTGAGTACCCGCACCTCGTCGTGCCCCGGCCGGTCGGCCATCCGCTCCAGCTCCGGAAGGGCGAACTCCCCTTCCTCCACCACATTCAGCAGGTCGTTCGGCAGATCGATGTCGCTCTTGTCGAGCTCGTCGATGAGCAGCACCCGGGGCCGCTCGGCGGGCAGCAGCGCGGTGCCCAGCGGCCCGAGCCTGATGTACCGGCCGATGTCGTCGGACCCCCGCTCGGCGCCGCGCTCGGCCAGCTGGGCGTCCTGGAGCCGGCCGATGGCGTCGTAGGTGTACAGGCCGTCCTTCAGCTCGGTGCGGCTGACGATGGGCCACTGGAGGACCCGGCCCAGCCCCAGTTCGTACGCGACCGAGTGCGCGAGTGTGGACTTGCCGGAACCGGGCTCGCCCGTGACCAGCAAAGGACGCCTCAAGTACAGGGCGGCATTGATGAGTTCGAGCGCTTCGGCGTCCTGGGCGGGCGGGGCTCCAACGCGCGAGCCGAGCCGCCGCGTGGACGAACTGTCGATTGGCGGCGCCGGGTCGGGCAGCGGCACCCCGGAGAAGGCACGCCAAGGTGGGGGCGGTGGCAGGTGGCGGATCCGGCCGGGATCCGGTGCGCCGACGCCTCGGTAGATCAGCCAGTCGTCCATCGCTCGCTCCTCATAGGCGGTCGGTGGGGTGGCGGACCACGGGGGACTTGTACCCACCGCCCCGGCCTTCCATTGCTCGGACGCGGCTCCTCATGGCGAGTCCACCGGTCCGGAGTCGTCGGCGGGCAGAGGGCGGCTCGGATCGTCGTAGAGCATGGCCACCCCTTCCGCCCAGTGCCTGCTGTTCCTCGATCCGCTGATGTCGTCCCTGATACGGCGCAGCCGGTCGGGAAGCTCAAGGGCCCCCGCGCTCTGGGCCAGCAACTGGGCAGCGCCCCGCTGCATCTCCTCGCAGAACTCCGAACAGCCGTGGTCGGGATGGCCGTCCGTGTGCCACAGGGCGATGCCGTGTCCCGCCTGCAGCGCCATCCCGATGGCCCGCCGTCCGACGCCGCTGCCTGCGGGGCGGCACAGGACGGGCACGGCGGACGGCGGCATCTCCTCGAAGTGCCGGGGGCGCGGGACCTGCCGCTGCGGCGGCGTACGGGCCGCGGTCAGCGCTTCGGCGGCAAGCGCCGCCTCCCAGCGACGCTGCCAGACGGCGTCCGGTTTCCCTCGTCTCGCGAGATCACGCAGCACCACCATCCGCCGCACGCCCACATACGCCGGATGGTGCAGCCGGGCCATCTCGGTGAGCTGCCAGCGGTGCACGGCCGTGTCGAAGTGATCGACGGGCAGGGCGACTTCGAGGGGCGCCGGGGCACCGGGCGAGTCCACGGAGGCGAAAACCTCCTCCAGCGGGCCGCGCAGCCGCTGCACGATCCGCTCGGGCGGCACACCGTCGCCGGTCTGCTCCTCGTGCAGCGGCTCGTTCACGTCCTGGCCGTCGTCGACGCGGATCCGCCAGTAGAAGCGGGTCGGGCGGGCGTCGCAGACCGGCTCCATCTCGACGATCACGACCGCCGACCCGTCGCCGGGCCGCGGGTAGTGGACGACGATCCGGTCCTGCCCGTCGGCCGTGGGCTGATGGACGAGTCCGGGCGGCAGCGTCGCCTGGGTGACCACGGTGTGCACGATGCGGGGCACGTCCTGGAGCCGCCGGGCCACCCAGTCGGCGAGCGGGACGGGGTCGCCGCCGCGGCTGCGCTCGTACTCGACGACGAGCTGGAGATAGTGGAGCGCGGCGATGGCGGCGACGGGCTGCCCCGCCTCGTACAGCAGGCCGTGCCCGTCGCGCCAGATGCGCGGCAGCAGCTGGCCCGGCGGCGCTGCGACGCCGCCGCGGGCCTTCTTGGCGAGTTCGACGACCGGCCGGATGGCGGCCGGGGGGCGCACGCCCGAGAGCAGAGACAGCGCCTCACGCCGGTCGCGGGGGCTCCAGTGGTCGCCGCCGGTGTGCACACCGGCGCCCGGGAGCTGGTGCTGGCGCTCTATCCAGTTGTGGCCCGTGACCTTCGGGGACTGGCCGTGCCAGCTGTCGTGCGCGGCCATGAGGGTCTGGTACGCGGGGCCGAAGCGGCGCAGCGCGGTGGCTGCGATGGCCATGCCGCCGTCCCGGCCGGTCCGCCGGGACTTCAGGATGCCGACGACGGCGCCGGTGTGGGCGTCGAGCACCGGTGATCCCGAACCGCCCTTGGGGAATTCGGCCTCCGGCCGAAAGCGCATCCCGTAGTCGTCGTCGAAGCCGTTGATCCTGGCACCGGCCTTCCAGCGCACGGCCCGTCGGACCTGTCGCACGGGGTCGTCCTCGGGCCGGTAGCCCTGGACGATCCCGCGGCCGCCGGGGTAGTCGGTGCGGTCGGTGAGCCAGACGCACTCGTGCTCGACGCCGTCGTCGACGAGACGCACGAGGGCGAGGTCCTGCTCGAGGGGCACGCGCTGCTCGGCGCGCGGTTCGCCGTCGAGCAGCCAGCAGGCGAGCCGGGCATCGAGCGGTTCGCCGTCGTTGACCTCGCTGCCACAGAGGCGGAAGGTCCTGGCCGGGTCGCCCTTGAGGTGGGGGGCGAGTACGTGGGCGCAGGTCAGGACCCAGCCGGGGGCGACGAAGAAGCCGCTGCCCCACATGGGCGAGTCGTCCTGCCGGTGCGAGAAGTGGACGGTGGCCGCGCGGGTCAGGGCATCGATGACGGAGTCGGAGTCGGGATCGTTCATGCCGGGTCTGCGGGCGACTGAGGCGTGGGCCGGCCTGCCGGCCGGGCGGGCGGCTGGCCGGGCTGCTGACGGCTCGGCCGGGCGGTCGGCTGGTCGGTCGGCTGGTCCTTGAGCTGCCAGGTGAGGGTGACCTGGACGGACGCCTTGGCCTCCCCCGCCGCCAGGACGGCGAGGGCCACACCGGACTTGGCCGTGAGCTCGACTCCGAAGCTGACGCTCGCCTCGTCCGGCTTGGCGGCGGCCGCCGCATCAAGGACGGAGGCGCCGACCTCGGTGATCAGCTGCTGGAGCTGCTGGACCTTCGCGGTGGCGTTCTCGACGAAACCGACGTCCTCGTCGTCCTCGCCGTATCCGCCGCCGTCGGTGGACAGCCGGGCGAGCACGACGGCTCCCCCGGGCAGCTCGATCCGCTGGACGCGTCCTGTCACGGTTCCCCCCGTCGTAGCACGGCCAACTCACCCCAGTGTCACCGCACTTGGGCGCTGTGCGAATGGCGACGACGTTACTGGCCCGGACGGTTGCAGGGGAGGGGAGGAAGTCGCCGTAACCTGAGGAGGTAGACCCCGTCCGTACCAGGAGCATGTCTTGTACTTCACCGATCGCGGCATCGAGGAGCTGGAGAAGCGGCGCGGCGAGGAGGAGATCACTTTCGAGTGGCTCGCCGAGCAGCTGCGCACGTTCGTCGACCTCAACCCGGACTTCGAGGTCCCGGTGGAACGCCTGGCCACATGGCTGGCGCGGCTGGACGACGAGGACGAGGACGAGTAGGGGCCTGGACCGACAGGTTCGGGACACTTCGTCGGCGTCTCGAGTGCCTGCGCCGAGCTGGGCGGATCGGGGGCGTGGCGCGCAAGAGCCGCTGGGCGCCCCAGGCGCAGCTCGGCGCGGAACTGCCTCGGCCCGGCCCCCGCGCGCCATCGGCCCGCCTCCGCTCCGCGGCCGTACACCCACGCCACGATCGAACGGGCCCCGCACAGCATCAGCCCGCCCGCGGATATCGCGCTAATGGCCCTTCCATCGGGCCCATCAGGTCGATTTGCCCCCTTATGGCCGTTAGACCCTGACGCGCTCGCTCACCACCCCGCTTGACATCCCCTGGTCGCGATATATCGTATCTATCAAGAGACGCGATATGTTGCGTCACACCCGCCCCGGGAGGTCAGCACCATGGCAGAGTCGACGTGGGAAGTCGCCGCCCCCAAGAAGCTCACCTTCGACGCCCCCGTGACGGCACTCAACGTGCGCCTGGTCAACGGAACGGTCAACGTCGTGGGCACGGACGAAGGTTCCGCCCGCCTGGAGGTCTCCGAGATCGAGGGCCCCCCGCTGATCGTGACCCAGCAGGGCTCCACGCTCACCGTGGCGTACGAGGACCTGCCCTGGAAGGGCTTCCTCAAGTGGCTCGACCGCAAGGGCTGGCACCGCAGCGCGGTCGTCTCCCTCGCCGTCCCGACCGGTTCGGCGGTCGAGGTCGGCGTCGTCGGCGCGGCAGCCTTCGTATCCGGAATACAGGGCACGACGGCGATACGCGGGGTCAGTGGCGACACCACACTCGTCGGCGTCTCGGGCGCCGTCCGCGCGGACACCGTCTCCGGAAATCTGGAGGCTCAGTCCGTCACCGGCGATCTGCGCTACAACTCCGTCTCCGGCGATCTGACCGTGATCGAGGGCGCCGCAACCTCCGTACGGGCCGAATCGGTGAGCGGCGACATGGTCATCGACCTCACCGTGCTCGACGAGGAGGGGGCGGGCAAGCCCACCGACATCCGGCTGACCACCGTCTCCGGCGAGGTCGCGATCCGGCTTCCGCACCCCGCGGACGCGCGCGTCGAGGCGAACACCGCGAGCGGAGCGGTCTCCAACGCCTTCGAGGACCTGCGGGTCAGCGGCCAGTGGGGCGCGAAGAAGATCACTGGAAGGCTGGGCGCGGGCACGGGGACGCTCAAGGCGACCACCGTGTCCGGCTCGATCGCGCTGCTGCGCCGGCCACCCGCGGAGGACGAACCGCACGACGCAGCCCCCACCGGAAAGGTGCTCTGACATGGCGCCCGTCTTCGCTCATGGCCGTCTGCGCCTGTATCTGCTGAAGCTCCTGGACGAGGCCCCGCGCCACGGCTACGAGGTCATCCGGCTGCTGGAGGAGCGCTTCCAGGGCCTGTACGCGCCGTCGGCAGGCACGGTGTACCCGCGCCTGGCCAAGCTGGAGGCCGAGGGCCTGGTCACCCATGCCACCGAGGGAGGCCGCAAGGTCTACTCGATCACCGACGCAGGCCGGGAGGAACTGGCCGGGCGCAGCGGCGAGTTGGCGGATCTCGAACTGGAGATCCGCGAGTCGGTCTCCGAGCTGGCCGCGGAGATCCGCGACGACGTGCGCGGCGCGGCGGGCAAGCTGCGCAGCGAGATGCGCGCGGCGGCGTCGGAGACACGGACGACATCCGTCGGTGCGGAGGCGGACTGGAGCGACAAGGAGTCGTGGCGCGCGGCGAAGGAAGAGCTGCGGAAGGCGAAGCAGGAGTGGAAGGAGCAGGCACGGCGGGCGAAGGACGAGTCGCGCCGGGCCCGCGAGGACGCACAGCAAGCACGCCGCCAGGCGAAGGAGGCGCAGGAGACGGCCCGCAGGGAGATGCAGCGCATCGCCAAGCAGGTCCAGGACCAGGTGCAGGACCACTTCGCACGGGGTGACTGGCCGACGGGCGTACGGGAGGGCCTGTCCGAGCTGAGCACGCAGCTGGGTGGCCTGGCACGTGGCACGGCATGGCCCCCCTACGTCAAGCCGGACCCGGCGGGCGTGCCCCCGGAATGGGCGAAGGACGCTGCGGCGTCGGACGACCCGGCCCGGGACCTGGACCGCCTTCTGGACCGCTTCCGCGACGACATCCGCGACGCGGCGAGGGACCACGGAGTCACGGCCGCCCAACTCGCGGAGGCCCGCCGCCACTTGTCAACGGCGGCGGCCCATATCGGCGCGCTGCTGCGGAAGCCGGAGGCGTAGCCCGCGGCCGGCCCCTGCCGAGCAGGGGTCCAGGCAATCCCGGTGCGGCCACATCGGGGCTCGCGCCCCGGGCCGGGCCGCGGGGATTCGGGGTGCGGATGCGGGAGCTTGCCCGTGCCCCCTGTGTAGGGACGAGCCCGATGGACCCGGCGGCGCGAAGCTGCCGCCCTGGGGTGCGGGGGCGCCGGCCCCCACCGTCACCACCCCCCGGGGGCCTGGGGGCGAAGCCCCCAGTTTCGGGAAGGGGCGGGGTGGGGGAACCAAACCGCCTCACCCCGCCCGCGTCGCCCCACCCCCGAACACCGCCCGCTCCACCGCCTCATACGTCGCACCGTGCTCCGCCAGCACATCCGCCACCACCCCCGGCCGCGCCGTCAGCGCCAGGAGCAAGTGCTCGCCCCCGACGTGCCGGTCGCCCCGGCCCACCGCGATACGGAGCGACTTCACCAGCAGGTCCTTCGCCGAAGGGCTGAAGGCCCGGTGCCCCGACCACCGCCGCTTCGGCCTCCGGGCCACCTGCAGCGCGCCCGCCCCATGCGTCTCCTCGATCTTCGAGATGATCTCGTCGACGTCGATGCCGAGCCCGGCCAGCGCTGTTTCGTCCGCCCTGGACAGGCCCCCGCGCCGCCGTGCGTCCGCGAGCGCGTTCTCCACCGAGCCGCGGCGGTCGGCGATCCCGAGGCACGCGAAGGCGAACGCCGTACGCGTGCCCTCCTGGTCGAGCATCGCCAGGAGCAGATGCTCCTCGGTGACGGAGTCCGCGCCTGCCCGTTCCGAGTGGTCTACCGAGCCCGTGACGACTTCCCGGGCGTCCTTGGTGAAGCGCTCGAACATCACTGCCTCCCGTACTTCTTGTGTACGGCCTGCCGGCTGACGCCCAGTTCGGCCGCGATCTCCTGCCACGACCAGCCCTGATTGCGGGCACTGCGTACTTGTACGGCTTCAAGCTGCTCAAGGAGCCGCCGCAGCGCGGCGACGGCCCGCAGCCCGACCCGCGGGTCGCGGTCGCCCGCCCTCTCGGCGAGATCGGTTGCTTCGGTCATACCTGTCAACCTACATTGACAGTTGTCCACAGTCAACCCACGTTGACAAGGCCTCGCCGTACCGTGGTTCTGTGATCGATTTCCGTACGTCCGCACCCGTGACCGGCAGCCTCGATGTCCAGTGGCACGCCGGCTGGCCCTCTCCCAAGCACGACCCCGCTCCGGAGATACAGGTGCATGCCTACTCCGAACACACCCTGGTCCTGCGGCAGAACAAGTCCGTGCACTTCGAAGCCCCATTCCTCTTCCTGCTGTTCGGGAACGAACGGGCGCTGCTGCTGGACACCGGCGCGACTGCGGACCCGGCGTACTTCCCCCTGCGCGCCACCGTCGACGCGCTGATCGAGCAGTGGCTCACCCGCCGTCCCCGCCCGGGGTACGGACTGGTGGTCGCGCACACGCACGGCCACAGCGACCACATCGCGGGCGACCCACAGTTCGCGGACCGGCCGCACACCGAGGTCGTCGGGCCGTCGCTCGCCGAGGTGCGGGAGTTCTTCGGGCTGACGGACTGGCCCGAAGGCCGCGCCGAACTGGACCTCGGCGGGCGGCTGCTCGACCTGGTGCCCGGGCCCGGGCACCAGGAAGCCGCCGTCGTCTTCCACGACCGCCACACCGGCCTGCTGCTGACCGGCGACTCGCTCTACCCCGGCCGGCTGTACGTCCAGGACGCGGAGGCCTTCACCGCCACCGTCGACCGGCTGCTCGCCTTCTGCGAGACCCATCCGGTCACCCATGTCCTGGGCTGCCACATAGAGATGACGAGGACGCCGGACAAGGACTACCCCCGTGGCACGACGCATCAGCCGGACGAGCCTCCGCTCCAGCTGACGACCGCGCATCTGCGGGGGCTGCGCGACGCCCTCGCAGAACGCAGGACCCACAGCGGGGACTTCATCGTGGTGTACCGGGACTGACAGTGACCGTGATCCGCGCGCCGGGCAGTGCCAGCACGCGCACCGTGCGGGTCCGGCCCGCGGGCACCGTCGGGGTGTCCGTCCACGCCGGGCCGTCCAGGGCGATACGCCGGCCGGACGCGCTCGGCGGCAGCGAGATCTCCGTCACGCCCAACCGCCCGCGCGCCCGGTACACCAGGCGGTACGTCCCGGAGGCCGGGTCGTACGTATCGGCCACGACCCGCCCCGCTACGGCCGGCGCGTACGGCGCCGCGGTCTGCTCCTTGTTCGTGCGGAACAGACCGTGCTCGTCGAGCGCGCAGTAGCCGCCGCCGTAGCACCAGACATAGCCCGCCCAGCCGGAGCTGTAGCGGCTCAGGGATGCCAGCGCCTCACGGTAGAAACGGCCCATGTTCGGAAGGGAGTTGTTGAGGGGCCCCCACTCACCCACCACGACCGGGATCCGCTGCTCCTTCGGGTACGCGGTCACGGCCGCCTCGTACGACTCGATCCAGCCCGCCGAGGGGTCGTAGTCCCCGCCCGCCTCCATTGCCGTGTTGTAGAAGTGCGGCGCGAAGACGACCTTGGGGTCCTTGATCCTTCCGAGACCGGTCGGGAGACCCTCGCCCACGATCGGGGTGGGTTCGGCGAAGATCCAGTTGCCCTCGTCGGCCGACCGCACGGCGTCGGCAAGGCGGTTGTACATCGGCGTGAGCTGATCGCGCTCGATGCGGCGGGCCGCGGTGGGAAGGTCCTCGCCCGCACGCATCTCGCCCATCGGCTCATTGATCAGGTCGTAGCCGAGTACGGCCGGGTGGTGCTCGAAGCGTGCTGCGACGACCCGCCACATCCGTGCTTGGGCCTGCCGCAGGTCCTCGTCCTCGTAGAGGTGGGTGAAGGCGCGCTGCACGGCCGGTTCGAAGTACTCCGAGAACCAGTCGCCCGGATGCGGGGTGAAGGGCAGGCCGTCGGTCCGGGTGGCCCATTCGGGGATTCCGCGATGCCCGAAGGCCGGGCCGAACACGTCCTGGTGGGAATCGATCAGCACCTGGATGCCGTATGTATCGGCCCAGTCCAGAACCCGCTCGATGGTGCGGAGATACCGCGCACTGTACTGGCCGCGCCTGGGCTCCAGGTCGTCCCAGAAGATCAGCAGGCGGGCGAAGTTGAAGCCCTGGGCATGCAGGTCGCGGAAGTGCTTCTCGGTGATGGCGGACAGCGCCAGGTCGCCGCGGTTCGTCTTGTCCTCGACGTTCCAGCCATGCAGGGTGAGCGTCCGGCCGCGGTCGTCGGTCAGACGGGGAATACCGACCGGGTCCGAGGAGGTGGCGGCACAGGCCGGGGCCACTGCCGCCAGAACCAGAAGGAGGCAGCAGCCGATCAGTACCGGGATCGTTCGGCGCGTAGGCATGGGACGGATCCCATCAGCGCACCTGACGGCCCATCAAGAGGGCGTCAGCACGATCTTTCCGAAGAGGTCTCCGGCGGCCATCCTCCCGAAGCCCTCCCGGGCCCGGTCCAACGGCAGGACCTCGTCGATCACCGGGCGTACTCCTGTTGCCACGCAGAAGGAGAGGAGATCCTCCAGCTCGTCCTTGGTGCCCATCGTCGAGCCGACGACCTTGAGCTCCAGGAAGAAGATCCGAGTCAGTTCGGCGTGCGAGGGGCGGTCGCCGCTTGTCGCGCCGGAGATCACCAGCGTGCCGCCGGGGCGCAGCGACTTGACCGAATGCGACCAGGTCGCGGCGCCGACGGTCTCGATGACGGCGTCCACACGCCGCGGCAGCCGTGCGCCGGGTTCGTAGGCCTCCTCCGCGCCGAGTTCGACCGCCCGCTTGCGCTTGGCCTCGTCGCGGCTGGTCGCGTACACCCGCAGTCCGGCGGCCTTGCCGAGGACGATCGCGGCGGTGGCGACGCCGCCGCCCGCGCCCTGGACGAGGACCGAATCGCCGGGGCGCACCCCGGCGTTGGTGAAAAGCATGCGGTACGCGGTGAGCCAGGCGGTCGGCAGGCAGGCGGCCTGCTCGAAGCTGAGCTCCTTGGGCTTGGGCAGCAGATTCCAGGTGGGGACGGAGACCTGTTCGGCGAAAGTGCCCTGGTATCGCTCGGTGAGGATCGAGCGCGGCTCGTCGGGCCCGACGCCGTGGCCGCTCTGGCCGATCACGGAGTGGAGGACCACCTCGTTGCCGTTCTCGTCGATGCCCGCGGCGTCGCAGCCGAGGATCATCGGGAGCTTGTCCTCGGCGAGACCCACTCCACGCAGCGACCAGATGTCGTGGTGGTTGAGCGAGGCGGCCTTGACGGTGACGGTGCTCCAGCCGGGCCGGGCCTCGGGAGCCGGGCGGTCACCCAGCTCCAGGCCATTGAGCGGGGCGTCACGGTCGATGCGGGCTGCGTAGGCGGCGAACATGACCATGACGATAGGGCGGCGGCCGGGCGCGACGGAACCACACAAGGGTGTGACACGCACCGCGTCCCGCAGGCTCGCGACAGCCGATCCGCCTGTTTGGCGCAAACCTGCCCGGAAATTTCTGGCCCCGAGCCCGACGGGCCGTGCCGCACCCGCTCAGGGGTGCCGCACGGCCCGTCCGGATGATCGGCGGCACGCTGTCGCGCGCCGGATCAGTGCCCCCGCGTCAGCGCCTCGCGACGCCCTCCGCGCGCGCAGCCGCCGCCACCGCCGCGGTGACCGCCGGGGCCACCCGCTCGTCGAAGGGCGACGGGATCACATAGTCGGCCGCCAGTGCGTCGCCCACCACGTCTGCCAGCGCGTTCGCCGCGGCGATCTTCATGCCCTCGGTGATCCGGGAGGCCCGGACCTGGAGCGCGCCCGCGAAGATCCCGGGGAAGGCCAGGACATTGTTGATCTGGTTCGGGTAGTCGCTGCGGCCCGTCGCCACCACGGCCGCGTACTTGTGCGCGATGTCGGGGTGGACCTCGGGGTTCGGGTTGGCCATCGCGAAGACAAAGGCGCCCGGCGCCATCGACGCGACCGCCTCCTCCGGGACCGTACCGCCGGAGACGCCGATGAAGACGTCCGCACCGGCCAGCGCGGTCTCCAGGGAGCCCGAGAGACCGGCCTTGTTCGTGATCTCCGCGAGCTCGCGCTTCACGGACGTCAGGTCTTCGCGGTCCCGGCTCACGATGCCCTTGCGGTCGGCCACGGCCACGTCGCCGATGCCCGCCTCCAGCAGGAACTTCGCGATGGCCACACCCGCGGCGCCGGCGCCGGAGATGACCGCGCGCAGGTCGCCCAGACCGCGGCCGGTCAGCTTCGCGGCGTTGCGCAGCGCGGCGAGGGTCACCACGGCCGTGCCGTGCTGGTCGTCGTGGAAGACCGGGATGTCGACCTGCTCCTGCAGCCTGCGCTCGATCTCGAAGCAGCGCGGCGCCGAGATGTCCTCGAGGTTCACGCCACCGAACGAGGGCGCGAGCCGGACCACGGTCTCGATGATCTCGTCCGTGTCGGTCGTGGCCAGCGCGATCGGCACCGCGTCGACCCCGCCGAACTGCTTGAAGAGGATGGCCTTCCCCTCCATCACCGGAAGCGACGCCTCCGGCCCGATGTCGCCGAGACCGAGCACCGCTGTGCCGTCTGTCACAACTGCGACGACCTGCGACTTCCAGGTGTAGTCGTGGACGAGCTCCGGCTGCTCGGCAATCGCGTTGCACACCTTGGCGACACCGGGCGTGTATGCGAGGGACAGGTCGTCCCTGTCTCGCACCGGCACCGTGGCCTGGATGGCCATCTTGCCGCCGCGGTGCAGCGCGAAGGCCGGATCGAAGGGCTCCTCGGGAGCACCCTGCGCACCGTCTTCGCTGTCGCTGCGAGGATTGACGATCTCCGCTGCCATTTGTTGACCCCTTAAGTCTTCATCAGTTGAGGGTGGCCACTCCTGGTTGAGGAGGGGTGGGCGGGCACCGCGTAAGTGCCCCGCCGCGGCGGTTGGCCCGCCTGGCGAGGGAGGTACGTACGCGCGGGCGCGCCGCACACGCGCCCTGAGCCCCGGATGAGGGGTGTAAGTGTCCTTCTTACCGGACCGACGGCCCCGGCGACGAGTCGATATCAGCTTGCTGACAGGACTCATTGCGACGTGTCAGGACACGTCAGCTACGCACCCCGAAACCGGTGCGAAGCACCGGTCGGGCCGCAGATTTTCCGGCCGGGAGAAGGCAACCCAGTGAAAGGTCCGGCCTTGATGTACCGGCCTCGTGAGCTTCGGGGGTGTCCCGTTACCCGATTTTGACATGCTCGGCCCCCTGATTGGGCTAGTCCGAATGGCAAGATGCCGAAAACACCCAAGGTCGCGACACTCGAAGATGAGTGGAACGACTCGAAATGTCCTGAATGGCAGCACCTCATCCGCCGGAGGATCACGACCATGACCGCAAGCAACACCTCTCGTACGACCGCAACCAGGGCCCGGATCGCCGCGGTCGGCGCGATCGCGGTCGCCGGGTCACTGATGCTCACCGCCTGTGGTGACCAGACGGCCGGGGGCTCGAAGGAGACCAAGGGCACATCCGCGAGCAGCGCGGCGCTCTTCGGCAAGCTGCCCCAGAAGTACCAGGACTCCAAGGTGATCAAGGTCGGCACCGACGCCGCCTACGCGCCGATGGAGTTCGAGGAGGGCGGCAAGATCGTCGGCATCGACCCCGACATCGCCGCCGCTCTCGGCAAGGAGCTGGGCGTCACGTTCCAGTTCACCAACGGCACCTTCGACGGCCTGATCTCGTCGCTGAACACCGGCCGCCAGGACCTCGTCATGTCCGCCATGAGCGACACCAAGGCCCGTCAGCAGGGCCTGGACGACAAGGGCAAGAAGGTCGGCGAGGGCGTCGACTTCGTCGACTACTTCACCTCCGGCGTCTCGCTCCTGGTCAAGAAGGGCAACCCGGAGAAGATCCAGTCGCTCGACGACCTGTGCGGCAAGAAGGTGGCCGTCCAGCGCGGCACGATCTACGAAGAGACCTTCAAGACCCAGGCCGCCAAGTGCACCAAGGACGGCAAGGGCAAGCTCACCATCGAGGCGTTCGACACCGACGCCGAGGCCCAGACCCGCGTGAAGTCCGGTGGCGCCGTCGCCGACCTCAACGACTACCCGGTCGCCGCGTACATCGCGAAGACCGCGGGCGGCGGCAACGACTTCGAGGTCGCGGGCAACCAGACCGACGCCGGTCCGTTCGGCATCGCCGTCGACAAGGACAACGCCCAGCTGCGCGACGCGCTCAAGGAAGCACTGAACACGATCATCAAGAACGGCGAGTACGCCAAGGTCCTGGAAAAGTGGGACGTCAAGAACAGCGCCGTCACCGAGGCGACCGTCAACGCCGGCAAGTGATCCCGGCGTCCGTCTCAAGCGTTCCACTGAAGGGCAGTCACTGTGACTGACAAGTTCGACAAGACGCCCGCCGAGGAGCCCCCCAAGGACTCGGCGGTCGTCAAGGTGGCATCCCACCCTGAGCAGATCAAGGCCATCCCGGTACGGCACTGGGGCCGCTGGATCAGCGGCGTCGTCGTCCTGGCGCTGCTGGCTCTGCTGATCTATTCGTTCTCGCAGGGTGACGTCAACTGGGACACCGTCGGGGACTTCATCTTCGACGACCGGATCGTCACCGGCATGTGGCACACGCTGCTGATCAGCGTGCTGTCGATGCTCATCGGCCTGGTGCTGGGCATCGTCTTCGCCGTCATGCGGCTCTCGAAGAACCCGGTCACCGGCGCGGTGGCCTGGCTGTACATCTGGTTCTTCCGCGGCACTCCGGTGTTCGTGCAGCTGCTGCTGTGGTTCAACCTGGCGCTGATCTTCCCCGTCCTGAACCTCGGGTTCTACAAGGACGAGATGGTCGACGTGATGACCCCGTTCGTGGTGGCCCTGCTGGGCCTGGGCCTGAACGAGGGCGCCTACATGGCCGAGATCGTCCGGGCCGGCATCCAGTCGGTCGACGAGGGCCAGACCGAGGCCTCGCACGCGCTGGGCATGTCCAGCAACAAGACCATGCGCCGGATCGTTCTTCCGCAGGCGATGCGAGTGATCGTGCCGCCGACGGGCAACGAGTTCATCAACCTGCTCAAGACCTCCTCACTGGTGTCCGCGGTGCAGTACACCGAGCTTCTGCGCGCGGCGCAGAACATCGGCTCCACGTCCTTCGCGGTCATGGAGATGCTGCTGGTGGCTTCGGTCTGGTACCTGGCTCTGACCAGCGTGTTCAGCGTCGGCCAGTACTATGTGGAGCGGTATTACGCACGTGGTTCGCTGCGCCAGCTGCCGCTCACCCCGTGGCAGAAGGTCCGGAAGAACCTTTCGTTCGTCAAGAGCCCCAGGGGGGTGTGACATGACCGCCATGGTGAAGGCCGAGAGCGTACACAAGTCGTACGGACTGGCCCACGTCCTCAAGGGCATCGACCTGGAGGTCGCGCCCCGTGAGGTGTTCTGCCTGGTCGGCCCCTCCGGCTCCGGCAAGTCCACGTTCCTGCGGTGCATCAACCACCTGGAGCAGATCAATGCCGGCCGCCTGTCGGTCGACGGTCAGCTGGTGGGTTACAAGCAGAAGGGCGAGAAGCTCTACGAGCTGAAGGACAGCGAGGTCGCGGCCCAGCGCCGGGACATCGGCATGGTCTTCCAGCGCTTCAACCTCTTCCCGCACATGACCGCGCTCGCCAACGTCATGGAAGCGCCCATACAGGTCAAGGGCGAGTCCAAGGCCGTGGCCCGTGCGCGTGCCGAGCGGCTGCTCGACCGAGTGGGCCTCGGTGACAAGGGCAAGCACTACCCCACCCAGCTCTCCGGCGGTCAGCAGCAGCGCGTCGCCATCGCCCGTGCGCTGGCGATGGAGCCGAAGCTGATGCTCTTCGACGAGCCCACATCGGCGCTCGACCCGGAGCTGGTGGGCGAGGTACTCGACGTGATGCGCGGCCTCGCCGAGGACGGCATGACGATGATCGTCGTGACGCACGAGATGGGCTTCGCGCGTGAGGTCGGCGACGCGCTGGTGTTCATGGACGACGGCGTCGTGGTCGAGTCCGGCCACCCCCGCGAGGTCCTGAACAACCCGCAGCACGACCGCACCAAGGCCTTCCTCTCGAAGGTCCTTTAAGCGACACGGAAAGGGCGGTACGGACCTGGTGTCCGTACCGCCCTTTTCCGTGCTTTTCCGTGTCCGTGGCCGTTTTCTGTGTCCGTGACCGCCGTCTACTTCACGGCCAACAGCAGCGTGTCGGAGGGTGGGGCCCATACAGCCCGGGCCTCACCGAATCCTGCGTTCCGCAGCGTCTCGGCATGGATCATGTGGTCCGCGTTGATGAAGGCTCCGCCCTCGCGCACTAGCCCGGCGATCTGTCCGTACAGCGCGGCCAGCGGTCTGCGCAGCCAGTGCACCAGCGCCTCGACCATGTCGAGCATCACCCGGAACCGCTCCTCGCGATCGGGCATGTACCACTCCTGCTGTCGGTCCCAGCTCTGCTGCCAGGCCCGCCAGTCCGCTCCCGTCATCGCCTCCGACACCGGAACCCTCCCCTCCGTAATACCCTCGAAGCAATAACAGCTGTTACGTCGACACCAGACCTCCGCGGTAAGGACTACAAGTGGAACTGGCCCATTACTCGGACTACGCCGTGCGCCTGGTCAACACCGAGGAGCCGACCCGCAACAAGGACTCCCTCACCTCGGTCGACGCCGTCCGGGAACTCTTCGGCGTCTCCGCCCAGGCCGCGCGGCGCGCCACCGACGCGGACGTCACCCGTCTCCGGTCCGTACGCGCCAGGCTGCGCGCGGTCTTCACCGCGGCCGACGCGGGCGACGAGACCCACGCGGTCGACCTGCTCAACTCCCTGCTGCTCGAGTTTCCGGTCAACCCGCAGATCTCGGGTCACGACTACCGGCACGAGGACGGCCGCCCCAAGTGGCACATGCACCTGGCCGACCATCCGACCAACGCGACGGCGGGGTATGCCGCGATCGCCGCGATGGGGCTCGCGTTCCATCTGACCGAGTACGGAGTCGACCGGCTCGGCCTGTGCCAGGCAGCGCCGTGCCGCAACGCCTATCTCGACACCTCGACCAACCGCTCCCGCCGCTACTGCTCGGACCGCTGCGCGACACGCGCCAATGTGGCCGCCTACCGTGCCCGCAAACGCCTCGAGACGGACCGGTCGGACAGTACGGGCCTCACCGCCGAGAACGCCCAGGAGGCGACCCCGCGCACCGATCGCTGATCCCGTGCGAGCGGCCGGTATCTGCCGCGAACCCGCCCCAGGAGGAGGTCATGGGGCACCGTGCCGAACAGCCGGCTGTCCCCCTCCGCCCCCGGATTGTCACCGAGCACCCACCAGCCGTCCTCGCGCCGCTCGACCAGCCGCTTGACGATGAGCAGGTCCTGCTGGAGCGGATGACGCAGCACGGCGACATCACCGGGGCGCACGTCCGCGCCGTAGTGCACCAGCAGTTGGTCCCCGTGCTTGAGCGTCGGGTACATGGAAGGACCTGTCACCTCGGCGACTCCGAAAGGCACTTTCGGCTCCCGCCCCTGATCGGTCATCCGCCACCTCCGAGTCCCACGGTATGTTCGCCCACCAGTCCCATACTGACCCTGGACTTTTGTCCTAAGCCCTAGGGGGCACTCGCGAAAACGCCGCTCTCACGGAGTAATGTCCCACCTGAGAAGACGATCACGAGGAAGGACAGCTCAATGCTCTCCCGCCTGTTTGCCCCGAAGGTCAAGGTCAGCGCCCACTGCGACCTGCCCTGCGGTGTCTACGACCCGGCCCAGGCCCGTATCGAGGCCGAGTCGGTCAAGGCCGTCCAGGAGAAGTTCCAGGCCAATGAGGACCCGCACTTCCGGGCCCGCGCCACGGTCATCAAGGAGCAGCGCGCGGAGCTCGCCAAGCACCACATCTCGGTGCTGTGGAGCGACTACTTCAAGCCGCCGCACTTCGAGAAGTACCCCGAGCTGCACCAGCTGGTCAACGACGCCCTCAAGGCGCTGTCGGCCGCTAAGGCATCGACGGACCCGGCGACCGGCCAAAAGGCGCTGGACTACATCGCCCAGATCGACAAGATCTTCTGGGAGACCAAGAAGGCTTGATCCGCATCGCAGACTTGACCGCACCCGGTCCCCGTCTCGGGAGGCCGGGTGCGGTCGTGTCTGTCTGTCTGTCTGTCTGCGTTATGCCGCACCTGCCTGGCGGACCCGGTCCGCCGGCTGTGCAGGACCACCAGGCCGAGCACCGCCGCTGCCAGCAACGCCAGGGCGAGCAGAGCCGGCACCAGGACGACGAGCACGCCCGCGGCCAGGCAGGCGAGGCCGCCGATGATGAAGACGAGGGACACCCGGCCGCTGGTGCGCAGGAGGATCGCCGCCGCCGCGAGCAGGAAGATGCCCACCCCGCCGGCGAGTGCCCACGCCACCACGCCGTGCAGGGGCTCGGACAGGCCGTAGTGCTCGCTGTCCGCGACTTGGTGAAGCACCTTCTTCATGCCGAGCGCCGTGAGCACGATGCCCCCGACGAGCGGCAGGTGCAGGAAGGTGTACGCATCGCGTGCCAGGCGGGTTCGATCGTCGCCCTCCAAGGCAGTCAGGCGCTCTTCGGCCGGCTCGCTGATCTGGCGGAAGTACAGGCGCCACATCCCCGCGACAACCAACAGTCCCGCGGCGGCCCCGGCCAGCACCGGGGTGGAGACGGGGAGGCCGGACACTCCCACCCCGATCGCGACGATCGACTCGCCCAGCGCGATGATGACGATCAGTCCGTGCCGTTCGGCGAAGTGGGCCGGCGAGGCGACCCGCCAGCCCGATGAGCCGGTGATGTAGATGCCGCTGTAGTCGATGACGACCGCACCGAGCCAGATGAGCACCTGCGTCAGGCCGGTGAAGGCGCAGCCGACCAGGAGCACGACGAACGGCGGTGCCACCGACAGCAGCGCGGTGCGGCGCAGGGTGACATGGAGCGCCTCGTCGCCGGGGCTGGAGATCCAGTACGTGACCAGGTGCAGGACGCGGACAGCGCCGTAGCACAGGACGAACACCAAGGGTGCGTACAGGCCGCCGGGCAGGTCGTCGTAGACCTCCGGCACCGTCACCGTGACGACCAGCACCACCGCCATCACGGCGACCAGCACGGCGAACATCGCCCCGGAGTCGGCCCGTACGACATTGCCCAGCCAGGCGAAGCAGCACCAGCACCACCACAGCAGGGCGAGCACGACTCCCCCGCCGAGCAGCCGAAGCAGGGATGGGTCCGCCGCCATCAGCGCCGTGACCTGCGTGATCGCGTACACGAACACCAAGTCGAAGAACAGTTCGGCAGGCGTCACACGGTGACCGCCCTCCGTGGCGATCATCCGGGAACGCTCTCTACCTGGTGGCACGGCCTCTCCCCCTCCGGCGCCCATGACTGGGTCGGCTGATTCCGCGCGGAACGATACCGACGACGAGGGATCCGCAACCGTTCATCACTCGTCAAGTGCCCTGCGTATGTTGGCCCTCACCACATCCAGGTCCCGCCGCACCGCCTCGTACGCCGCCTTGTTCCGCTCGATGTCAGCGCGCTGGATCTGCGCGCGGGCCTCCCACCACTCCCGCACCGTGTCGTGCTTCCGCTTGCATTCGACATCAGCCCTCGCCGTCGCCAACTCCCGCTCACTGCGGGTCGTATTGCCGCCGCTGCCCCGGTGCCAGGCCTTGTCCGCGAACGCCTTGTCCGGGCTCTCGTACCGGCTGAGCCCCTTGTCCACGACGCACTGGGACCAGGTGGCCCACGCCCTGCGTATCCGTTCGTTCCTGGGCTCGGTCCTGATCAGGTTCTGTTCGCGCCCGGAGACGTAGGACCACATGCGCTTGGAGTCCTTGACTCCGCTGGTCAGTTGCTTGTTCGCCTCGCCTGAGCAGCCGCTCGCAGGGACCTTGCGCCCGTGGACCGTCATCGCGCCCCCGAGGCGGCTGCCGTAGAGGATTCCGTGCTCCTCCTCGGTCATCGCGCGGCCCGTGTGCTCGGGTACGACGCTCGTCTTTGGATCCCAGCCGTATCCCCAGCGGCCGGCACGGTCGAGGTCGAGCGTCCCGAAGGGGCTCGAGGACACCAGCACCGACAGGATCGGCGCCGCCCCGCCCTGCGGGAGCTTCGGGTCGAGCGGGAAGTCCGCGTATCCGAAGCCCACCATGCAGCGCTGCGCCAGACGGTCCTGTGCCTGGTCGAAGCGTGTGTACTCCTTTGCGCTCAGCTCATAGCGGTCCAGGGGCAGTTCGGGGACGTCCGCGGCAGTGGCCGCGAACGGAGCCTCGGCATCGTCCCCGGAGCCGAGCCCGCAGCCGGTCAGCCACAAGGCCATCGAGGCGAGCCAGACACCTGCGAGCGCACGCCGTACGAGCAGTGAATCGTGCAGCGACTCAAGATCGGTCATGAGGCCATGATGCAGGCCGCCACCGACAAGCGTTCGGGCCTGTGGAAAACCTCGGCGGGCCCGATACGCAGCCCTGTTTGCGGCCACCGGCGAACACAGGTCAGGCCGCGGGTGCGGGCAGCAGTGGACTCTTGTGCCGCCGCAGCCACTGCCGGTAGGCGGCCGCGCGCAGCGCCACCTCCCGGTAGGCCGCCGCCAGTTCCGCGTACACCGCCTCGTGCAGTTCCTCGCAGGCTGCGGGTCTTCGGAACAGCAGCAGTCGTACGGCGAGCGGGTCGCCCCGCAGCGGCCGGATCGCCATGTCCTCGCGCGGGCCCGAGGTCGGCTGGCAGGGTGCCACCGCCTCACCGATCGCGATCAGAGAGGCCGCGGTGTGGTAATCGCCGTGCAAAATCCGCGGGTTGAGGCCTGCGGCGCTGAAAACGCGGCGCAGGCCGTCCCACTCGCCGTCCACCGTCGGATCGACCATCCAGCGGTCCTCGGCCAGGTCGGCGAGTTCCACGACGGGCATGGCGGCGGCCGGATGGTCATGGGCCATGGAGATGAACTGCGGCTCGCGCTCGACCAGCACGCGTGACGACAGTGCGTCCGGGACCAGGAGGGGGCATCCCTCCACCTCGTGCACGAAGGCCACGTCGAGCTGGCCCGCCGCGACCATCCTGAGCAGGGCGTTTGCGGAGACATCCACATGCAGCGAGATATCGGTGCCGGGCAGCCGCTGGCGTAATCGGCGCAGCCAGCCGGCAAGCGCCCGGCTGGCTGTGGAGCCGATGCGCAGCCTGGGGCCGCCCGCCCGGGCGGCGGACGCCTTGGCCTCGACGACCAGGGCGGCCATGTCGGCCAGCAGCGGGCGGGCACGGCTCAGGACGGATCGGCCGAGCGGGGTCGGCCGACAGCCGGTGCGTTCACGCGAGAAGAGCTGCGCTCCCAGGGAGTTCTCGATCCGCCGCAGCTGGGTGGTCAAGGACGGCTGGCTGACGCCCAGTTGCCGGGCGGCTTTGTGCAGGCTGCCGGTGTCCGCTATGGCGCACAGCGCACGGAGGTGCCTCACCTCGAGCTCCATGACCAGAGGGTAAAGCCAGCCCCAACAGTCACACCAGACACTGCGGTTGGGGCGCAGAGGACTGACCGGGACACGGCGATGCGCTCGTGTTATCGGCCATTGACATCATCCCCGAGAGGGGCCGGCTCCCCGAAACTCTGCCGTACCGAACCCCACTCGTAGGAGTTCACCGGACACGCAGGAGCCCCCCACATGCGTCACCAGAGAACGTTACTCTCCGCCGCACTCGGCCTCGGTCTCGCCGCTGCGCTGAGCGCGGTTCCCGCCACCGCCGCCACGAACACCGGCACGCCGGCCAACTCCCCTGAGGCCGCCACCCAGTCGTACGCCGCCTACGAAGGGTCCGCCGAGGACGCCAACGCGACCAAGGCATTCTTCGACGCCGTCGTGAAGTCGGTCGCGGAGAAGCGCGCCGCGAAACCCGGCGCGCAGGCCGTGACCGTCATTTACAGCACGAACAACGCCCCGAGCTTCCGCAGCCAGATATCCCGCAGCACCCAGATCTGGAACAGCTCGGTCAGCAATGTGAAGCTCCAGGAGGGCAGCAGCCCCGACTTCCGGTACTACGAAGGCAACGACTCCCGCGGCTCGTACGCGAGCACCGACGGGCACGGCCGCGGCTACATCTTCCTCGACTACCGGCAGAACCAGCAGTACAACTCCACCCGCGTCACGGCCCATGAGACCGGGCACGTGCTGGGCCTGCCGGACCACTACTCGGGCCCGTGCAGCGAGCTGATGTCGGGCGGCGGCCCGGGCCCGTCCTGCCAGAACGCCTACCCGAACGCGCAGGAGAGCTCCCGTGTGAACCGGCTGTGGGCGAACGGCCTGGCGGCGGCGATCGCCCGCGTCTCCTGACCGGATCTCCACGCACGCCGGGGCGTCCCTCCACGAAAGTGAGGGGCGCCCCTCCGCCGCTTCGCGCTTAGGCTTGCCCCATGACGACGAGCCCGAGTGAGCGTCCCGAGACGCTGTACGAGGCCGTGGGCGGCATGGACGCCCTCCGGCGGCTGAGCAACACCTTCTACGACGCGGTCCTCGCCGATCCGCTGCTCGCCCCCGTCTTCGCCGACTTCACGCCCACGCATATCGAGCATGTCGCCGTCTGGCTCGCCGAGATCTTCGACGGCCCGGCCCGTTTCACCGCCGAGCTGGGAGGCCACCAGACTCTGCTCCGCGCCCACCTCGGGCTCTCGATCACCGAGGAGCAGCGACTGCGCTGGATGGAGCTGATGACCGCGGCGGTGGAGAAGGAGCTCCCGGACGACAAGCTGCTGCGCCGCCGGGTGGTGGAGTACTTCGACTGGGGTACGAAGATCGCCCGGTCGGTCTCGGCCGACCCGGTGGGCACGGATCTCGGCGATCCCGGCCCGACCCCGCGCTGGGGCTGGAAGGGCCTGCGCTGAGGCCGTCACCGTACGGCTGTCACCTTGCGGCCGTCCCGTGTGGCGTCAGGCACCCACCGGTGTCCGCACCACCAATTCCGCGCCCGCCGGCAGCTGCCCACGTATCCGGCCGAGCGCATCGCCGAAGTCGCCGCCGGCGACACCGGATTCGTATGCCGCTCCCCCGTAGTGCAGGGTCAGATTGAGGTCCGCACGCTCGATCGACCCGCCGTCCTGCGATGGCTCGCCGAGCGTCAACAGACAGCTGAGCGTGGCGTGTTCGACCCTTCCGTCCCACTGCACGGGCAGCGGCATGTCCCACTCCAGTACGCAGGAGGACAGCACCCCGTGTGCGCCCACCGGCGCCAGAGCGGCGAAGGTCTCCCCTTCATACTCAACACCTTTGATACACGTGCGCAGTTGGCGCCCGCTTGCGGCGATCGTGACCGCTTCCGCGCCCGTGCGGTCGCGGTACCAGCCCGCCCACACTTCCGTCGACTCCGATGACATGGCGCGGACTGTAGCGCTACGCAGCCCTCCGCTGAACAGGCGGGATCCCTCAAGTGGTCCCGACCGGGGCGCCGGGCTCGTCGCCCGCCCCACCCCCGGACCCCTCGGTGTGCTGCGTGTCCGGGTGGCCCTCCTCCTGCCGGGCTCGCTGCTCATCCCGCTGCCCGCCCGGGTGCTCACCCTGGGTGTCGGCATACGCAGGGCATTCGGGATTGTGGCAGGGGCCCGGACCCCAGAGGGGGACGAATGTCCCGAGAGTCTTGTGCCGCTTCACGACCGTGGCGACAGACTGTCCGCACGCCGGGCACACATGCTCGGCCTGCGGGTCGTGAAGGATCTCACGTCCTTGGCTGCCCATACCTTCAGGATATGGCGGTACGGGCAGCCCGGACAGCTCAGCGCGTGCGCCGGGTGACGAATTCCGCCAGGGACAGCAGATCGCCCGCCGCCGCCGGATCGGGAACCGCGCGGGCGAGCTCGTGGACTGCACGGGCCATCCGGTCGGCCGCCTGCAGCTGCGCCCAGTCGCGGCCGCCCGCCCTGTCCACGGCCTCCGCGGCACGGCGCACCGCCGCGGCGTTCATGGGGCCGCGGTAGAGATCTGCCAGTTCCGCCCCGGCCGGGGTGCCGGAGGTCAGGGCGGCGACCACGGGCAGGGACTTCTTGTGGGCGGCCAGATCGGCGCCGCCCGGTCTGCCCGTGCGCTCCGGGTCGCCCCAGATCCCGATCAGATCGTCGATGAGCTGGAAGGCGAGCCCTGCCTCCCGGCCGAAGGCGTCCATGGCAGCGGCCTCCTCCTCACCCGCTCCCGCGTAGAGCGCGCCGAGCGCACAGGCACAGCCCAGCAGCGCTCCGGTCCTGGCCGTCGCCATGGCGAGACAGTCGTCGAGCGAGACCTCGTGCGGCGCACACTCCTCGAAGGCGCAGGCCGCCTGCTGCCCCGCGCACAGCTCGATCACACAGGCCGCGAGCCGCTCCGAGGCAGCGCCCGCGGCCGGGTGGGGGTCTTTGGCGAGCAGACGCAGCGCGAGGGCGAGTATGGCGTCGCCCGCGATGATCGCGTCCGGAATACCGAAGACCGTCCATGCGGTGGGGCGGTGCCCGCGGGTGGGGTCCTCGTCGATGACGTCGTCGTGGAGCTGCGTGAAGTTGTGCGCCAGCTCGACGGCGGTCGCCGCCCGCACCGCGTGCTGCCCGTCCCCGCCCAGTGCCCGGGCCGCGGCGAGCACAAGAGCGGGCCTGATGGCCATGCCCGCCGAGTCCGCGGCCGGGGTGCCGTCCGCATGCTGCCAGCCGAAGTGGTACATCGCGACACGGCGTATGGATCCGGGCAGCGACTCCACGGTGGTGCGCAGATGGGGATGGACGGTGGTACGGGTGCGCTCGAGGAGGGCGACGGCCTCGCCGGCCGCGATGGTGTCGGGCATGGTCAACCGGGCAGTCCTTTCCAGGCGTTGGACCTGGTGCTCCGAGAATGGGGGCAGGGGGCGCGGGTGCGGTTCGGCGGCCCCCGGCGGGCCGGGTCACCGCCAGCGGCTCACCTCGACGTTCTCCAGGACACCGAGCGCGTCCGGCACCAGCACGGCCGCCGAGTAGTAGGCCGTGACGAGGTACGAGATGATCGCCTGCTCGTCGATGCCCATGAAGCGGACGGAGAGGCTGGGCTCGATCTCGTCGGGGATCCCGCTCTGCTGGAGGCCGATGACACCCTGGTCGGCCTCGCCCGTGCGCATGCAGATGATCGAGGTGGTCCGGGCCTCGGTGATCGGGATCTTGTTGCAGGGGAAGATCGGAACACCGCGCCAGGCGGGCACATGCTGCCCCGCCACCTCCACGCTGTCGGGCACCAGTCCGCGCTTGCTGCACTCCCGCCCGAAGGCGGCGATGGCACGCGGATGAGCGAGGAACAGCTTCGAACCGCGCCGCCGCGAGAGCAGTTCATCCATGTCGTCTGGGCTGGGCACACCGTCGTGCGGCTGGAGCCGCTGGCCGTAGTCGCAGTTGTTCAGCAGGCCGAACTCGCGGTTGTTGACCAGTTCGTGCTCCTGGCGCTCACGCAGCGCCTCGACCGTGAGCCGCAGCTGCTGCTCGGTCTGGTTCATCGGCTGGTTGTAGAGGTCGGCGACACGGCTGTGGACCTTCAGCACGGTCTGGGCGACGCTCAGTTCGTACTCGCGCGGCGCCGCGTCGTAGTCGACATAGGTGTGCGGGACGACGGCTTCGCCGACATGGCCCGCGGACAGGTCGATCGCCGCCTCGCCGTACTTGTTGGTGCGCTGGTGCGGAAGGGATGCCAGCCCGTCCAGATGCGCACGCAGCGGCTGCGCGCGCTCCGCGAGGTTCAGCACATCGGCCCGGGTCAGCACGAGCGCCGTGCACGCGGTCGCGGCGCGCGCGGTGTACTCCCAGGGGGCCTCCCCGTCGAGGAGCGCGTGATCGCCGAAGTACGCGCCGTCGGCGAGAACTCCGAGCACCGTCTCGTCGCCGTACGGTCCGGTGCCGATCTGCTCCACGCGGCCGTGGGCCAGCAGGAAGATCCGGTCGGCCGCCGCACCGGAGGTGGCGAGCACCTCGCCGGCCGCGAACTCCCGCTGCTCGCAGCGGTTCGCCAGTTCGGTGAAGACCGCTTCGTCGTCGAACTCCCGCAGGGCGGGCAGCTCGGCCAGCTCGGCAGGGATGACCGCCACCCGGTCGCCGGTCTGCACGAAGGTCACGCGCCCGTCGCCGACCGAGTAGCTCAGGCGGCGGTTCACACGATAGGTACCGCCCTGTACCTGCACCCACGGCAGCATGCGCAGCAGCCACCGGGAGGTGATCTCCTGCATCTGCGGGGCGGACTTCGTCGTTGTCGCAAGGTTCCGCGCCGCGGCCGTACCAAGACTCTGCTGCTTCGGCGTCTGCTGTTCGCGGACTTCGTCACCGACAGAACCAACCGAACCAACCGACATGGGACTCCCTCTCGATCACGGGTCTGACCTGCGCCCGCAAGCCTTCCAGCACGGAGAGTCGCCGCGCCATTACACAAATGGATGGGACTAGGTGGGCATCGGCCGGGGCAGGTGCGGCCAGCCGCCCGCTGTCCGGATCCGTTCGCACGCTCGTGTCAACATATGGTCATTCCACGGGAGTTGGGAGTAAAAGCGCAGTACGGCACATTTAATGCGCTTCCACTCACACGCCCAAGGAGACAGTCGTGTCCGAACCCATGCCCGCGGACAGCTTCCTCGACGCGCTGCGCGACGAGGGGCTGACAGTCGTCGAAGTCGGCGAATGGCGCACGCACAACCGCAATCACAAGGGCCCATGGGGCCCGGTGCACGGCGTGATGATCCACCACACCGTCACCAGGGGCACCGCGAACACGGTCCGTTTGTGCAAAGACGGCTTCGCGGAGCTGCCGGGCCCGCTGTGCCACGGAGTCGTGGCCAAGGACGGCACGGTCCATCTCGTCGGCTACGGCCGCGCCAATCACGCGGGGCTCGGTGACGACGATGTCCTGAACGCCGTCATCGCGGAGAAGGCGCTGCCTCCCGACAACGAGGCGAACACGGACGGAAACCGCCATTTCTACGGATTCGAGTGCGAGAACCTCGGCGACGGCCAGGACCCCTGGCCGGAGGTCCAGGTGGATGCGATCGCTCGGGCGGCCGCGGCGGTCTGCCGCCACCACGGCTGGACCGCCCGCTCGGTGATCGGCCATCTCGAATGGCAGCCGGGGAAGATCGACCCCCGGGGCTTCACGATGGACGCCATGCGCGCACGCATCCATGACCGGCTGAAGTGACAATGAGTGCGTGACCAGGGAAGCGCTCAACCTCACCACCACCCTGCGGCCGCGACTGCCGTCGCCGCTGCTGGCGGTCGAGGACGAGCGCTTCACCCGAAGAGGGATACGTCTGCTGATCAAACGGGACGATCTGATCCATCCGGACCTCCCCGGCAACAAGTGGCGCAAACTCTCCCGCAACCTTCAGGCGGCAGCGGGGCGCCCGCTCCTGACCTTCGGGGGTGCCTACTCAAACCATCTGCGCGCGACCGCCGCCGCGGGCCGCCTCCTGGGCTTCGGGACGACCGGCGTCGTCCGCGGCGACGAACTGGCCTCACGCCCCCTGAACCCGTCCCTGGCCAGGTGCGCGGCGGACGGCATGCGGCTCGTGTTCGTCTCCCGCTCGCTGTACCGCCGCAAATCCGAGCCGGACGGGCTGGCAGAGATCATGGACATGGCCCGCGCTTCGAGCGCCGACGTGGCCGGGACACCGGCCGACGTCTACGTCGTCCCCGAAGGCGGGAGCAACGCACTGGCGGTCCATGGCTGCGCCGACCTCGGTCAGGAGCTGAGCGGCGCCGCGGACGTCGTCACCGTCGCCTGCGGCACCGGCGGGACCCTGGCGGGGCTCGCCGCCGGTCTCGCGCCCGGCCGGCGCGCCATAGGCTTTCCCGTCCTCGAAGGCGGCTTCCTCACGGAGGCGATATCCCGCCTCCAGCACGAAGCCCTCGGCGACCGCTTGGGCGACTGGTGGCTCGACGAGCGCTTCACCTTCGGCGGATACGCCCGCACCACCCCCGAACTCACCGCCTTCGCGGACGACTTCGAAGCCCGTCACGATCTTCCTGTGGAGCGCGTCTACGTCGCCAAGATGCTCTACGGGCTCACTGCACTGGCCGCCGAGGGCGCCTTCGCTCCCGGCACCACGATCGCCGCGGTCATCACCGGTCAGGATCCCTCGCGACAGGCCGCCGCCTCCGGCGACTGAGGCCGGCGCGAACTCCGCGGACCACGGCTGCAGCAGCGCCGGCATGACCGGCTGGAGCACCATGTGCGGGTCGAGCGTGCGGTCGGGCACGTAACCCGCGTCGTAATCTGGCAGTCATGAGCGAGTGTCCGCCCGTAGCAGAACCGCCCCGCCCTCAGCCCTCAGCCGGTGCCGCAGAGCCAGACGTGCGTGGAGGGCGGGGAGCCGGGCGCTCCCTGGCGACGGTGCTCCGCCGACGGTTCGACCGTCTGACGCGTGGGTACGTCAACCCTCCGCCGGTTCCTCATAATTAGGCCTTGCAGACCTCTAGCCACTGTGCGTACTCATATGCTTACCATGAGTGACAGCCACCGACTGGGGGTCCCGGCGACAGGGCACTATGGATCGCGATAGCGTCGCCGGGCCAGTACCGGCTACGTACGAGAACGTAGCTACGGCTCCGGGATCTCCCCTCCCGTAGCCCCGTTGAGCTTGTGCCACCTTGGAGGTGAGGGTGTCCCAGATCGCAGGCGAGCCCGGGACTCAGGACTTCGTGGAAGTCCGGCTGCCCGCTGCGGGTGCCTACCTGTCCGTGCTGCGTACGGCCACGGCCGGTCTCGCGGCGCGCTTGGACTTCACCCTCGACGAGATCGAGGATCTTCGGATCGCGGTCGACGAGGCGTGCGCGATCCTGCTTCAGCAGGCCGTTCCCGGTTCCGTTCTCAGCTGTGTCTTCCGGCTCGTCGACG